>CAZHFW010000009.1:0-116341 GCA_964531675.1 uncultured Phycisphaeraceae bacterium | reverse complement strand
GCCACATGCCGATCTTCGAGTAGTTGTGCCCGGGCATGTGGTTGGCGTGCCCGATCCCGGGCGCGACGCGCCCGTACGCCTGGCAGCTCGCGATGGCCTGCTCCGCGAGCGGGCCGTCCCAGTTGTGGATCCGCGTGTGGTGCGCCCCGGGGTGATCGGGCGCCTTCTGCAGGATGTCGCGCACGATCATTTCCGTTCCCACCGGATTGCCCGCCTCGATCGAGAACATCGCCAGAAGCGTCTCGGCCTCCAGGTCTTCCGGAAACTGCACCACGAGCTCTTGCAGCCGCTTGTTCAGCGTCTTCACACGCTCAGGCCCGTCCGCACGCATCGCTGCATCCCACGCCTCGATGAACATCCGCTCCCGAGGCGTGACCGAGTCCTTGCGGCGCACCGCCTCCTTCAGGAAGTCCTTGTACCGCTTGACGTCAGGAAAATCGTTCAGCCCCGTGGACCAGCTCAGTCCGCACCGGGCCATCCCCCAGTAAGCCATCGCGCAATCCGGATCAAGCTTCAAGCACCAGCGGAAAGAACGCTCGGCCTCCTCGTACCAGAACGATTGCAGCAGCGCGTTGCCCTGATCGAACCACTCCTGGACCTCGGGAACTTTGGTTGTGATCGGGAAATGCGCCTTCCCGATGCCTTCCATGCGCCACGGCTTCTGACGCAGGCCCGTGTCGAACGCGCTGCCGTGCTTGGAGTGCCCCATGGTGTCGTCCGCAACCGCGACGCTCTGGGCGAAGGACAACGCACACACGACGCTCAAGGCAACGCGGGAGACGATCATGATCCCTCCGGGTACGCAAAGGCATGGAATCGCAATGAGCCGCCCGGTCGGACGGCCGCGATCCGTGATGCCTGGAATGGAGCAAGGCCACGAGGAACGCGGGCAGCATAAGAAACTCGGGACGCAGATGCCCGCCCCCCCGGGAAACCCTCCGGAGGAATCATCGACGTGGGCGCGCCCGAGCGCCCAGCCGCTCGACGGCTCCGCTGTCCGACTGCCCAGAAAGCAACTTGGGCGGTGAGCGTTGGTCGGTGCTGGCCGAACGCACCGACAGCGAGCGTTCGGATGGCTCCACGGCTCATCCTGCGGAGCTTGGACTCATCCCACACCGATCGCATTCTCCGAAAGCGCAAACACTCGCCAGAACGGCCATCAAGGCGCGGGGAGCTTCCCAGTGACCATCGTGCCCCCCCCCGCCGCCCAAGCGATCGCAGCGCATTGCGGGCATGGACGCGCCCCTGGGCAATCGCTTCCGGTCCCCACCATCGGAGCCAACTTGATGCCGAAGCTCCAGCTTCTTGGCATCGCACCGCTGGTCGGAGACAAGTTCCGAGTCACACGCCTTGCGTGCTGCTCGGTCCGCGCGGTTACGCCCCGCTCGCCAACCCCGCGGCACGCCGCCATTGCTTGAGCTGGCCCAAGTGATGCGGCGGATGCGCCGCCAGCAGGATGATCGCGATGTGTGCGATGGTCGGCGCGTGCGGCTGGAACTTCTCGGGAGCGGGCCGCGGAAAGTACTGCGCGTGCTTCGCCGCGACGACCTTGGCAAGCTGTGCGTTCCGAGTGGTGAACTGCTCGAGCAGTTCAGCCTTGCTCGGATAGGCCGACATGTCGGGTAATGGCGTGGTGCCATACCCGAACCGCTCCATCTCGGCGTCGGCCGTCGGCACGCTCGGGTCGTCGAGCATGGTCAACAACATGCCTGCATACGCGTTCAGATGCGCCAGCGTCCACGCCGGATGATTCACGATTCCGCTCGGCTGCTCCGTCCACCGGCTCTCCGGCACATCTTCGACCGCCTCGGCGACAAAGCGATTGATCATCGCATGCAGACTCAGAATCACGCCGATGGTGTCGCTGCTCTCGCGGGGGTTCATGCGGTGCATGCTAGCGGATGGTTGCTCGGCCTGGCCAAAGCTGCGGATTTCGCCTCCGTGCCCCACTTCCCTCGAGGTCGGACACTTGACCCCGACACTTCGCTCCCTATAGTTTCTTAGGCAACCATCTGTAGGCCCATGACCTCATCCTCGCCCATCAGCACGCTGGAAAGCCACACGGGGTATTGGCTCCGGTTCGTCTCCAACCACGTCTCCCACGCTTTCAGCCTCAAGGTGGAATCTCACGGCGTCACGGTTGCCGAGTGGGTCGTGATGCGGGCGCTCTTTGAGTCCGATGGCGTTAATCCAAGCCAGCTTGCCGCATCGCTCGGCATGACCCGCGGCACCGTTTCGAAGCTGGTCGATCGCCTCTCCGCCAAGCGTCTGATCCTGTGCCGTGCCGAGAAGGCGGACCGGCGGTTCCAGACCCTCACGCTGACCGCCTCAGGCAAGAAGCTGGTCCCCATCCTGGCCAAGCTCGCGGACCAGAACGACCACGAGTTCTTCGGCCACTTCACAGAGCAACAACGCGGGTCCCTGCTCGCCATGCTCAAAGACGTCGTCGCCCGCCAAGGGCTCAAAGGCATCCCCGTCGACTGATCACACGCCTTCCGAAAGAGACCACGATGAACAGCGAACAGACCATGACCGTGAAGACGTGCGCGAGCCTCTCCGCGGCGGGCCAGATCCACTTCGGCGATCTCGTGGCGCGGCTCACGCACGCGGGCATCGAGCGGTATCACGCGGACTACACACGCAAGGAGACCACCTACTACACGCCCGACGGCGGATCGTGCGTTGAACCGATGGAGTGCGCTGCCGCGGCCATCAGCCAGGAGTTCTCCGCGACGCAGGTCCAGGCCGCGGTCCGCCAGGCGCAGCGCGGCGAGATCATGTACCCCCAGTTCACGCGCCAAGTCCTGGAGGCCGGATGCGTCGGCTACTTCGTCCAGCTCACCGGCAAGTGCGTCCAGTACTTCGGCCGTCGCGGCGAGATCCACACCGAGTGGTTCCCCGGCGCCGATCGCGGACCGCAGCCTTCGCCCGCAACGTGACTTTTCGAGTTTCAGCAATGCAGATCGGGTGACGAAGCACGCTTGGCCGCTTCCGCGACGCCGGTGCAACAGACGCGTCTCGGGTCCGGCAATCCGCTGAAATCAGGGTGACAGGATTTGAACCTGCGGCCTTCTGGACCCAAACCAGACGCTCTACCAAGCTGAGCTACACCCTGGACGGTCAATCCTAGCAGCGCTCGGGCCGCCGCACGAGGCGGGGGCTGCGCGTGCTCTCCAAGCCCCAAGATGGTGGTGCATGCAGCTACCTCCCGCATCTTTGAACTGACGCACTCGATGGCTTGGTGGCTTGATCCCTCGGTGCCTTCTCCGACCAAAAAAAGCCCGGGCCGCACCCCTCCGTGCGACCCGGTGCTTCGAGACGGACCATCCGTCCCGAAATCTGGAATGAAGACCGGCCTTTCGGCCCGTCGCAAATCACATCAGTTCGACACCGGCAGCTCCTTGAAGACCACGATCCGAGGGCGATCGGTCTGGGACTTCACGTTGGAACGATCGATGATCATCAGGTAGCGCCGCGCGACCGAAGGCACCAGAGGATCAGTGTCCTTCAGCGTCTCGACGTCCGAACGCTTGTAGCCGTGCAGCACGAACCAGCACGCGTAGTAGTCGCTGCTCACGCTGATCGAGTTGGCGATCGCGTTAAAGACTGCCAGACGCTCGTCGGGCGAGTTGGCCACGCCCGAGAGCAGCTCCTTGGGAACAGGCGAGCCGGTCGACCCGGGCTTGCCGTACATCCGGCCGGAGTTGATCGCGTTGACCGTCACGTTTCCGCCCTTGGGCGCGGTGAACGTGATCTTCTGGCCGCCCATCCCACGAGCATTGCCACCCGCGGCGCCGCTGTCGTTGTCCCAACCGAGGAAGTCGATCGAGTCCGGATCAGGGGTCTGCGAGTTGGTGACCAGGGACAGATCGCGCTTGGTCGCGAGCATGACCTCGCCGATGGAGCGGAAGCCCGGATACTCACGGACCGGCAGCTCGCGCGTCTTGTTGGCCGTCGGGTTCAGGGCCTTGAAGCGCCCGTTGCCGCCGCCGACGCCGTCGATCGCGAAGGCGCTGGCGCCGCCCGCGTCGTTGCCGTAACCGATCACGCGCGGATTGGCCTGATTCAGAGGCTTGCGCGTCGGCGAGTACCAGAGCTTGTCGCGGTACGCCAGGATGCGGGCCGCGATGTCGCTGTTGCGCGTCGTCACGCCCCAGGGGCCATCCAGGTCGGTCGCGTTCGAACCCTTGCCCCACCACTCGGGCTGGGCGCTGGTATCCAGCGGGTCCAAACCCTGCGTGGGCGAGACCAGAGGCAGCGTGCGCAGCACCGAGAGCGGCGCCGTGTTGATGTTGATCTGGCCTGGGACGACCTTCGACAGATCGCCCAGAGACTCGCGCGTGAGCTCCAGGTTGGCGCCCTGGATGTCATCCACCCGGTAGCGCCCCAGCGTGCGGAACGTCGTCGCGATGTTCAGCGCCGCGGGAATGCCCAGGCCGCGGATGCGGTCCGAGTTGGTCTTGAAGCTGTTGGGATCCGGCGCGTCGTACTTGATCTCGCCCGAAGTCGCCAGGCGGTTCTCGTAAGGCGTGTAGTCGTCGGTGACCAGGCAGCCACGCACCAGCTTGGGCCAGATGGGGGGCGAGTTGCTCGGCAGCACGCGCCCCATGCGGAAGTACGGGTTGGGAATCGAGTTCTTGACGCTCTGCTGGAGACCCGTGTCATAGTCCAGGGCGATCGCGAGCATCTCGCCGAGCGTGGTCCAGCGCGGATCGTCTGCTTCTGCCTTGGTCGGATCGGGCGTGCCGCCGGTGGTGTCGTCCGAGATCCAGGCGTTGGTGACGATCGATCCAGGGCTGGCCGCGCGGATCGTGTTCCCGGCGTCCGTGGTGTCCAGCTCGCCCGAGCCGTCCACCGCGATGCCGCGCCACGGGTCGAACTCCGCGCCGATGGCAAGCTGCGTGATCAGATCGCCAAGCCTGATCGTCCCGGGCACGATCTGGTTGTTGGCGTTCTGCGCGTTGCCCGTCGGGCCCATGCTCGTGAAGTCGCTCCGCAGGCGGTTGTTGGCCAGGACGAAACTGGCGCGAACCTCAGCGAAGGTCTTGTTGCTCAGGTTGTTGGGCACCGGATCGCCATGGCGATCGTCCGGATTCCCGAGCGTGGTGGCCTTCAGGGCGGTGCGGTTCTTGTCCACGATCTCGGTCTTGAAGAGCGAGGCGTCTTCGGCCGCCATCTTGGCGCCGGGCACCGAGAAATCGGTCGCATCAAGCGAGTCCGTCAGGGCCTTGGCCGGCGCGAAGTCGTTGTTCCAGTCGAGCAGGTTGCGGATCACGCCCGCGGTCGTGGTCGCCTCCATCATGAACGCCGGCAGCGCTCCGGTCGGAGTCTTCGCGGTCTCGCCGCGACGCGTGATCGCGTTCACGAACATGACCATCAGGCCCTTGTCCGCAGTCGTCTGATCACCGATCGGAATGTTCCCGACGTCCACGACCTTCTCGTCGAGGCGACGGGCCAGAATCGCGGCGCCACCGAGCACCGACGTATCGATCGGATCGCGCAGGCGATCCACAAGCATGTCGTTCTCGACCGCGTTGGCCTGCTGACCGGGAATATCGCCGGTCTCGCCAAGGCGGATCGCACGCCAGAGCCTGACCACGCGATTCTCGGGATCGGTCAGCGTCGCAACGCCCGTGCTGTGCAGCACCCGCGTGCTCACCTTGGCCGAGCTGGACTTGAGCGTCACTCCCGTGACGGGATTCAGCAGCGCAACCCGCGCCGGCGCCTTGCTCACCGTCGAATCCACGCCGAGCTGCTGCCCGATGAGCTTGGCCAGGAAGCCCGGGGTCGGGGTCGAGCCAGGCAGCCCGTCGAAGCGGGCCTGGTACTTGGCCAGATCGCCCGCGAAGTAGAACCAGCGCGTCTCGCCCGGCGCCAGGGACACGTCCACCACGTTGTCCGAATCGTCGGTGTCGCAGACCTTGTACGCGTGACCGCCAAAGGTGATGTAGTACAGGTACTCGCCGCCGGTCCCAGCCGAGAGCGCGATCTCCTTGTCGAACGGATTGTGGAGCTGGAACGCGACCGCCTGCAGGATCAGGTCGTCGTTGTTGGGATCCAGGCTGCCGTCGATCGTCGGGATCTTGGTCGTGTTGCCGAACCCGTCGTCCTGGGTCGGATCGGCGGAGCCCGCCGTGGAGTCCGCGTAGACGAAGATCGTCGCGGCCTGCGTCACAAGCGGGAACGCCTCGAGCCCGTACACGTTCTTCACCGGCGAATACAAGGGCTGGGTCTTGGGCGTCGCGGTCGGGCTGTGGAGCTTGGCCGCCAGGATCTTGTCCTTGCCCGTCACGTACTTGGTCGGATCGGTGGGATCCACCGTCTTGTAGTTCTCGGGGGGGAAGCGGAAGCCATCGCCCGACGCCGCCCACGGGTGCTTGCGGTTGGGCACCTGCACGCCGGTCTCCTTATTCAGGAGATCCGACGACGCGGGGTTCGCGGGATGAACAATGCTCTGGTCCATCACCACCGTGACGACCGTGGGATTGTCCATGCGCGTGTCGACCGCGGGCTGCACCTTGCCAGCCTGAGCCTTGGCGTCGTCGTCGTACGCGTCGATCAGGTTGACCGCAAGGTGGGCCGCGAGGTTGAACGGCAGCTCAGGACCGTCATAGCCGTAGGCCAGCGTGCGGCGAACCCAGTTCGTCGACGCATTGGCCGGACGCCAGTCAAGGCTCGTCGGCGTCTCGTTCACGAACGGCGCCAGCGAGTCCAGGTAGCCCTTGAAGAGATTGCGAGCCGCGGAGATCTTCAGGTCCGCGTCGTTGCTGAAGATCGCGGTGCCAAGCTCGGAGACCGCGTCCACCCGCAGATCGACGCGGCTGTCGAGCTTGGAGGCCCGGATGTCGGTCGCGTACGGATACTCGACGATGCTCGGCGCGTACGGACGGCTGCCGCTCATCGTCGTCAGGTTCTTGCGGACGTCGTACGCCATCTGCTTCAGCACGCGGGGGTTGATGCCGCGCACGAGCTGCTCGGACGCATCATCCACTTCGGAACGGCCGCGCCGCTCCCACTCACGCCCGCGGGTGCTGCGCAGCGGATCGAAACGCGCCGTGATCGGCGTTCCGTCGTACGCGGTGCCCGCGCCGGAGGCCGCCGGATCCGTCGAGGGAAGGCGACCACCGGTCGTCTGCTCAAGACGCGAGAGGATCTCGTCGTCATTGCTCGCGCGGTACGTCAGGAGCTCGGTCAGATCGGTCGCGCTGAAGAACCCGCGAGCGCCGCCTCGCGCAAACTCGCCGCTGAACGCCGCCGACGCGGCCTCCTGGTAGCCCATCATCCGCGCGAACGGATTCATGGGAGGCGGGGTGCCGCCCGAGCCGAAACGGACCAGGTTGCCGTAGGTGCCCGCGCTCCAGTCCCAGTTGCCGTTGGTGAGCTTGGCGGAGTTGATCGGATCGATCGGGTCCTTGGTCAGGTCGAAGTTGGGATCGGGGGTCGTGCCCGAGAGCAGCGCCTTCTTGATTGCGCCGTACGCGTACGCACCGGCGCGGGCGGCGCGAACGCCCTGCCCGGCCGCATCGCGGTATTCGGCGTAGTTGTTCGGCGCGTTCTCGGGAAGCGTGGCGCTGGCCGTGTCGGGATTGCGAAGCCCCGCGTAACCGCCCGAGCGAAGCCCGAGGGTCGCGGTGGGATTGGTCGTGCCGGGCACATCCGCCATCGTCAGCAGGCGGCGCAGATCCACATCCGCCGGCGAGAAGCCCGTCGGGATGTCGTAGCTTCCGGGCGTGAGCAGATCACCCGCGGTGTTGACGTTGACCAGGCCCGAGATATCGATGATGCGGGCCGCGACGAACCAGCGGTACTCGCCCGCCGGCATCAGATTCACAACGGTCGTCGGATCGGACGCGTCAACCAGCTCCTGCCAGCGGGCGTCGGCAAACCCGTCGCCGTCGGCGTCGGCCCACTGGTAGCGGATGTAATCGGGCGAGCGCCAGTCCAGGCCGTCGGCGATGTCCATCGGCCGGAACGCGAAGCGCTGGTAGTTGGAGAAGAACGCGGGGCGGTTGTACAAGGACGACGAATAACCCGCGTTGGCGATCGGGAGATTCGGAGTATTCGAGGGCGTCGGGGGCGCCTCGGAGTTGCCCGAGTTCACCTGCAGGAAGGTCAGCGGCGCCGTCGTCGAGAGGCGGGCTCCCAGGTTGTTCAGGCCGCTGAGCTCCCAGGTCGGAGCGTCAAAGCCCGCGCCGATGTTCGGCGCGATCGGGTTCGAGGTGCTGGGCTTGCGCAGGTTGAACAGATTCACGTACCGGCCGTCGGGGCCGATGTTGGAGATGTGGGCCCAGTCCAGATTGTTCTTGAACTGGCTCTCCCAGTCGTAGTTGAGCGCGAGATTGTCCTTGGAGTCGTCGGCGCTCAGGTACGTGGGTTCGGTGGACGCAAGGAAGGGATCGGAGGCCGCCCGCGGATCCTGATCGGTCTGCGTGCCGTCGGCCAGAGGCCAGGAACTCACGCTTCCCGCGGGATCAAACCGGTACGACTCGCGCAGCGCCCGCTGGGTCGCGGGGAACATGCTCCGGAAGGCGTACCCGGTGTACGGATAGTCAAACGCCTCACGCCGCAGTCCCGGAGGCTGATTGGCGCCGGTGGGTCCCGCCGGGCGCGGCCGCTCGACCGTCGTGGAGAGCGCGTCGGCGCCGATGATCCCCGAGATGTAGTCCGCCACGCGATCCGCAGCCTCGTCGTTGGCCTTGGAGCGTTTGACCGTCTCACCCGTCCGGCGATCCGCCTGACCGAGCGACACGTACACCGCGGTGATCACCGCGAGCAGCGCCAGAACGCCGAGCACCAGGATCAGCACCGTGCCGCGACGAACCGCGCCAAGTGCGCCCGCCGCCTGCGCCGCCATGGGATTGTCTTGCGTGCCGAGCATGCTTGATTCCTCTGTCTTCGACTTCAGTCCAGGACCGTCAGAAACAACCCCACGCACACTCAACGCTTGGGAACCGGGAACACGACCTGGTAGGTCTGCTCCTGCGTCGGCTCGCGCTCGGACGTGAACGACATCGTGATCCGGATGTACTTGGGCCACTCCCACTTCTGTGACTCGTTCCCGTCCAGATCAGGCACCGGCAGGTCCTGACCGAAGAACGACTCGAGCGTGAACTTCCGCCCCGGGCGGCTGTCGTTGGGGCCGATGCCGCCGTGGATCATCTCCGCCAGACGCACGCGCCGAAGCTCCTCGGCGTCACGCTGGCTCGAGGTCGCCCCCGTCGCCAGAGGCACCTGATCGAGCCTGGCCGGATACGAACCCTCCGGAAGCTGCGCCAGGCTCGTCCCCTGGATCGTGGCCTTGACGCCCTCGACCGTGGCCGACTCCTGATTGCTCCCGGTGCCGATGCCGTTGGGCCGCGAGAGGCCGTACCACACAGGCTGCCCGGCCTTCCCGGGATACGTGCTGCCGTAGACCTCGCCGAACGACCACTCCACGATGAACTCCGTGCACCGCGGGAGGAAGTTGAAGCGGGTCAGCATCGCCTGATCCGTCAGCGCCATCGCCTTCACCAGACGCTGCTGAGGCGTCGTGTCGGGCAGCGCCAGCATCGAGAGCAGCGCCGGCGGCGTGGACTCGGCCCGCACACGCGTGCGATTGTTGTTCTGCGTCGAGCCCGAGATCGCGCCCGTCGAGCCGATCGTCACCTGCTTCGGAAGCAGATACGTCGTCGACTTGGCCGGCATCGCGTCCAGCATCCACGCCTGAGACGCCAGGGCCAGCGGACGGACGTACTTGACCGTCAGATCCTCGTACGAATCCGAGTCCGAGATCGGAAGGCGCAGGAACTGGAACCGCGGATTGGTGGTCTTGAACGCGTCCAGCCGCTGACGGGTGAGGCTCCCCGGGAGGTAGATCGTGATCGTGTTGCCCGAGGTCGCGCTGCTCGACCAGTACTGGGGCGCCAAGAGCGTGCGGACTTCGCCCAGATCGGTCGTCGCGATATCCACGACGCCCGACGCGGTCGCCGGGAACACCGCGTCCGGCGCGGGATTGCTCGTCGCGCCCGCGGGGATGCCGTCGAGCCACAGAGGCTGGTCGAACTGCGCCGACAGGGCGGTCGCCGAAGGCGGAGCGTTCTCGAGCTCCGCGAGCGTTCCGAAGATGCTCGACGCCGCGGGCTGGAGCGCGATCTGGCGATCGCTGTCATCCAGGCGACGATTGGTGTCGTCGGGACGAACCGAGAACACCTCGCCGGTGCTCGTCACGGGCGCCGTCGAAGGCGGGGAGAGCAGCGTGACGTGCCGCAGCAGCGTCCAGTCCGAGGCGTACCGGTTAGGATTGATGTAGTTCGCGGCCGAACCCGGATCCTCACCAAAGCCGCTCACCGGCCGGTTGCCCGGGGGATCCACGTTTTCATCGTTGAGCACCGGAACGCGGTACTTGTCCGTCGTGCTGATGGGCGAGCCCGGATTGGGAGGCGTCGTCGCGGTGTCCACGCGATGCTTGCCCATCCCGAAGTAGATCCGCGCCACGTCCGACATCGCAACGCGCGTCGGATCCAGGGGCTCGCGCTGCGACGTGAACTTCCCGCGCGAGATGAACGCGACCTCGTCGATCCGGCGCACGCGCGGGCTGGAATCACCCTCCGCCAGCGGCGCCGCGATCTCCACCGCCCCGTTGTTGGTCCGCTCGTTGCGGATCACCAGGAACCCGTCCGGGGACATGTTCTCAAAGTCCCGGCGCATCGTCTGCTCGATCATCGCGGCATAGACGTTCAGCTCCGAGAGGCGACGTCCGCTCCCCACCGTCTTGCCCACCGCGTCGAAGACGCCCGCGACCGCGACCGCCAGCAGCGCCGCGATCCCGACCGCCACCAGCAGCTCCAGGAGCGTGAATCCCCGGACGCTCCCGGTCGTAGTTTTCTTGGTCTGCGTCGGCATGATGCTCTCCAGCTCGGACCTGTTCGGACGTGTTCGGACCCAACTCGCTCAACCCGCAAGCCCGCGGACAATCCCGCTCATGGGGCGAAAATCACGACATCCACCGGGATCTGAGGCGTGTACAGGATCTGCGTCAGGCGTCCTGCTTCAGACTCCGTGAACCGGTCCGCCGAGGCGTCCAGCGCCGGGCTGACCTCCACGCCCACCACGGCTCCCGTCGCGTCGGTCGACGCCTTGACCACCGTGCGGATCACGCCCAGGTTGTCCACGAGCTTCTGCCCGGGCTGGGAAATCACCTGCACCTGATTCGCCGAGGTCTGCAGGAAGCGGATCACCTTCACCTTGCCCGCGACGACATCGGAGCTCGACGCCTGCACGAGCGTGGTCTTCGGGACCGCGTACTCGCCCTTGCCGTTGTTGGAAGGCAGGCCCGCCCGCGCGCCGGTCGACTCCACCGCGACCGGGAAGACCGTCGGCGGGACATCCGGATCGTTCGTGTACACCAGCTCCGCCAGACGCTTGCCGCTCGGGATGCGGATGTTCGCGTCGATGCGGCGCACGAAGACCGCGATCTGCAGCACGGTGCGGCCGCCGCCGGCGCCGACCTTGCGGGGCACAAAATCCCACACGAACTGCGGATCAGGCCCCGAGAAGGGCTCGGGCAAGAGCCGCTCGTGCGCAAAGAGCGGATCGGGAGCCTGGTTGGTGGGGAAGAACTCGATGGGAACAAACGTGGATGCGCCGGCGCCCGAAGAGCACTCGTTGCCGCCGCCGAAAAGCACCGCGCCGGTGCTGCGGTAGGTGTTCAGGACCTTGGGATTCAAGGGCACTTCCAGGTCGCCCCAGTTGAATGCGCCCCAGAGCCCGTTGTAGGTCATCGACTTGCAGTCGCCGACCGACGAGAGCGTCACGTCACGGTCCAGACGCTCCCACGCGAGCGTGGAGGTCTGCCGCTGCAGCATGATCTTCGCGGTGGAAGACACCACGCTCCCGAGCGTTTCGCTCTGGGCCGAGCGCTGCTGCGAGATCACCGCCGGGAAGATCGCCGCCAGGCCCAGAATGCCCAGGGCCAGAACGACCACCGCGATGAGCACTTCCACAAGCGAGAAGCCGCGGGGATTGGAACGCATCGTGTTCACTGACGCACCTCCAGCGTGTTGCCCTGGTAGGAGCTCACGAGGAAAACCTGGGCCTCGGGCACGAGCGGGAGGGGATCCGTTGACGTGCTTTCGGACTGAACCATCTGACCGTTGATCAACGCGTTGAGAACGCGGGCGAGCTTCTTCGGATCCGCGCCGACCAGCTTGGGCTCCTCGCCCGCCTGGTACAGCACGCCCGTGCGGCGATCCAGCGCGACATCAACCGTCTGCCCCGCCGCCGCGCCCGATCCAACCTTCCCCTTGATGAGGTCGGCGACGATCTGACGCTCGCTCGACATCGTCACCCAGGGCACGGTCTTGGCGAGCACCGTGTCCACCGACTCATCGCCCACCAGCGCCAGACGCGCCACCCGGTTGGTCGCGGACTTGTCGAACGCCGCCTCGTTGAGCACCTGACGCGCCCACACGCGAAGATCCGCAGCATCCCGCGCCCGCACAAAGTCGCGGGACTGGTTGTTCATGTCCTGGATCGTCACCTTGCGGTCCGACGGATCCTTGTTCGGATCCGCCGAAATCGGCAGAACGATGATCGCGCCCGTGGGCGAGCTGATCAACGCGCCCGTGCCCGCCGCGAAACGCAGCATGAACGTCTGACGATTGCGCCCGTTGTTGACATCCGCGTCCGGATCAGCGCCCGACGACGCGTACTTGTTTCCCTTGTAGAAGCCGGTCTCGGGCAGCACCCACTGAGGCTCGGTGTTCGAGGCGTTGGGGCCGGTCGCGGTCGAGATCTCGTACGCGTTCCCGGTCCGCTGATCGCCGTACCACTCTGAGTCGATCGAGCCCGCCGCCGCGAAGCCGCGAACCGTCCAGCCCGAAGGGAGCTGGGACGACTTGAAGAGCGGGTGAGGCACGAACACGTCGCGCCGCACCGCCGACTGAGACCCGACGTTCCCGCTGGTCCGGTCGAGCACCTCGCCGACCTGGATGCAGGGCGTCATCGTCAGCCTTCCGCCGGGCTCCAGCGAGAAGACCAGTGCGCCGTCTCCGCCCTCGGAACGCTGCGCGATGTCGCGGGCCGCGCGGATCGCGGTCGACATCGCGTTGTTCGCGAGCGAGCGCTCGCTCGACCGCAGCAGGTTGGCGAACGCTGGCACGCCGACCGCCAGGAGGAGCACCAGCAGGCTGATGACCACCAGGAGCTCGACGAGCGTGAACGCCCTGCGCCGCGCGGATCGATGGATCGTGCTCACTTGCCCACCTCCACCACGTTGTCCTCGCGCGCCTTGCTGCGGGCCAGGGCCTCGCCGGTGTTCCCGGGAAGCCCGAGCTTGGTCAGGATGTCGCTCAGAGGCTCGTCACCGAAGAGTCCATCCTCGCCCGCCATCACCAGGCCGTACTCCGCATCACGAAGACGCGGGGACTTGTCAACGTCGCCCAGGACCTCGGGCACATTCAGATCGTCGGTCTTCTCGATGACGTAGGTGTTCGAGCCCACAGGCTGCTCGCGTCCCGTCAGCCAGCGGTAGTAGCGGACCGGATTCCCCTTGCGATCGCGGAGCTCATACCGGCCCGTCGTCTTGGCGTCGGTCGCCGCGAACAGCTGCAGCGACGACTTGCCCAGATCGAGCATGGGCTGATTCACCGCGCGATCGGAGAGCCTGAAGTTCCCGTCCGCGGTCGGCGCACGGAAGCCCGGGCCGTCCACGCCGTCGGACTTGGCGTCCAGCACGCCCAGCACGTAGTAAGGAAGCGAACGCACGCTGTAGCGCAGGTCCGCCTGCCCGGTCGCGGGCTTGGTGTGCAGGAACCGACGATCCTCGTCGTTGGAGGTCTCGAAGATCACCGGACGCCCGTTGGTCTGGATGGGATTGGTCGCGCCCTGGCGAGTGTCGCCGTCGTCGTGGATCAACGGCGGCAGGAACCCGAAGTCCTGCTTGAACTTGTCCACCGCGAGCTTGATGGTGCTGAGCGTCTGCGCGTCGGCCGAACCGCGCGTGGTCTTCAGCGCCGAGCGGACGCTGACGATGAGCAGCGCCGCCAGGACGGAGATGATCACGATGCCGATGAGCAGCTCCACGATCGTGAAGGCGCGATGCCTCCGCGTGCTGGAAACCGCCGGGATGTCGCAGTTGCTCTTCATGCTCGCCTCGAGGTGGACCGGGGGCCCGATCACATGCCGCCGCCCTTGTTGCCGCCCTGCAGGGATTCGATCATCTTCACCATGGGGAGGAACATGGCCACGACGATCGTGCCGACCATGCCACCCAGCACCACGACCATGAGGGGTTCGAGCAGGCTGACCAGTGAGGCCACCGCAACGTCCACCTCTTCGTCGTAGTTGTCCGCGATCTTCAGGAGCATCGCGTCCATCTCGCCCGTCTCTTCACCGACGTCGATCATGTTCACCACGATCGCGTCGCAGGTCTTGCTCTCACGCAGGGGCTGGCTGAAGCTCTCGCCCTCGCGGATCGAGTCGTGCACCTTGCCCAGCGCCTTCTCGAACACGTAGTTGCCGCTGGTTTCCTTGGTGATCGTCACCGCTTCCAGGATCGGCACGCCCGCCGAGATCAGGGTGCCCAGGGTGCGGGTGAAACGCGCGATCACGCTCTTGCGGACCAGCGTGCCCATGACCGGAACGCGCAGGATCATCCAGTCCGTCGCCGCACGACCCGGACCCGACTTGCGGATCATCTTGAAGCCGAACATCAGGATGAACGGCAGCATCAGGATGAACACGAAGCCAGGGACCTGCTGGCCCGGACGCCCGCCGGCGACCCACCGGCTCGTGTTCATGAGCCATCGCGTCAGACCCGGGAGTTCCACGCCGAAGTCCGTGAAGATCTCTTCGAACTTCGGGATGATGAACACCATGATGCCCGTCAGGATCAACGCCGCCACCGAGATGACGGTCGCCGGGTAGAACATGGCGCCCTTGATCTTGCGCTTGAGCTTCTCGGCCTTTTCCATGAACTCGGCCAGACGCTGCAGGATGATGTCCAGCACGCCGCCGATCTCGCCCGCGTTCACCATCTTCACGTACAGACGATCGAACGCACGCGGGTACTTGGCCATCGCCTCCGAAAGGCTCGAGCCGCCCTCGACCTCTTCGCACACGCCCAGGAGCACGTTCTTCAGAAGCCCGGGCTTCTGCTGCTGCTCGAGAATCTGGAGCGAACGCAGCAGAGGCAGACCGGCGTCCTGAAGCGTCGAGAGCTGACGGGTGAAAACCGTCAGGTACTTCTTCTTGACCTTGCCGAACCCGCCGCCGCCGCCCTTCTTGGGCTTCTTCTTCTTGGCCTTGTCGTCCTCGCCCGCCTCAACGACCGCGGACTTCTTGACCTTCTGTTCGCGCACCGACGTCGGGAAGAATCCCTGCGCCTTGATGCGATGGATCGCTTCCTCGCTCGAGTTGGCCTCGATCGTCCCCTTCTGGGGCTTTCCCGCCGCATTCAACGCTTCGTACGCAAAGGTCGGCATGCTTCACCCGTCTTCAGACTGAACACTTCCGGAATCCATTCACCCGCAGACACTTCAACCGCCGGGACGCCCCGACTCAATCCTCCGCGATCGTCTCGCGAACGACCTCGTCGATCGTCGTCTGGCCCTCGTAGATCGCCAGAAGGCCGGACTCGCGCAGCGTGCGCATCCCCTTCTGTCTCGCGTAGTCACGCAGGACCGCGGTGCTCGCCTCTCGCATGATCAGCTCGCGCATCTCGTCGTCCAGCGTCATGATCTCGAACAACGCAAGGCGGCCCTTGTAGCCGCTCTTGTTGCAGAACTCGCATCCACGGCCGCGGAAGAACACGCGGCCCTTCACGTCATCCGGCGTCAGGCTCAGCTCCATGAGCTGCTCCTCCGTCGGCACGTATTCCTCCTTGCACTTCTTGCAGATCGTCCTCACCAGACGCTGCGCCACCACGCCCTCGAGCGTCGCGGTCAGAAGGAAGGCCTCCATCCCCAGGTCGAGCAGACGCACGATCGAGCTCGGCGCGTCGTTGGTGTGCAGGGTGCTCAGCACCAGGTGGCCCGTCAGCGACGCCTGCACCGAGATCTGCGCCGTCTCCAGGTCGCGGATCTCACCCACCAGGATGATGTCCGGGTCCTGACGCAGGAAGCTTCGCAGCAGCTTGGCGAACGTCGTCTCCGTCTCCACGTTCACCTGGCACTGGCAAAGCCCGTCGATGTCGTACTCGACCGGGTCTTCCGCCGTCAGGATCTTGGTGTCGATCGAGTTCAGGGCCGCCAGCGCCGCGTACAGCGTCGTCGTCTTGCCCGAACCGGTCGGCCCGGTCACGATCACGATGCCGTTGGGCTTGTGGATCAGACGCTGGAAGGTCTCCAGATCGTCCTCACGCATGCCCAGACGATCCACCGAAAGCTCGACGTTGCTCCGATCCAGCACGCGCATCACGCACGACTCGCCGTGGATCGTCGGCAGGATCGCGACGCGCAGGTCGACCGGGTTCCCCCCCACCGTCAACTCAACGCGGCCGTCCTGAGGCAGACGACGCTCGGCGATGTCCAGGTTCGCCATGACCTTGATGCGGCTGGTGATCGCCGAACCCAGGTGCTTGGGCGGCGGCACCATCTCGTAGAGCACGCCGTCGATGCGGTACCGCATCTTGAACTCGTTCTCGAAGGGCTCGAAGTGGATGTCCGACGCGCGATCCTTGATCGCCTGCAGAAGCACCAGGTTGAGAAGCTTGACGACCTGGTTGTCGCCCGCCAGCTCCATCACCGCGTCCAGGTCCACCGACTCGCCCCGACCCTCCAGGGCCTTGAACTTGTCGTCGGCCGCGATCGCGCTGACGACGTCGCTCACCGACTCCTTCTTGGAGAAGTGGGCCTTGATCAGGTCCTCGACGATCGTCGGATCGGCCACGACCGCGTCGACGTTGAAGCCCATGAGCAGGCGGAGGTCGTCCACCGCGCGGAAGTTGTCCGCGCTCTTCATCGCGATCTTGAGCCGCTTGCTCGTCGCGTTGTACTCGATCGGAACGATCTGGTACATCTGGATGTTGTCGGCCGGGATCAGCCCCTTGAGCTCGTCGGTCATCGTGAACTTGGTCAAGTCCACGAACGACATGCCCGCCTGACCCGCCAGCGCCACCTGAATGTCGATGGGCTTGAGGTATCCCAGATCCACCAGGATCTCGCCGAGCTTCTTCTTGCGCGTCTGCTGAACCGCCAGCGCTTCGTGAACCTGCTCGCGCGTGACCTTCCCCAGCTTGGTCAAGACTCGACCAAGCTTGCGGCCCTTGAGTTCTGCGGGATCGATCGCCACCTGAAACTCCCTTTCAGGGCCCGATTGATCCGGTTTGCGGTCCGCCTCTGCTCGCAGAAGCCTGACCCCGCTCCGGACTGCGTGACCGGCTGTCCTTCATAAGGACACCGCCGGACTCCGCCGCACACCAACCGCTCCAGTCACCGTCAGGCAGCGCCCAGGAATCATCCTGGCACCGCCACCAATGCCAGCGGGAACACCCACCGCCAACGTCGGTTCGACGACTCTACCAGACCGGTTCACGCCGTGTGGCGAGAAGGGCCCAAACGATTTTGACACGACACTTAGGTTTTTGGCATTTCCAGATGATCTGGATGCCTTACTTCTTGCCGCCTTCGGTCTGCACATCCTCTTCGTCGAACTCGAGGCGGCCCACGGTCCGGCCGAGTTTGTGCACCCGATCAGACAGGTCACTTGGATTTTTGCTCTTGTCGACCATCTCTTCGGCCGAGATCAGGCCGCGGCTGTAGAGCGACCACAGGTGGTCGTCCAGCAGCTGCATGCCGAACTTCTTGCCGGTCTGGATGGCCGAGTCGATGCGGAAGGTCTTGTTGTCACGGATCAGGTTCTGGATGGCCGGGGTAACCACCAGGAACTCATATCCGGCCACCATGCCCGGCTGGTCGATGCGGCTCAGGAGCACCTGGCTCAGCACGCACAGCAGGGCGGTGGAGAGCTGGACTCGGATCTGGTTCTGCTGGGTCACCGGGAAGGCGTCGACGATGCGGTCGATCGTCTTGGCGGCCCCGGTGGTGTGCAGGGTACCGAACACAAGGTGACCAGTTTCGGCCGCACGCACCGCCGACTCGATCGTCTCCAGGTCGCGCATTTCGCCCACCAGGATCACGTCCGGGTCCTGACGCAGCACGCGGCGGAGGGCTTCGGCGAAGCTCGGCACGTCGTCGTGCACCGCGCGCTGGTTCACGATGCTCTTCTTGTGCTGGTGGTAATACTCGATGGGGTCCTCGATCGTCACGATGTGACGGTCCATCGACTCGTTCACAAAGTTGATCATCGAGGCCAGCGAGGTCGTCTTGCCCGAACCGGTCGGGCCCGTCACCAGGAACATGCCGCGCGGACGGCGGATCAGTTCGCGGCAGACCTCGGGCAAACCGATCGTCTCGATCGACAGGAGCCTGTTCGGGATCTGGCGAAGCACCATCGCGAGGTTCTGCTTCTGGCGGAAGACCGACACGCGGAAGCGGGCCGCCTCGCCGTAGGCGAAACCGAAGTCGGTGCCGCCGGCTTCCTGAAGCTCCTGCTGGTTGCGTTCAGGGGTGATGGACTTCATCAGCGCCACCATGTCGTCGGGCTCGAGAACCTTGGTCTGAAGGTCCTTCAGGTGGCCGTGGTGGCGGATCGTCGGACGACGGCCGACGGTCAGGTGAAGGTCGCTGGCGCCGAGCTTGACGACGGTGTCGAGCAGGCGGTCGATCTGCATGGTGGACATAAGAGAAACCTCGGATCAGACGGGCGCAAGCCCGGGTTGGTGGCGGAGAAAACGGATCAGGCTGCGGCGGTCGGGATGTTGTCGACGTCGACCTGCGTGATGCTGGCGACTTCGTCAGGGGTGGTCTTCCCGTCGAGGATCTTGATCTTGCCGTCGCCGACGAGCGGACGCATGCCGCTGGCCAGTGCGGCCTTGCGGAGCTCGGAGACCGGCGAGAGCGCGAACGCCAGCTCGCGGATCTCGGTGTTCATGACCATCATCTCGTAGATCCCGCGACGGCCCTTGTACCCGATCTTGTTGCACACGTCGCATCCGACCGGGTGCATGACCTTGCCGAGCGACTCTTCCATGGTCATGCCGGTCAGGCGCAGGTACTTGGGATCAAGCTCGTCGGCGGTGGCGAGCCTCTTGCACTCCTTGCAGAGGATGCGGATGAGTCGCTGGCCCAGCACCGCCTGGATCGCCGACGCGACCAGGAAGGGCTTGACGCCCATGTCGATCAGACGCGTGATGGCACTGGGCGCGTCGTTGGTGTGCAGGGTCGAGAAGACCAGGTGGCCCGTCAGGGCGGCCTGAATCGCGATTTCGGCGACTTCCTTATCGCGGATTTCGCCCACCAGAATGATGTTGGGCGCCTGACGCAGCATCGAGCGGAGAATCGCGGGGAAGGTCAGCCCGATGTGCTCGCGCACCTGGCACTGGTTGATGCCTTCGAACTGGTATTCGACCGGATCCTCGGCGGTGATGATCTTCTTGTCGGGGCGGTTGAGGATATCCAGCGCCGTGTAGAGCGTGGTGGTCTTGCCCGAACCGGTCGGGCCCGTCACCAGGAAGATGCCGTTGGGTCGGCGGATCACCTTGTTGAAGATCGCGAGCGTGTCCTGCTCGAAGCCCAGGTTCGCCAGGCCGATTCGCACGCTGTCGGGGCGCAGAATACGGAGCACGACCGACTCGCCGTGGTAGGCCGGGCAGGCGCTGACGCGGAAGTCGATCGCGGCGTCTTCGACCGGCAGCTTGATGCGGCCGTCCTGCGGGATGCGCTTCTCCGCGATGTTCATGCCGCTCATGAGCTTGAAGCGGGAGAGCATGGCGTTCTGCATGCGCTTGGGGAGATTATCGCGTTCGACGCACACGCCGTCGATGCGATAGCGCAGACGCACGCGGTCTTCCATGGGCTCGATGTGCACGTCCGAGGCCCGCATCTTCACCGCTTCGGTCAGGATGCGGTTGCAGAGCTTGACGATCGGCGCGTCTTCGGAGGCGACATCGATCGACTTGTCCATCGACTTGTCGACGGACTTGTCCACCGACTTGTCGATCGACTCGGTCACGAGCGACTGGGTGGGCGCCAGCTGCTTCTGCGTGCCCTGGGCCGCGGCCTCGATGTACTTGCGGATCTGGCCCTTGGCCGCCAGACGGGGCTCGACTTCCACGTTGAGCCTGAACCGGAGCATGTCCAGCAGGTCCAGGTCCATGGGGTCGGAGATGATCAGTTGCAGACGCCCTCCCGCCTTGGAGAGCGGCAGGATCGAGTGCTTCCTGATCAGGTCGTCGGGGATGAGCTTCATGTCGATCTTGTTGGCGACCGCGGGGGTGGCCAGATCAACGAACTCCATCCCGAACTGGTTGGCCAGGGCCTTGGCGACCTGGTCCTCCTTGCAGAATCCGAGCTCGATGAGCGCATCGCCCATCCGCTTGCCCGAACCCTTCGCGACCGCGACCGCCTTGTCAGCCTGATCGGGGGTGATGATGCCCAGACCGACCAGGATCTCTCCGAGCTTCTTGCGACTGCGCGCCATGCTCGCCTTTCATGCACGCCGCCGGTGCGGCGTGTTGACACAAATAACCGCCCGGACGCCCCGCCCTCCCCGGCGGCCCGCGTTCGGCGGTGCAACCAATCGTTGATGCAGGCTACCAAGATCAGCAGCCTGCCCCCTTCGGAGCCTCCGAAGGGGCTACATTGTCCGCCGGTCGCCCCGCCCGAGTCGAGCGGGAACGAAAAACGGAGCCGACCATGGCCCAAAGCCCAGCCCCCAAGCCAGCCCAAAGCCCAACCGGGAACCCCACCCTGGTCCGCCCGACCCTGCTCATCACCGCGGGACCGACCCACGAGCCCATCGACGCGGTCCGTTTCATCGGAAACCGGTCCTCCGGACGCGTCGGCGTCGCCTTGGCGGATGAGGCAGCCCGGCGGGGCTGGCCGGTGACCTTGCTGCTGGGCCCGGTCACGATCGCTCCGACCCATTCGTCCGTCCGCACCCGGCGGTTCCGGACCTGTTCGGATCTGCAAACCCTTCTCCGGGAAGAGGTTCCCGCCGCGGGCGTGCTCGTCATGGCGGCCGCTGTGGCCGATTACAGGCCCAAGGTCGACCCCGAGCTCTTCAATGGGAAGTTCCGCCGGACCGCCGGCCCCTTGCAACTCGAACTGGAGCCCACGCCCGACCTTCTGGCGGAGGTGGCGGCCAACCGGCGTCCCGAGCAATACATGGTAGGGTTCGCGCTGGAACCCCGGGAGGAACTGGAAGCCTCCGCCCAGGCCAAGCTCGTGCGCAAGAAGGTGGACGTCGTCGTCGGCAACCCGCTGGAGACCATGGACAGCGGCGAGATCGAGGCGATGGCCCTCTTCGCCGATGGGTCTCGGACCGACACCCCCGGGCGAATCCCCAAGCCCCGGTTCGCGGGATGGCTCATGGATCTGATCGAATCCCGGGTCGGGCGCTGACGAGATCCGAACGGTCAAGGCTACCGGCGTGCGACCTCCATAGAGTGGATCGATGAACAACGATCGACCCCGGCGCGGGAAGCCCTCGGGCCCCAAGGCGAGATTCGGCAACCCGCACTCCGGCAACTCCGGGGCGGACCGGCCATCGCGCGGCAAGCCCCCGTATGGAAAGCCCCGCTTTGGGAACGCCGGAGCCGGTGGGAGCGACGAGTCCTCATCCGGTCCGGGTGGTCCCGGTGTCGGTGGACCAAGATCGGGTGGACCAAGATCGGGTGGACCAAGACCGGGTGGACCCAGGCCGAGTGGGCCGGGATCGGGCGGGCCCGGTTCGGGCAAGCCCAGGTTTGGCGGGCCTCGCTTCAACGATTCGCGCCCGGATCGCGGTCCTGCGGGCCAGGGAGACGAGATGGAAGGCGCGGGCGGACCGCCCATGCGCCGTGGCCGGCCCGGCAAGGGCCCCCACCGCTTCGGGAACAGCGGGCCTGACCGGCCGCCACTGGATCGGGCCAAGTTCCTGGCGCCAGGCTTGACGATCATCCACGAGGACGAGGACGTCATCGTGGTGGACAAGCCGCCGGGGATGCTGACGAGCGTGACGACGCGCACGGGTCCGAGCACGGCTCGGAACGTCTTTGACCTGGTGAAGGTGCATGTCCGCCGGAAGCGCCGCGGGGCCCGGGCGTGGATCATCCACAGGCTCGACAAGGAAGCTTCAGGCCTTCTGGTGTTCGCCAAGAACGAGCGGGCGTTCGCGACGTTGAAGGAGCAGTTCCGCACCAAGGACGTGCACCGCATCTACTTCGCGGTGGGCGAAGGGCAGGTCGGCGAAGACAAGGCCAACGGCACCATCCAGTCGCATCTGCGCCAGAACCAGCGCGGGCTCATGGAGAGCGTGCCGGTGGGCGAGGTCGCCAAGCTCACGCGCGAGGCCGACCTGGACGAGGGCGGCGACGACGAGGGCCCGATGCAGCAGCCCAGGCTCGCGATCACGCACTATCGCGTGGTGGGTTCGGGCAAGGGGCGCACGCTCTTCCAGCTCAGGCTCGAGACCGGGCGCAAGAACCAGATCCGCGTGCATCTGCGCGACCTTGGGCATCCGATCTGCGGGGATCAGCGGTATCGGGCTTTGCTTGCCGATGGCAGCGCGCCCGCTCCGCTGGAGCGCGAGCAGATCGACCATGATCTGCGCGTCTGCCTGCATGCGGCGGAGCTGGGGTTTGAGCATCCCTCAAGCAAGACGACGGCGCGGTACCGCAGCCCGGTGCCGGCGATGTTCTACAAGCTCATCGGGCAGAAGCCGCCGCCTGGCAGCGCCCCGGATGGTGATGAGCCCGGACATGTGCCCGGCGCGTCCGAGCCGACGATGGTTCCGGCGCCACGATCCGCGGCGGCGATCGCGGCGGCCGAGGCTGCCCGCGAGGAACGCCCCGTCAAGCGTGCCGATCCCGAATCTTCCTGGGAGCACGTCGCGGGCTGGTACACCGGTCTGGTCGAAGATCGCGGCTCGGATCACCACGAAAAAGTCGTGATCCCGGGCACGCTCGAGCTGCTCGGCGATTGTGCGGGCAAGCGCGTACTCGACGTGGCCTGCGGCACGGGCGTGCTGGCGCGGGCGCTGGCCGAACGCGGCGCCCGGGTCATGGGCGTGGACTCAGCGCCGGGGCTCATCCAGGCGGCCCGCAACGCGGGCATCCCGGGCGGAGGCGGCTTCATCGAGTATCACGTGCATGATGCGCGGGATCTGGGTTCGGTGGAGTCCGCAGCGTTCGAGGGCGAGCTCTTCGACGCAGCGGCCTGCGTGCTGGCGCTCATGAACATCGAGCCTCTGGATCCGGTGCTGGCGAGCTGCGCGGCGCGGCTCCAGCACGGCGCGCCGATGGTCTCGGTCATCCTGCACCCGGCGTTCCGCAATCCGGGGCAGACCGCGTGGGGCTGGGACAAGGGCACGGACCGAGGCGCTCAAGGCGGGAAGGGGCCGGGCAAGCCCTTCATCAAGGGCAAGACGCGCTTCCAGCCCAAGCCCGAGGTGCTTCAGTACCGGCGCGTGGATGCGTACCTCTCCGAGAGCAAGGCGCCGATCGTGATGAACCCCGGTGCGGTGTCTTCGGGCGCCGAAGCGGTGAAGACGTGGACGTATCACCGGCCGATCGGCTGGTACGTCGCGGCGTTCGCGCGAGCGGGGCTGGTTGTGGATGCGCTTGAAGAGTGGGCGAGCCGTCGCACGAGCCAGCCCGGCCCGCGGGCGGCGGAAGAGAACCGCATGCGCAGCGAGATCCCGATGTTCCTGGCGATCCGGGCCCGCAAGGCCTAAGGCCGTCGCGATCGATGCGTGCACTCAGGCGCGAGCCCGTGTGGGCTTGCGCGCGGACTTGGTCCGCGCCGACGCGGAGCTCTTGGAGACACTGGCCTTCGTGCCCGGGCCAAGTGCATGCTCCAATCCCACGAGGATCGCGTCGAGGCCGAGCTCAAACTCCTGGGTGGGGTCCGAGTCGACCAGTTCCGAGGCGAGATCCACCACGCGAGGGAACGCCGTCGGGTCCATGGCGCGGAGATCGTGCACGATCTCCGGATGAGCACGACAGCCCGGTCCGGAGCGTTTGCCCGAGACAAAGCCCCCGATTTCCCAGAGCGTGTAGCCTCGGACGAAGCCGAGGATCGTTCGCTGCGCGATGATCGACTGGTGCCTTCCGAATCCGGCGTCGGCCAGAGCCTGAAGCACCGCTTCCACGGGCCTGAGCGATCGCGCGGGCTTGCAGGCCTTCAGGAGCAGGAGCGCGAAGATGTTGGGGTGACGGTGGCCCATCGCGCGGTAGCTTTGCGCGATCGCGCGCACGCGGTGCTTCCAGTCGCGGGGCGAGCCTGCGCCGGCGGGAGGCACCTGCACCTCTTCCATGAGCTGTTCGACGATCCCGACCAGCAGCGCGTCCTTGTTGGGCACGTGGTTGTAGAGCGACATCGCCTCGACGCCGAGCTGATCGGCCAGCTCGCGCATGCTCAGGGCCTCGAAGCCCTCGCGGTCGGCGAAGTCGATCGCGGCGCTGATGACGCGCTGGCGGGAGAGGGGTTGGCGCTTGGGGGTGGGCATGGGGAGGACAAGAATACGGAGCAATCGGGGCGACGGGCATCGATCGCGAGGGAGCACCGGACGGATGGGGTCGGATTGGCGAAGTTTGACCCCGCATCGACGGACGCCTATCTTACAGCGTAAGCATACACCGTAAGTATCCGGGTTTCAACCGGACCTTGGGGTGAGGAGTGTTCCGGGATGTGGATCGTCCGGCTCGCGCTGCGTCGGCCGTACACGTTCGTCGTGATGGCGATCGTGATCGCCCTGATGGGCGTCGTCACGATCATCCGCACGCCGACGGACATCTTTCCCGAGATCGATATCCCGGTCGTGTCGGTGATCTGGTCGTACAACGGCGCTTCGCCCGAAGAGATCGAGCGGCGCTTCGTCACCATCTCCGAACGGGCCATGACCACCACGGTCAACGGCATCGAGCACATCGAGAGCCAGTCGCTCACGGGCGTGGGCGTCATCAAGGTCTTCTTCCAACCCGGGACCAAGATCGAGGCCGCGGTCGCGCAGGTCACCGCGATCAACCAGACGATCCTGCGAATCATGCCCCAGGGCACGACGCCTCCCTTTGTGATCCGCTATTCGGCGTCCAACGTCCCGATCCTGCAGGCGGCGCTGTCGAGCGACACGCTTTCCGAGCAGGCGCTCTACGACCTCGGGCTGAACTTCATCCGCACGAGGCTCGCGACGGTCCAGGGTGCGCAGGTGCCCTTGCCCTACGGCGGCAAGGCCCGCCAGATCATGGTGGACCTGGACATCGACGCGCTGCTGGCGCGGGGGCTGGCGCCCGCCGATGTGTCGGCGGCGCTGAACAGCCAGAACGTCATCCTCCCGGCGGGCACCGCCAAGTTCGGATCGACGGAGTACTCGATCCGAACGAACGCGAGCCCGGAGGTGCTGGACGCGTTCAGCGACATGCCGGTGGCGCAGCGCGGGGCCTCGACGATCTATCTGCGGGACGTGGCCCAGGTTCGTGACGGGTTCCTGCCGCAGGTTTCGATGGTGCACACGGACTACTCGCGATCGGCGCTGCTTTCGATCCTCAAGTCCACCGGCGCGTCGACGCTCGACATCGTCAAGCGCGTGAAGGCGGCGTTGCCCGCGATCCAGGCGGGCTTGCCCTCGGAGCTCAAGATCAGGCCTTTGTTCGACCAGTCGGTGTTCGTCGAAGCGGCCCTGGATGGCGTGCTGAAGGAGGGCGCGATCGCGGCGGGCCTGACGGGCGCGATGATCCTGCTCTTCCTGGGCTCCTGGCGCTCCACGGTGATCATCTGCGTTTCGATCCCGCTCTCGATCATGGTGTCCATCATCGTGCTCAGCGCGATCGGCCAGACCCTGAACACGATGACCCTGGGCGGCATGGCGCTGGCGGTGGGCATCCTGGTGGACGACGCGACGGTGGAAATCGAGAACATCCACCGCAACCTCGCGATGAAGAAGCCTCTGCTCCAGGCGATCCTGGACGGCGCCCAGCAGATCGCGGTCCCCGCGTTCGTCTCGACGCTGGCGATCTGCATCGTGTTCGTGCCGGTGGTGTTCATCAGCGGGGCGGCCAAGTTCCTGTTCGTGCCCCTCTCCCTCGCGGTGATCTTCGCGATGCTGGCGAGCTATGTGCTGTCGCGGACGCTCGTGCCCACCATGGTGCGGTACCTGCTCGCTCGGGAGGCGTCCATCTACGCCCATGGCGAGCACGCCAGCGGGCGCGGCCCCATCTGGGCGATGCACCGCGGATTCAACGCGCTCTTCGAGAAGCTGCGCGGCGCGTACAGCGTGCTCCTGGGGTGGACGCTTGGCAACCGCGGGCTCGCGATCGGCGTCTTTGCCCTCAGCATCGGAGCGGCGGGCCTGGCGGCGCCCCTGGTCGGGCAAGACTTCTTCCCCAGCGTGGACAGCGGGCAGTTCCGGCTTCATGTGCGGTGCCCGGCGGGAACCCGGATTGAAGAGTCGGAGCGGCGCTTCCTGGCGGTGCAGGATCGCATCAGGCAGCTCATCCCGCCCGACGAGATCTCGATCATCCTGGACAACATCGGCATCCCCGCTGGCGGCGTGAATCTGGCGTTCTCCGACTCGGCGACGGTCTCGCCGGCGGATGGCGAGATCCTGGTGTCGCTGGTGCCGGAGCATCGCAATCCGACGGGCATGTACGTCGAGACGCTGCGGCGGGAGCTTCCCAAGGACTTTCCCGACTGCGTGTTCTTCTTCCAGCCCGCGGACATCGTCTCGCAGATCCTGAACTTCGGCCTTTCGGCGCCGATCGACATTCAGGTGAGCGGCGTGGCGCGGGCGGAGAACCTGGCGCTGGCCCGCGAGATCGAACGCCGCGTGGCGAAGATCCCCGGCGCGGTGGATGTGCACATGCTGCAAGTGACCGACGCCCCCGAGATGCGGATCGAGGTGGACCGCACACGGGCGTCGCAGATCGGCCTCAATGAGCGCGACGTGGCGTCCAACCTGCTCATCTCCCTGAGCTCTTCCGGACAGGCGGCGCCCAACTACTGGCTCAACCCGAAGAACGGCGTGAACTACGCGGTCGCGGTGCAGACGCCGCAGTACAAGATGGACTCGCTTGACGAGCTTCGCGGCACGCCCCTGAGCATCGCGGGCGGAGCCCCGCCTCAGCTGCTCACCAATGTTGCAACGACATCGAGGGGGAGTGCTCCGGCCGTGGTGAGCCACTACAACGTGCAGCCCGTGTACGACGTGCTGGCGTCGGTCTCGGGCACCGACCTTGGGACTGTGGGCCGCCAGATCGATCGCGTGCTGGCGGAACTCAAGGACAAGCTTCCCAAGGGCTCGTCGATCACGGTCCGCGGACAGCTCGAGTCCATGCGTTCGAGTTTCGGGGGCCTGACGTTCGGACTGGTCGCGGCGGCGCTGCTCGTGTACTTCCTGATGGTCGTCAACTTCCAGTCGTGGACCGATCCCTTCATCATCGTCACCGCCTTGCCCGGCGCTTTGATCGGCATCGTGTGCATGCTGCTGGTGACGGGCACGACGTTCAACGTGCCTTCTCTCATGGGCGCGATCATGTGCATCGGCGTCGCGACCAGCAACTCGGTTCTGCTCGTCACGTTCGCCAACGATCAGCGGCGCGAGGGGCTTTCGGCCCTCGATGCCGCGTTCGCGGCCGGACGCGTGCGACTGCGTCCGGTGCTCATGACCGCGCTGGCGATGATCATGGGCATGCTCCCCATGTCGCTCGGTCTGGGAGAGGGCGGCGAGCAGAACGCGCCGCTCGGAAGGGCGGTCATTGGCGGATTGCTGGTGGCGACCGCGACGACCCTGCTGATGGTTCCGGTGTTCTACAGCCTGCTGCGGCGCAAGCCGCCGCACAAGCCTGAGGAAGAGGTGCCCGCGTGAGCATCACACAAGACGGTCATGGGAGCGAGCACGCGGAGAGGCTCAAGTTCCGCCCGCCCGGACGCGGCGCAAGGCTGCTGGCGGGAATGGTGTTCCTGATCACGCCCCTGGTGCTGGCTGGGCTGGTGCTGGTCTTCGGGGTGCTTCCCCAGAAGGCGGCCAAGGCCAGGCTCATCGAGGATGCTGCCGCACGGGCATCGGCGCCGCCTCGTGTCAGCGTGGCGCAGGTCAAGCGAGCGCCCGCGATACTCAAGGTCACGCTTCCGGGCCGGATCGAGGCGATCCAGGAAGCTTCGCTCTTCCCGCGCGAAGGCGGGTACATCGCCAAGATCAGCGCCGACATCGGAGACCACGTCAAGTCCGGACAGGTTCTGGCGGAGATCGATACGCCTGTCCTGGATCAGGAGATCGAGCTCAACAAGGCGGCCATCGCGGTCGCCGACGCCAGGCTCAAGGCGCAGCAGAGCCAGCTCGCCCTGGCGGATGTCACGCTTGAGCGGCTCAAGTCGGTCGGAGACACACGCGCCGTGTCCCAGCAGCAGCTT
This sequence comes from uncultured Phycisphaeraceae bacterium, assembly GCA_964531675.1. Lineage (GTDB taxonomy): Bacteria > Planctomycetota > Phycisphaerae > Phycisphaerales > UBA1924 > CAZHFW01. The sequence goes on along the minus strand of CAZHFW010000009.1, from coordinate 87,917 downwards.
GATGAAGCACAGCTCAAGCGAGCAGCGACCAAGGCCGACGTCGCGGCGGCGGAGGCTGAGCTCGCGTACGCGCAGGTCGACGGCAAGCGCTTGGCCGAGCGCAAGGCGTTCACACGAATTACCGCTCCGTTTGACGGGAAGATCAGCTCGCGCAGCTATGACGCCGGCGCGCTGGTGGTCGCGGACAAGATCGACTCGACCAAGCCCTTGTTCAGGCTGACTCGGACGGATCAGCTCCGCGTGTTCGTGGATGTGCCCCAGAACTCGGCGGTCGGGCTCGAGGTTGATCAGCCCGCGGAGATCCGCGTGAAGGAGCTCGGGGCCAAGGGCTTCAAGGGTCACGTGGTGCGGAAGTCGGCGTCGTTTGACCCGACGACGCGCACGCTGCTGACCGAAGTGCTGGTGGACAACGCCGAGGGCGTGCTGGCGCCGGGCATGTTCGCGGAAGTGACGATCGAGACCAAACGCGTCAACGCGCCGGTGATGATCCCGTCGGAAGCGTTGATCGTGCGGAAGGAAGGAACACGCGTCGCGGTGGTCGCACCGGACTCCACGGTGCGATTCGTGAACGTCGTCACCGGACGCGACTTCGGCACGGAGATCGAGGTCCTGACGGAGCTCAAGGGCGATGAGAAGGTGGCCCTGAGCCTCTCTCGGGACCTGCCCGACGGGACCAAGGTGGAGGCGGTCGACAGCAAGCGATAGCAGGCCGGGCGGATCGCGAGCCCGCTCCGGACCGTCGCACCCTTGCAAAACAAGGGCCTTGCGGGATGCTGGAGCGGGGCGGGGGAACGGTCTACGATGACGCCGTCGCGGGCGTAACTCAATGGTAGAGTGTCAGCCTTCCAAGCTGAATGTTGCGCGTTCGAGTCGCGTCGCCCGCTTTGAGACCGCCGGTCATACCGGCGGTTTTTTCATGGAGCGATGGTGCTGGGGAGGCATCGGGTCATCCGAGGTCCCGGAGACTGACGCCGAGTGAGGGGTATCGGATGGTCGCGCGGCACGATGGCTTGATTACCGCTCCGCAACATCCGACGGGTTGATGCGGAGCTTCTCACGTGCGAACCAGGCGCGTTCGGATTCCAGCCCATGGATGCGGTAGAACGCGCAGGGCCAGTTTGAGCGGTCGGCTCTGGCTTCCAGTTCGAGACGTTCCGCATCGGTGGCTGGGGTGGGGATCGGGCCGGGCGGGCCGAGCTTGTCGGACATTTCGATTGTGGCTCCCAGCCCGAATGTCTCGTGGTGCCTGAGCGTGAAGAACGCGCGGGCGAGGGCCATGGGCGGATCGGCGATCAGCCTTTGCAAAGCCGCGAACGCGTGAGGCTTCAGGGCGGCGCTGGTCCATCCTGCGCTCGGCGCACGATCGCGCCAGGATGGCACCGCGGCCAGCGTGCCGCGCTGGAATTGGCTGGCGACCGCGCGATGGATCGCGCGGTCGGCTTCGTCGGGCTCGCGCAGCGCTGTCCAGCGGCGGAGCAAGCCTGCTCGTGCGTAACCCCGCACGCTGCCTTCGGCGCTGTTGCAGACCATTTCCAGAGGCTGGACGTACTGCAAGAGCCTCGCGCAGCGGTCGTACTCGGTCGCGACGTCTGCGGCGTAGGCGATCTTCGTCACGTTTGCGGGCTGCTGGTTCAGGACGATGTGCATCGCGAGGTACACGCCGTGGATCGGCGTGGAAGGTAGGAGCCTGGCGAGATTGTCCTGGATCGTGCCACGCCAGCCGATGTCGACGATGACGCGAGGCTTGCCGTCATCGCGGATCCCACGCTGCTTGAGATAGCCGAGCACTCCCTGGCGGCAGGAGCTTCGATGGTCGTCGAGCTTGCGGAGAAACTCCGCATCGGTGAAGAGCCTTTGGACGCGAGCATCGTTCCAGGGCTCGTGGATCGGGAACGCGGGATCAAGCCCGAGACGGGCGAAGATCGGCCTGAACGGCTCAGCCGGACAGCCCAGCGTTGCGAGCATCGCCCCGAGTGACTGGGTCGAGAAGAGGCTCCACACGCGGCGGAGTTCCTCAATCGCGACCGAGTTCATCGACGCGGCGAAGGTCGAGAGGCGGCTGACCTCCAGGAGGTCCGAGGGCTTTCGAACGCCGGTTGCTTGGCACCACGCGTCGTGGACCGCCTGGAAGAATGACCCCTCACGCGTGAAGTACCAGACGCGGTCCGCGCCCGTCTCTCGAGCGGCCTCAATCGCACGGGAAACCAGCCCGATGAACAGGGGCGCAGCCTGCACGCCCGCCTGAAAGATCGCCTGGCCCGCATCGTCGAGATCCGAGGGCGGACGCACGTGAACGCGGGGCGACCCTGGCGCGAGCGTCGGATCGGATTGGCGTGCGTCGGTCCCCATGGGCTGGTGGGGCTCATGGTAAGGGCATGCGGGGGACGACGCTGAACCCTCAGTCGTCTTCCCGATGGTGCTCGCTCTTGGCCGGAATCGGGCCCGCAGCCAGCGGCGCGTGCACGCCGAACTCGTGGACGAGGCGGCCGCCCTGGTGTCCTGCGTTGAACAGGACGAGCAGGACAGGCAAGGACCCCGCGATGACCAGCACGCCCGCGACGTTGAGGATCGCCCGGCTGCCGGAGCCGACCTTCCACGCGATCGCGTTGAGCACCCCCACCGCTCCGAACAGGATGCACGCCAAGGTGCGAACGGTCTCGCCGAGTTCCTCGTGCTCCTCGAGGACCGCCTTCGCTGCGGCGGTCATCGACACCGCCTCGGCAGATGCCTCGCCGGAGGCTGCGGCAACGATCGCGCCCAGCGCTCCGCCCGCAGCGGTCACCAGCGCCCCGAGCAAGAGACCCCGGGCGTGCGGACGGAACACCAGGGCCAGCAGAACCAGCGCCGGCGTGATGACAATCAGCGCGATCGGGAAGTGCACCACGATCGGGTGGATCGCGTTCCAAGCCGGCAACGAGGGCAGCGTGAACATCGATAGCTCCTCTCAGGCGTACGAGATCGCCCAAGGGAATCTTTCGCGTTCACGCGGATCCAATTGCAGCCAATCCGGTCTCTTGGCTTACATGAGACACGGACTCAATCTCGTCTGGATCAGGATTGCTTGGCGAACAGGTAATGCGAGACGATCCACTCGTTGCCTTCGCGCAGGCCCCAGAACTCGGCACAGGCCATGAAGAAGACGCGCCAACGGTTGAACCACGCGTCAGCGTCCTGCGCGTAGTTCTCGCGGAGCACGCGGCGGACCTGTTCCTCCCGCCGGTCCATGTTGTCGAGCCAGGCGTTGGCGGTGCGCTCGTAGTGCTGCCCATTGACCGCCCAGCGGCTGACGAGCTTCAGATCGTCCTGGAAGTGCAGGAGCAGATCATGCGAGGGCATGGTGCCACCGGTGAAGAAGTACTTCCCGATCCAGTCGCTGGCGGCATCGAAGTGGTACGCGAAGCGGGCGTGCGTGAAGATGTGGACGAAGAGCTTGCCATCCTCGGTGAGCATCCGTGAGAGCCGCCCGAGCAGGTCCTGGTAGTTCTTCATGTGCTCGAACATTTCCACCGACATGATGCGGTCGAAGGTCTCGTCGAGCTGGAGCGTGGAGGCGTCTCGGGTGATGCAGCGCAGATTGGAGATGCCCAGCCGCGCGATCTCGCGTTCGAAGAACTCGCGTTGGAAGCGGGAGTTGCTCACCGCAAGGATTTGTGCACGCGGGAACCGCTGGGCCAGGTAGAAGCTCAGGGAGCCCCAGCCGCAACCCAGGTCGAGGATGCGCATGCCGTCTTGAACGCCGGCGCGCTGGACGTACAGATCGAGCATCGCCTCCTCGGCCTCGTTGAGGTCGCGTACGCCCGGCGCCCAGAGGCACCCGCTGTACTTCCGGCGGGCGCCGAGGCAGAGCGTGAAGAACTCCGCGGGAAGCTCGTAGTGCTGCTGATTGGCCTCGGCCTGATGGATCGCGACCGGGGCCTGGCGGAGCTCCTCAACGAACGCACTGAGCCTGCTCTGCTGGGCTTCCACGCCTCCCGAGGCGAGCTGGCTTGCGATGCGCGTCAGACGACGGCGGATGCCGAACCTGATGAGCGGATCGGGGATGAGCCCGCGGTCGAGGACCCCCTCGTACCACATGCGAGGCAGGGCGGCCTGCGCCTCCACGCGTCCGAGTGGGTTGGTGGGCGACGTGACGCTGCCCGTGATGACCGGAGAGGAAGCCTGCGCGTTGAGGGCGCTCATGATGCGGTGCCTTTCAGGATGGTGTCGGGGGCATGTCGCGGAAACCAGGGAAAGAAGGCGCTGGTCTCGCGCTGATACCGGCGATAGTCCTCGCCTCGGGAAGCCAGCGCTCTGGCCTCGGTCGGCGGGATTCCGGTGACTTTCAGGATCAGGAAGAGCATGAACGCGGGTGAGAGCCACGCGGCCCAGCGCCAGCCCGCGTCGAGCGAACCGGTCGCGACCAGCGCGAAGCTCACCCAGATGAGCCATTCGCAGAAGTAGTTCGGATGGCGGGAATAGCGCCAAAGCCCGCTGCGGCAGGTGCGCCCCTTGGACTCGGGCCTGGATTTGAAGGCCTTGAGCTGCTCATCCGCGATCGACTCACCGAGCTTGGCAAGCACGAAGATCGCAAGCCCTGCCAGATGGAGCACGGAGAGTCCGCCGAGAGCGGCCGGAACGCCGGTCGAGTTTGAAGCCAGCAGGAACGGCACGCAAAGGAAGGCGACGAAGAACGCCTGGGCCTGGAAGAACCAGAAGAAGACGCGATTCACGCGCGGGCCGAGCTTCTGCCTCCACATCGCGTAACGGCCGTCCTCTTCGCCCTTGAGCACACGATCGGTCAGGACGTGCCAGGCGAGCCTGAGCCCCCAGATGCCACCCATGCAGGCGATCAGGATCCGGACCGACGATGATCCTGTGCCGGTGATCCCCGCGAACACCGCACTCAGCGCCAGACCTGCGGCCCAGCCCGCGTCCACGACCCCAGCGTCCCGCGTGCGGCGCTGGATGAACCACAGCACAACCATCAGCGCCGAAGCGCAGATCACGACCAGCGCGAGCTGTTGCCCGAAACTCAGCATGCGCCCTTCCGGCCCGGCGCGATGGACGCGAGCTTTGCCCGGGGCTTGCTCAGGAGCATCTGCACGTCCGAGCAATGCCCGGTGCGGAACACGCCTTCGCAATACGCGAGGTAGTAGTCCCACATGCGGATGAACCGCTCGTCAAAGCCCATGGCACGCACCTGATCGAGCGACGCCAGGTACGCCTGACGCCACATCGCGAGAGTCCGGCAATAGTGCAGGCCGATGTCCTCGATGTTCCGCACCGACAGATCCGTGCGACGCCTCACGCATCCGAGCATGCGCTCGACGCCAAGGAGGCAGCTTCCGGGAAAGATGTAGCGCTTCAGGAAGTCCACCCGCTTGTGGGCTGCGGCGTAGAACTGATCGCGGATGACGATCGCCTGGATCAAGGCGGCGCCGTCGGGCTTGAGAAGCTTCGAGACAGCCTCGAAATAGCCGTCGTGGAACTCGTGCCCAACCGCCTCGATCATCTCGATCGAGACGAGCTTGTCGAACTTCCCAGCATGATCCCGGGCGAGGTCGCGGTAGTCGGCTTTCAGGACGGTGATGCGATCGGAGAGTCCGGCGGCCGCGATGCGGCTCACCGCCTCGGCGTGCTGATTCTCGGAGATCGTGGTCGTGGTCACGCGACAGCCGTACTTGGAGGCGGCGTGCATCGCCATGGCGCCCCAGCCTGTGCCGATCTCGACCATGTGATCCGTGGGCTTCAGATCAAGCATCCGGCAGGCGCGATCGATCTTCTCGATCTGGGCCTCTTCGAGGCTCGTCACGCCGGGCTCGAAGATCGCGCTGGAGTAGGTCATCGTGGGATCGAGGAAGAGCTTGAAGAAGTCGTCGCTCAGGTCGTAGTGCGCGACGATGTTCCGCTTGGAACCATCGCGGGTGTTGCGCTGGAGGAAGTAGCGGAGCCTCTCCATCGGCGCCAGCACCCAGGACAGGGCCCGGTCAATCGAACGCAGGGACGCGTAGTTGGTCGTCAGGATCTCGATGAGTCCCGGAAGATCGTCGGTCGTCCAGAGTCCTTCGATATAGGCCTCGGCGGCGCCCATCGCGCCGCGGAAGGCGATCGACGAGAATGCGGCGTTGTCGTGGATGTGCATCCGGACCTGCGGGCCATGCTCGACGCCGAAGCGCCGGGTCTGTGTCGGCGTGATCAGTTCGATCGAACCGAACGTCAGGCGGGCCAGCGCACGCTCCGCGACGCCGCGACCGACGCGTTCGAGCAGACCGATGCGGGCCGCGGAGGACGCGGGCAAGCCCCCACGGAGCGTGCCGGCGATCGAGGCGATGTCGGAACGGGCGGTCGTCATGCGGGAACTCCGGTGGTGTCGTGCCGTGGGGCGAGGGGTTGGCCCTCAGCCCGGGCGCGACGACGCCTGAGCGTTTCGGGGTTGGGGTTGAAGGGAGCGCCCTTGCGATAGGTGCGCCAGGCCTCCCAGTGGATTCGGGCGATGACGCCGAGCGTCATCGCGGGATAGCGCCAGAGGATGCTGCGAAGCGCGGCGGGCGTAATCTCGCGACGGGTCAGGGCGAGCGTCGCGTCGAAGGCCTGCTTGCCTTGACGGTCCAGGGCCATGTGGATCCCGATCTTCCCGCCGGGCTGCTCGCTTGGCGCGTTGAACGCCCAGTGGTAGCGCATCTCCATGGGCATGAGCGGGGAGACGTGAAACTCCTTGTCGAACGAGAACCGCATCGCCTTCCCGGGCGCGATGGAGGCCGCATCGAGCACGTAGGCGTGCCGCTCACGCCAGGGGACATTGGTGATCTCGGCGACGATCGCGTCAACGCGTCCGTCCTGGTCAAAGCAGTAATAGAAGCTCACGGGATTGAAGCTGTAGCCCACATAACGCAGATGCGTGAGCAGCCTGATCGGGCCCGAGGGCGTTCTTCCCAGGGCTTCGCGAACGCGAGAGCGGACCGCTTCCTTCAGGTCGCCATGACGGTCGCCTTGCGCATCGGCGAGGAAATCGTCGCGCCGGAATCTCGCCAGCGCGGGCCGGGTCGCCGACCATGACAGGCTTCCCGTGAAGACGCGCCCGATCTCATCCAGATCGAGGTACATCATGAACAACGGCATCCGGAACTCGTGTTGAACCGAGTCCGATCGCCGGTGCCTGACCACGCCCTCATAGATGCCCGAGTGCAGCATCACACCCCCACCACCTGAGGTTCGGACGCCCTCCACACAGGTCGGGATCGGCCGGCGTCGGTCAGCGAGAGGCCAAAGGCGGTGCAGACGCGCAGGGCGCTGCGCACGCCGTCTTCATGGAAGCCATTGAACCAGTACGCGCCGCAGAAGTGCGTCCGGCGGAGGCCTCCGATGCGGTGATACTCCTGCTGCGCACGGACCGCTCCGAGCGTGAAGCGGGGATGGTCGTACGTCCAACGCCCCAGAATGGTCCTTGGATCGATGCGATCGGTGCGGTTGAGCGTGACGCACACCGGCGTGCGCACCGGGAGGCCCTGCAAGATGTTCATCGAATAGGTCACACCCACGCTCGAGCCGCCTTCGGGGTCGGACAACGAGCGCTCATCCTTGTGGTAGTTCCACGCGGACCAGGCTCGGGGCGACTTCGGAAGAAGCGAGCGGTCGGTGTGCAGCACGACATCGTTGGGCTGGTAGCCGATCGCGCCCAGAATCCGCTGCTCTTCCTCACTCGCATCCGACAGGAGCTTCAGGGTCGTGTCCGAATGGGTCGCAAAGACAATCTGATCGAAAGTGCGGACTTCGCCGCTGGCCAGAATCACCTCGACGCTGTCCGCGTGACGGCGGACAATGCGGACCGGCGTCGATGCGTGGACGCGGGAGCGGATCGGAGCGACCAGCTTCTCGACGTACGAGCGGGAGCCTCCGACGACGGTGCGCCACTGGGGGCGTTCCCCGAGCCTGAGCATGCCGTGGTTGTCGAAGAACTTGACGAAGAACTCGACGGGGAAGTCCTCCATGAACTCCCGCGAGCTCGACCAGATCGCCGCGCCCATGGGGACCAGATAGTCCTCGACGAAGCGCGCCGAGTAGCCCTCACCGCGGAGAAGCTGACCGAGCGTGCGGTAACGCCCGGTGCGCATCGCGGCGACCGCCTCGTCGCCGAAGCGGGTGACCTCGTACAGCATCCGGATGAAGCCCGGATTGAGCAGATTGCGGCGCTGGGCGAAGACCGCGTTGAGGTCGCGCCCGCCCCACTCCAGTCCGGTCCGCTCGCACGAGACACTGAACGTCATCTCGGTCGCGCGACTGGCGACGCCGAGCTGTTCCAGCAGCGCACAGAAGTTGGGATAGTTCCGCTCGTTGAAGACGATGAAGCCGGTATCGACCGCAAGTTCGACGCCATCGACTTTCACGTCGACGGTGTGCGTGTGGCCCCCGATCCAGTCGCCCGCCTCGAGGACTTCCACATCGTGATGACGACTCAGAACGTGCGCACACGTCAGTCCCGAAACACCCGCGCCGATGATGCCGATCTTCATGGGCGTTCCCCCTGGTCGGCGGCAGCGTACACGCGCTCGGGCACCGGGTTGATGTCCCACACGAGGCCGAGCCTCTGCATCAGCCAGAGCACGTAATACGTCGGATCCAGTTCCCACCAGTAGAAGCCCTGCCTGGCGGAGCCCGGAAAGTAGTGATGGTTGTTGTGCCAGCCCTCGCCCAGCGTGAGCAAGGCGAGCAGGAAGTTGTTCCGGCTGTCATCACGCGTTGCAAAACGCCGCGAGCCCCAGAGATGCGCCAGCGAGTTGATCGTGAACGTCGCGTGGTACAGCAGCGTCGTGGAGATGCCCACGCCCCAGATGATGAGCTGGGCGGGACCGGTCCCGAGCTGCGGCGCAAACGCCGCAAGCAGGAAGCCCAGACCCGCAAGCACCGCAGCAAGCAGGAACGGCCCGATGATGTGATTCCGCTCGAGCCAGACCAGCTCGTGGCATTTCTGCCAATCCGGGACAGCCTTCCAGTCGATGGCCATGCCCTTGTCGCTGAAGAACCAGCCCATGTGGCTCCACAAGAGACCTCTGATCCCCGGGGAGTGGATGTCAGGCTCGTGGTCCGAGTGGCGATGGTGCTCGCGATGATGGGCGGCCCACCAGATCGGGCCACGCTGAGCGCAGGTTGTGCCGAGCAGCGCGAACAGGAACTGGGTCACGCGATGGGTGCGGAATGTCCGGTGCGAGAAGTACCGGTGGTAGAACGCGGTGATCACGAACATCCGGATCAGGAACAGGAAGGCGCAGACCGCCAGCGCGGTCCACGAGAACCCGACCCAGATCACGCCCAGGCACAGCGCGTGGATGGTCAGGTATGGGATGGTCCGGGAAGGAACGACCCGACCGAAGGCTTCCCGCGCCGGCCGGATCGTCTGGCTTGTCGAGGTCGGCATGCACCGGGTTCCAGGCGACGCAGAACGGCACCCCGTCAGGGCGTGGACGCCGGAACATCCCCGGGCGTCCGCATTCTTTCGCTGGAGGGGCCCGTTTGGATTCTGGAGTCGAGGGTCGAATCTGGGGGGATTCCCGGCCCGCGCGAGAGACCCGATCAGCGCAGTCGGCGCGACATCAGCACGTGCGGGCCGATGCTCGGCAGGACGAACGCATCACCATGCACGACAAAGCCATAACGCAGATAGAACCCCGTGACCGGGACGCGGGCGTTACACCAGATGACGTCGCCGCCGCCGGATCGGGCGTGCTCGATGCACGCGGTCAGGAGTTGCCCCCCAAGACCGGTGCCCCGCACCGTCGGGTGGGTCGCCATGCCCCGAAGTCGCCAAGAGCCGCTAGTTTCCAGAATGCCCAGCCCTCGATGAGCAGCGCCTTCCAGCGCCTGGTTGTACACCGAGGCCACCCCCAGGAGCGAACCCGGGTCAAATCCCGCCTCGTCGAGACGAAATCCGCCCACGTGAAAGCTGCTGGGTTCCAGATCGCCCGGGAAGACCAGCTCGGAGAGCTTCTGTCCGGGACGGAGCACTTCCTGCCTCAACTTGAGGGTGTGCTCGGGGGAGATAGCGCGGACCTTGAACATCGCGTGGTTTCCCGATCTGCTCAGCGCAGCCCATACTCACGGAGCTTGCGATAAAGGGTGCGTTCGCCGATGCCCAGGAGTTTGGCGGCCTGCTCGCGATTCCCCGCGGTCAGACGCAAGGTCTCGCGGATCGCTCGCTTCTCGAGCTGTTCCAGACTGGTCCCGGCCAGCGACGACGGACCCGCCGCCGCGGCCTCCTCGGGCTCCGGCGCGTCGTCAACGCGAACATCATCGGGGATATGGCGAACGTCCAGCACCGCCGGCTCGCCCGGCGCACGGCCTTCGCCCATGGAGCGGACGACCATGTTCTGCACCACGTTGAGCAACTGTCGGACATTGCCGGGCCAGTGGTAGCTCGTCAGCCTCATCATCGCGGCGTCGGTGATGGACGGGTCCGTCCCCGTCTTGGCGACGCCCGCGTACTGGACCATCGCCTTGCTGATCGCGTGCCTGACGATGCGGGGAATGTCCTCGCGTCGATCGCGCAGCGGCGGCAGGTGGATGTGTGCGCCGTTGATGCGGAAGTACAGATCGCCTCGGAACTCGTTCCGCGCGACCATGCCCTTCACGTCCTTGTTCGTCGCGCTCACCAGACGCACGTTGACCTTGCGAGGATCGTTGCTGCCCAGACGCACGACCTGATTGGTCTCCATCACCCGGAGAAGCTTGGCCTGCATCTTCAGGGGCATGTCGCCGATCTCGTCGAGGAAGAGGGACCCTCCCCCACCCGCGGAGGCGTACTCAAAGACACCCTCGCGGTCACGGTCGGCGCCGGTGAACGCGCCGCGGACGTGGCCGAAGAGCTGGTCTTCGAGCAGGTTCTCCGCCTCGGCGGCGCAGTTCAGCGCGACAAAGCGGCCCTGGGCCCGCGGGCTGTTCTTGTGGATCGCCTGGGCGATGAGTTCCTTGCCGGTGCCGCTCTCTCCCGTGATGAGCACCGGGAGGTTGCTGGCCGCGATGGACTTGACGGTGCGGAGGATCTGCCGCATGGGCTCGGAGCCCGCGATGATTCCTTCGAAGCCTTCGTGCTGGACCAGATCCTCCATGCCGGAGGCTTCGTGGCGCAGCAGCACGGTCTCGGCGGCGCGGTTGACGAGGTTGCGGAAGACCTCCAGATCCAGGGGCTTCTCGATGAAGTCGTACGCGCCTTCCTTGAAGGCAGCCCGGGCGGTGGGCACGTCGCCGTGCGCGGTCACCATGATGGTTTCGGCGTTGGGCTGGTACTTCCGGGCCGCAGCGAGGACCTTGAGGCCCGCGTCGGAACCATCGGGGGCGACGCCGTCCTTCCCGCCGCTCTCGGGCATGCGCAGGTCGGTGACGACGACGTCAAAGGTTCCGTGGCGGAGCTCTTCCAGAGCCCGGGAAACCCCGTTGACAAGGGTGCAGACATGCCCGGGCTTGCGCAGGGCGTCGGCCATGACTTCCGCATGGTCAGGCTCGTCCTCGACGATGAGCACCTGAGCCCGCATCTCCCCGCGAGGGGTCGGAATATCCGCAGATCCTGAAACCGTCATCGTCCCGAACAGTATCATCCTTCCGGACGGGCACCCAACCGCCCCGGGGGCCAACCTGGGGACTTATGCTGGGCCTGATCCGCCCGGACGCCCAGAGGCAAGGACGCCCCGAGGCAAGGACGAGTGGACGCTTCCCCGGCCCCGATTCGCCGGACGACCTGATCCCGGCGGGAAGACCTGATCCCGGCCGAAAGCCCTCAACCAAGCCGGAAGATCTGTTCCAGGAACCCAGGCATGATGATCGGCCAACTCGGCTTCTCCTCCCTTAGTGCGCTGGCGGTGACGCTGGCCCAAACGGCTGCCCAAGCCACAGCTCCCGCCCCGGGCGCGACCACGGACGCCGCCGAGCACACCCGCTCGATGTTCGACTACCTCCGCGACGGCGGGCCGCTCAGCGTCGTGCTGATCATCCTGTCGATCCTCGCGCTGGCGCTGATGATCCGCAACACCCTGGCGCTCCGCCTTTCGGTCATGCTCCCCGAGCAGATCGTCGCGCAACTGGTGAACACGGTCCGCCAAGGCAATCTGGAAGTCGTCAACCAGTTCTGCCAGACGCCCGCCTGCGACTGCCTGATCACGCGGATCTTCCGGACCGCGCTGGCGCGCTGCGCCGTCTCGCCCTTCGGCACCCTGGAGATCCGGGCAGCTCTCGAAGACGCGGGCGCCGCGGAGATCCGCAGACTCTCACGTCTGAATGACTACCTGGCGATCCTGGCGGCCATCGGCCCGATGCTCGGCCTGCTGGGCACGGTGCTCGGCATGATCGGCGCCTTCGGCGCGATCGGAAAGCTCCAGGGCGCCGCCCGCTCGAACCAGCTTGCGGAGTTCATGTCCATGGCCCTGGTCAACACCGCCGAAGGTCTGGCGGTCGCCATCCCGTGCACCATCGCCTTCGCGCTCTTCCGGCGTCGGATCGACCGCCTTGCCTCCGACGCCTCCGCGATCGCCGACACCCTGGCTCCGATCATCGAGCGTTTCGGCACGCAGGACCGCCCGGCCATGCGGCCCGCGGCCCGTCCCGCCAATCGTCCCCAGGCTCCCGCGCCCGCTGCGACCACGCCCCAGTCGTGAACCTCCACCCTCCAGGCCAACCCGAAGAAGCGTCCTTCGATCTCACCCCGATGATCGACGTGGTGCTGCTGCTCATCATCTTTTTCATGATGACGTCGCAGTTCTCGCGAACCGAGCAAGCGCCGCTGAACCTGCCGGCCCAGCGCGGCGATGGCTCGCCCGCGATCAGCGAGCACGCGGTGATCATCGACCTGCATCCCGACGGCCGCGTCAGCATCCGGGGAGAGATTGAAGAGATTGACTCGCTGGTGGTCCAGATCGGCTCGGACGCCGCGGCCTCGGGACTCAAGCCCGAAGCCCTGGACATCGTCATCCGCGCCGACCGGGACGCTTCCGCGGGGGCCCTCTCCAAGCTCTGCGCGGGCCTTTCCCGCATCGGCGCACGCACGGTTCGCCTGGCGACGGACTCTGACCAGGCCGCGGTCGCGGGGGTGGGCCGGTGAACTTCTCCAAGTCCCAGCCGCCGCTCGACCCCGCGACACTCAGGTTGCCGCTGATCGCGCTCATCGACGTGGTCCTCTTCCTCCTCTTCTACTTCATGGTCGCGGGCACGCTCGCCTCCGAGGAAGCCTCGCTCGGGGCCGCGGTCAAGACCCAGTCGTCCCCCGCCGCCAAGACCTCCGGCGGGGAGATCTCGACCTACACCCTCACCATCGACATGGAGCAGGGCACGCCTGTCTTCAAGCTTGGCAGCCGGAACTTCCGCGATCAAACGGCGCTCACGACCCTGATGACCCAGTTGAGCAAAGGCGGCGGGATGATCGTCCGCGCCACGCCCAACGTGCCGGTCTCCGCGGTCGCGGGCGCGATCCAAGCGGCCAAGGACGCGGGATTCACGCGTGTGAGCTACGTGCCCACCAGGTGAACCGCGGCACCCCCACGACCGCGTGGGACCTTCTCAACTGTCGACGAGGATCCGCCGGGTGGCGCAGAGCGCGATCGCCAGCGCGTCGGCGACGTCGGGCGGGTTCGGGGGCTCGGCCAGTCCGAAGTGGGCCTGGATGCAGCGCTGCATCTGCACCTTGTCGGCCTGACCATTCCCGGTGAGGCCCTTCTTGACCTCGCTCGGCCGGAGCTCGATGAGCCGCAGGCCCGCCCGCTTGATCGCCAGCAGCAGGACGCCGCGTGCGTGGGCCATCACGATCACGGTGCCCGGGTGCTTGTGGTGTGCGAACATCTGCTCCACCGCGACCGCGTCGGGTTTGAGCCTCTCCAGGAGTTCGACGAAGTCGCGCTCGAGCTCCAGAAGCCTGGTGGAGACGCTGGCAGCGCTCGGGCGTTTGCGGCGCGGCTTCCCCGCGATCGCCGCTGCAAGCTGCTCCGCGGGCGAGGCTTCCCTCGCAGGCGACGGTTCCTTGGGCCCCGAAGCGCCGACGAGCCTGATGACGCCCGCCTCGATCAGCGCGGGGCGTGCCCCCAGGCCTTCGAGGCAGCCGTAGCCCGTGAGCCGCAATCCGGGATCGATCCCAAGAACCCTCATCACGCTCCTCTGGAGCCTTCAGGCTCGCGCGTTGCCCTCAGCCAGGAAGTGACGGAGGTAATGGACGATGGTCTTGGCCATCGTGTCGCACTCGATATTGCATCGAACGCCGGGGCGCAGGTCCTTGAGCGTGGTCTTCGCCAGGGTCGTGGGGATGAGGGCGACCTCGAACCAGCCGGCCTTGGGATCGACGTCCGCAATCGTCAGGCTGACCCCATCGAGGGTGACGGAGCCCTTGGGGACGATGTAGGGCATGCACGCCTCAGGAGGCCTGAGCCGGACGCGCCACTGATCGGTGGTCTGGACCGACTCGACCACCGCGGTCCCGTCGACGTGCCCCTGGACAACGTGTCCGCCCAGCAGGGTTGAAGCGGTCGCCGCGTGCTCGAGGTTGACCGCCTGGCCCTCCCGGAACGTTCCCAGGGTGGTCTTGGCCAAGGTCTCCGGGATGGCGTCAAACTCCCAGGCCCGTCCCGGTGCTGGCGGGGTCGCGATGGTCAGGCAGCAGCCATTGACCGCCACCGAGTCCCCCAGGGCGGGCTGATAGGACCAGGGTCCGGGTTCGATGGCCAGCCTGACCCCCGCCTGGGTGGTTCGGAGGGACCGGACGGTGCCCAAGACCTCGATGATCCCGGTGAACATGCCCTCAGCATAGCTGCAAGGGCGTCGGAAACCGCCTTCCGGGGGGTGTGGAAGGGCTCGGGAGCGTGAGGAAGGCCCGGCTGTCTGCTACGCTTGGACCCCCCGGAGCGTCGTCTCCGGGGTCAACGCTGGAGAACATTGATGAACCGTCCGACCCGCAAGAGCCTTCCGGCCCGCTCCCTGAGCGCGGCGATCGCGTCCACGTTCGTGCTGGCCAGCCTGGCTGGGTGCGCCTCCAGCGGCTCGACCACGAGTTCCCGCCCCGCGATGAAGGACTCCTCCGCCCGTGCTGCGGCGTTCCCCATCGACGCTGCGGCCTGGTCCAAGCTCGGATACAAGTGGGACTGGACGGGCTTCCCGTACGTCTCGCCGCGCGGAACCATCGCCGACATCGAGGTCTTTTCTGATGTCGTCGTGACCCAGGAGTCGGGCTCGACGGTCACGGTCCTGGAGGCCTCCAACGGCTCGCAGCGCTGGTCCAGCACCCTGGCCAACCCGCTCACGCGCTTCGTGGGCAACATGCGGACGAGCGACCCCAAGCACGGCGACGTGCTGCTCTCCAGCAGCCAGTCGGAGATCTACGTCCTGAGCATCCAGACCGGAACGATGCTCGACCGTCAGCCTTTGGACAAGGTCGTCAACACCAAGCCTCTCGCCTCGGGCGACCGGCTCATCTTCGGCACCCCCACCGGCGAGGTGTACTCGCACTGGCTGGACCGCTCGATGAAGGTCTGGGGCTTCGGCACCGGAGCGGCGGTCGAGGCGGACGTGATCCGCGTGAACGACAACACCGTCGTCGCGGTCAACCAGGTCGGCCTGATCTCGTTCCTGAACGACGCGGGCTCGCTCTCGTCGCAGGCCAAGATCTTCGGCGGTCCGGGCGCCCCCTTGGCGACGGGCGACAACATGCTGTTCATCGCCAGCTCCGATCAGTCGCTCTACGCGTACGACGCGACCGGTCGTCAGCTCTGGCGTCTGCGGACCAGCGCCCCCCTGACCCAGAAGCCCGTCTTCTGGAACGGGATGCTCCTGTGCGCCCTGCGCGACCAAGGCCTCAGCGCGTTCGAAGCGGCCTCGGGCAAGACGCTCTGGAGCAACAAGGACGTCCACGGCGTCGTGCAAGGCGTCCGCAAGGGCCGCCTGATCGTGCAAGACGGCGAGCGTCTGCTCGCGATCGACGCCGATCGCGGCGATGTCATCGAGGTGATCACCGTCAAGGGCCTCCAGGAGGTCGCGACCGACGCCTTCGAAGACGGGAACCTGTACGCGGTCGGCGCCAGCGGCGTCGTCGCCAAGTTCCTCCCGCGCTGAGCCGGGCGACGCGACATCCAAGCGTGAGCCCACTCCGGCGCCGGCCCAGCCTCGGCGACGGATGTCACACCCTCTCTGAGCCATCCCGATCATGCACGTCAACTCCACCCCGGCCCCCACTCACATCCGCCCCCGCCGTGCACTGCTCTCGGTGAGCGACAAGGCCGGACTGGTCGACCTGGCCCGCACCCTGGCGCAGCATGGTGTGGAGCTGATTTCGACCGGAGGCACCGCCAAGGCGCTCTCGGCCGCGGGGCTGGAGGTGAAGCAAGTCGAGTCCCTGACAGGCTTCCCGGAGATGATGGACGGACGAGTCAAGACCTTGCACCCCAAGGTCCACGGCGGGATCCTCGCGGTCCGCGACAATCCCGAGCATCAGGACGCGATGAAGGCCCACGGCATCGCGCCGATCGACATTCTGGTCATTAATCTCTACCCCTTCGAGCAGACCATCTCCAAGCCAGGCTGCTCCCGGGCCGAAGCCATCGAGAACATCGACATCGGCGGGCCCTCGATGGTCCGCTCGGCGGCCAAGAACCACGCTTATGTCGCGATCGTGACCGATCCCGCGGACTACGCGCGGATCGCGCACGAGCTTGATACCAACGACGCTCGCCTCTCGCGGGCGCTGCTCGACGAGCTGGCGGCCAAGGCGTTCGCGCTGACCGCCCGCTACGACGCGGCCATCGCGGCGTACCTGGCCAAGCCCCCGGCGCGGGAGGGCGTCGCCTCCACCGCGGAGATGCACGCCGGCCACCCGGCGCTGCCGCCCGAGTTCCCCGCGAACCTCTCCCACTCCTTCAAGCTCGCGCAGACCCTCCGCTACGGCGAGAACCCCCACCAGGCCGCGGCCCTCTACACCCCCGCGGCGGGCTCACACGAGCTCTCCATCGCCGGCGCGACCCAGCACCACGGCAAGGAACTGAGCTACAACAACATCAACGACGCCGCCGCGGCACTCACGCTGGCGCAGCACCTGGACCGCATCAGCAACGGACGCCCCGCGGCCTGCGTGATCAAGCACGCCAACCCGTGCGGCGCAGCCATCGCCGACGCGCCCCTGGACGCGGTCGACGAGGCCATCGCCTCCGACCCGCTGGCGGCCTACGGCGGGATCCTGGCGACCAACGCGATCATCGATGCGGCCGCGGCCGAACGCCTGATTCAGAAGGACATCTTCCTCGAGGTCGTCGTCGCGCCGGGCTACAGCGCCGAAGCGCTCGAGAAGCTCAAGGGCCGCTCGGCCAACATCCGCCTGCTCGAGGTCGGGACCTTTGCAAAGGCTTCGGGGGAACAGAACAAGCTCGAGTACAAGTTCGTGCCCGGGGGCCTGCTCGTGCAGGAACGCGACCAGAGGCTGGCCCGCCACGACGAGCACCAGCACCGCTCCGGGCCCGCGCCGAGCGAGGACACGCTCGAAGTCGCGACCTTCATGGAGGCGGTGACGCGGGCGCTGCTCTCCAACGCGGTCGCGATCGGCGGACATTCACCGGTCAGGCCCCACGCGATCAGGCTCTTCGGCACCGGCGCGGGCCAGATGGACCGCGTCACGAGCTGCCGGATCGCGGTCGAGAAAGCCGGCGCCAACGCTCGCGGCGCACTGGCCTACTCCGACGCGTTCTTCCCCTTCAACGACGGCCCAACGATCCTCGCCGACGCGGGCGTCGCGACGATCGTGCATCCCGGAGGTTCGAAGCGCGACCAGGACACGTTCGACCTGTGCCAGAGCCGTGGGATCACGTGTCTGATTACGGGGATCAGGCACTTCAGGCACTGACGCCCGCTCTGCTGGCTCGGGTTCTGCACACGCCCGTTGCAAGGGCATGCTGCCCACGTCGACGCGAGCTTCAAGCCAACCACGCTCCTATTCGTCCAGCGTCTTTTTCCGCCTCAGCACATGGTGATACGCCTGCGCGAAGCGGTGCGCCTCATCGCGGATCGCCTGGCAGAGCCTCAGGCCCGGATTGTCGCGCGGCAGTCTCACGGGCTCGGCCTTCGACTGGATGTAGATCAGCTCTTCCTTCTTGGCCAGGCTGATCACCATCGGGGGCTTCACGTCGAGCTGCATGAACGCTTCCAGGGCCGCGTGGAGCTGGCCGAGCCCGCCGTCGATCAGGATGACGTCGGGATAAAGCTCGTGCCCCGCGCCCGCCTCGCGGTATCGACGGCTCACGACCTCGCGGATGCTCGTGTAATCGTCGTTCTGGGCGTTCTCGATCTTGTACCGGCGATATTCGCTCTTGAGCGGACGCCCATCCACGAAGCACACCTTGCTCGCGACCGTCTGGTTTCCCTGAAGATGCGCGATGTCGATTGCTTCGAGGCACCGGATGGGCTGGTCGAGGCCCAGGATCTTCTGCAGGTGCTTCAGGCCCTTCTTGGGATCGATGTAGCTGATCTCGGTCTCGGGCTGCCAGCCATCGGACTTGCTGGCGCGTTCATCGAGCTTCTGGATGGCGCGGATCTGATCGCGCAGCGCCGCGGCACGCTCGAAGCGCATCTCCGCCGAGGCCTGCTGCATCTCCGCTTCCATTTCGTTGATCAGCGTCGTGCGCTTGGTGCCCAGGAAGCGTGTGAAGCGGTTGATGTCCTCGCTGTACTCCTTGGCTCCGATCTTGGCCGCACAGGGCGCGGTGCATTGGCCGATGTTGTAGAGGATGCAGGGCCTGAAGAACTTGTTCTTCTCGTCGGACTCGATGATGTCGAGCGAGCAGGTGCGGAACTTGAAGACCCGCTGCATGATCTGCAAGGCCTCGCGGAGCGCCCCCGCGTTGGTGAACGGGCCGTAGATCTTCCCGCCTCGCAGTTCCGGGTCCGAAGGGTTCCGCGTCACGAACACGCGGGGGAAGTCCTCCCGGCCTGTGATCGCAAGATAGGGAAATGTCTTGTCGTCGGTGAGCTTGACGTTGAATCGCGGACGGACGTCCTTGATCAGGCGGTTCTCGGTCAGCAGGGCTTCCCACTCGGTCTCGCACTCGAGGGTGTCGAAGTCGTGCACGATCTCGAGCATGGGCTGCTTCTTGAACCCGAGCTCCGCGGAAGGCACGAAGTAGCTGCTCACCCGCTCGGGAAGGCTCAGCGCCTTTCCGATGTAGATCACCGTTCCCGCGTGATCCTTCATGAGGTACACGCCCGGCGTGCGCGGCAGGCTCCGGGCCTTGCGCAGCAGACGGTCAAGTCTCGCGTCGCGAGATTCGGCGCCCCACGGCGGCGGACTCGGATCCGCGCCCGGATGGGGACGCTGCGCTTCAGGGTTGGAGGACGACTCCGTCACAGGTGATCCTAGATCGTCCCCCAGCGAAAGCTCCGAGCTTTTCGAGGTGCCCAGGCCGCCAGGCAAGGCTCATTGCAGCGGAATCACAAGCGTTACCGCGCCGCACGTGACCACCGCGCGTCCATCCAGGACCGCCAGGTCCGTGGGCGCGTCGTAGGCCGCAATCGCCTGCTGGAGCAGGAGCTTGCCGCTCTTGGTGTCGATCGCCATGAGGCGGAAGACCTGCTGATCGCCCTGCCTCTGGAGCGAGGCCTCGGCGGTCACCGCGAACCGATCCGTCACGACTGGCGTGACCAGATCCGTCAACGCGCCCAGAGGATCCATGCCTCCAAGCTCGCCCGTGGGGCTGATGATGAGCATCCCGCGGTCGGCGCTGAACAAGATCGAGTCGCCCGAGGGAGAGACGCGGATCTGACGCGAGCCGCTGGAGCGTGAGTTGGTCGAGATGGACTCGGCCCCCATCGCGCCGGTCTGGGCGGGGCCGAGCCAGAGATCGTGCCGCTGATCCATGAGCAGGAGCTTGGAGCCGATCACCCACGCGTCCGCGGTCAGCCTCGCCGCTTCTCCGGAGATGACCCACTTCTCCGCGCCGCTCTTGAGATCCAGACCGATCACAGCATCGGAGACGCCCACGATCGCCAGATCGTCGCCGGCGGGCCTGATCCAGCGGAAGTGACCAAGCTTGCTGTTCACGGAGCGAACGAGCTGACCCGATCGGCTGTCAAAGGCCCTCAAGACCGGGATGTGGTCCACGCCCATCCCATCGTCGCGCGGCTTCTCGGCGGCTCCCGCGAGGAGCACTTGGCCGCCCGCGACCGTGACGTCGAAGATGCGATCGATCGCGATCGGAGCGTTCCAGAGGGCCTTGCCGTTGGACAGATCGACGACCGCCAGGCGTCCGCCGCGCTGCACGAGCACCGCGATCTGGTCGTCCAGCGCGACCATGAGATCGGTGGGCTTCACCGGGCCATCCAGCGGCGTCTCCATCCGCACATTCGGATCGAGTCCTCCCTGACCGGCGGGAACCATCGCGTCGAAGGACTCCGAACGCCAGAGGGTCTTGCCATCGGCCAGATCGACGCGCTCGAGCTCGCCTCCCGATGGGCTGGGCCAATAGAGCAGCGCCGAAGCGCCGTCGATGCGGACCAGCGTGGGCGGCATCGCGCCGACGTCCCGGCTCCAGGCGCTGGTCAGTCCGCTCGAATCGCCCGAAATCGCCCAGAGCCCGAGCTGCTTGCGTGCCGGGGCGTACATAAGCACGTGCTCGGCGGGGGGCAGTCCACGCTCGCGCACGATGGCCTGGAGCAGCATCCAGCCTTCGAGGGTCTGCACCTCGCTCCCGACCTTCAGGCCGACGCGTGCCGGCCGCGAGATGGACGCAAGCTGCTGCTCGATCAACTTGATGGTGGGCTCGACGCCCGCGGGGATCGCCAGATTGGCCCGGGGATACTGCGTGGAGAGCCGGCGGATGACCCGCAGCGCCGCGGCGGGGCGATCCTGCGCGACCAGGCCCTGGACGAGCCTTCCTCCGAGATCGCCGATGCGACTGGTGAGCTCGTCGCGACCGGAGGCCACACCTTCCTCGGCCGCGACCAAGGCCCGCTCCAGATACATGGTGGCGGTGGAGATCTCCTTGGAGGCCATGGCGTCATCGGCCGCTCGCGTGAGAAGATCGACATTCTGAGCGGCCGCGGGATAGCGACGCACCAGGTCGAGCAAGGCCGCACGAGTGGGAGCTGCTCCGAGTTCGGCCAGTCCGCGGGCCGCCTCGGCGTCGAAGGACGCGTACGCCCTGGCGCCCGAGACCCGGATGAGATCGCGGAGCAGTCTGGTTGCTTCCACTTCGGCGCGAACCTCCGAGTTGGCGACGATCGAGATCGAGTTCGCCAGCGCCGGCGACTGGATGATCTCCTGATACGCCGCTGCAGCCCGATCGGTCTGGCCCTGGGCCCGGCGGAGATCGGCGGTCAGCAGGAGCGCACGGGTCTGCTCGCGGTCGCTCTCGGCGCAGCGCGTCAGCCTGACCAGCACCTGGTCGAGGACCGCCAGTTCACGCACCGGCGGCGCCAGTTCGAGTCCCGAGTCATCCGAGAGCAAAGGCTTGTTCTGATCCGCGGGACGCAGTCCTCGCGCCAGAACCTCCGAGGCGAGCGTGAAGAGCTGCTCGCGCACCGCGGACGCGATCGGTGATGACGCATCCGCGGAGATCGCCTTGATGACCAGATCCATCGCCGGGACGAGCCTGTCCGTGCGGCCGGCGCGGTAGGCCAGCTCCGCATAGGTCTGCGCGGGCCTCGGATCGGAGGGATTGGCCTCGATCCGGCTCTTGACGAGCTTCTCCGCGCGATCCCACACCAGATACGAGTGCACCCGGGTGGTGTCCACCGCGAGCAGGTGCTCGCCATTGGGGATCAGATTGCCCGGATGCGCAAGTTCAACCTTCTGGGGCTGAGCCTTGGACTCCGGATCGAGCACCATGACGCCTTCACGCGTCGGAACGACGAGCTTGCCTCCCGCAGCGACCACGCGACCCTGCGCCTGGTCCTCGGTGTAGGCCATCAGCTCGACGGGTGCAGCGGTCTCCGCTTTATCGAAGGGAACCGAGAGGATCCGCGACCCGATGCACGCGATCTGCGCGCCGACGCGCACCAGATACGTCGGATCGCCGAGGCTTCGGGTATCCCGCGAGGCCAGGACCTTGCCCGAGGAGGCTTCGAGCACGAGCAGGTTCCGACGGTCGGGCGAGAGCGTCACGACTCGCCCCGCATCCACGATGGGCGTCGAGGTCGACCATGAGCCCAGGAGCTCGCGCGAGCGGAGCTCGCCCGGATCAAACGTCCGCACCCATCGCGGACGGCCCGTCGCGGCCTCGACCGCCGCGATCACGCCCATCTCATCGCCGCGATAGACGACGCCCTCGGAAACGACCGGGCTGTCGGCGATCCGGGTGCCGCCGCCGCGCGGGAGCACGCCGGCGCTGCCGATGAGCCTGGTCCAGCGGGCCGAGCCATCACGGATGTCGATGCCGACGAGGTAGAGGCCGAGCAGCCGGCGGGCCTGGCCCGTCTTCTTGACGCCCAGGATGAGCGTGTCGCCCTCGATGATCGGAGCGCCGCGGATGCCCGCGTTCTCGAAGCCCTCGCCGAGCTGGGCCAGGTGCACGTTCCAGAGCAGACGGCCCGTCGCAGCGTCGTAGGCGTGCACGCGCTGCGTGTCGTCGCGCCCGTTCTGATAAGGCAGACCCGAGCACACCACCGCGACGCCTCCCCCCACCGCCACGGTGGGTGAGTCGTCGAGCTGGCGGGGCAGGCCGGGCAGGAACACGCTCTCTTCGCCCGAGGGATCAAACGGACCGGAGCTCGGATCCGACTCGATCGGCGCGATGTTGGCGCTCCAGACGGGCGCGAGCGTGAAGCGGTCCAGGGCGTTCACGCTCGATCCATCGGTAACGTAGACAAGATCGCCGAAGACCGTCGGGAACATCCAGGGCTCGTCCTCGCCATTCTGGCGGGCGCGGGCCTCGCGGTTGCCTTGATGAAGCTCGGGCCGATCGGCCAGGTCGCGGCGGATCTGCTCGGAGATCCAGACCGATTGCAGCGGTGATCGGACCAGAGCCGCAGCGTCGAGCGGCGCGTCAGGCCCGCCTTCCTTGGTCGACACCGGATTGCGGGCGCGTTCCGCGGCGCGGGGAGGCGGCACGATCGCAGCGCCGACCGGCTCGTTCTTGCCCGCTTCCTGTGTCCAACGCTCCGCCCACGAACGGACCGAAGCCCGATCGAGATACCGCGCCACCAGTCTGGCAGCAGCGGCGCACTTGTCGGCCAGCGCGGGATCCTTGCGATCCGGATGGGTCTCGAGCTGCTCGAGCGTCAGGCGGGCCGCTTCAAACCGGGCCGCCTCGAGGTGCCGCTCGGCGACCTTCAGGGCCGCTTCGAGGCCCGAGCGCGTGAGCAGACGCGCGCGTTCAACTTTCTCGAACTCGCCTGCAGCAACCAGATCCCGGGCGCGGGGCTCCTCCACCGAGCGATAACGCTCGAGCACCGCGGGGGAGGACAGGAGGACATCGTGCACGCGATCGCGCAGGGCTGTGAAGAGCTTGTTGTCGGCGCGATCCGGAACCACGCGTTCCGCGTCGGTGTCCAGCAGCTGCTGAATGACACGGGCCGCCTCGGCTGCATTGCCTGCTGCTGCAAGCTCGCGGGCGCGATCCAGCGCACCCTGGGCCTGCGGAGAGTCGTCGGCGTAGACCGGCGTGGACTGCTGGAACTGTCCCTGGCTCGGCGCAGCGCCCGCGAGCGCGAGGAGCATCGCGATGCCAAGCACCATGCCCGTTCTCGGGCGCAGGCGCCCGGAGACGTCACCGCGCTCGGCTCTTTGAGGAACCAGAGCCGACGGAGATTTGGGACCTTGGCCAGCCATGCTTGCGACCTCGGGGCAACCTTAGGTCGGCAATTTTCGCCTTCCGTCTTATCCAGACCCCGGGCTCCGCCGATTTCGAGCCCCCATGATGGGTCGCACGCCTCCCCCATCCCGGTTCGCCGACCAGCCCGAGCGGTTGCGGGAAGTCGCTGTCGCCCGAGAACTCTCTTGGTTCGGCGCCTTCCGGAACACCCTGCGCTCAACCCGCCATATCCGCGTCCTCTGGCTGATCGCCGCCACCATCGCGATGAGCATGGGGGACCTGTACATGACCCTGGCCTATCTCCGCTCGGTGGGGATGGATGAGGTCAACCCGCTGGCCAGGCTGGTCATCTCCTATGGATGCCCCGGCGCGCTGGCGGCCTGGAAGGTCCTGACCCTCGGGCTTGGCATGTTCATCATCTTCCGCCTCCGCAAGACCCGGGGCGGGGAGCTCGGCGCCTGGTGCTGTTTCTCCATGCTGGTCGCCCTGACGATCCACTGGACGCACTACAACCACGCGGTCGCGGACATGTCCCCCGAGGTTTCGACCCTCGTTTCCAGCGGGGACCCCTCGTGGATCACGCTCAACAACTGAGCCTGAGCCGGGGTACACTGGACCGATGCGTTCCACCCCCTCCCGGCACCTTCCCTCCCGAACCCTCGGCATCGGCGTGGCCTTCGGCCTGACGCTGGTCACGCTCACGGGTTGCGGCGGGCACTCGTACGCCGCCCCCAAGCTCCGCGTGACGGACGCCGCGGTCACCGAGCGGTCGGACGCGGGCGTGGTGATGAAGTTCACGATCGAAGCGGACAACCCCAACGAAGAGGCCCTGCCTCTGCGTGAGGTTCGCTATGACGTGTACGTCGACCAGCGCCGGGTGTTCAGCGGGTACCGCTCCCCCGAGGCGACGCTGCGCCGCTTCGGCACCCAGATCGTCAGCCTCCCGGCAGTCATCGCGCTGCCCGCGGGCCAGGCGGCCCCCGGCGGGACCGCGTCGTACCGCGTCACCGGAACCCTCGTCTACCAGACCCCGGGGTCCTTCGCGGAAGTGCTCTTCGACAACGACCTCCGCCGCCCCACCGTCGGATTCTCCGAAGACGGCCAGATCGACCTCTCGACCATCAAGCCCGGCGTGTGAACCGCTGGCCGGCTCCGACCGCCACCCAGCGCGCGCACGCCTGTGGACGGCCGGGGTGCAGGTCCGCATAGCCACGCTCCCGAGCCCTCCCAGGCCCCCCGGACCGCCTGATTTGGCGTGGGTGTTGATATCAGGTGGAAAAGCCACTACAAATACCTTCCGGAGTGACCGATCCCTCCCGACGGGTACGGGATCGCTGCATCGAGATCGCGTGTTTGAGCCATGGACAAGAGGCTCCACCATCACGATCGCCAGCCGGGGCACGAGAAATCGATGCCGAACGGCTATCAACCCGACTGGGATGAACCCGATGACGACATGGCCGCAGCCCTCGTGGGCGGCGCTCTGGCCATGCACCCGGGCGATGGGCTGAACTCCAAGGTTCTGGTCCTCAACAAGAACTACCTTGCGGTCCGCGTCGTCAGCGCCAAGCGGGCCTTCGTGCTCCTGGCCCGCGAGATCGCGGAGATCATCCACGTCGAAGACGCGGGCAACGCCGACGGCACGCCCCGCTCGTTTGCAACCTACGACTTCGAGTCCTGGGCGCAGATCTCCGAGCTCCAGAAACAGTTCGAGCCTGAGAAGCACGACTGGGTGAAGTGCGTGCGCTTCGACATCGCGGTGCCGCGGATCATCCGCCTTCTGGGCTACGACCGCCTCCCCGAGCAGACGGTGAAGCTCAACCGCCGCAACCTGTTCGCACGCGACCGCAACATGTGCCAGTATTGCGGGCGGCACTTCTCGACCGCGGACCTGTCGATCGACCACGTGAAGCCCCGCGCCCACGGCGGCGGCGATTCATGGGACAACCTCGTGTGCGCCTGCATCAAGTGCAACGCCCGCAAGGGTGGCCGCACGCCCGAACAGGCCAGCATGAAGCTCATCCGCAAGCCCGAGCGCCCCAAGCGCAACCCGCTGATCTCGCTCAGGCTCGGCCACGAGAAGTACGCGTCCTGGAAGGCGTTCCTGGATCATGCGTACTGGAGTGTGGAGCTGAAGTGAGCCTGCTCGCTTGCTGGGGTAGTGATGCCGCAGTCATCCGAAGCGCGGTGCCTGAGGGCCTGATTCTGAAACTTGGGGCGTGAAACGAAAAACCCTCCGCTTGCGCGGAGGGCTCGTTGGACTCGGGCGGGATTTGCGATCAGGCCCCGGCCTTGGCCATGCCGCGCTCGATGCACGCGAAGACCTTGGGCCAGTCCTCGAGCTTCATGACGCCCAGCGGCGGCAGCATGCGGACGTGGTACGGGCCGTGGCCGCAGTAGAACAGGATCACGCCTTCCTCGAAGCAGGTCTTGGCGGCCTTGAGGATCTTCTCCTTGTTGCCGCCGTAGGGCGTGAAGCGCATCATGCCGCCGGTGCCGCCGATGAGCTTCTCGCCGCCGCCGTTGAGTTCGGCGACCGCGGGGAACCACTCGGGGTGCTTGTCGATGAGGGCCTTGGCGTGGGTGCGGAACGCGGCCTCGTGCTTGGCGATGAGGCCGTTGTCGCCGTAGTACCCGCCGTCACGCAGACGCTCGACGACCCGCTGGCCGACGCGGAAGGACAGGCCCTCGCCCGTGAACGTGCCCGAGAGAATCGCTGACTTGGGATTGAAGGCCTCGGTCCACATGGTGACGCAGGCCTGGGTCATCTTGCCCACGCAGAAGACGTCGACGTAGTCGCCCAGGTCAAACATCTCGTACGCGAACATGCGCTTGGTGCGGCCGAAGGTCTGGATCTCGTCGTCCCACACCGCGATCTTGTGGTTCTTGCAGACGTCCATGAGGGCCTTGAAGTAGTCGCGATCGCCGACGTGGAAGCCGCCCTCGCCCTGCACGAGCTCGAAGATGAAGCACGCGTGCGAGCCCGGATAGCGGTGGATGAACTGCTCCAGGTGCCACACGCTCATGTCAATGAACTTCTTCTTGCCCGCGGGGCCCGAGCCCATCCGCTCCGCCGCTGCGGAATCCCAGAACGGCATGTAGTCCACCGGGATCGCGCCGGGGAGACCCTCGCGGCCCTGGTGGTTGTCGCCGATGTTCGCCATCGTGAGCGAACGGCCCATGAAGCAGTCCTTGAAGGCCAGGACGCGCATGTTGGGCGAGCAGTTGGCCAGAAGCGTTTCGGGCTTGATGTTCGCGCCGCCGCCCAGGGACTGGAGGTTGTCCAGGAACTTCTTCTGGAAGCAGACCTTCAGGGCGTTCTCGTTGGCCATCGCGCCGCCGGTCGCGATGTAGGCGTGCTTGAGCTTGGAGTGCTTCTTGGCCTCGTTGAGGAGGCACTCGGCGAAGGCGTAGGCCTCGAAGTTGGATTGCAGGTTGCCGTGCTTGACGGTGTCGTCAATGCCGGACAGGAGGGCCGCCTCGGCCATGTCGGCGTCGGAGTGCCCGAAGAAGTGCACGCCGATGCCGCAGATCATGTCCCACTTGACCGACCCATCCGCGAGCTCGACCAGCGCGCCGTTGCCCGCGCCGGAGCCCACGTAGGGATACAGCAGCGGACGGCCGCGAACATCCGCGGCCCGCTTCATCAGCGCCTCGTACGTCTCCTTGAGCGCCGGGTTGGCGGGGCGCGAGTCGGTGATCAGGGCCGACTTGGCCTTGAGCTCGTCCACGATCGCCTTCACGCCCGCGCGGACCGCGGCGGAGCTGTGGAGCTGCGAACCGACCGTCGTCGCGCCGACCGGCGCGCCGTTGATGGTCGAGGGTGAATGGGTCGAGGCAGCAGCATGCGACATGTTCGGCTCCGTCCGTTGGATTTGCGTCCTGAAGGATATGTCGGCCCTTTCATCGAGCGACGAAAGGGCTTGGCTTCGCATATTCGGCCCCGGCGCCGGCTTCCGCCCCGTTTTCGGGCGGAAAGCTCGGAAGGAGGGCCGCGCGGATCAGCCTTTAGACCACGTACTGACGGCTGCTCAGCCTCATCATGAGCAAGGCGGTGAGCTGGCAGCGCTCGACAAGGCTCGCGAGCTCGATCCACTCCGTAGGCGTGTGCAAACCGCCGCCTCGGGGGCCGAGGGTGTCGATCACGGGAAGGCCCTCGGCCTGGAGGTTGTTCCCGTCGCAGACGCCCCCGGTCGTGCCGAAGGGCATCGGCTGCCCCAGGTCCGTCGAAACTTCGCGGGCGCACTCGGCCAGCTTCTGCACGCGGGGCGTCAAAGGCTTGGCGGGGCGATTGAACGTCGACTCCACCACGCACCCGGGCAGCACGCCCGCGGGCGTTGAGATCGACGCGTAACGCTGCCTGAGCTCGTCCATCATCCCCGTCTCGGGATAGCGCACGTTCCCCCACGCCCGGGCCCGATCCGGCACCGCGTTGGTCACGCGTCCCCCCTCGAGCGGCCCAACACTCACCACCAGCCCTCGCGATGCGTCGGGCCAGCGCGAGATCTCCACGAGCCTCTCGGCCAGCGCGGTCACCGCGGAGACGCCCTTGGTGAAGTCGCGTCCGACGTGCGCCGACTTTCCCGTGCACTCCACGAAGAACTGGCCCGATCCGGGCCGATGCGTCACAAGAGATCCATCGGGCAACGCCGGCTCGAACACGAGCCCGACGTCGTGACCCTTGGCGATCTCGCGGAGGGCCCGGTCCGAGCAGAACGAGCCGGTTTCCTCGTCGCTGTTCATCACGAACGACCACGAAGAGCGCACGCCCACAGCCTCGAGCGCCTCGAGCGCCCCCACCGCCACCACCAGCCCGCCCTTCATGTCGACGCAGCCCGGGCCGGTCGCGGTCTTGCCATCCGAGGCGATCGAGAGCGAGCGGAAACTCCCCGCGGGATCGTGCACCGTGTCCAGATGGCCGCTGAGCAGGATGCGGGGCAAGCCCTCGACCAGCCGCTTGGCGTTCATGGTCGGAGGCGTGGATGGGCCAACCTCCGCACCAAAGAGCCAGGATGGTCTCGGATCACCGGGCACGAAGCTCGTGGTGGCTCCCAGCGCCCGAAGCCTGACCGCGAAGCGTTCGCGGGTCTCGTCCAGGGCCGCGGTGTTCCCGCCTCCGGTCGGGAGCCCGACGTGGAGCTTCAAATCCTCCAGCAGCGCGGGGCCCCGGGAGCGGATGAGATCCAGAACGCGCTGTTCCTGTGCGGAGATGGGCATGGTGGATTCTCGCATACCTCAGAGCAGAATGATCGCGACGACGCTCAGGATGAGCGTCAGAAGAGAAGCACGTTTCACGAACCTGGCCCGGCGGTCGATCGGCGCCTGTTCCAGCCCCGTCCCGAGAAGCGACTCCAGGTGCGTGATCCGCTGCGCAATGGAGCCATGCCTCCAGGTGAACCGGGAGGGCGAGATGCCGTTCAACGCCGCGACGTTCCGGAGCGCATCGGCCATGCTCGCGACGCCGGGGAACGTAAATCGCCCGTCCGGTGCGTCGGGAATCGACGGCGTCGACCCCGATGGACTCATCTCGGGCGGGATCGATGCTTGAGACGCGGGCTCTGCGACCAAATCCGCGGCCGCAGCCAGGAGTCCCTCGGGAGCGATGATGACCGGAGCAGCCATCGGCGCCTGGCTTGCGGGGGCCTGGCTTGCGGGGGCCTGGCTTGCGGGTGCCTGGCTTGCGGGGGTATGGCCTGCGGGCTTGGGCAACGCCAC
Organism: uncultured Phycisphaeraceae bacterium; assembly: GCA_964531675.1. Taxonomy (GTDB): domain Bacteria; phylum Planctomycetota; class Phycisphaerae; order Phycisphaerales; family UBA1924; genus CAZHFW01. Next base: position 58,476 of record CAZHFW010000009.1, on the reverse strand, counting down.
GCTCATGTGGCGAGCTGCGAACGTGTCGGCTTGCCTCTCAAAGATCCGGCTCGCCGCTCCGAACGTCAGGAAGAGCGTCCCGAACGTGAAGAACGTCACGGCGGCGGAGATCTCCAGGCTTTCCGACTCGGCCTGCCCCGCTGCGTGCAGCACCAGATCCGCGATCACACCCGTCCCGAGGATGGTCGCGAGCACGCAGACCGCAAGCCAGAGCATGTGCCGGCAGCGGACGTGGGCGACCTCGTGCGCCATGACCGCCTCGATCTGCCTCGTGGAAAGCTGATCGAGCAAGGCGTCGGTGAGCAGGATATAGCGGAAGGGACGCACCACCCCCACGACCGCACCGTTCACGATCACGCCGTCGGTGCGCCAGACCAGGAGCCGGCGCACGCGGACGCGGTACTCGGCGCACAAGGCCAGAAGCCTGCGCGTCAAGGGGCTATCGCCGAGGGGCGCGGTGTCCCACACAAAGCGCAGCGCCAAAGGCATCGAGAACAGGACCATCGCGATCCCCGCCAGATGGGCAAGAGTCGCCAGCGCGGGCTCGCGCCACTCCGCACGCCAAGCCTCGGGAAGCCTCAGAATCGCGAGCGTCGAGAACTCGGTCCACGCCATCAGCCCCGCCAGCGGGAGGAAGAAGAACAGGACCTGCGTGCGGAACGACACCCACGTGTAGCGCATCCGTCTCGGAAACGGATACACCGGACGACCCGACTCCAGATGCCGGAGCACCACCGCTTCACGCAGACGCCGCTCCACCGGATAGATGATCCACCACCCGGCAAACCACGCGACGGACACCGGGATCAGGCACACCAGCTCGTCCAGGAAGACGTGATCGCCAAGCACGCTGCGCACCGCGCGGGGAAGCCCCATCGCCAGCACCGCCGAGGCGTGGACAAAGAGGGCCGCGACCCGCGAGTAGGCGACCAGCTTTTCCGCGAGCATCGCATCCGAGAAGCGTCCGGCCCGGTCGAGCCTCCGGTCCAGAAAGAGGACCGCAAGCCAGAGCGCTCCGATCAGCGTGACCATCGGCGACACCGCCCCGATGATCACCGCCCGAGGGTCGGCGCCGACCTCGAGAAACGGGTGCGGCAATCCGTCGTGCACGTACAGCACGCCGAAGGCCAGGATGATCAGGATGGGCAGCACAAAGGCTCCGGTTCTGGTTCAACCTCACCGGGCGCGGCGTGCCGCGACGACGAGCTTCTTGCACCGCTCCGGATCCACCGGGCGATCCCAGCGCCCGCCCTGTTTCACGAACGAGCCGACGATCAGGCCGTCCGCGTGCTTGAAGAGCGTCTTGACCTGATCGGGCGTGACACCCGAGCCCACCAGCACCGGGAGCTTGGTCGCGCCGCGTGCCTGGGCCAGATCCTCGGGGCTCGTGGGCTTTCCCGTCGCGGCGCCGGTGATGATGACCCCATCGGCGCTGAAGAACTCGGCCGCCTCGACCGCCTCGGCGAGCGAGACGTCCGCGGTGATCGCGTGGGAGGCGTGCTTCTTCTTGATGTCCGCGAAGATCAGAACGTCGTCGGCATCGATCGACTTGCGGTATCGCAGAAGCTCCCCCGCCTCGGCCTTGACCAGGAGCCCCTCGTCGGCCACGTGGCTGAAGACAAAGTTCTCGCACCGGATGAACTGGGCCCCGGACGCGTGCGCGACCGCGATCGCCTCGCGATTGCCTCCGGAGAGAATCTGGATGCCCAGCGGGAGCTCGGGGGCGATCTCGCGGATCGTCAACGCCACCGCGGTCATCGCGGCGACGATCTCCGGGCCCTTGACGCCGTGGACATAGGGCCGATCGTGCATGTTCTCGATGATGATCGCGTCAAAGCCCGCCGAGAGGAGGACTTTGGCCTCGCTGGTCGCCTCGGCGACGAGCTTGCTCACGCTCTTGCGGGAATGGGGCGTGCCGGGGAGCGCGCCCACGTGCACCATGCCGATCAACGCTTTGGAAGGGAGCACACTCACGCCTTCACCACCCTTGCCTTGCAGGAAGCGACGCGCCGCATCGCGTCACGGGTGTCCACGATCAACGCAGCCCGCTCGGCCAGGAGCGTGTAATCAACCGCTGCGTGATCGGTCACGATCAGAACCGCGTCCGCGCCCGCGACCGCCGCGGGGGTCAGAGGCGTGGAGTCCATATTGAAGTTGGGATACTTGCGCATGCCCGCGAACTTGGGCACGTGCGGGTCGTGGAACGAGACATCGGCGCCGCGTTCGAGCAGGAGCTTGATGATCTCCGCAGCCGGCGTCTCGCGCACGTCGTCGATGTCGGGCTTGTAGGCCAGGCCGATCACGAGCACGCGGGCGTTCTTGACGGACTTGCCGTCCTCGTTGAGCGCGCCGATGGTTCGGTCCACGACCGACGCGGGCATCCGCGAGTTGATCTCGCCCGCCAGCTCGATGAACCGCGTGGCTTGCCCGAACTCTCGGGCCTTCCAGGTCAGATAGAACGGGTCGATGGGGATGCAATGCCCGCCCAGACCAGGGCCCGGATAGAAGGGCTGAAACCCGAAGGGCTTGGTCGAGGCCGCCCGGATCACCTGCCAGACGTCGATGCCCATCGCGCCCAGCACAGGCTTGAGCTCGTTCACGAGCGCGATGTTGACGGCGCGGTAGATGTTCTCCAGCAGTTTGGCAGCCTCCGCGACTTCCGCGGACTCGACCGGGATCACCTTCTCCACGCACGACGCGAAGAACGCGGCGCCGAGCTTCGAGCTGGCCTCGTCGAGCCCGCCGTGAAGCCTGGGAATCGTGCGCGTCTCAACGCCCTGACGACCCGGATCCTCGCGCTCGGGGCTGAAGGACACGAACAGATCAGTTCCGAGCTTCCGCCCCGCCTTTTCCAGGATCGGCAGGCACACCTCGCGCGTCGTGCCCGGATAGCTCGTGCTCGTGAGCACCACCAATGACCCGGGCCTGGCGACGCCCGCAACTAACTCGGTTGAGCGTTCGACGTAGGTCAGATCAGGGTCGTGATGCGCGCCCAGCGGCGTCGGCACGCACAGGATGAACACATCGCAGCCGCGCAGCTCGGCGGGAACGTTCGTGGGCGTGAAACGGGAAGACGCAGCCAGCTCGCGGACCAGGTCCTCTCCCAGGTGCTTCAGATAGGCACGCCCTGCCTTCAGGTCGGCGATCTTGGTTGCGTCGATGTCGAATCCCACGACGCGGAACCCGGCGCGATGCACCGCGCGGACCATGGGAAGCCCGACGTAGCCCAGACCGATCACGCCGACGACGAGCGATCGGTCGTTGATCCCTGCAAGCATCCGCTCCGCGTGCGTCTGTGCCATCGCTGCCGCAACACCCCTTCAGGCCCGGAATGGGCCTTGAACTCAAAGCGTAACCGGTCCCGCCCCCGGGGAGGCGACCGGGGTCATGATCGTGCAATCCAGCCCGAATTTTGAGCGATACGCGTCGGGGATGTGCTCCCGGATGGCGTCCATCGCCTCCGGGCGTGCCAGCGCCACCACGCTTCCGCCAAAGCCGCCGCCGGTCATCCGGGCCCCGAAAACGCCCGGGGTCCGCTCCAGGCGGCTGGCGAGGAAATCCAGCTCGGCGCAGCTCACGCGGTAGTCGTCCCGGAGCGACGCGTGCGACTGATTCATCAACCTCCCGAAGCGATCGAGCTGCCCGCGGTGCAGAGCGTCGAACGCGTCCGTGACCCGGTGAGACTCCCCCACCACGTGCCGGACCAGGGGCTTGAGATCCTCGGGCAGGCCTCGCACCGAGACCGGGTCCTCCTGGCTCTCGCGCAGAGACGTCACCCCGAGCAGCATCGCCGCACGCTCGCAGCCCGCGCGGCGCTGGGCGTACTCCCCGCCCGCGAGCTCGTGCTTGGCGTTCGAGTTGATCACCACGACCAGCGCCTGATCGGGTGCGGGAAGCGGCGCGGGAAGCACGCTGTTCGACCGGCAATCGATGAGCAGCGCGTGCCCCGCGACGCCCGCGGCCGAGACGAGCATGTCCATGATCCCGCAAGGCACGCCCGCAAACTCGTGCTCGGCCCGCTGGCACGCCAGCGCCTTCTCGATCGCGGTGAGGCGTTTTCCCGCCATCGACTCGAGCAGCGTCGCAACGCTGACTTCCAGAGACGCGGAACTGGAGAGCCCGGAACCCAGAGGCACATCGCTCCCCACCGCCAGGTCCATCCCCGCCCGCGTCACGGCCTCAAAGCCCGCCGGATGCCGCGAAGCCATGCACGCCAGAACGCCCAGCACATAGGTCGCCCAGCGCTGATCGACTTCCAGAAGCCTGCGCCGGACCAGGGCCGGATCATCGGCAGCCCGCCATTCGACTTGCTTGCGCAGATCCACCGCGAGCACCCGGACGACGCCATCGGTCCGCGCCCGCGCCAGCGCGACGCAGTCGCGATCGATCGCCATGGGCAGAACAAAGCCCATGTTGTAGTCGGTGTGGTCACCGATCAGGTTGACGCGCCCGGGCGCACGTGCGACGTGCGTAGGACGGGCGCTGAACGCCGCGCCGAACGCAGCCGCGACGCGGGCAGTGAGCGAGGAATCGTTCACGCGCGGTCCCCGTTCATGACGTCGTCACCGCCGGCTGATTGGCTGCGGCGTAGAGGAACCCGATCAGGTACACCGCGAGCCATCCCAGGAAATGGAAGCCCGCGATGATCATGGTCTGGTCGTTGGGGCGACGGAAGAGCACGCGCAGGCCGATGAGATACGCCATCCCGGCCAGCACAATCTCCTCGACCTTGGAGTTGGTGATCGGAAGGTTGAGGTGGAAGATGAGCTGGAAAAGCCCGACCAGCGCGAACATCCGGGCCGCCGCCAGTTCAACCTTTCCGAGCCTCATCTGCCCGAGGCTGGCCGCGGCCCCGATCGCCGCGACGCCGGTCCCCGCGTGCACAAAGCACTGCGCTCCGACCAGGATCGCCCGCCACGCGGTGTTGCCCGCTGCCTCGTTCTTGAAGACCAGCGTCGCGATCACCGAGGCGATCATGAGCACCACGCCGACGATTGCCCAGAGCCTCTCGTCACCAAGCCCGGGCTTCACGAACACATCGTCGTCGTCCTCGCCCTCGATCAGCGGCGGTCCGACTTTGACCTTGCCTTGGGCCGCCTTGACCGCGGGATCGTGATCGAAGTCGGCGTCCTCATCGAAATCGCTCAGGAGCTTGGGCGCGCTGATCGACGCCGAGGGCTTGGCCGGCGCAGACGGCGGCTCGATGACCTCGTACGTCTCGGGCTCGCCAGCCTTGGCTGGGGGCTTCTGCTCCGGTCCTGAAGTTGGATCTGATTGATCTGCCATCCCGCGTCTCCCGTGCGTGCGGACTCAGCTCCGGACTTTGGCCAGCCCGCCCCTGAGGAAATACTCCATGAGATCGTGCCCCGGATCGATGTGCAGATCCGAGTCCTCGGCGTTCTCCTCGCTGAACGGCCGCTTCACCAGCGAACGCACCCACGCGCCCGCCATCGCAAAGGGCACCGGCGTCGGATCATGCCTGCGCGTTGACACCCGCGTGTAGTGATCGGGCATCACGAGAATCCGCCAGCCCTTGGCGCTCGGGTCCTTCTCAGGATCACCAAACGTCGCGAGCTTCTGCATGATCGGCGCCAGGACGTGCCGGTCGATGGACTCGAGCGACGCGACCTTGGTCGCGGCGTCGCCCTGATGCGAAGCCTCATCGGGGGCCTCGACATGGCAGCACACCACGTCGTAGTCATCAATCGCGTCGCAGGTCGCACGCCCTTGGGCCGCGTAATCCGTGTCGTGATAGCTCGTGATCCCCGGCACATTGAGCCTGTCCCAGCCCATGTACGCCGCGATGCCCGCCAGAAGGTCGACCGCGGTGATCATCGCGCCGCGCAGGCCGTGGAGCTTCTTGAAGGAAGGCATGCGAGGCCTCGTGCCCTGCCCCCACACCCAGGCCATGGTCGCCTGGCGCAGCCCCGCCTCCGCCCGCGCGTTGTTCACCGCTTGCGAGGGCAGAAACTCCGCCGAGCTCAGCATGAGCCGCTTGATCAGCTCCGCCTCCGGACACCCGGTCGGCAGATGCTTCTGCCAGGGCTCACCGGGAATCGCGTGCGGCGGGGTGGTCGTGAGCCTCGCGTAGTCCCGGCCCGAAGCGTCCACCAGGATGTTGCGATAGCTGACCCCAGGCGTGAGCGTGAAGCCCTGCACCACATCGGGCATGGTGCGCTGCCAGTGGGCGACCAGGTCCGCCACCAGCACCCGCGCTTCGCGATCGGTGATCGCGCCCGCGGAGTGGTCCATCATCCTCGCGCCGGGCTCGAGCCCTTCGGTGGTCACCAGATTGAGTCTGAAGATCCAGTCCTTCGGACCCGGGTCGAGCCCGATCGCCGCAGCCTCGAGCGGCGCGCGACCCGTGTGATACTTCTGCGGGTCGTACCCGAGCAGGCACATCGAGCACACGTCCGACCCCGCCTCAAAGCCCGGGGGCGTCGTGTTCGCGGTGCCCAGGCGCCCCACCTGCGCGATCTTGTCCAGATTAGGAGTCTGGGCCGCCTGGAAAGGCGTGAGCCCGCCGAGTTCATCGAGCGGATAGTCCGCAGCTCCATCGGGGATCACGATCACGTACTTCACAATGCACCTGATGCCGTTTACGGAGTGAGCGGGCGGATCTTGGACGCAATGGTGTGGATCATCTCACCCGTGATGTTGAACCCGAAGCTGAAGAGCTTGCCGCCCGCGCCCTGAAAGAGGATCAGGAACAGGACGAAGGCGCCGATCTGCACGTGGGGATGATCGATCACCCGGCGGTACGCCGGAACGAACTCCGCGACGATCTTCGACCCGTCCAGAGGCGGCACGGGGATCAGGTTGAACAGCATGAGCGTGATGTTCAGTGCGCAGCCGAGGGTGAAGAAGATCATCACCGTCTGGTAGACGTGATCATCAACGCCGAAGCCTCCGAAGGCGCGCCAGACCGACGCGACCACCATGCACACCAGCGCGATCGCCAGGTTCATCGCCGGGCCCGCGCCCGCGACCTTGGCCTCGTCGTACCTGCCTCGGAACGCGCTGGGATTGACCGGCATCGCGCCCCACGCGATCCCCGTCAGCGCGAACATGATCAGGCTGATGTGCCCCATGTGCACCAGCGGGTTCCACGTCATGTGCCCCGCGTAAATCGGCGTGCGGTCCCCGGCCCGGATCGCGGCCCAGCCGTGGGAGAGTTCGTGCAGGACGATCGACGTGATCACCCAGAACACCCACGAGGTCACGATGACCGGCCCGCGATCGGCGCTCCACCAGTCCGCGATCCACCAGCCCATGCGGGACTCCTTCCCTGTGAATACCCGAGTCTAACACCCCGAACGCCCGGGCTGGACTCCCGGGATGTGACAAGGCCCCGTCCTTCTCCGGGACAGGGCCTTGCGCGTTTCGATCGATTGGGCTTGTCTTCAGCCGGCCTTGGCGGGCGTGGCCTTGGAGGCCTTCACCGCGGTCGCGACAAGCTTGTCGAAGAGCTTGGGATCGGAGATCGCGATCTCCGAGAGCATCTTGCGGTTGAGCACGATGCCCGAGAGCTTCAGCCCGTTGATGAACTGGCTGTAGCGGGCCCCACGCATGCGGCACGCCGCGGTGATGCGGGTGATCCACAGGGCGCGGAAGTCACGCTTGCGGCGGCGACGGTCGGCGAAGGCGTACACGCCGGCGCGGATCACCGCGTTGCGGGCGCGATACCAGTGCTTGCTGTTGGAGCCGAAGTAGCCGCGAGCCCGACGCAGCATGCGCTTGCGGGCCTGGGTCCTTGCCGATCCTTTGCGAACGCGAGGCATGGAACTCTCCTGATCTCCCCGAGTCCCGCGTGATGCGGTGCTTCAGGGTCGTCCGGCGGAGGGGACTTGGCCCGCTTGGGGGTCCCGACGGACAGGTGCGAAAACGGTCCGCGCCAGCGCGGACCGCGATGAAACCGTCTTACTTGGCCTTGGAGGCCGACTTGGCCTTCGCCGCCGGCTTGGCCGCCGCCGCTGCGGGAGCAGCCGCGCCAGCCTTGGCAGCCTTGCGCTCGGCCGGCGTCGGGTTGCGACGCAGGGCCGCACGGCTCTGATCACGACCGCGCAGGCGGCGGAACAGCAGCTTCTCGATGCGCTTGGCCTCGGGGTTGGACATGAACGGGCCCTTGCGCATCTGACGCAGACGCTTGCCGCCCTTGCCCGAACGCAGGTGCTTGTGACCCGTCGTCTTGTGACGCACAAGGCCGGTCTTGGTGATACGGATCCGCTTGAGCAGACCCTTGTGTGGCTTGTTCTTCGACATGATGCAGAGCTCCGCCCAACCCAATCGAGCCCAAACGGCTCCCGGGCAAGGGGGTGACTATAGACCCCTCCCCATCCGGAGGCGAGTTCGGCATTCTTCCAAACCGACCCAACCAGCCCCCGAATCCCCAAAGAAAAAACCCACGCATCCCATGCGTGGGCTCCAGAGTTTCCAACAGGGGCCGACCTCGGGCGCCATCAAGGCCCGACGAACGCGTCCTGCGCACTGGACGGGAACTCGGTCCCCTCCAGCCTGAACTCGCGGCCGGTGACCTGCCCGATGGCCTTCTCGATCGCAAACGGGAGCCAGATATTGTCCCGATTGTCCAGTTCCGGCGTCTTGTACCACACCACCGAGCCATCGCTGAACATGACCTTCTGGCCATGGCGATCATGGTTGGGTGAGTTCTCCCAGGGCTTGATCGGCTGGCCTCGGGCGGCACGCAGCGCGACCGGCGAGCGGTCCGTCAGCACCACGATCCGGCCCGACTCATTCCAGTGGGGCTTCTCCGGCCCGCGCATGATCCGGTAGCTGTACGAAACTTCGTCGAGGCACTTCCAGTCGACTGCCTTGGGATCGTTCATCGACTTGCACGCGGTCGGATTCCCCGGGCACGCCAGGTCGGAGAGATCGGCAAAGCCCGTCTTGGCCAGGTGGTACAGATTCGCGGAGTTGGAACGGGCGTCGGGCGAGCCGACCTCCCACCACTTTCCGCCGCCCAGAGAAGCCGCGGCCACGGGAAGCGCGTCACGGTTGGCCCCCGCATACAGGCCCATACCCGAGGCGACATCGTGCAGGTTGTCGGCGCACGCAAATCGCCTGGACTGCTCACGAACACCCGAAAGCACGGGCCAGAGCGTGGCGGCGCCGATCACCAGCACCGCCGCAACCGAGACCAGGTCCGCCATCCGCACCCGCAGACCGCGGAAGCGATCGATCTTGAGGGTGGGCTCGCCCCGCGCCATGCACGCGCTGAAGGCCTTGTCGATGCGGGCCTCGCGGTCGGCGCTGACCTTGGAACGGCCCGATTGGGTGACGAGCCTGGAAATCGCCTCGTGCCGCGCGACTCGATGGGCGCGGGCATCGCGAGCGCTGAGCCCCGAACCCATGAGCCAGGCTTCGAGCGCTTCTTCGTCTTCCCAGTTGAGCGCGGGCTCGGCGGGTCCTTGCGAGGCGCGCAGGACGCGCGCCATCGTCACGTCCACGAGCGTCTGGCGATCCGCATCCGCGGGCTTCTGGGCCGGGGATGCTCCCGCCAGGCCGAGGATCTGCGCGACCTTGCGGGCCCGCGCTTGCATCTCGGGAGCGACCTTCTCGACCTCAAAGCCCGCGTCGATCAGCGCATCCAGCGCCGCCGAGTCGTTGGCCGAAAGCTGAGGATTGTCGTTGGGTTGAGCCATGGTCAATCGACCGTGTGATCCTGGAGAAACTCAGGCTTGGACCCGCCTGAGAGGTACGCCACATCCGCCCGAACGCTTGGGCCGGAGGGCCAAGCACAACGCGCCATTCTGGAGCCGCTCTCCCCGTCAGGGCCAGACTTGGCAGGGGTCGGGCGGCACTTCTTCTATGAACCCGGAGGGGACCCGGTTCGCTCGCCCGCCAAAAGTTTCCATTTCTTGGCGAACGCCGCGACCGCCGCGTGGAGGCGGCTCTTCACCGTCCCCAGGGGAATCTGCAAGTCGTCGGCGATCTGGGCGTAGCTGAGCCTCTGGAAATAGGCCAGAAGCAGGATTTCTCGGAGCGAGGGAGGCAACTGGTCCAGCGCCTTCTGCACCATCGCGTCGCGTTCTCGGTCCAGCGACGCATCCCCCGGGTCGGGCACGTCGACCTCGAGCAGGTCGATGTACTCCAGTTCCCCGCCGTCGCTGCTCCCCCCCACCGGGCTGGACAGGTCAAAGGCATGCCGTCGGGCCTTGCGTCGGAGCCAGTCGCGACCCTTATTGGCCGCGATCGTGAACATCCAGGGGCGGAAGCGCCGTTCCATGTCAAAGCCCGCAGCCGACTGGTGGATCTGGAGGAACGTCTCCTGGAAGACGTCTTCCGCCGCCTGGCGATCGCCCACGAGCCTGATGAGGAAATGGAGCAGCTCGTCGTGGTGCCGCTCAATCAGGGCGCGGAAGGACGCGTTGTCGCCCTTGCGGTACTTCTCGAAGAGTTGCTCGTCAGTCAGCTGCTGCAAGTGTGGACCGTTCTGTGAGCCGCCGGTCCGCGGAGGACCATCGGGTGAAGCCTAGGAAAGCAGGGCACGGCTCTACGCCGACGCGCCCGGGAAGTGTTCGGCGATCTCCTCGACGGTTCTTGCAAACTCCACGCCCGAGCCCGGACCGAAGAGCGCCAGGCCCTCGGCCCGCAGCGCGGGTGCGAACTCCCGGACGTAGCGATCGAAAACCTCCCGGCTCGGGAACTCGTATCGGACTTGGACCAGTGGCGTCGGCTCCGAGCGGACCTGCGCGACGGTCGCGCGGGTGGCGCCTCCCCGGATCACCGCGGCGGTGTGCCCGCCGTTGAGCCATGCGATGTACCGCCGGGCCGAGTCGCCATCTGGATGACTGGCCGCGACGGTGTAGAGGATCCGGGGGACGCCCGGGGTGCGGGGATTGGAATCCGACATGACCACCCATTTTATCGTCCCGCCATTTTCGGACTCTGTTTGATATGCTCGCCAGAGGACCGGCATGCTTGCAATCTCCCCAGCCCACGAGCGTTCGGCTGTTGGTTGCTGATCCGTTGTTGGAGGACCACGTTCGGATGTCCGACCTCGGACCAGCTCAATCGCCGGATCTGACGGCCCTGCTGAGGTCCGCTGCCGGCGGAGATGAAGCGGCCTGGCGCTCGCTCGTCGCGCTCTACAGCCGACGGATCTACGCGCTCGCCAAAAGCCGCTTCGGGAAGGCGGACGTGGCCGAGGAGATCACCCAGTCCGTGTTCGTGACAGTCGCAGGCAAGCTCGGTGGGCTGGCCTCCGGCGGCGGCACGTACACGGAACAGGGCAAGTTCGAGCCCTGGCTCTTCCGGGTCGCGATGAACCGCATCCGCGACGAGGCCAGGCGGGCCAGGCACCGGGCCACCCCGACCGACCCTTCGAGCCTGACCTTCCAGGCCAGGCCAAGCAGCGCCGAGGAAGCCCGCGACGCTGCCCAGCTGGCCCATCTCCGAGAGGCGATGTCCAGACTTTCGGAACAGGACCGCGAGATCATCGAGCTCAGGCACCACGGCCAGATGAGCTTCAAGCAGATCGCGGACATGCTCGACGAACCGATGGGAACGCTGCTCGCCCGACACCACCGAGCCCTCCGCAAGCTCAAGGAGCTCATGGGCGAGCCTGACGAATCGATGCAGTCCACCCGAGCCTCGGGTGGGCGGGAGGTGGGATGATGGAGTCTCCGATGCCGAACCAGCCCTTTGACCATCTCGACCGCTCCCCCGCCGAGTCCGATCCGGAACTCGCCGACGTCGTCGCGCTGCTCAACAAGCTCGGCTCCTCGGATCGTTCCGAGTTCGCCGATTCGTTGAACGCAAGCATCGCGCAGGCCAGCGTCGCCCAGCTCGGAACGGCGTTGGAGCCCTTGACCATCGCCCCTTCGCATTCGGTGTTCCGCATGCGCATCGCCGCTGCGATCGCGGTCGGCGGGCTCTCCCTGGCCGCCTGGATCGCCGGAACCTCGCTCAACCAGTCCGGGACGCAGATCGCCGACACCGGCAAGACCACGACGACCCAGCCCGACGCCCCGATCACGACGACCGTGACGCCGACGATGCTCGCCAGCGCCCAGACCGCCAGCGACTGGGCTGCGGTTTCCTCGCTCTTCGAGGACACGCTGGGAAGCGACATCGACATCCTCTCCGCCGAGGTTTCCAGGCTCGGCAGCAGCCTCAAGGACGCCGCCGAGATCAGCCCGGCCGCCAGCGATGAGGCAGGAGGCAAGCTTTGAAGACTTCCGATCCGATCCGCTCGCGCATCGCCGCGATGATCCTCGCTTCAGTCCTCGCGGCGCCCCTGGCGCTCGGCCAGAACGCCGAGCCCCCCGCCAAGCCTGATCGCAAGGATCAGCCCGCGGATCGCCCGCCTCCTCCCCCACCTCCGGGCGAGGGCCGCGAGCGCGGCGGGCCCCCTGATCAGATGCCCGAGACGTTCGACCGCGATTCGGTCAAGAAGCGTCTGGAAAGCCGTCTCAAGGACCTGACCACCGCCCAGGAGAAGCTCCAGAAGGCACTGGAGAAGCTCGAGTCGGGCGCACCCTTGACCGACGTCTGGGCCGAGATCGGGCCACGCCCCGGATCGGGCCGATTCTCCGGCGGCCCGGGCAACTTTGGCGAACGCCTCAACGAACGCATGGCCGAACGCGGCAAGGGCCGTGACGGCAAGCCGAGCGATCGCGACGCGGGAGCTCCCCGCGAAGGTGGCCCTCGTGATGGCGGCCCCCGCGGCCGGCGCGGCGAGCTCTCCGAGAGCATGGAAGCCGCCGCCTCGATGCTCAATCTGCCCCAGTACTCGAGCGAGCCCCTGAGCCCCGAGGAACGCGAACGACTCTTCGGATACCTCGACGAGAACACGCCGAAGGTCGCCGAACGTTTCCGTCAGTGGCAGAAGACCGACCCCGAAGGCTTCGACATCTTCCTGTCCCGCATGGCGCCGCGCGTGCGCGAGGCCGGCGCGGTGCTGCGCCGCGATCCCGATGGCGCCAAGCTCCGCATGCAGGAAGTGGAGAAGGGCCTGGACGTTCTGGACGCAACCCAGAAGCTCCGCGAGATCTACGCCAGCCCCGAGCCCGATCAGACCAAGCTGGTCGAGGTGCGCGAGTCGCTCAAGACCGCGCTCAGCGCGCAGCTCGAGGCCCGCTTCGCGACCCACCAGCACCAGATCACGACGCTCGAGCGCCAGATCCAGGAGCTCCGCAAGCAGGCGGACGACATGTCGGCCAAGAAGGCCGAGAAGATCTCCGAACGAGCCGCAGCCTTCGAAGCCAGCGTGCGCGAGCGTGCCCAGGGAGGCAAGGGCCCCAAGGGCGAGCGCCCTGACAAGGGTCCCCGCGATGACAAGTCCCCGCGGGATGACAAGGACGCCATGGAGCCCAAGCCCGATCACCCGAAGTGATCAGGCTCGATGAGCTTTCCGTAACGCGCACCGAAGGAAACTGGTGTTCAGGAAACCACGGAGCCTGGGGGAATGTCCGCCTCGGGCGTGAGCAGCACGACGCGGCGCACCGCGCCGGCGTCCTTGGGGGCGTCGCTGGCGGCCAGAAGCATGCCGCGCGACTCCTCGCCACGCAGCATGCGCGGCGCCAGGTTCGCGACGATGATGATGCTGCGGCCGACGAGCTGCTCGGCGGTGTACGCGCCGCGGATGCCCGCACAGATCTGGCGAGGCGTGCCCGAACCATCATCGAGCTGGAGCTTGAAGAGCTTGTCGGCCCCGGGGTGATTCTCGGCCTGGAGGATCTTGGCCACGCGGAGATCGACCTTCGCGAAGTCGTCGAACGTGATCTGAGGCTTGGGCTGGCCCGGCGCGGGAGCTGCAGCGGCTGGAGCAGGGGTTGCGGGAGTGGCAGGATTGGCAGCGTTGGCGGGGGTCGACATCACAATCTCCTCAGGTCCCGCCGCCAGGCCCGGCGCGGGAACGGGCCACTGTAGTCCGGATGGAGGCCCGAATCGCCCACCCGAATCGCTCAGCCCGCAGGCGACCAACGGCCGTTTCTCCAGAACGCATTGGCCGGATCCACGCCGTAGGTCGGAGCCAGCTCCGCGGGATCCGGATCGTGCAGCGGTGCGCCCTCGTCCGCCGCCACCTGGGCGGCCCATGTGCGCTGCTGACCATCCAGAATCCACGATTCCACGCGCAGCGTCGCGATCAGCTCGTCCCTTGAGAGCTTGGGGCCCGGATTGCCCTCGCACGTGCTGCACACGCGGTACTTGGGCGGATTGGAGCCAGGCACCTTGATCACGCGGGCGTTGCGACACTCCGGACAAGGCGACTTCTCGGCCAGCTTCTGGAGCTTCTCGATTCCGGCTCCATTGCCGAAGATCTGCGCGTCGTACGGGCGCAGCGCTTCGAGCACCGCGGGGTTTGAGAGCCCCTGCCGCGCCGCGCCGCCATCGCCCGCCCGCACCTGCCCGATCACGGTGGCCGCCGCGAGTGCATCGCTCGCTCCCGGCCTGGAAGCGGCCCGCACATCCGCCGACTTGGTCGCATAGCGCGGATCCACCGCCCCCGCGATCGCCCACAGCCAGCGTCGATCCGCCCGCAAGGGAGCAATGTCCGCCAGCGCGACGCACGCCGCTCCCATGAGCCCCTTGCGACCGCCGGTCTTGCGGTCCAGTTCGTACGCGAGCACAAAGAGCTCGCGGGCAAGCTTCACATCCGCGGGCTGACTCGCCTTGGCCGCGACATCCTCACCGAGCCTGAAATACGCCTCCGGATCCGAAGGCGTGAGCGCCGCCAGCCTGCTTTCCCAGAAAACCGCGAGGGGCGTCTGAACCGCCCCTGGTGCGGGCGTCGCGTTCTGCTCCGTCCGCGGCTCCGAGCCCCCGGCCAGCGGAGGGACCGAAGGCTTGGACACCGGAGCACCGTCCTGTGCGTGCGCGAACGATGTCACGCTTGCGAGCAGCGCGAGCATCAGCGACAAAGGCAGAGCCAGCACGGAACGCATCATGCTGCGCCTCCCTTGAGCTTGAGCGTCCAGAGCTTCAGCATCGCGATCTCGCTGGCCTCGATCTGCTCAAAGGCGCTGCGCCCCTGACGCCTGCGATCCGCCAGCTCCGCGAGGATCTGATCGACCTCGGTCGCGATCCCGGGCTCCTCGGCACGCAGGGTCGCGCCCATCATCTCCGCAGCACTGCACTGGTCCGCAACAAACGCCTGCACGATCCCCTTGGCCAACAGGCGACGGGACTCGTACTTCGAATCCAGTTCCGCGATCATCGCGGGCTGAGGCCCGCCCGCCGCGGTCGCGATCGCACGATCACGCCAGCGCTGACGCAGCGCCGTCGCGAGATCCGGGAGCGATCGCATGGGTCCCGTGCTGTTCTCGGGCGGCAGAACACCATCCACGCGAGCCTGATACGAGATTGCCATGGCCTGGGCCATCGCTTCCGCCGCCAGCGAGGATTCATCGGTGGTCAACAGATCAAGCAGGCGAGACACCAGCGCACGCCGGGCCGCAGCCCGCCAACCCGGATCCCGCACCGGCGGCAAGCGATCCGTCACCGCCAGCGCCACCAGCTCCGCATTGTCGCGCGTGCGGGGCATCAGAGGCAACTGCTCGAGCAGCGCCATCGCCACCTCGGGCGTGATGATCCGGCCCCGGATGATCTCGCGAGCAGCATCCCGCACCGAAAGCGTCGGACTGCGCAGGGCTTCGAGCAAGACCGTCTCGACGACCGCCGCGGGAAGGCGATCGCCCTTCACCTCGGCCAGCAGCGTGAGACGCTGCGGCGCGTTCTTCTCCGCGGCCGCGTACCGCGTGAGCCACTCCTCCATCGCCGGTGCTTCGTCCCCGCCCGCCTTCACCTTCGTCGCCAGCGCCGCAGCCGCGGGGCCTTCAAGATCTCCGAGCACCGTCGCAGCGGCGGTGGCGTCGCCCGACGCCAGAAGCTCCGCGGCCTCCGAGAGCCTGCACATCGTCAGCGCATGCGCCAGCTTCTTGAGCGGGGTCTCCTCCGTCACACCCAGCACGCGCGTCGTCGCTTCCGCCCACGCCTTGGCGGTCTCGCTCTGGTCCGCAGCCTCCGCGATCCCCCACGCCTTGGCGATCCGCCCGCGAAGCTCCGCACGCTGTCCGGGCGAGGCCGCCATCGCGAGCCTCATCGTCACATCGATCCCGGGCGCGCTCGACTGCTCGATCAACGCATCCATCACGAGCGACAGCCCCGCCGAGGACGCCTTGGAAGAATCAAGCCAGCGCACGAGCCAGCGCCGCGATTCGTCGGTGTCACGCCACTGAATCGATTTGACCAGAATCGCGATGACCGCCTTGGCCGAGGAATCGTTCGTCACCGCGGGCGGCGCCGCGAGAATCGCGTCCAGCGCGAGCAGGTGCACGCGTGCCGCGACCGCCTCCTCGGCGCCCGCCAGGGATCCCAGCGCGTTATCCCATGCTTTCCAGGCCGCTTCGTTCAGAGGCGTGCGGACCGCGAGCTGATTCGCCATCCCGTTCGCGCCCGCCAGCGCCCCGGAGATGAACGATCCCGCCGAAAGCGAGACCGCAGTCCCGATGGGAAGCTGCGCCCGAAGCTCCGCCGACGCGCCGCCAGGCAGATCCCGTTCAGCCAACAGCCGGGCCGCGATGCCCGCGGAGAAGAGCGCCGGAGCCACGCGTTCGGGTGCGACATTCGCGCCGACCGCAAGCTGATCCAGCCCCTCGAGCGCAGCCCGCACCGCGCCCGCGGACGCGTCTCCCGCACTCGACGAGCGGTAGACGAACTCCACGACCTGTTCCTGCATCGCCGCGATCTGATCCGGCGCCATGCGAGGCCAGGCGCGGGCCGCTCCCCGCGCCGCCTCCGCAAAGCTCTCCTGGGCCACGTTCGCGTCCAGATCCAGCGCCTCCACCGCAGCCGCCAGCGCCCGAATGATGGCGCCGGGATCCCCCTGCGCCAGCTCGCTGGCCGCGGGCAACCTGGGCTTTGGCTTCTCAACCGGCGTGGGCGCGGGCACAGGCGCCGGCGTCGCCTCACCACCCGCAACCTCGGCCGGTGCGTTTGCAGACTTGGACGACGAGGAAATGATCAGCGTGATCACGACGCCCGCCGCGAGCAGCAGGGCCAGCACGCCGCCCATGACCAGAAGCGTGACCTTCACGATCCGCGTGCTGGGATCGTGATGTTCCTGAAGCTCGTCCTCACCAGCCTTGGGCTCAAAGATCGAAGCGCCGGGCCTGGGCGAAGGCGGGATCTGAGCAGCCAGCCCGGCCGTGGGACTCTTCGCGATTGGCGACGCAGGCGACTGGCCCGAAGCCGGCCCTTGAGTCAGTGCGGACGTTGGGGCGACCGCTGCCGCGGGCCTCGGGCTCGCTTGGCGTCCAGCCGCGCTGGCAGGCTTGGCCGCTTCCTCCGGCGCACGCGCCACGCCGAGCCTGGCAGCCTCCGAGACCAGCAAAGGCACCTTGGACACGTCCACGCCCCGGCTCTGCGCCAGGTGCACGAGCATCCGCATCGACGTGCGGTTCCAACCGCCAAACTGCGCGAGCGTCAACCTCGCGTCGCGGATGAGCTGCGCCTCGGCGTGCGCGACCCTCGCCTCATGCTCCGTCGGTGCTTCGGGCTCGACGCGCTTGTCCGCGGGCGTCGCCCACTCCTTGGCCAGGAGCGCCGCGGCTGCAGCATGAAGCCTCTCGCGGGCCAGATCCGCCTGGCTCGACCGGCCTTCCTCATGGGAGTCCAGCGTTCCAAGGCGATCATTCAGCGCGTTGAGAATCGCGGTCGGTCCCTGACCAGGACCGGGAAGCCCGAGCAAGGCCGCAT
Organism: uncultured Phycisphaeraceae bacterium; assembly: GCA_964531675.1. Taxonomy (GTDB): domain Bacteria; phylum Planctomycetota; class Phycisphaerae; order Phycisphaerales; family UBA1924; genus CAZHFW01. Next base: position 40,755 of record CAZHFW010000009.1, on the reverse strand, counting down.
CGTCCGCGCCCGCGGGAACGCCGAAGAATCTGGCGAGCGCGTCGCCAACTCCGTTGCTGCTGCTCATCGGCCACCCCCCGCGGGCGTCGCCGTCGGAGCGGGCAGCCTGGCTTCAAGCTCGCGGAGCTTGTCGCCCCAGGGCTCGGGGCCAAAATCCGGATGCAGCAGCTTGTAGTCGCGCAGCGTGCGCGAAGCGGACATCGCGTCAAACCTGGACTGCGCGACCAGCGAGAGATAACGCACCTCCAGCCAATCCGGAGTCGTCGGATCAAGGGTGTTCAGCAGCGAAATCCAGGTATCAAACGCGTTCTGATCCTGACCGGTGCTCTCCAGATTCAGCGCAAGCCGGCGCAGAATCGGAGCGGCGTTGATCCCGCCGTCCACGAGTTCGCGGTCCATCTTGAGGGCCAGTTCGAGCATCGATGCGTCGCGCTCGAGCTGGTAGACCTTCGTCGCCGCCTCCGCGATCGCGTTGCGCATGTTGTCCGCAGCAGCACGATTCGTCTCACGAATCCGGCTCAGCACGCGTGCGCCCGCCCTCACCACTTCGCGGGCCAGCCCCACATTCTCAGGCTCACGCGTCAGCTGGTCCCTCGCCCGCTCGTACAGCAGCACTTCCGCCGCTTGTGCAAACGGACCGGCGCCCTTGCGGAGCACACCCGCCTGCCGATCCGCCTCGGGCTGGTTGTTGGAAGCAAGCGCCATCTGCATGCGCCGGTACGCGAGTTCCTCCGCCAGCGCCGAAATGTCGAGCGATCGCCTTGCGGAGATGTCGTCGAGCGTCGTGAGGACCGACTCGGCCCGCTTCACGTCCGGCGGTTCGAGCGCGAGCAGCGCATCTGCGAGCTGCCTGGCGCGTTGCACCGCGGTCGATGCAGCCTGCCGGGCCGCGGGAGTTTCATCGCCCAGGGCGAGCTGCGCGTCGGTGTCGAACACGCGGATCGCGATCTCCACGAAGCGTGCCGCCGCCGCGGTGCGGGCCGGACCCCGCGCGCCGCGATAGAGATCAAACAGCATGTTCGAGGCCTGACGCCTGGCGGAGGCGTACAGAGGGGAGTTGGGCTCCACCGCCAGCAGCCGCTTGATGCCTTCCTCCTTGGCGACGAGCTTGCGCCCGCTGCTGCGGAGCAGGAGCTGTGCCGCCTGATCACTGGTCGGGAACTCGTCGAGATACTGCGCGGAGAAACGGTCGCGGTCCGCCGAACGCGGAAGACCCGCCTCGACCGCCTTGTCGAGCGCCACGATCGTGTACCACAGCGCCTCGCGGCGCTGCTCATCGCTCAGGCCCGCCTTGGTCGCCTGCTCGAAGACCTCCGCGGACTTCTCGAAGTCGCCCGCGTAGAACCAGCACAAGCCGAGCTTGAGCCAGGCCCTGGCGTAGTCGGCTTTGAACGTTCCAGCGTCGCGGGACGCGACTGCTGCTTGCAGCGTCTTGGCGGACTCGCGATAGATGTTCGCGACTTTGGGGTCGGTCGCGGGATCGTCCTCGGGCGTGCCGCTGGCGCGATGGGCCTCCCGAGCGCGATCGAAGGATTGCAGCCCGCGCACGTAGTAGACGATGAAACCCTCGTCGCCGATCGGCGCTGATCCGTACCGGCGGACCAGGTCGAGCACGTGCCCCGCTTCGCCCCGCGCGATGAGATCGCTGAACGCGACCGCGGTGAGCGCTTCGATCTGCTCCAGAACGTGCGCCGACTTGTCCTTTTCCCGGCGCTCGATCTTCTGCTTGCCCTCCAGCGAGACGATCGCGAGCAGTCGCGCGTCGTTGACCTCCAGAGGCTTGACCGATCCGTCTTCCATCGCAACCCGCACGCCCCGGACTTCCCGCTCCAGATCCGCGAATCGCTCGCTCTTGCCCAGCACCGCGATGCGGCGCGTGAAGAGCTGGTTGCGCACCGCGACCGGAAGATCGGGCGCCTCCGAGACCGCATCGAGCCAGCGCACCGCCGAGACGTCATCGCCCGCCGCCGCGGCACACATCGCCGCACCCATCGCGGCCCGCGCGATGTGCTCGTACTTCAGCAGGGGCCTCTGCAACTTCTCCAGATTGGCCTTGTTGCCCGAGCCCGCGTTCAGGAGCCAGCCGAAGTCTTCCATCGCCTGATTGGCGGTCTTGACGTCGTCGGTCATGAGCGCCAGGTAGTACCCCGACCAGCCCGCGTAGTACATCGCCAGGGAGCGCACGCGCCTGGCGTCGGCGAGCTTCTCGCGCAGCCCTCTGGTTTCGCTGTCGTTGGCCACCTGCTCGCGCCGCTCGAGCGTGCTGATCCGCTGGGCGACCTTGAGGCCGATCTCGCGGAACATGGGGAGCACCGACCGGAGGATCCGCTCGGCCTCCTGCCGGTCTTCCTGAGTCGCCAAGCGCAGCCGGTCGCTCTCGGCCAGTTGCTCCGCCTTCAGGTACGTGGCCTTGGCGAGGTTGATCCGCAGCTCGAAAGACTCCGCGTCCGGCGCGAGCCTGAGCAGTTCCCGGCTGCGATCCTCGATCAGTCGCCGCTCCTCCGGATTGGTCGTCTCGCTCAGGAGCTGCACGTAGATCCGCCCGAGCTTCTCCACGATCTCGTTCTTGGTCTCCGCGTTCGAGCGATCGAAACGCTCGCGAAGCTGCACCGCGAGCACGGAGCGGAGATTGTGCGCTTCCAGATACGCCTCGACCGCGGCGTCGGCGGAATCGTCGAGCTTCACCGCCTCCGAGGATCTGGAAGCAGGCCTCGGCTCGGACTCTTCCTGGGCCATGGCGCTCGGTGCGCCGAACATCGCGCCCGCGAGCAGCACCGCGATCGCCGTGCGATGCCTTGACAATGTCACGGACTGGATCGCATCCACGCGGCTCACGGCGCAGCCTCCTGCGCTGTCGGCTTGGAGCGAGGCCAGCGCCGCATGGGCTCCTGCTCCAGCGCCGGCGTGTCGGGTGCGAACGCGACTAGTTCATCCCGGATCGCCAGGGCCGCTCCGGTCTCACCAAGCTCGTTGAGCTCGATCGCCATCTCCGAGAGCGCCATCGCGGTCAGCGCGGGGCTCGACTCGCTGAGCCTCGCGGGCAGATGGGCAAGCTGAGCCAGTGCCTCAAGCTTGGCCTGCCTTGTCTGATCCCGGAGCAGGCTCCGCGCGATGGCGACCCGGAGCCAGGCTTCGAGCCAGGGCTTCGCAGCAACACGCGTCAGTTCCCGCTCCAACTCGCGCCGCGCGCCGGTCCGCACCGGATCATCGCTGATCCGCGCCGAAACGATGAGCGAAACCAGCCCCACCGCCTTGTCACCCTTGAGCTCGGGCGGAATCACGGGCATGGTCGCGCCCTGATCGTTCTCGAACGCCGCCGCAGCTTGATACAGCGCGCCGAGCGTGCTGGCGCGAAGCTCATCCGGCCCATTCTGCTCGGCGGGGAATCCCGACAGCTTCGTGCGCGCAAACGCGGCCGACGCGGGACCACGCGACCAAAGCGGAGGCAGCTCCGGAATCAAACCCGTCTCCGGATCGATGGGCAGACTCGGAAGCTCCTGATATCCCCCCGGCGCTTCCCGCGGATCACGCATGATCGTCGGCGTCGAACCGCACGCCAGGAAGACCAGCCAAGGTCCGACCGCGCTCACGTTGCCGCCGCGCCAGAGCCTGGCCCTGGTGAGCGCTTCGGCGATCATCGAGCTGGTCGCGCCGCGTTTGGCGGCGTACGTCTGGAACGCCTGCTCGAGCGCAGGCTCCGCCATCGCGATGTCTCCCCGCGTCAGTCGGGCCCGCGCACGCCAGAGCGTGTCCGCGGTTGCAAGAAACGCCTCCGCGCGCGGGTCGGCAGCCTGCTGGACGCGATCCCAGGAGTACACATGGATCTTCTCGCCATCGAGCACGCCCACGCCCTGCTCATCGACGCTGGCGATGGGAGCCTCAAGGGGGCGATCCCAGCCGCGGAGGGTCAGCTGCGCGCGCGCATCCCGCGCCGACGCCAGGCCGGCCATGACCACGCACGCCGCGATCCTTGCGCTTCGGCCCACGTTCACGACGGTCCCTCGACGAACTTGTACGACCCGCCCGACTCCTTGGCGATCCGCTGCATCATCGCTTCCGACTCCCGGCTCACAAAGCAGATGCAATGCACCGGGATCTTCAGCCCCCGGTTGTACTCCACCACCATGTCCGCGACGTTGGCGTCGAACTGACCGTCGGTCATGAAGTAGATCGCGTCGGGCCTGGGCCTGGTGGAGAAGGCGATCTGGAACGCCGGGAGCGGATTGGTGTTGTCCAGGGGACGCAGCGCCGGGATGTACTTGCGCGCAAAGCGCTTGCCCGAGTCGTTGGCGTGCGTCCAGTCCTTCTTGTCTCCCAGCGGAGTGGCCCATTGCGAGAAGGGGATGATGTAGAACTGGGAGCCCTCTCCGAGCGCTTCGATGGACTGCATGAGCTGGGTGCGGAGGGCCTCGATCTTGCCCCCGACGCCCATGGATCCGGAGACGTCGACGATATAGAGGAAGCGGGTGCCGCGGGCCTCGACGCCGAAGAACGAGGTCGAACCCCCGCCGCTGCCTCCCGAGCCCGGTCCGCCGATGCCGAAACCGGATCCCTCGCCGATGTCACCACCCCCGCCGCTGCCCGCGCCGGGCGTGAGGGCGGCCATTTCGCTGTCGGCGGTGGATGCGTCGCCTGAGGGAAGCTGAAGCGAGGGATTCTCCGCCTCGCCCGCGCTGATCTCGGCTGCAGGGCTTGGCGAGTCCGGGAGCGCCGCACCGCCCTCCAGGCCCTTGAGCTCCTGCTCCCCCATGATGGCCAGCTCGACCGGCCCGCCTGAGGGGAGTCCGCGGCCGGCGGGCCGTTCGCCTCCGATGAGGATCTGGGTCGCGACCACTCCCCCGAGCAGGTGAACGACGATCGACACGATCGCTCCGACCATGCTGGCGCGGGCGAGCCAGCGCCAGATCACCCGTCGCAACGGCGGCGGGTTGTCGGGATCGCCCCAGATGCTCGGTCGGGAAGCTCCCGCGGGCTCCTGGGCGTCGGATGTCGGAAATGAGGTCATATGGCGCTCGGAACGTCACCCCGAGTTTACCGATTGGCGGGGGCTGGTCCTTCCTTGACCGCCTCTTCCGCGTCCCTGGGGCGGGCTTCACCCAGGAACTACATACTCCCGACCCCGTTTCGGGTTGCCGATCCTTTGCGATTTCTTGACCGGGTCCTCCGGATGGGTTTCAATGAGTCGCCTGCTCTGGGCGCCGGCGTCTTTCGCTTCCGGTTCGATCTGTTTCGACCGCGTCCGCCGGCTCTGAGCGGGAGGAGCCCCCGATGACCACCAAAGCCCCCCCCGCTGCTTCCCACGAAGGCCATCCCATGTCTGATTGGAAAGCCGCGTACGGCCGGGTGCTCCTGAAGCTCTCGGGCGAGTCGTTCTGCAAGCCCGGCGGATTCGGGATCGATCCCGATGAACTCCACGGGATTGCGCATGAAGTCCAGCAGGCCGCCAAGCTCGGCGCGGAGGTCGCGGTCGTCGTCGGCGGCGGCAACATCATCCGCGGCGCCGAACTGGCCGCTGCGGGGCACATCCACCAGGCGACCGCCGACCACATGGGCATGCTCGGCACCGTGATCAACGCCCTGGCGCTGAAGGAGAAGCTCCTGACGATCGGGACCGACTGCCGGGTCATGTCGGCCATCGAAATCCGCGCGGTTGCGGAGCCTTTCATCCGCAACCGGGCGATCCGCCACATGGAGAAGGGCCGCATCGTGATCCTGGCGGCGGGCACGGGTAATCCTTACTTCACCACCGACACCTGCGCCGCGCTCCGCGCCACCGAGCTCGAGTGCGACGTGTTGCTCAAGGCGACCAAGGTTGACGGCGTGTACACCGCCGATCCCAAGAAGGATCCCACCGCGACGCGCTTCGACAATCTCACCTACGCCGAGGCGATCCAGCGCCGGCTCAAGATCATGGACGCGACCGCGCTGGCGATGTGCCAGGAGCGCCGCATCCCCCTGATCGTCTTCGACTTCAAGAAGAAGGGGAACATCGCCTCGGTGATCAAGGGCGAGCAGATCGGCACGCTGGTCAAGGTCTGAGCCGGGCCAAGACGCCGCTACCATCCCCCATCGCTTACGGAGATCCACATGAGCACCGATCCTGACACCATTCTGCTCGAAGCCGAAGAGACGATGCAGAAGGCCACCGACTACCTGAAGCACGAGCTTCGCGGCCTGCGCACCGGGCGGGCCTCCCCCGCGCTGGTCGAGTTCCTCAAGGTCGATTACTACGGCTCGCAGACCGAGCTCAAGGCCCTCGCCTCGATCTCGGTGCCCGAACCCACCCAGCTTCTGATCAAGCCCTTCGACGCTTCGGCGGTCTCGGCGATCAAGCACGCGATCGAGCAGGCCCAGCTCGGCCTGAACCCGATGGTGGAAGCCAAGCAGATCCGCCTGAACATCCCGGCGCTGTCGGCCGACCGCCGCAAGCAGCTCGAGAGCCGCGCCCGCAAGATGGGCGAGGAGCAGAAGGTCGCAATCCGCAACGTCCGCCGCGACGCCAACAAGCACGCGGACGCGCTCTCCAAGCAGACAGGCACGCACTTCACCGAGGATCAGATCGAGACCCTCAAGGACGAGATCCAGAAGCTCCTCAAGAAGTTTGAGGACGAGATCGACAAGCGCGTCGAAGAGAAGTGCAAGGAAATCCTCACGGTCTGAGGATCCCCCCGGCACCGCACGTTGGCACATCAAACCCCCGCACGCGGGGGTTTTTCATTGGCGGGACACGCCCCGCAAGCCCGCATGCCAATGAAAAAGGGCCCGGAGATCGGGCCCTCTTCGCGGAGAAGGCGAGATTCGCCCGCTCGGGCGAAGCTCGCGGTTTCTCGTCACAGGACTTGCTCAGCGGCGACGGCGAGCCGAAGCGAGCACGCCCGCGACCACGAGTCCCGCAGCGCCCGGCGTGGGCACGAGGACCATCGCGTAGGCGTGGACCGCGCCGTTGTGCAGGCCGGTGCCCACGATCGTGCCGTTCTCGCTGATGCTCAGCGCGGAGTTGCTGGTGCCCGAGAACAGATCCCAGCCCGAGCCCGGGATCAGCAGATCGTTCAGGCGGTAGGTGTTGGTGCCGTCAAAGAGCCACGGCACGGAGGTTGCGCCGCCGCCGTTGCCCACGACCCAACCCGCGGAGTTCACGCCGCGGGCGATCGCCGCGGTCGTCCCGGCCTGGAGCGGAATCGCGACGGTTCCGGTGGCCTGGCTCCAGATGAAGGGGAGGCCCGAGCCCTGGTTGAGCATGGACGAGCCGACGACAAAGCCGCTCTCGCTGACGTCGAAGCAGAGCGCGCCGTTGAGGCCGGGCAGTGCCGGCACTTCAAAGGCGATGTTGTTCACGCTGTCGTAGACGAATCCGACGTTGCGGGCGGCGTTGTTCGGGTCGATGCCCGTGCCGACGGCCAGACCGTTGTTGTTGATGCTGAAAAGCGTCGTGGAGTAGGCACCGCCCGAGGTGGTCGCGGTGATCACGCGGCCGCCCTCGCTGTCGTACATCGTGCCGCGCTGGCCGACGCCGCTGCCGACGGAGCCGACGACCGCGCCGCCGATGTTGATGTCGTTGGCGTCGCCGAGGGTCTGACCCGCGGGGAGAGAGAGCTGGGAGAGCACGCCGTTGGTCCACATCACCGGAAGGCGGCCCGATCCGAAGGACGTCGTGGTGCTGGAGCCGACGACCACGCCATTGTCGTTCACGCCGTTGGCGATCGAGAAGTTGCGGCCCGCGATGTTGGGGAGACCGACGATGCCCGTGGAGTCGGACCAGCGGAACGCGGAGGTCGGCGAACCCACCGAGCGACCGACCGCGAACTGGCCATTGGGGGAGACACGCGTCCCCTGCGCGGCGGTGTTGGTGCCGAGCAGTCCCAGATCGACGATCGTGTACTGGGGCGGGGCGGCCATGGCGGCACCCGCCAAGAGGGTCAGAGAGATGGAAACAAGGGCGGTGCGAGTCGTGCTCATCAGCTGTCTCCTCAATGCGTTACGGTCTCAAAGGACCCGCCCGTACCCGGAGCCTCCACCGGTGGCGGTTGAGCCCACGGTAACCAGTGCCGGGCCGTGTCGCAATTAATTTCACCAAAGAAGCGTAAAAAATTTCGCCGTCCGAGGCGGGTTGATAGACTCCACGCTGAGTTGCAGACCAATCCATGACTCGTGCGGCAGAACCCAACACCGGACAGGACTCGCTCGGACCGCAGGATCGCGCGGTGCCCTTGGGCTCCGCGCTGGCCTCGGCGTTCCGCGCCCTGCTTGAAGCGATCCCCGGGGGCCCTCAGTCCCCCACCTCGCTCGGCCGGCAGCTCGGGCTGAGCCGGGTCACGATCAGCAAGCTTGTCAATGCGATCGCCAGTCCGGATCCGTACCACGTGCTGCAGCGCGTACCCGGTCCGGAGTCCCTGCGCGTTCTGACGCACGCGGCGGCCCAGCTCCCGATCGCTCCGGAGCTGATCGCCGAAGCGCAGCGCGTGACCGAGGCGTTCGCCAAGTACATCCGCCAGGAGTTCGGAACGCGCGGCGCGCTCAACGCTGCGATCAGTCCGAATCGTCCCGAGACCCAGCTCCGCTTCGAACAGTCGAGCCGGTATCAGGTGTACAAGGGTCTGCGCGAGATCCTCGGCGTAGACGCGGACACCTGGCTCAACTGCATGCTCTTCATGCCTTCGGAGCAGGATCCGGACTTCGTGAAGGTGACGTCGATCCACGGCGCGATCGCGATGCGGCGGCTGCGCCCCGACGTGCAGGTCTACTTCACGACCGGAAGCCCCGCGCCGGTTCCGGGGATCGCGCCGGTGTTCGCGCCGGGCTCGATCGCGCTCGAGGATCTGTACACGCACACGCCCGCCAGGCTCGAGTCGAGCGTCGCGGGAGGGCTGATGGTTCACAGGCTGGCGGACGACCGGCTCGGACGCAGCGCGGTCGCGGACATGCTCACGGTGACGCAGAACCAGCGGGGCTCGCGACGCTACGCCTCGCCCGAAAGGCCCCGCGGCGGCGCGGTGCTCTTCCCCGACATCCCCGTCAAGACCGTGGTCTTCGACGTGATGATCCACGACGACATCTTCCCGGGCGCGGAGCCCGAGCTGATCGTGTTCAACACCGGCGTGCGCGGGCCCGCCAATCCCAACGACCCCTCGCGCGTGATCGACCGCATCGCGGTGCCGGAGAAGATCGAAACGCTGGGCAAGGCCGGCTCGCGGTTCGACGTGGAAGACGTCCCCAACTACGCGGCGATCGTGCACCGCGTGGCGGCCGCACTCCAGGTCGACCTCGGCACCATGAGGCTCTTCCGCCTCCGCATGGCCTATCCGGTCCACGGCTTCCAGTTCGTCATGGCGTTTGATGCGCCGACCAAGACGGCCTGAGCTTTCGCATCTGGTGCAAAAACACACCAGCCCCGCACGGAGCGGGGCTGGTGATGGCGATCAGCCGCGGATTACTTGAAGACGATGGCGCTGGGGCTCATGAGAATGACCGGCTCGTTGCGGAGCTGCATCATGCCCACGAGATTGGCGCGGACCTGCTCGTACGCGTCGGGGCCGACGATCTCCTTGAGGCCGATCGCGGCGTCAAAGAGCGAGGAGCCCGGAGCGTGCGCGGAGGCGTTGGCGCCGCCGAAGGCGTCCTCGAGGATTTCCTGAAGGCTCTTGGGGCCCGGGTAGTCCATGACGTCGTATTCGTCGAGGTTCAGGGACGCGGCCATGTCGTCGAGGCAAACCTGCATGCCGCCGATCTTGTCGGCCATGTTCAGGCCGATGGCCTTGTCACCGGTGAAGAGGCGGCCTTCGGCGGTCTTGGCAAGGTCGATGCCCTTGCGGCCCGCGGTGACGCGGCTGGTGAACTGGTCGTAGGTCTGCTTCATCTTGGCGCGGACCATCTCACGCTCCTGGTCGGTCCAGGGAGAGGTGGAGCGGAACATGCCCGCAGCGGGGCCTCGGGTGCGGCTCACGACGTTGAGGTGCACCTTCTGGTACAGGCCATCAAGGGCCATGCGCCCGCCCACGACGCCGATCGAGCCGACGATCGAGGAGGGGTTCACGTAGATCTTGTCGCCCGCGACGGCGCAGTAGTAGCCGCCCGAAGCGGCCATCGAGCCGACGCTGGTCCAGACGGGCTTCTTGGCCGCGAGGCGGCGGATGCCCTGCCAGATCACTTCGCTCGCGGTGGCCGAGCCTCCGGGAGAGTTGATGCGGATGACGACGCCCTTGATGAGGTCCTGCTCGAGGATCTCTTCGATGGCGTTGCGGATGGTGCGGCTTCCGACGTTGCCTTCGCCGCCGAAGAGGCCGCCCGAGGAGGATTCACCATCCACGATCGGGCCATCGATGTGGAGGACCGCGATGGTGGGTCCGGTGGGTTCGTGCGAGGGCTTCTTCGCGAGCATGCTGAAGATCGCGAAGGGGTTGGACATATCGAGCGAGGAGGCGGCGCTGGTCGGATTGATGGGGGGAAGCCACTCGACTTCCTTGCCTGAAGCGCTGGCGATGTGCTCGGTCAGGTTGGGGAGATCGATCGCCGAGTCGATGAGTTTGGCGGACTTGGCGCTCTCGGCCTCGGCCATCCAGGCGGTCTGCATGGCGTCGTCGAGCTGCTTGTCGTCGATCTTGCGACCGGCCTTGATGGTGCCGCGCATGTTCGCGTAGATGCTGTCCAGGAGCTGGGAGATGTTCTGCTCCCACTGGGGGCTGGGCGAGCTGCGGGCCATGGACTCGCTGGCGCCCTTGTAGTCGCCGATCTGGACGAAGTCGGCCTTCACGCCGACCCAGGCGAGGGTGTCGGCCATGAACATCTCTTCCATGTGGAGCCCGGGGAAGGAGACGGGCGAGCCGGCCTGCGCGACGATCTCGTCGGCGTAGGAGCCCAGGAGCAGTTCGGTGGGGCCGTAGCCATCGGCGAAGACGCGGACCTTCTTGCCGGCCTCGCGGACGAGCTTGATAGCTTCGCCGAGTTCTTCGGTCTGCGTCTGGGAGAGTGACGCGTCCTTGAGGCGGATGAGCAGTTCATCGACGCCGTCGTCCTCGGCGGCATCGCGGATGGCGAGCACGAGGTCGCTCATGGTGGGATCGGCCTCGGGGCCGGCGAGCCAGTCGAACGCGCCCGCGTGCTCCTCGGGCTTGTGCTTGATCTGGAGCGTCGCGACGCGGGCGCGATCGCCCTTGAGCGTGGCGCCGGCGTGCGTGGGATTCGACTTGCGGTGGGACTCCTGGCCAAGGGCGGTCCCGCTCACCGAGAGGAGCAGGCCGACCGACAGGGACCCGACGAGGACGGACTTGAACAGACCCTTCATGCGACACTCCTGAATCCGCGGTCAGCCGCGGCGCGTCACGATACTGGATGCCACCCTTCAGAATCGGACCGGGTGGTCAATCCCCCGCACTGTTCGACCCTCGTTCGGCGGTCGGGTTCCCCGCGGAGCGCAAAAAGGCGCCCCCTCGGGAGGCTGTTTCCAATCCGGCCCTGAGAAGCCGGAATCACTCGTAGCCGAGGCGTTCGAGATCTTCCTCGCTGAGGCCGAAGTGGTGGCCGATCTCGTGGAGGAGCGTGATCATGATTTCGTCATAGACCGCCTGGTCGGCGTCTTCCGCGGAGCGTTGGGGGTCGTCGAATCCGCCGGCGAGGTTGATGACGCCTTCGCGGAAGATGTGGATCTCTTCCGGCCCGTCGGGCTGGTCCACGACGGATCGTTCGGTGATGGCGACGCCCGAGTGCAGGCCGCAGAGGCCCGAGACTTCTTCTTCGTCGCTCGGGTCGATCCCGAGGTCCCTGAGCATCGCGGCGGTCGGGCGGTCCAGGACGATGACGGGGACCTGCTCGATCAGGTGGTGCAGCGCCGGAGGGAGGCTCTCAATCGCCTCTTCCATGAGCGTGTCGAAGCGTTGACGGTGGGCTCTGGAGAGCATTCAGGACGATTGTTGGCGCGGGGGATCTCCCAGCACGTCCTGGATGCTCAGGGGCCTGGACGTGACCACGGGCCAGAGCCTGAGCGAGTCGAGCAGGAGGCCGATGAGCCCGAGGGTGAAGAGCATGGAGCCGACCGCGACGAGCATGGTGCCCAGATAGCGCGGGATGTCGACGTACTCGGGTCGGACGTCGTTGCCCATCCAGAAGCAGGCCAGATGGAAGACCTGCCCCACGAGGATCATCGCCAAAGCCGCGAGCAACCCGGGGGTTTTCTGGCGTTCGGCGCGGCCGGTGCGCATGAGGACCGAGCGGGCGACCAGCAGCTGCTGGCTGGCGCGGAGGCCCTGGGCGATCATCGCCATGAGGACGAAGGCCGCCATCGCCATGAGCACGCGCGGGAAGGTAAGGCCGTCGGGCTGGAGGTAGGGCTTGGCCAGGAGCGGGCTGTCGTGCTCGAGCGTGCGCTGCATGAGCCACGCCAGGGGGAGGTAGAGAAGCACCGCCGCGAAAGCGGACAGGGACGTCACCGCGGACTGCACGCGGTGCGGCCTGATGAGCGCCAGCGCGCCCAAGCCTGAGATGATGACCCCCGCCGCGACGGCGCGGGGCGCCCAAGGAAGGGTGGGTTCGATGTTCGCGAGCAGGGCGACCGCGTCGCGGGCCCGAACAGCCCAGATCACCGCGGCGGCGAAGATCGCGCCGAGGGGCCAGAGGACCAGCCCGACCGCTGTGGGCAGCGGGAGGATGATGGGCTGGAGCTCGTCGGCGTGGGGATCGACCTTGGCCAGGAGCGTGGCGCGGACCGAAAGCCCGCATTCGGAGCAGTTGGCGCGGACCGACAGACCCTGGAGGTCATAGCCGCAACGGACACAGCGGAGGTGCCCCGTCAGCTCGCGCGCAAGCGGGGACTGGGGCGCGATTTCGGGCTCGCCGGCGCGGGCGGGCCCAGGATCTTGTGAGCGAGCATCGTTCAACAGGACAACCCACGGCCGGCCCCGAGAGGCCAGCAACACGAGACTGGGGAGAGACTTGAGAGCGGCACTGTACACGATCGGCACCCCAGGGAGAAGCCCCCCGAGCGTCCGTATACTGCCCACCTTCCCTCCAGACGTCCCGCAGCCTGCTGAACCACGATGCTCGACACGATCAACCGTCTCCGCGAGAACATTTCCCGTGTGTTTCTGGGACACCAGAGCGCGGTGGATCGGACGATCCGGTGTCTCCTGGCCAGGGGGCATCTCCTGATCGAGGACGTGCCCGGTGTCGGGAAAACCCTGCTGGCGATGACGTTGGCCCGGAGCGTCGGGTGCACGTTCAGCCGTGTGCAGCTGACCCCCGACATGCTCCCAAGCGACGTGCTGGGCGTCTCGGTCCTCGACCGCCAGACCGGCGAGTTCGTCTTCAAGCGCGGGCCGATCTTCTCGCACATCGTGCTGGCGGACGAGATCAACCGCACGACGCCCCGCACGCAGAGCGCCATGCTCGAAGCGATGAACGAGGCGAGCGTTTCGATCGACGGGAAGGTCTACCAGCTCGAGAAGCCCTTCATGGTCGTGGCGACGCAGAACCCCTTCGAGTTCGAGGGGACCTACGCCCTTCCGGAGAACCAGCTCGACCGCTTCCTGATGCGGATCAGCGTCGGATATCCCGACGCCTCCGACGAGGCCCGCGTTCTGGATCTGCGGCCATCAACGATGGCGCTGCCCGATCTCCGCCCGGTGCTTTCCCGCGAGGAGATCCTGACGCTCCAGGACAAGGTGGACGCGGTCAAGCTCGACCGGTCCCTGATCGACTACATCGTCGCCTTCGCGAACGCGACGCGCACGCACGAGGCGATCCACGTCGGGCTCTCGCCGCGCGGGTCCTTGGCGCTGGCGCAGGCCGCCCGAGCGACAGCCTTGTCCGACGGGCGCGATTACGTGATTCCCGAGGACATCACCGACAACGTGACGCCGGTCTGCTCGCACCGCATCGTGCTGCGGGCGGGTGCCGCGTCCATGGGCGGCGCGATCCCCCACGAGGTGGCGTCGCGGACGCTTCTCGAGATTCTCAAGACCGTCAAGAGCCCGGTCTGAAACGCGGAGGATGGCGTGGCGCGACTGATCCGAATCGAGCACACCGGTCCCATCAAGATCGACCCGAGCCAGTTCCCACGCGACGAGGCGGGGAATCTCAAGCCCCTGTCAATCTGCGTGTGCGGCCTCTCCGACCGGCTGCCCTTCTGCGACGGGACGCACAAGAACACCTGCAAGCTCGAAGAGCCGGGCTATCTGTACACCTACGACCCCAAGACCAAGGCGGTGGTGGACAAGAAGCCCGAGCAGCCCTGATCGGCGCTCCGACTTCCCTGCTCAGCCTTCCAGCAGATCCGCGAGAAACTCCACGGGATGCTGGGCGCGAACGCCCGCGCCGTCGTGAATCTGGTGGCGGCAGCTGGTCCCGGTCGCAAGCATCGCGGCGTTCTTCTTCGCTGCGGCCCGTGCCGCGGGCAACACCCCGAGCTCGCCGATCTTCATGGAGAGATCGAAGCGATCGGGCGTGAATCCGAACGAGCCCGCCATCCCGCAGCAGGTCGTGTCCAGCACATCGACGTTCTTCCCCAGGATGCGCTTGAGCAGATTCCCGCTGGACCCCGCGCCCCACAGCGCTTTCTGATGGCAATGCGCGTGCAGCACGGCGTCCTTGGCCTTCTCGAGCGCAAACCGAGGCATCGTGGGGTGCTCGGGCCAGTTGCGGTCCAGGAACTCCTCCACCAGCATCGCCTTCCGCGCCAGCGCCTGCCTCAACTCGATCGGCGTGCGGAGCTTCAAGGCCAGCCAGTCATCCTTCACCGCCGAAAGACACGAGGGCTCCAGGAACAGAATCGCCTTGATGTCGTCATCCTCGATGAGCGGACGCAGGCGTTCGAGCGTCGCGTCGGCTTCGTCGATCGCCTGTTCGAGCAAGCCCAGGGAGATCTTGGCCCTGGCGCAGCATCCCGCATCGGCCAGTGACGACCTGTATCCGAACGCCTCGACGAGCCGCTGGGCCGCGTGACCGATCGATGACTCGTTGTACATCGTGAAGCAGTCGCCGAAGAACGCGACGCGGGGACCCGTCGCCTTGGCTCCCGAAGGCTTGTCGCGCCAGGGCGAGGAGAACGCGGGAAGCGTTCTTCTGGGATGCACGCCGATCAGCGGGTTCACGATGGCGCGAATGAGTCTGGATTCCGAGAGCCTGTTGGAGAGCTGGGGCGTGATCGCGCCGAGCTTGTTGAGGATGCGGATGTTCCCCATGAGGATGGTCGCGAGGGAAGCCCCCCACCGCCGGTGCCGCTGGCCGTGGTACTCGGCTTTGAGCCTGGCGATATCCACGTTGCTCGGGCACTCGGTCTTGCAGGCCTTGCAGCTCAGGCACAGATGGAGCGTGTCGAGCGTGCCCTGATCATTCCAGCGTTCATCGGAAGCGGACGGGAGCTGCCCGGTGATCGCCAGTCGCAGCGCGTTGCCTCTGCCGCGCGTGGAGTGGCGTTCGTCCAGGGTCGCCATGTACGAGGGGCACATCACGCCACCGGCCTTCTTCCGGCACACGCCCGCGCCGTTGCACATCTCCACCGCGGCGTCGAAGCCGTGCTGGTCGTGGTAGTTGAAGAACGTGTCCGTCTCGGGCACACCGACCGGGCGGCCGAGCGGCTTGACGCGCAAATGCTCGCTCATCGATTCGATCGGCCCGGGCTCGACGATGTTCCCGGGGTTGAGCAGGTTCTTCGGGTCGAAGACGTGCTTGACCTGCCGGAACGCGTTCATGAGCTCGGGGCCGAAATAGCGTTCGAGCAGAGGCCCACGGATGCGTCCATCGCCATGCTCGCCCGACATGACGCCGCCAAGCTCGCGGGCGAGGTCGGCGACCTTGACCGCGATCGAGCGCATGATGGCGCGATCGGCGTCGGAATGGATATCGATCAGCGGGCGGACGTGCAGCACACCGACGCTGGCGTGCGCGTAATACGCAGCGATGGTGCCGTGGTCGGCGACGATCTGCCGGAATCGGCGCACGAACTCGGAGAGGTTGTGCACCGGGATCGCGTTGTCCTCGACGAACGTGATGGGCTTGCGGTTTCCCGGGATGCCGTGGAGCAACGGTTCGCCCGCCTTGCGGAGCTTCCAAGCGTTGAGCATGGCGGCCTCACCGGTGTGGGCCTGCACCTCGCGGCCTGGGCACACGCGGCGGAGCTTCTCAAAGGCCTGCTCGATCTCGCCCAGCCCCTGCTCGGAGAAGTACTCGACGTAGAGCACCGCCTTTACGCTCCCTCCCGCGGGCGCGGGGAGGAGTTCGACATAGCGCCGGTACTCGCGATTGGCGCGGGCCAGGTCGATGACGATGTCGTCGAGCAGTTCGATCGCGGTCGGGCCCGTGGAGAGGATGGGCTGCACCGCCTCGATGGCTGCATCGACCGATTCGAAGGCGACGAGCGCGAGGCCCTTGGACTTCGGGCGCGGGTGCAAGGCCAGTTCGGCGCCGAGCGTCACCGCCAGAGTGCCTTCACTGCCGCAGAGCAGGTAGGCGAGGTTGACGTGGGCCATCGGATCCTCGCCCGCGCGGGCGGCCGCGTCGAGCTGCGCGAGAATCATGTCAAGCCCGTAGCCCGCGTTGCGGCGGACGGTCTTGGGGAAGCGTTCGCGGATGAGCTTCTCGTGGGCCCGGACGATCGCGACGATGTCGTGGGTGAGCGCGTGAACGCGGGGATCGCGGAGGGCAGCACCCTTTTCCAGTCGCACGCGGACGCCATCGGCCAGGACCGCGTCGATCCCGAGGATGCTCTCACTTGTCCGTCCGTAGCGGATGGAGCGAGCGCCCGCGGCGTTGTTGCCGATCGCGCCGCCGACGTTGCATTGACGGCTCGTCGCAGGGTCGGGCGCGAAGAACAGGCCCGTGGGCGCGAGCTGCTCGTTGAGATCGTCGATGGTGATCCCGGGCTCCACGCGACAGGTGCGGGCGGCCTGATCAACCGAGAGGACTCGTCGGCAGCTCGAGGAGAAATCGAGGACCACCGCCCGGCTGGTGCATTGGCCCGCGAGGCTCGTCCCACCGCCGCGTGGGAGCATCGCCAGCCCGCGCGACGCGCAGAAACGGACCGCCTCGACCGCATCATCGATGCTGGCGGGGATGACCACGCCGATGGGCTCGACCTGGAAGAGGGAGGCGTCGGTCGCATACAGCATGCGATCGTGCGCGCCGAATCGGACCTCGCCCGCGACGGCGTTGGCAAGGTCCCGCGCAATCGCCGCGCGTTCAGAATCGGAGGGGCCGGGCCGGTCCAGCCCGGTGCCGGCGTTGGACGCAATGACGGGGAGTGAGGCCATCGGGGCGCACTATAGAAGCTTGGCGCGGATTGGAGCGGCAGGTGTTCGGTCCGGGACTTTCCGCGCGGATTGCCGAACCATCGGGCATACTGCCCGGTCAGATGACTGTCGCCCCGCCGCGACCCGCGACGGGATGCAAGGAGCTATTCATGAACCTGCCGAGCCTCGCCCCCAGAACTTCCGACCGCCCGATCGTTCCGGTCCTGACCCGCAGAGCCCGCATCGCGCTGCTGATCGGTGTCGCGGGGCTGGCGTTCGCGTCTGACGCCTCGGCGCAGGCGGGCGGCACGGCAAGCAAGCCCGCAGCGGAGGCCGACGTTTGGCGGGCCAAGAACGCCAACACCCTCCCGGTCACCCGCATCACGCTCTACCGCTCGGGCGTCGGTTCGTTCGAACGCCGCGGCGAGATCAACGGGGACATGAGCGTGCAGCTCAAGTTTAACGTTGACCAGATCAACGACATCCTCAAGTCGATGGTCGTCCTGGACATGGGAGGGCGCGTCGAGTCCGTGGGATACGGATCGAAGGATCCGCTCTCGCGTCGTCTTTCGTCGTTCGGCGTGGACATCTCCGACAACCCGTCGATGACGAACCTGCTCGCCAGGCTCCGCGGGACCAACGTGACCGTGACGACGACCGAGGGACCGATCACCGGTTCGGTGCTGGGCACCGAGACCCGCCCCGAAGCGCAGGGTTCGGCGACTGCGCCGATCCAGGTGGCCTACCTCAACCTCATCAGCAACGGCATCAAGAGCGTGCGGCTCTCGGATGTGAAGAGCTTCGTCGTCAATGACCCGCAGCTTGCGGCCGAACTCGACAAGGCGCTGGCCGCGATGGCGGACCAGCGGGCCGATCGCATCAAGACCGTGGACATCTCAACCCGCGGCAACGGCCCCCGAGAGCTCGTGGTCGCGTACGTCCATGAGACGCCCGTCTGGAAGACGAGCTATCGCCTGGTGATGGCCGACGAGAAGTCGCCCAAGAGCAACAAGACCAACATCCAAGGCTGGGCGATTGTCGAGAACACCACCGACGAGGACTGGGAAAACGTGAGCCTGGCGCTGGTCGCGGGGCAGCCCGTGAGCTTCAAGATGGATCTGTACGAGCCGCTGTACTCGCCCAGGCCCATGGTCCCGGTGCCGATGGCGGCGGGCGTCATGCCCAAGGTCTACGACCTGGCGATGGACAAGCTCCAGGAGAAGGACGATCTCAAGCCGAGGGCGGCGATGACAAAGGCGGGGAGCGGCGGAGTGTTCAGAAGCGGCGGCGCGCCCGGGGCGCCGGCGCCGATGGCGACTGAGGGCGCCGAGGTCAGATCCCTGGCGATGGACATGTCGTCGATGCTCGAGTACGGCGCGCCCGCTGCGGCCCATGGAGAGGAAGGCGAGCTCTTCCGTTACGAGCTCGACGCGCCGGTGACGATTCAACGTCAGCGCTCGGCGATGCTCCCGATCCTGAACACGCCGGTCGAGAGCCGTCGGGTGAGCATCTTCAACCCCGCGGATGGCCAGGCCCACCCGATGCGCGGGCTCGAGATCACCAACAACACGAGCAACCAGCTCATGCCCGGCCCGGTGTCGGTCTTCGAAGGGGGCGCCTACGCCGGTGATGCGCAGATCGGGCACATTCCTGCGGGCGACAAGCGCCTGCTCGCGTACGCGACGGACATCGAGGTCGGCGTGACGACCAACCAGAAGATGGAGAGCGCGGTCCGCAAGGTCAAGATCGTCAAGGGTGTGATCGAGCAGACGCTGAAGTACGTGAACACTGTTGAGTACACGTTCGTCAACAAGGACCTGACAAAGGGCCGGACGCTGCTGGTCGAACAGCCTCGCCTCAGCGGGTACGAACTGGTCGGGATCAGCCCGAGCGAGACGACCCAGGCTCTGTACCGGTTCGAAGTCACGCTCGACGCGGGCAAGGCGGGCACGCTCAAGATCCCGCAAGAGATGACGGGAAGCACGACCCTGGCGATCACCGACGCCGAGACCCGTGTGCTGCTCGAGTATTGCACCAACGGGAAGGCGTCGGAGGCGGTGGTGAACGCGATCCGCGAGGTTGGCAAGCGTCGCGACGCCTTGCAGGTCGCCCAGCGGAAGGTGGAGAACCTCCAGGCTTCCTGGAACGAGATCGACAAGGACCAGGGCCGCCTGCGTCAGAACATGAATCAGCTTGATCGGGCGAGCGACCTCTACTCCCAGTACATGCAGAAGCTCACCGCCCAGGAGAAGAAGATCGATCAGCTCGACTCCGAGCTCCAGAAGGCGCGGGGCGAGGTGCAGAGCGCCGAGCGTGAGCTGAACACGTTCATCGCCTCGCTCAACGTGGAGTGAGTCCCGCCGCTTCGGCGTGAAGCACCCGGACAGATCGGCGTCAACCCCACCAGACCTGGCCCCACAGGGCCAGGTTTGTCATTGGCCAGGCGACTGGCCAGAAGCTCTCGGGGGCCGATTGCACCGGCGTGATCGCGCCGGGCGAAAAGAAAGCTCGGGCAAAGGCGGAGTCGCTGATCCGGGGCGTGACTCCGCCGATCCAACCCTGGAACGGCAGCGGAAAACTCGCTTTGGGCCGCGCGACCACTTCAGGCAGGAGCACGCGTGCGAAGGCCTCGCGCAGCGCGAGCTTGGTCTGCACAAGCCCATCCGACTTGTGGAACTTTCGTTCGATCGGAAGCGCGACCGACAGGGCTGCAAGGTCGGCGTCGGCAAAGGGCGTGCGCCCTTCGACGGACTCGAGCATGGTCGCGGTGTCCAGACGCTGGAGAAGCCCGACCAGATTCACCCGGCGGTGGAACGAGAGATGGGTCTGAAGCCCGGAGGGATCGTGGTCGCACTCCAGCGCGCAGTCGGATGCGATCTGCTGATAGGTGTCGCGCAGCACCGCGTGGTCTTCGATCGCGCCGAGCACCGGGCTCGAGAGCACCTGACCCGCGGCCGCGGGATTCATCCACGCGTTGGAGGTGATCTGGAACTCCGCGCGGGAGCGGGCGCAGGCCGCAGCGTCACGCCGCACCGACGCGGGCATGGTCTGCTCGTGGGCCAGCGCCATCTCCATCGGGAGCTGATAGCCCGCAAAGAGCTCGTCTGCGCCCTCGCCCGAGAGCGTCACGGTCTTGCCCGCACTCCTGAGCGTGCGGGCAACTTGGTTGATCGCGACTTCGTTGGGCGTACTCAGAGGCGAGCCGAGCGCGCGGACCATCTCAGGCCAGCGTTCCAGGAAGAGCTCACGCGTCACGGGCGCTTCGGTGTGCTGCGAGCCGATGAACCCCGCGACCTGCCTCGCGAACGAGAAATCGTCCGCGCCGGGATCCGCTCCGGGAGCGCCGGAGCAGAAGGTGTGGAGCGTTCCGAGCGTGTCCATCGCGACGCGTGCGACGATCGAGCTGTCCAGGCCGCCCGAGAGCAGTGCGCAGATCGGAACGTCGGAGCGAAGATGAACTCGGACGCTTTCCTCCACCGCCTCCCGAAGGTCCTGGTCCGGGGACGCCTTGGGAAGCCACCCGGTCTTTCGAAGGACGCTCATGGACAGACCCGCTGCAGCGTCGAACTCGAGGATCTCGCCCGGCTGGACGCAGCGCACGCCCTCGAAAAGCGTGCGCTCACCCAGAGTTGTCCGGATGGTCGTCATGTAGCTCGCCGCGGTTATGACGTCGGGCCTGGGGGTCAGGTGCGGATGGGCCAGGATCGCCCGGATCTCGCTCGCGAAGACGATCTCGACGCCCTGAGGCGTGCTGACCCGCGCGTAATACAGCGGCTTGATCCCGAGCGGATCACGCGCCAGGATCAGCTTCGAGCGTGCTGCGTCCCAGAGGCCCAGTGCGTGCATCCCCCGGCACAGGTCCAGGGAAGATGGGCCTTCACGCGCGAGCAGTTCCAGAATCGTCTCGGTGTCGGAGGTGGAGACGAAGCGGACGCCTTGCAGTCGCTCGCGAAGCTCGGCGTCGTTGTAGAGCTCGCCGTTGTAGCTGATCGCAAGGCGGCCATCGGCGCTGAGCATGGGCTGATGGCCCGCGGCCGTCGTGTCGAGCACGCTCAGGCGGCGATGCGCGAGAATCGCGTTCTGACGCCGCCAGAGACCCGCATCATCGGGCCCGCGGCGGGCCAGGGTGTCGCGCATGCGGATCACCGCAGCGTCGTCGACGCTTGGGGTTGCTCCGGCGGACGCGATGATGCCGAGAATGCCGCACATGCCCCACCACTATCGGCCGGGGAGCGCGTCGATCACGAAGCGCCAGACGTTCCCGGCGATCGGGCTCCCGACCCACGCCTTGCTTCCCGAGGGCCACGCGACGCGCACGCGGATGCAGGCGTCGCTCTGCTCGTCCACCCGGATCTTGCCCGAGGCCACCCGCTCGACGGAACCCCGATTGCCCGAGACCGGCCCCTGGTAAGTCAGGTACTCGCGGCGATGGGCGCCGATCATCTCGGCGTCGAAGGAATCGATCTCCGGATGGTGGATGGGTTCCGCGATGCGGAAGGATGTGAGCTTGGTGTCGGCGGAGGCGTCGGGGGCGTACATCCAGTCGAAATGAGCCGTCCCATCGGGAAGGGTGTGCTTGAGCAGGACGGTGGGCAGATCGGGGGTATGCATGCCGGGACGCCCAGAATGGCCCTCAAGGGCCGCGTTCGACGATAGCATTGCTGTCCATCCCGGCATGTTGTCGCCGGGGAGCTGTCGAGCCAGGAAGATCAAACATGCGCAGGAATTGCCCGAACACGTCCGTCCGACTGGTCCTTGCCCTCGCGAGCATGCTGAGCTCGGCGACGCTTCTGGGTGGGTGCAGCTCCATGCGTCCCCTGAACGTGGTTCGGGATACGGGCGACACCTACTACCGGGTTGGGCGCTGGGAAGAGGCCCGCGAGAACTACCAGGAGTTCATTGACCGCAAGCCCAGCGAGCCGGAAGTTCGCTACCGCCTGGGCATGTCGCTCATCGAGCTCAACAAGCCCGGCGAGGCCCGTGAGCAGCTGCGCATCGCGTGCGATGTGCGGCCCAACGAAGACCGCTATCTGGAGGGCTACGCCGAGGCCCTGCTCCGCTCCAACGAGCGTGATCAGCTCCTGACCTTCCTGCGCACCAAGACCAACGATCGCGGGCAGGTGAGCGACTTCATCCGCCTGGGCAAGTACGCCGCCAAGGTCGGCAACGTCGACGAGGCCCTGACCGCCCTCAAGACGGCGGCCCGGATCGACCGCGGCCAGACCTATCAGCCTCAGCTGGCCCTCTCCGAGTTCTACGGCTCGATCGGGGAGAAGGAGAAGCAGCTCGATCGCCTGCGGATGGCGTTCTATCGTGCCCCGGGCAATCCCCAGGTTCTGGCGGCGATGGAGCAGCTCGGCCAGCCCGCAGACCCGGCTTTCGGCCGCGTGCCGACCGAGTCTCGCCCGGACTACGCCGAAGAGGACAAGAAGTAAGTCCCAGAACCCGAGCTCGGATTGGGAATCTGGGCAAGCCGGCGATTTCGCGGGCTTTGGAGTTGACGGCGGGCCGTTTGTTTCTACCCTTCATCCGGATAAACGGATGAAAGGCAGCCGCTCCATCTCGATCATCGACCGCCTGGCCGCGCTGGGTGAGGTTGTGCGTTTGCGGATTCTCCGGCTGCTCGAGTCGGAGGAGCTGGCGGTCGGCGAGGTCGCGAAGGTGGTGCAGCTGCCGCAGAGCACGGTGAGCCGGCATCTGCGTGTGCTTTCCGAGGGCGGGTGGGTGGAGCGTCGGAGCGAGGGGACCGCGACGCTTTACCGGCTGGTGCTTGACGATCTGGCGCCGGAGGCCCGCAAGCTCTGGCTGACGGTTCGCGAGCAGATGGGCGGCGAGTCGGAGCTGCACGAAGACGCGCGGCGCCTGGCGGCGGTGCTCGCGGAGCGCCGCCTGGACTCACAGGCGTTCTTCGGGCGGGTCGCGGGCGAGTGGGACCAGGTGCGGACGCAGCTCTTCGGGCGCGACTTCACCTCGGCGGCGCTGCTCAGCCTGCTGCGGCGGGACTGGGTGTTTGCGGACCTTGGCTGCGGGACGGCCAACGCCTCGGAACTGGTCGCGCCGGTGGTGGATCGGGTTATCGCCATCGATCAATCGGAAGCCATGCTGGGTGCGGCGCGGGAACGGCTGCGCGGGGTCGGCAACGTGGAGTTTGTCTCCGCGGACCTGTCAAAGCTGCCGATCGAGACGGGCAGCGTCGACATCGCGGTGGCGGCGCTGGTTCTGCATCACCTGACCGAGCCCGAGAAGGCGCTGGGCGAGTCGGCGCGGATCCTGCGGACCGATCGCGGGGGCGGGATGGTGCTGGTGGTGGACATGGTGGCCCACGACCGGGACGAGTACCGGCACACGATGGGGCATCGACATCTGGGGTTCTCGCGGGAGGCAATGAAGAAGCTGATGGAACAGGCGGGGCTGAGGCTGACGAGCTACCGGGATCTGCCGGTGGACGCGGAGGCGAAGGGTCCGGGCCTGTTCGCGGCGGTTGGAGTGAAAGCGTGAAGTTTGCCGCTGGCGGGGAGCGTCCCCGGGGCGGAGATTGACGGCAGCAAGTCATCACAAGGGCGGGAGACGCCCGGATCAGGAGATTGCAATGACGACGTTCGCGACGAAGCAGACGGGTCTCGGTCACGGGACGGTGGATTACAAGGTTCGTGATCTGGCGCTGGCGGAGCTGGGCCGGAAAGAGCTGCGTCTGGCGGAGCACGAGATGCCCGGCCTGATGGCGCTGCGTGAGCGTTACGCGGGCAAGCAGCCCCTCAAGGGCGCGAAGATCGCGGGCTCTTTGCACATGACGGTGCAGACCGCGGTGCTGATCGAGACGCTCAAGCTCCTGGGCGCGGACGTGCGCTGGTGCTCGTGCAACATCTTCTCGACGCAGGACTCGGCGGCGGCGGCGGTGGTGGTCGGCCCGACGGGCACGATCGACAACCCCAAGGGCGTGCCGGTCTTCGCCTGGAAGGGCGAGACGCTCGATGAGTACTGGGAGTGCACGGTGCGCACGCTGGTCTGGCCTGACGGTTCGGGCCCGAACATGATCCTGGACGACGGCGGCGACGCGACGCTGTTCGTGCACAAGGCGGCGGAGTTCGAGAAGGCCGGGAAGATCCCGGAGTTCAACCCCGCCAAGGACCCCGAGGAGTGGGGTGTGATCCTCTCGACGCTGCGCAAGGAGCTGGCGGCCAATCCGGGCCGCTGGAGCAAGATCGCGGCGGGCGTGAAGGGCGTGACCGAGGAGACGACGACGGGCGTGCACCGTCTGTACGAGATGTCCAAGAAGGGCACGCTCCTGTTCCCCGCGGTGAACGTGAACGACTCGGTGACCAAGAGCAAGTTCGACAACCTGTACGGCTGCCGGCACTCGCTGATCGACGGTCTGAACCGCGCGACGGACGTGATGCTCTCGGGCAAGGTCGCGGTGGTGCTCGGCTACGGCGACGTGGGCAAGGGCTGCGCCTTTGCGCTCAAGGGCCAGGGCGCTCGCGTGGTCGTGACCGAGATCGATCCGATCTGCGCGCTGCAGGCGGCGATGGAAGGCTTCCAGGTCGCGACGCTCGATGACTTCGTTGAGACCGCCGACGTGTTCATCACGGCGACGGGCAACAAGGACATCATCACGGTCGAGCACATGCGCCGGATGAAGGACAAGGCGATCATCGGCAACATCGGCCACTTCGACAACGAGATCGACATGGCGGGTCTGGCCAAGGCCAAGGGCGTGAAGCGGATCAACATCAAGCCCCAGTACGACGAGTTCGTCTTCCCGGGCGACGGCAAGCGTCCGGAGCACTCGGTGCTGATCCTGGCCGAGGGGCGTCTGCTCAACCTGGGCTGCGCGACGGGCCACCCGTCGTTCGTGATGTCCTCGAGCTTCACCAACCAGGTGGTGGCGCAGATCGACCTGTACACGTGGGCGACGACCGGGAAGTCCATCTCGGGCGTGACCTACCAGACCGGCAAGGTCTTCACGCTTCCCAAGAAGCTCGACGAGGAAGTCGCTCGTCTGCACCTGGACAAGCTGGGCGTGCGTCTCACGACGCTGTCGAAGGACCAGGCCGACTACATCGGCGTGGCGGTCGATGGCCCCTACAAGGCGGACCACTACCGCTACTAAAGAGTTTCGCGGGCTGTTCGGATTCGGGGCGGGTTCAACACCAAGCTCCGGGGCCCGATGGCCGATAGAGAAGTGATCCCGGGCGTCGACCGAAGGGTCGACGCCCGGATTGTCAAAGGGGTGCTTCGGAACCGAGTTCCGGGGCGGAGGGTCGGGATTCAGAGCCCGGTTCGGAGTCGCGCTGGCGGGGTTGACGCATGCACTTCCAGGACATCTTCAAGCTCACGTCGACGACGTTCTCCTTCGAGTTCTTCCCGCCGAAGACCGCGGAAGCGGCGGGCGACCTGTTCACGCACATCCGCGAGCTCGAGAAGCTCCGCCCGACGTTCGTCTCGGTGACCTACGGCGCGGGCGGGAGCACGCGCGAGCTCACGCACGACCTGGTCGTGCGGCTCAAGACGCAGACGCCTCTGGACCCCATGCCTCACCTGACCTGCGTGTGCCATGACGAGGCGCAGGTGATGCAGATCCTGGAGCGGTACGCGGCGGCTGGGATCAGCAACATCATGACGCTCCGCGGCGACAGACCCCTGGGCGTGACGAACGACGCGGACGTCTGGAAGGACTTCAAGTACGCGTCGGATCTGGTACGCTTCATCAAGAAGTTCAACGAGCGGAGCCTGCACCGGGATCACCGGGGCTTCGGGATCGCGGTCGCGGGCTTCCCCGAGGGGCATCCGGAATCGCCCAATCGCCTGCTGGAGATCGAACGCCTGAAGGCCAAGGTCGACGCGGGCGCGGACGTGATCGTGACCCAGCTGTTCTTCGACAACCGCGACTTCTACGACTTCCGCGACCGCTGCGAGCTGGCGGGGATCCATGTGCCCATCATCGCGGGGATCATGCCCATCACCTCGGCGGCGGGCATGAAGCGGATGGCGGAACTGGCGCTGGGCGCCCGGTATCCGGCACCCCTGATCCGCGCGATCAACCGGGCCCGCGGCGAAGACGAGCTGGTGAAGCGCGTGGGCGTGCACTGGGCGACGGAACAGTGCCGGGACCTGCTCGACAACGAGGTCGCGGGGCTTCACTTCTACACGCTCAACAAGAGCACGTCGACGCGCGAGATCTACATGAACCTGGGCGTGCGCGATTCGCTTGGGCTGGCGACGAGCGGGAAGTAGTCGCGAGATCACGAGAAAAGCCGCAAAAGGCTGCTGTACTTCTCCGCAAGAACCGTTCGGCCCTCCCGCGAAAAACGATCTCTCTCGTTTAACGCAAAATCCTGTACACGTTTGAGGATCTCGTCCATAGTCGCCTCATCTCCGTTCTGTTTCGCCAAGCCTCGGGAGACTCGTACACAGTCGAGCATGAAGAGGCACGGATGCTCATGCGGCCCCTGAGAAGGTGCGGGGACAATCCATGATCGCACCAGTCTCGCGATAGCCCGCGCAGTCTCAACCTCGTACCCAACCGACGTCATTGACTCACAACGGTCAAGCAGGTCTACGAAGTTGGGGCCGATGACGAAACGAGGGGAGTGAGCGTACTTGCTTTCCAGCTCGTGCGCAGAGTGCAGGGCTGGGCCGTATACCTCAGTCTTCCCAATCTGTATGCAGGCTCCGAGCTCAATGCCCCCTCGCAGCACGATGTGCTGGCTCAAGAGCAAGACGAAGGTCTGCGCAAGCGAACTGCACAACTCAAAACAGCCAAGAAGCTGGGCGACAATGGTCCCCGCCTTCGAGCGATCCGTACTAAACCTTGCGGCCAGCACTGTCGTGTCTGAAAAGGAAAACTGAATCGGGGCGTCGGCGTTGAATCCTAGGGGAAAGCGAGCATACTCCTCGCGTTTATAGAGATCCGCTCGCTGTTCTCTCAGTCGCTGAGCAAACCAGTCGTACGTACGGCGCACTACTTGTACCCGCCTGTAGGTGCGATCGACGCACGGGACCCACTCTTCGGGCTTGTTGGCGTCCCACCCGAGTTGCCACCGGTTCAGTTCTTCTCGCTGACCTTGCACGTCAACGAGGGCAACCAGATAATTAGCACACTCGGGCTTCGAAGTCATTTAGATAGAATAACGCCTGACGATGCCGCCAAAGTAGCGGCAAGGCAGTCGGAGAAGTAGACACGGGCAGAATGCCCGTACCGCTAGCGTGGGTCGGCGCTGGCCTTGACGAGCTCGTCGAAGATCCGCTGACCCAGAGCCGGATCCTGTGTGCGCTCCGGGTGCCATTGCACGCCGAGGTAGAACTTGCGGGCCGGGTCGGCGACCGCTTCGATGAGGCCATCGTCGGAGAGGGCCAGGACTTGGAGGCGGCCCGGGTCGGCGACCGCTTGCTTGTGCTTGCTTGCGACAAGGCCGGAGGGGATGAGAAGGGAAGAGGGGAGAGGGGAAGAGCCCACTCGGAGAGTGGGGGTACCCAGGATGGTGTGCTGGCCGTCCCAGTGGCGGGTTGCGTCGGGGCGGGAGTCGGCGATGTGCTGGTCGAGTTGCCCGCCGTTGACGAGGGACATGAGCTGCATCCCGAGGCAGACGCCCAGGACGGGGGTGTGCTGGCGCGGCTGGAGGGCGCGGAGGAGCGCGAGCTCGTAGGCCTGCCGCTGGGGGTGCATGGGATTGGCTTTGGGGTGGGTGGGCGTGCCGAACTCTTCGGTGCGGGGGTCGTCGCCTCCGGTGAGGACGAAGGCGTCGCAGAGGTTCAGGTGGGCGTCGAGGAGCTCGGGGATGGGCGGGAGGATGATGGGCGTTCCGCCCGCTGCGTGGACGCACTGGGCGTAGGCGAGCCCGACGTCGGCCTTGAGGCGTGTGCCGGCGGCGACGATGTCGGCGGTCATGCCGATGATGGGGCGTTTCACGCGGGGAGGGTAGGATCGCGGGCAAAGCGAGGTGCGGATGTCGATTCGGACAGTGCTCATCTGGGTGGTCGTGGTGCTCGTGCTGGCGGGGGCGACGGCGGTGGCCTTGCGGAAGCCTCAGGCCAAGGCCCCCACCACGATGGCGCTGCTGGCCGATCCGCCTTCGAGCGTGAGCGCGGTGCGCGTGAAGGCGGGCGACTGGTCGGCGCAGTTCACCCGCAACGCCGACAACACCTGGAGCGTCAAGCTCCCTGGCGGCGCGACGTGGTTCGGGGATCGCAAGACGCTTGACGCGTTCGTGCGCGTGCTTGGGCAGACGTCGGGCGATGTGCTGGCGGGTGGTTGGCAGAGCGGCAAGAGCGTCGCGGAGCTTTCGGTCGGGGCGCGGAAGCGCACGATTGAGTTTGACGACCGCTTGCTCGGGGGCGCGGCACTGGCGCGGGTGACCGACGGCGGGGAGACGGTGCTGCGGGTGCCCGCAAATGTGCCGGGGCTTGTGGGCGAAGCGGCGCTGCGGACGTGGGTGGCGCGGGAAGCGTTTCCGCTCGGGGTTGCGGACGCGTCGGAGCTTCGCATTGCGCAAGCGGAGTTTGCGGTGAAGCTCAAGCGGACGGGGAAGCGCTGGGCGATTCTGGAACCGGCGCCGATGCCCGCGGATCAGGACGAGGTTGAGAAGCTCGTGACCACGCTTGGCAAGCTTGCGTTCACGAGCGTGCGCGAGCAATCCGATGTGCCTTCGGGCGGGCTCCGGATCGAAGCGGTGAGCGAGACCCGTGGTGTTGAAGGCGAGAATGTGACGCGGCGGGTGACGACACAGGAGCTTCTGGTCGGGCCTGCGGAGTCGCCCGGCGCGAGTTCGCGGATCGGGAGTGCCGCGGTCCATGAAGGCACTGAAGCGGCCGGTCCTCGGGTCGGAGGCGTGCTGCAGGCGACCTTGATCGAGGGCGTGCAGGCGGATCCGGCGGCATACGTCTCGAAGGTGGCGTCGACGATCGCGAAGGCGGACATTCGTCGGATTGCGGCAACGCCCAAGAACGGACCGGCACGCATCTGCGAGCTTGGGATCGACGGGTGGGCGATGAAGGATGGAGCGGCGGCGATCCGCGCGGCGGAGCTGATCGCATTCCTTTCAGACGAGAAGGCGGCGCGGGTGCTGCTGACCGCGGGATTTGGCGGCGCGGAACTCGGCGCCGATGCGCGGATCGGCACGATCGCGATCGGCCCTGATGAAGCGGCGAGCCAGGAGATCGAGGTGAGCGTCGTGGGACACCAGGCGCTGCCCGGCCTGGAGCTTCCGCCCGGCGCGAAGGCGATCGTGCTGCGGACGGGCGTCAAGGGCGGCACGAAGGCCGGAGGACGGACGCTGGTGTACACCTCCCCCACCGCGCTGCGTCACATCGGCGCGGTGTTCGGCGAGGAGCTTGTGAAGTAACGGGGCCTGCGGGGCGGGATCAGATCTTGCTGCCGATGTCGCGGCGCATCTGCTTGCCTTCGAACTGGATCATCTCGGCAGCGGCGTAGGCGCTGGCGCGGGCGGCGGCGGGAGTGGGACCGGTCGCGACGACGTTGAGCACGCGCCCACCGGCGGTCACGATGTTCCCGGATTCGCGGCGCGTCCCAGCATGGAGGATGCGCACGTTGGGAACCTTGGCGGCTTCGTCGAGACCCGAGATCTCCAGGCCCTTCTTGGGGGTATCGGGATAGCCCGGCGCGGCGAGGACGACGCAGCAGGACGATTCGGAGGAGAACTCCACGCTGGCCTGATCAAGCTCGCCTTTGCAGACCGCGAGCATGAGCTCGACGATGTCCGACTGGAGGCGGGCCAGGATCACCTGGCACTCGGGATCTCCGAAGCGGACGTTGTACTCGAGAACCTTGGGGCCCGCGGGCGTGAGCATGAGCCCGGCGAAGAGCACGCCCTGGTAGTTCACGCCGTCGCGGCGGAGGGCGTCGACGGTGGGCACGAGAATCTCGCGCTCGATGACTTCCATCACCGCGTCGTCGAGCTTGTCGGAGGGGGAGAAGGCGCCCATGCCGCCGGTGTTGGGGCCGGTGTCGTT
The DNA here is from genome assembly GCA_964531675.1 of uncultured Phycisphaeraceae bacterium. Lineage (GTDB taxonomy): Bacteria > Planctomycetota > Phycisphaerae > Phycisphaerales > UBA1924 > CAZHFW01. The sequence goes on along the minus strand of CAZHFW010000009.1, from coordinate 10,573 downwards.
GTCGCCCAGGCGTTTGTGATCCTGAGCGGTGGGCAGCACGAGGATGTTGCGCCCATCGACGAGGGCGAGGACCGAGACTTCGGGGCCCGAGAGGCGTTCTTCGATGACGACGGTCTTGCCCGCGTCTCCGAACTCACGGCGGACCATGATGCGTTCGATCGCGTCCAGGGCTTCCGCGAGCGTGTGCGGGATGATGACGCCCTTGCCCTTGGCCAGGCCCGAAGCCTTGATGACCGGGAGATCGTCGTGGATGGCGGCGTACGCGGCGGCGATCGGGCGGCTGGAGGAACGCTGCTGATTGATCCACTTGCGGCGGTTCTCGGGATCGCGGTAGGTCTCGGCCTGTCGGAAGAGTTCAGTAAGGACCTTGTCGTCCTGGATGCGGCTCTCGAGGTAGCCCCGGGCGGCTTCGGCGTCGGAGAAGATGCGGGCCTCGCCTGTCGGGACCGAGGCGGCGCGGAGGAGCTGCTTGCACCAGGCCTTGTCGGCTTCGAGGCGGGCGGCTTCGGCGGTGGGACCGAAGACCAGGCGGCCGGGAGCGGCGAGCTTGTCGGCGTATCCCTCGGCGAGCGGGTCTTCGGGGCCGATGACGACCAGGCCGATTTTGTTCTTCTCGCAGAACTGCTGGAGGCGGTAGATCTCGCGGATGGAGACGGGAACGTCGACCGCCTTGCCAAGGGAGGCCAGGCCCGGGTTTTCAGGATGGGTGATGAAGAGGGTGCCGCAGCGCTTGGAGGCCTTGATGCGCTGGGCGAGGGCGTGCTCGCGGCCGCCGGAGCCGACGAGGAGGATGTTGATGGGGTCGGGCATGGGTCGGGATGGTAGGGATAGGGAAAGGTCAGGGCTGCGCGCCGAGGTCGAAGACCTGTTCCATGGGGGCCCACCAGAGGCCTGGCGTGGTGAAGGGGGTGGGCTGCTGGTAGGTGCGCATGAGGTGGTCCCACTCGGCGCAGCGCGGGTCGGAGGCGTATTGCTGGTAGTCGCGGGCGGGGTCGAAGTTCTCGGGAGCCTGGAAGGTCATGAACAGGCGGTTGCCGAGCAGGTAGATCCGCATGTCGCGGATCCCGGCGGCGCGGAGGGCGGCGACGACTTCGGGCCAGACGCGGGCGTGGTGGGCGCGGTACTCGGCGATGAGCCTGGGGTCGTTCTTGAGGTCCAGCGCCTGGGCGAAGTGCTTCATGATCGGGCTCGCGAATGAGAGGGTGCCTGAGGGCGGTTTTCGGTACGATACCGGGCCGCGGTTCGGACCCCGGTTCGGGCGTCGGTGCCTGATCGGGTTCGGGCTTGGGACGGGAGGCGTGCTGTGAAGATCCGTGGTGCAAGGTTCGGGATGGCGGCGGCGCTTTTGGCGTGCGTGCTGGCGGCGGGATGCGACAAGAAGGGCGACTCCAAGTCCGCCCAGACGCCCGAAACTCCCAAGAAGGATGCGGCGGTACGGATCGCGGTGGTGCCCAAGGGCACGACCCACGACTTCTGGAAGACGGTGCATGCCGGCGCACTCCGCGCGGGAAAGGACCTGGGCGTCGAGGTGACGTTCCGCGGGCCTGAGCGGGAAGACGACCGCGAGCAGCAGGTCTCGCTCGTGCAGAACCTGATCAGCGGGAAGTACTCGGCGATCGTGCTGGCGCCCCTGGATGACAAGGCGCTGGTGGCGCCGGTGCGGCAGGCGGGGCAGGCCAAGATCCCGGTGGTGATCATCGATTCGGGTCTGGACGCGACGCCCGGGACGGACTTCGTCTCGTTCGTGGCGACGGACAACAAGCGGGGAGGCGAGCTTGCAGGCCAGAAGATGGGCGAGCTCCTGGGCGGCAAGGGCAGCGTCCTCTTGCTGCGGTATCAGGAAGGCTCCGCGAGCACGACCCTTCGTGAGGAAGGGTTCGTGGAGGCGATCAAAAAGTTCCCCGACATCAAGCTCATTGATCCCAAACGCTACGCGGGCGTGACCCGGGCGACGGCGCAGGAGGCGGCGGAGAATCTGCTCTCGGCCAACGGCGAGATCGCGGGCGTTTTCTGCTCGAACGAGTCGGCGACCTACGGCATGCTGCTCGCGCTGCGCGGGCGCGGGATGACCAAGAAGGTGAAGTTCGTGGGCTTTGACGCCAGCGAGCCTCTAGTCGCGGCCCTCAAGAGCGGCGAGATCGACGCGCTGGCGGTGCAGAATCCCATGAAGATGGGTTACGAGGGCGTGCGGGCGGCGGTCGAGCACCTGCGCGGGAAGCCCGTCGAACAGCGGATCGATACGGGTGTGGGCCTGGTGACAGGCGCCACGGTCGACACGCCGGCGATGCGTGACCTGATCGCGCCGGATCTGTCGGTGCTTTCGAGCGGGTCGGGGGCGGGATAAGTGACACGCGTCGTGCGAGGGCGCTCGGGTCTGCTCCGGGGGCTGGCTCCCTTGGGAGGCCTGGCGTTCACGGTGCTGCTGTTCCTGGCGATCCCGCCTCACTCGGCGGTGACGCTGCTGGACGTGCGCACCGTGCTCGTGCACACGGTGATCGTGGGAATCGCGGCGCTGGGCGTGTCGATGGTCATCGTCGGCGGCGGGATTGACTTGTCCATTGGATCAGCGGTGGCGTTGTCGAGCGTGGCGGCGGCGGGCACCGCCGAAGCGCTTGGCACGTCGTTCTGGATGCCCTTAGCAGCGACCGGTGCGGCGGTGGTGACCGGGGCCTTGTGCGGGCTCTACAACGGCGTGCTGGTGACGGCGCTGGGGCTTCCGGCGTTCATCGCGACCCTGGGCACACTGGGCTTCTTCCGGGGCGTGGCCAAGTGGGTTTCGGGGAGCAGGCCTGTGTCCGCGCCCGCGGGCTGGCTCGAGTCGTTTGTCGCACCGATCCCGCGCTGGAGCTGGACGGGCGTCGCGCCCGCGGTCTGGGTGCTGGCGCTGGTCGCGCTGGCCGCGTGGGGCGTGCTGACCTTCACGGTCTTCGGGCGCTGGATCACCGCGATCGGATCGAACGAAGAGGCGGCGCGGCGCTGCGGCGTTCCCGTCAAGGCGACCAAGATCAAGGCGTACGCGGGGGCCGGGATGCTCATCGGGCTCGCGGGCGCGTTGCAGTTCGCGCGGCTCAATCAGGGCGATCCCACGGTCGCGGTCGGGCTCGAGCTTGACGCGATCGCGGCGGTGGTCATCGGCGGTGCCAGCCTGGCGGGAGGGCACGTGTCCATCATCGGAACGCTCGTGGGCGCCGCGATGATGGCGTACCTGAAGAACCGGTGCACCGTCATGGGCTGGCCCAACTACGTTCAGGAGATCGTGGTCGGGCACATCATCATCGTCGCGGTGGCGCTGGACCGCTGGCGGCGAGGAAGCGCCGGCACATGAGGCGGAGAGGGTCCATCCGACGCGCTGACGGCGTGGACTGGCTGGTCGTGACCGCGGCCAACCCGGCGCAGGCCAGGGGATATCGCGCTCAGCTTGAAGCGAGGCAGCGTGCTGGGCGGCTCGGCGGGGTTGAGCGCTGGATGGTCGTGCCTGACGCGGGCGGGAAGCGGATCGGCTCGGGCGCGTCGACGATTCTCGTGCTGCGGGCCTTGGCCCAGAAGCTCGCGCAGAAGGGCGGGAAGCCTCGGAGTGTCGCGGACGTTTTCCGGGGCCAGCGCATCGTGGTCCTGCACAGCGGAGGCGACAGCCGTCGACTTCCCGCGTATGCGGCGCAGGGCAAGATCTTCGCGCCGATCCCGATGACGGGCGGGAATACGAGGCCGCTCTTCGACCTGGTGCTCGAGGACATTGCGGGGCTGCGGACGCCCTCGGAGGGACGGGTCGTAATCGCGGCGGGCGATCTGTTCCTCGACGCGGCGGCATCGGATCCGGACCTTTCGGCGCCGGGCGTGGTGGGCGTCGCCTCGCGCGAGAGCCTGGAGCGAGCGTCGAGGCACGGCGTGTTCGTGTTCGATGACGCCTCTCCCGAGCGCGTCTCCAGATTCCTCCAGAAGCCCAGCCACGCTCGGATGCGCGAGGCGGGTGCGGTCGATCGGGGCGGCGCGTGGGTGGATACGGGCGTCGTGAGCCTTGACCCCGAGTCGGCCGGGCGGCTTCTTGGTGCTGGGGGATTTGCGCTCCGGAATCGTGAGATTGTCGCACGCTCGCGCCTGGCGAAGGCGATCGAGAAGGGCGCGTGCCCGCAGATTGATCTGTACGTGCACGTGCTGGCGGCGCTGCCTCAGCGGACCACGCTTGCGGTGTATCTCCAGGAGCTTGCGAGCGTGTTCGGCACGCTCGATGCGGCTTCACACTCGGCGGCGGTGGAGTTGTACGAGGGGCTTCAGGGCGTGCCCTTCCATGCGGCGAGGCTGGCGGCGTGCGCGTTCCTGCACGTCGGTTCCACGAGGGAGATGCTCGACGTCCACAAGGCTGGATCGCGTCAGACATTCGTGGATGGGAACACGGCGCCGGGAAGCACGCTGCAAGGTCGAAACCTGATCGTCGGTGAGTTCCGCGACGCGGGGAAGATCGTGCTCGGCAAGGGTCTGGGCCTGGTCGCGCTGCCCATCGGGAAGGATCGCTTCTGCGTCGTTGGGTTCCATGAGCGGGATGACTTCAAGTCCGCGCTGGGGCAGGGTGGGACGGCCTTCGGCGCTCCGCTGGCAGAACTCGCCGGCCGGGGAGCGCGTTGGCCCAAGGACGCTCGCTGCACGTTTTGGGACGCGCGGGTGTGGAGGGTCGGAACGCTCAAGGAGTCTGCCGATCACGCGCTGCGGGTCATGCGGGGCGAGCGGGTTTCCACCCGGTGCGTGTCGATCGCCGATGTGCTGGCCAGGGTGGATCACCGAGGGCTTTTGCAGCACGCGGGCGAGCTTCGCGCGGGGAACCGGCCGCTGCTGAGGCTCGTCGATGAGGACCCCGACCTGGGCGCTACCGAGATCGTGGAGCACGCGACGCGGGCTGGGGACCTCTCGCGGCTTGACGAGTCGATCGCGCGCGGGCTTTCCCGACACCTCGGCACGCTTCGCGACGCCCGACTTTTGAAGCTTGCGGCGACGATGGAGGAACGCAAGCCCGGAGCTGCGGCCCGCGTCAGACGCAAGGCGGGACAGGACTTGGATGACGCGGCCTGCGACGCGGTCTCCAAGGCAATCGTGGCGGCGGGCGCCCTTGACGATCAGCCCGGGAAGCTCGTGGTGCCGGTTGGTGGCGTGGTTCGTGCCCGCTGCGGCGTTCGGATCGACCTGGCGGGCGGCTGGTCGGACACGCCTCCGATCTGTCACGAGCGGGGCGGCGCGGTTGTGAATGCGTCCATCCTGCTTGATGATGGGCGGCCGCTGCGGGCGGAGGCTCGGGTGATCGATGAGCCTGTGATCGAACTGCGGAGCGTGGACCTGGGCGGGCGGATGAAGTTGACGACGACGCGGGACGTCTTTGATCACCGTCGGGAGGGTGATTGGTCGGCGCTGGCGAAGGCGGCGTGCGTCGTGAGCGGGATCGCGCCGCCCCTGGCGAAGATCCCGCTGGCGGACTGGCTTGGGAAGATGGGAGGCGGAATCTCGCTCGAGTTTGAATCCGCGGTCCCGAAGGGATCAGGGCTCGGGACCAGTTCCGCGCTGGGCGCGACGATGCTGGCGGCTCTGGAGGCGCTGCGAGGACGGCGTGGGAGCGTCGGCGGGATGCTGGCGCGCGCGACGCTTCTCGAACAGATGATGGGAACCGGCGGAGGCTGGCAAGATCAGGCGGGCGCCGCGTTGGGAGGCGCCAGGATCCTGCGGACCAGGCCCGGCATGGTGCAGATCCCCAGGGCCGAGTCGCTGCCGCTGCACTTGGGCCAGGGCTCGGAGCTTGAGGGACGTGTGCTGCTGTATTACACCGGCATGCAGCGTTTGGCCAAGGACATTCTGCGGCAGATCGTGCTGCGGTATCTGAGCCGGGATCGGCACACGCTTCGGATCGTGGATCGGCTCAAGGCGGGTGCAGAACGGGCGGCGGCGGCGTTGCGGGCGGGCGAGATCGAGCGATTCGCGCGGGCGGTCGACGAGTACTGGTGGCTCAAGCGGTCGATCGATCCGGGCGCGAGCAACGCGGGGATCGAGGCGATCCAGGAGCGCGTGCGGGGGCTGCTTTCGGCGTGCGTGATGCCCGGTGCGGGGGGAGGCGGGTTCCTGTTCATGATCGCTCGGGACGCGGACGCGGCGGCGCTGGTCCGCAAGAGGCTCGAATCGGAGCCTCCCAACGCCAAGGCGGGGTTCCACGGGTGCGCGGTGGACGCGGAGGGGCTCCGGGTCGAGATCGAGCGTGCGTGAAACCGGCGTGGCGGATTGCGAACAAAGGGGGAGCGGCGGACGTCTTCGGGGAGGTACACTTTTCCGGAGCGGCCAAGCCGCGCGGAGGCAACGATGGACATCTGGAAGAAACTCAAGGGCGAGCTGATCGATATCGTCGAGTCCCCGGACACGGCGCGGGACCTGTTGGTCTACCGGTTCGAGCGGATGGACAACGAGATCAAGAACGGCGCCCAGCTGATCGTCCGCGAGGGCCAGGCGGCGGTGTTCGTGGATCAGGGCAAGATCGCCGACGTGTTCACGCCCGGACGATACGAGCTCACGACCGCGAACGTGCCGATCCTGGCGACGCTGCGCGGCTGGAAGTATGGGTTCAACTCGCCATTCAAGTGCGAGGTGTACTTCATCACGACGCGTCAGTTCACCGACCTCAAGTGGGGCACGATGAACCCGGTCATGCTCCGCGACGCGGAGTTCGGGCCGGTCCGCCTTCGGGCCTTCGGCACGTACGCGATGAAGTGCGTTGATCCGGGCAAGCTCGTTCAGGAGATCTCCGGCGCGACCGGCGCGTTTACCGTCGACGGGATCACCGATCAGGTTCGCAACATGATCGTGAGCCGCTTTGCCGAAGTGCTTGGCGAGAGCAAGATCCCGGCGCTGGATCTGGCTTCCAACTACTCCGAGCTCGGCGGATTCGTGCTCGGGCACATCAAGCCCAGTCTGGCAGCGATCGGACTGGACCTGACGCAGCTTCTGGTCGAGAACGTTTCGCTTCCGCCCGAGGTGGAGCAGGCGCTGGACAAGCGCACGAGCATGGGCGTGATCGGGAACCTGAACGCGTACACGCAGTTCCAGGCGGCCGAAGCGCTGCGCGACGCGGCCAAGAACCCGGGCGCTGCGGGTCAGATGATGGGCGTTGTCCTCGGGCAGGGCCTCGCGGGGAACGTCGCGGGGAACATGCAGCAGGCCCAGTCGGGCGGGACACCCCCACCGCTTCCGCAATCTGCGGCGTTCTTCGTGGCGATCAATGGCCAGCAGGCGGGGCCCTTCGGGATGGCGGAGATCGCGTCGAGGGCCGCCAAGGGCGAGATCACGCGTGAGTCGCTCGTCTGGAAGCAGGGCATGGCGGGCTGGACCGCTGCGGGGCAGGTCGCCGAGCTCGCGTCGGCGTTTGTGACGCCGCCTCCGATGCCGCGGTAATGCTCGGGATCTTCGCGCACTGGTCTGGGAGTGAACCGGATTGAGCCAGGGACGGGTGTCGACCTATCCGTGCAGTTCGTGCGGGGCGGAGCTTGAGTTCCAGCCTGGCACGACGGAGCTGGCGTGCCCCTATTGCCGGGGGCGCACGGTTATTCCTGAACAGCCCACGGAGCAGATCCGCGAGATCGACTTTCAGGCGACGCTCGCGGAACTCGAGGGCAAGCAGGAGACGGTGGACCGTCTGGTCCTCTCGTGCGACTCGTGTCACGCGACGGTGGAGATGGCGCCGAACGTGACGGCGCAGTCGTGTCCGTTCTGCGGGAGCCGGGTGGTCGCGACCGGTACGTCGCAGAAGCTGATCAAGCCCAAGGCGGTGGCGCCGTTCGTGATCGATGATCGCAAGGCCAGGGAGCTCTTCTCGAGGTGGCTCTCCCGCCTCTGGTTTGCGCCCTCGAAGCTGAAGCGGTTCGCGCAGATCGACACGTCTGCGGTGGGCCTGAAGTCGGAGAATGGGTCCCAGCTTTCGGGGCTCTATCTGCCGTATTGGACCTATGACGCGCTGTCGGTCACGCCTTACACGGGCCAACGCGGCGACGACTACCAGACCACCGAGACGTACACCGCGTACGAGAATGGGAAGCCTGTCACGCGGACCCGCGTGGTCACCAAGACCCGCTGGACGAGCGTGAGCGGGACGGTGCGCGACCGCCATGACGATGTGCTGGTCGCGGCGAGCGTTTCTCTCCCGGCGGATAAGCTCGACGACATCGGGCCCTGGGACCTGACGGGCCTGAAGCCCTACGACGACGCATTCCTGAGCGGCTTTCGCGCCGAGAGCTACGCGGTCGATCTGAAGGCGGGCTTCGGCGCCGCGCAGGAGACGATGGTCGAACACATCAGCGCCACCATCCGAGCCGACATCGGGGGCGACCACCAGCGCATCACGTCGATGTCGCCCCGCTACTCGAACATCACGTTCAAGCACATCCTGCTGCCGGTGTGGGTCAGCGCGTACCGCTATCGGGGCAAGGTGTACCGCTTCCTGGTCAATGGTCAGACGGGCGACGTGAGCGGCGAGCGGCCCTGGAGCGCCTGGAAGATCAGCTTCGCGGTGCTCCTGGGGCTCGTGCTCATCGGCGTCATCATCCTCCTGAGTCAGCGCGGCTGAACCGGGTGGATGAACTGACCCGCCAGAATCAGATCCTGGCGGGACAGATTGTGCCCGGCATTCAAATGATGGTGCGTGACTTTGGCGCCCGCGCCCGAGAGTGCACTGGCCAACGCGTCGGCACTCTCCGGCGGGACGATCGGGTCCGCCGAACCCGTCAGCATCAGGACCCGCTTTCCCGCCAGATTCGGGCGGGTTTCGGGCGCGATCGGGAACATGGCCCGCATGAGGACCGCGCCCGAGAGCACGTCCGGATGCAGGAGCATCATCGCGGCGGCGGTGTTGGCGCCGTTGGAGAAGCCAACCGCGTACAGCGCGTCGCGCGAGATCGCGTAGTGGGCGCAGGCCGCCTCGATCCAGCGGGCGAGTTCGTGCACGCGGAGCTTCAGGTCTTCCAGATCGAAGACGCCTTCGCGGAGCCGCTTGAAGAATCGGGGCATGCCGTTCTCAAGCACGTTGCCGCGCGGGGAGAGCAGATTCGCGCCGGGATCGATCTGCTGCCCGAGGCCGATCAGATCGTTCTCGTCGCCGCCAGTGCCATGGAGCAAGAGGAGCGTGCGCGAGGCCTGGCCTGAGGAGGCGGGTTCCCAGCGGTGGATGTGGGTTTGCAGGATGTCGGCGCTCACGAACGCATCTCCGGATTTGACGCTACGGGGAGCTTGATCTTGGGAAGATGGGCCTCGATCTCCGCGCGGCGGCGCTCGTACTGCCGCGGGAGCCTCAGGGAAGTGCCCAGCGTCTGGACGCTCTCATCGGTCGCAAAGCCGGGCTGGTCGGTTGCGATCTCAAAGAGCGTAAAGCCGGGCTCGCGGAAGTAGATCGAACGGAAGTAGTTCCGGTCCTGAACGGGTGTGACGTGCTGGCCAGCATCCGCGAGCGACTGCTGCCAGTAGGCCTGCTCCTGATCGGAGCGTGCGCGGAATGCGACGTGGTGGACGACGCCCGCGCCGAGCTTGCCCGCGCCGCCTCGGACATCGAGCAGGTCGACGTACTGGCCGAGGCTTCCGGGAGCATCGGCCTCGGCGGCGGCGTAGCGCGTGCGGCCGTTCTCGGAGGCAAGCTTGCGGAACCCGAGATTGCCCGCGAGCAGGCCCGCGGTCAGTTCGGGCCTGGCGGAGTTGAGCGTCACGGAGTGGAAGCCCTGGATCGACGCGGGATCGGCGTCCGCGGGAAACGCGGGGTCCTCGATGAGTTCGAGCGGCATCGCGTCCGGATCGCGCAGCGGCAGCACGCGCTGGCCGAAGCGAATCTCCTCGACGCCAAGCTCGACCCCCGCGTCGGAGAGGCGACGCTTCCACTGATCGATCGATCCGGGCGCGACGCGGAAGGCGGTCGCGTGCGTGAAGCCCGCGCCCTGCACTCCCCGCTTGGCCAGGGGCCAGGGGAAGAAGGTCAGGATGGTCCCGGGACGCCCGGCGTGATCGCCGAAGTAGAAGTGGTACGAGCCCGGATCGTCGAAGTTGACCGTGAGCTTCACGAGCCTCAGGCCAAGGGCCTTGGTGTAGAAGTCCAGGTTGCGCTGGGGATCGGAAGCGATGGCGGTGACGTGGTGAATGCCGGCGATGGAAGTCATGGATGTATCCCTCACGGCGGGCCCCGGTCGAGCCCACGTATTGATGTACGTCGATAGAGATGCCCGGGTTCGGACCGGACCAGACGCCGAACCGCGCCCGCGTGACAGGCATGGGCGCAAGGCCGCAACCAGTCATGGGTTGCGATCGGAATCGCTTAGGCGCAGCCCGCTCGGGGCTCGATCGTCGGGTCGCCCATGGGAGCCTTGGGCGTGATCGGAGCGGCGATGAAGTGGCGCACTTCGGGGGGCGCCGGCGCGACGTGGAAAGACTTGGCGAACTCCTGGAGCCTTCGGTCCCCCACGGTCACGCGGTCGTGCTGGCGGAGGTGCTCGGCCCAGGATTCAACGATGAAGATCTCGAGCCAGCGCTCGGGTGTCTCGGTGTCCCGCGAGAGGAACCACGAGATCGCGCCGTC
>CAZHFW010000008.1:0-118329 GCA_964531675.1 uncultured Phycisphaeraceae bacterium | reverse complement strand
CGAGATCGTCGGGATGGACGCCCGCGAGCAGGAGGCGATTGACGCCCTCATGCTCAAGCTCGACGGCACCCCGACCAAGGCCAACCTCGGTGCCAACGCGGTGCTGGGCGTCTCCATGGCGGTCGCCAAGGCTGCAGCGGAAGCCTCGGGCCTTCCGCTCTACCGCTATCTCGGAGGCTCGGGCGCCAAGACCCTGCCTGTCCCCATGCTCAACGTGCTCAACGGCGGCAAGCACGCCGACTCCACGGTCGACTTCCAGGAGTTCATGATCCAGCCCTGGGGCTTTGACAACTTCGCCGATGGTCTCCGCGCCGGCGTCGAGATCTACCACGCCCTCAAGAAGGTGCTGCACGAGAAGCACCTCTCCACGGCGGTGGGCGACGAGGGCGGCTTTGCCCCCAACCTGGCCAAGAACGAGGACGCGCTCAAGCTCCTCGAGGAAGCGACCAAGAAGGCCGGGTACAAGTGGGGCGAGCAGATCTTCGTCGCCCTCGACCCCGCGACCAGCGAGTGCTGGAACGAGGCCGAGAAGGCCGGCAAGAAGGGCTACATGATGTTCAAGTCCTCCAAGGAGGTCCTCTCCTCGGATGACATGATCTCGATGTGGGCCGACTGGTGCGCCAAGTACCCGATCCGCTCGATCGAAGACGGCCTGGCCGAGAACGACTGGGCGGGCTGGAAGAAGCTCACCGAGAAGCTCGGCTCCAAGGTCCAGCTCGTCGGCGACGACCTGTTCGTCACCAACAAGAAGTTCCTCCAGAAGGGCCTGAGCGAGGGCTGCGCCAACTCGATCCTGGTGAAGGTCAACCAGATCGGCTCGCTCTCAGAGACCTTCGACGCGGTGAACATGGCGATGCGCAATCGCTACTCGGCGATCCTGTCGCACCGTTCGGGCGAGACCGAAGACGCGACCATCGCGGACCTGGCGGTCGCGACCAACTGCGGCCAGATCAAGACCGGCGCTCCGTGCCGGTCGGACCGCAATGCCAAGTACAACCAGCTCATCCGCATCGCCGAAGAGCTCGGCAGCGAGGCGCAGTACGGCAGCGTGACGTGGTGGCGCAAGTAAGCCGCTGCTGATCGGCAATACCAAAGCGAAAAGGGGACCGGCGACGGTCCCCTTTTTCATTTCAGCTTGGTCCAGTCCTGCTCGAGCAGATGAAGGGTCAGAACTTCAGCGGCAAGCCCTCGGTGCGGTACTTCTCCGCCAGGAGCCTGAACTCTTCCAGCGCCTTCTCGAGTCTCTTGCTCGCGTCCAGCAGGCTGTTGTAGAGGTCGGGGTTCTTCACGAGGAGCCCGACGGTGCCTTCGCCCCGGTTGATGCTCGAGGTCACGCCCTTGAGATCGGCGGCGGCCTCGTTGACCGAGGTGAGGGTCTTGGACGCTTCGGAGGCGAGCTGGCCCACCTGATCGCCGACCTTGCCGGCCTGCGCGTCAACGGTCTGGGCGGTCTGTTTGATCGCGTCGCCGGCCTGTCCGAGCTTCTCGACCGCGTCCTTGGCGGAGCTGACGAGCTGGCGTGCGTCGGTGCGCAGGCTATCGTCGCCCACCCAGGTGTCGGCGTTCTTGAGGACGCGATCGGCCCGCGCGATGACGGAGGCGACCGAAGGCGCCGCACCCTTATCGACCTCGTCGGGGGTGACGGGCGCGACGAGCTTGTTCAGGTTGCTGCCGAGCTTGGTGTACTCGTCGGTGAAGCCCTTGACGCCATCGGCGGCGCTGGCGAGCTTGTTGAGGGGCTCGCGGATGCCTTCGGTGACGCGGGAGGCGAGCGTGACCGACTTGCGGAACGGGAGCTTCTCGTCAGGCTTGATGAAATCCATCGCCTCGGCGTCGGTCGCATCCGGGGGAAGCGCGAACTCCATGGAGACGTCGCCCACGAAGCTCTGGTTGATGAGGAGCTGGGAGGCGCGGGGGATCTTGTGCTCGGCTGCGACGTGAACCTTCAGGGTGACGCCGTCGCGCGGGTCGGGGTTGTTGAAGACGCCCGTAACCGTGCCGACCTTGACGCCGTGGAAGAAGACCGCGGAGGTGCCGCTGATGCCGCCGGCGTTGTCGGTGGAGACGGTGAAGTCGTAGTACTTCTTGCCGATGTGGTTGAGCTCGCCCGCGATGCCCAGCATGCTCACAAGGCCAGCGGCGCCCACGATGGCGACGGCACCAGTCACGAAATCTCGAACAATCGGTCGCATGTCGGGTCCCCGGGATCGGCTTGGCTCAGGACATTATTCCCGCGTTTCTGGGTCGGACTTGGTGTCGGGCTTGTCCATGTCCGAGCGGTCGAAGTCGGCGGCGTATTCGCCCTTGAAGAAGTGGTGGACGCGTTCGTCGGCGTGGGATTGCAGGTCGTCGAAGGTTCCGTCGGCGATGACCCTCCCGCCGTAGAGCATGATGACGCGGTCGGCGACCTTGCGGGCGCTGGTCAGATCGTGGGTGACGACCAGGCTCGTGACGCCCAGGGTGTTCTTGAGCTTGATGACCAGATCGTTGATCCCGTCGGATCGGACCGGGTCCAGGCCGGTGGTGGGCTCGTCGTAGAGAACCACGCGGGGTTCGAGGACGACCGCGCGGGCCAGGGCGATGCGCTTGCGCTGCCCGCCCGAGAGCTGGGAGGGGAGCTTTTTCTGCACGCCCCGCATGTCGACCATCTCCAGGGCGCGGGCGATGCGCTCTTGGCGCTGGGCCTGGGTGAGTTTGAGGTGTTCTTCGAGCGGGAAGGCGATGTTCTCTTCGACGGTCATGGAGTCGAAGAGCGCGCCCATCTGGAACAGGAGCCCGATCTGCAAGCGAACTTCCGCCAGGTCGCGTTCCTTCAGGTTGTCGATGCGGCGTCCATCGAACCAGATCTCGCCCTTGTCGGGCTTGAGCAGGCCGACGATGAGCTTGAGCATGACCGACTTGCCCGTGCCCGAAGGGCCCAGCACGACCGTGGTCTGCGCGGGAGCAAGATCCAGGTTCAGCCCGGCCAGAACGTGCTGGGGGCCAAACGACTTGTGAACATCGACCAAGCGGATCAGGGGCTTGGCCTGGCTCGGCGTCGATGGTGCTGCCTGAGGCCTGACTTTGACCTCGGGGGACGCGGAATTTGTCAGGCTCTGGGCCATCGGCGGGGGCATGCTCGGGTTACGCTTCCTGCGTGAGAGCTCAACCACACTCTAGTCAGCCCCAGGGCGGTTCCCCGCACGCCTCCAGTTCGGGACCGGCCAGCCCGGGGTGGAACGCGGCACGCAAGCCGCTGTTCCGGGGTGCGAAGTTCGATTTTGAGCAGGTCACCCTGCAAGCCCCTGGGGGCAAGACACTTGAGCGTCAGGTCGTGCGTCACCCCGGGGCGGTGGTCACTCTGCCGATCCTGGAAGAAGCGGGCAAGCCTCCGCGTCTGGTGCTGATCCGGAACGTGCGGGTGGCGCTGGAGAAGGAGCTTCTTGAGCTTCCTGCAGGGACGCTCGAGAAGGGCGAAGAGCCCGCCCACTGCGCCATGCGGGAGCTGGTTGAGGAGACGGGGTACGAAGCTGCAACCCTGGAGCCCATCGGCCGGTTTTACACAACGCCGGGCCTCACGGATGAGTTGATGTACGCCTACGCGGCCCGGGGATTGACCCACGTTGGCCAGCGGCTTGAGGCCGACGAGAGCATCACAGTGTGTCCCCTGGGCATTCAGGAGGTCCTGACGCTCATTGACCGGGGTGATCTGGTCGATGGGAAGTCCGTTTTGAGCATTTTCTGGGCCATCCGGCGCGGTTACCTGCGTCCCTGAAGGCCCTTTATCAGGGGGCTTTCAGTCGGGCATGATGCGGACCGAGCACCATCACGATCCGGAGTGGCGTGAACCCAGCTGGGGGAACGACAGCGGTGGGCCGCGCCTGCCTCGCTTTCTGGCGGGGGGCGAAGACCCCACCATGTGGTCCGTTCCGCTTTATCGGATCGGGCGGCTCGAGGTCCGGGCCCACTGGGTGTGGATCGTGGGGCTCGTGCTGGGCGCGATCCTGACGGTGCCCCTCAACAAGGTCGGGCCGGTGCATGAGCTGACCGCGATCGGCTGGGGGATCGCGCTGGTCCTGCTTCGCGAGCACTTCCGGCATCTGGTGGCGGGTCCCGACGGGGCCGGCAACACCGTGGCGGTGCTCTGGGATTTCGGGTGCATGAATCTGCCCGGGGTGGAGGAGTCGCCTGCGCGGCCGCTCTGGCACGCCTTGGCGGGGTCGTTCTTCAACCTGCTTCTGGTGCCGATCACGGTCGCGCTGGTGGTGGGGGCGGGCGGCTCGCGGGCGGATCTGCTCTTCAATCCGACGGATTTGCCCGCGGTCGTTGGTGGACTTGCAACGCCCGCGCTGGCGGTGGCGTGGTGGCTCTACGCGATGAACCTCGCGATTCTGGGCGCGAACCTGCTGCCGATGCTGCCGATGGACGCGGCCCGGGCGGCGGTGGTGCTTTTGTCGAACAAGCAGGACCGCGAGCAGGCGGTTCTGAAGGTTGCCCGAGGCGGCTTGTACGTCGCGGGCGCCACGCTCGTCGCTGCGGTGGCGGTGGGGAGCGGGAAGCTGGCTGCAACCGCCCTGGTGGGGGCGCTGGTCTGCTGGGTGCAGACTTCGCGTTCCCGTCTGTTGGGCCTCGACGGCGCGGAGCGCGCGTCTCACGCTGACCAGGACGCGGAGGACGAGCCCTGGCGGTCTTCGGATGCCTTCACCGAGGAGTCCCCGATGAGTACTTCCGACCGTCCGCGCAACGCTTCGTCCCGGAAGCCCCAGCCCGATGCGACGCCGGCTCCGGCCCAGGACGCCGAGGCCAAGGCGCTGGATGCCGTGCTGGAGAAGATCTCGCGCCAGGGCATGGCGAGTCTGACGGCCGACGAGAAGGCGGTTCTGGAGGAAGCGACGCGCCGCCGGCGTCAGGCCCCATAACATCCGAAGCGATCGGCCTTCAAAGGCCGATGAGCTTTCCACGCTCGGGCCGGTGCGCCCGGGCATGATCCACGGATGGAGCAAGGGCCCACGATGGGACTGGCAGAACGAGGCTACTACGGCGAAGGGGACCGCGCGCGGGGCGGCGCGGGCATGAGCTTCAACACGATGCTCATCATCGCGAACATCGCGATCTTCGTGATCGACCGCATCATCTCTCAGGGCAAGCCCGACCTGATCCTCCAGTCGTACGGGTATTTCTCCACGTACATGCTGGTCCGCGGCCTGGAGTTCTGGCGCGTCCTGACGTTCCAGTTTCTGCACGCCGACGTGATGCACGTCGCGTTCAACATGTTCGGCCTCTACGTCTTCGGGAAGATGGTGGAGGAGTACCTCGGCTTCAAGCGGTACGCGGCGTTCTACCTCGTCTGCGGCGTGTTCGGCGCGGTGTCGTACCTCCTGCTGAACCTGCTGGGCGTGGTGGCGGCGGGCGCGGGCTATCCGAATCTGCCGCTGCTCATCTCGAACAGCACCAGCGCGCCGCTCATCGGCGCGTCAGCGGGCGTGTTCGGCGTGATCATGGCGGCGGCGTTCGTCGCGCCGCGGGCGATGATGCAGCTGCTCTTCCCGCCGGTTTCGATTCCGCTCAAGACGCTCGCGTACGTGTACGTCGGCATGGCGGTGCTGAACCTGGTCATCCAGGGGGCCAACGCCGGCGGCGATGCGGCCCACCTGGGCGGCGCGATCGCGGGCTACTTCTTTGTGCGCAACTCGCACCTGCTCCGCGACTTCTTTGACGTGCTCGGCGATTCTCGCGATTCCAAGCGCAAGAGCGCCGGCCGGAAGCCCGGCCCGGACCGCCAGCAGGCGGAGATCGATCGGATCCTGGCCAAGGTTTCGGCGCAGGGGATCCAGAGTCTGACCGACCGCGAGAAGCGCACGCTCGCGGACGCGACCCAGCGCCAGCAGAAGGCCGGCTGACCGCATGGGGGCCCTTCGATTCGAGATCAGCGCCAGATCCGCCAGGTTCAAGGCCAGGCTCGGACGCGTCACAACCTTGCACGGATCGTTCGACACGCCGGCGTTCATGCCGGTGGGGACGCGAGGGTCGGTCAAGGGGATCCTCCCCGCGCACGTCGCGTCGACCGGGGCCCAGATTCTCCTCAACAACACGTATCACCTGCTGCTCAGGCCCGGGCCGGAACTGGTCGCCAAGATGGGCGGGGTGCAGCGCTTCATGAACTGGAACGGCCCGATCCTGACCGATTCGGGCGGGTATCAGGCGTACTCCCTCGCGGATCTGAACAAGGTCGATGACGATGGCGTGACGTTCAAGTCGGTGGTGGACGGCTCGATGATCCGCCTGACGCCCGAAGAGGCGATCCGCGTCCAGAACCTGCTGGGTTCGGACATCATGATGGCGTTTGACGATTGCCCGCCTGCTGCGGATTCGCCCGAGAAGGCCGACGAGACTCCCGAAGGCGCCAGCGTTGACCCGAGGCTTCGCAAGGCGATCGCGCGCGACGCTGGACGTCGGGGATACGACCATCAGAAGAGGCTCGAGATCGCCAACGAGCGCACCGTGCGCTGGCTCGAGCGGTGCAAGGCGGCCCACAGCAGGCCGAGCGAGCAGTCGCTCTTCGGGATTGTGCAGGGTGGGACTGACCTGGAACGCCGCTCGTGGTCCGCGGAGCGGATCTGCAATATCGAGCTGCCGGGGTACGCGATCGGCGGCGTCGCGGTGGGTGAGTCCTCGGACGACATCGCCAGGGTGGTGCGGCACACCGCGCCGCTCCTTCCCGATCTCAAGCCCCGGTACCTGATGGGTGTGGGATATGAGCGGGACCTGCTGGCGGCGGTGCTGGCGGGCGTGGACATGTTTGATTGCGTGCTGCCGACGCGGAATGGGCGGAACGCCAATGCGTTCACCCGGACGGGCCAGATCCGCCTCCGGAACGCCAAGTACGCGGAGGACCCGGCCCCGATCGAGCCCGGGTGCGATTGCCCGGCCTGCTCGATGGAGGGGGCCCCGGGACCCTGGGGGGATGGGCGGCGGGGGTTCAGTCGGAGCTATCTCCGGCACCTGTTCATGGCGGGCGAGATGCTGGGCCCGATTCTGGTGACCCTGCACAACTTGCGCCATTTCCAGAAGTTCATGGCCGATGTTCGGGCCTCGATCCGGGAAGATGACTGGATCGGGCTGGTCGGGCGCTGGCCGGTAGCCAAAGCGGGTCTACCCTTGGGGGTTCTGCCGGAAGGGGCCTGACAGGGGTCGGGCTTCGAGCTGGCGGGTTGTGGCTTTGCCGCACGAGACCCCGCATGTCGCGGGATGGCTATGTCCATCCCGAGAGAGGATCGCGATCGGATGACGCAGCAGACGGACACGACGTTCAGCAACTGGACCATCATGCTGGCGCAGGAAGCGGCCCCGGCGGCGAAGGCTTCGGAGCCGGTGCCGGTGGGTGTGCCGGTGAGCGGCGGGACGTCGGCGACGCCGACCTCGACCGGGACAGCGGCGCCCGCGACGGGCGCGCGCCCGGCGCCGAGCGGCGCGGAGATGCTCTGGCCCTTCCTGGTGATGATCGCGATCTTTGCGATCATGACGCCGCTGATGGGTCGCAAGGAGAAGAAGCGTCGTCAGGAGCTGATGTCTTCGCTCAAGAAGCAGGACAAGGTTCTGACCAACGGTGGGATCGTCGGGACGATCGTGGAGCTCTCGGATGACGAGGCGGTGCTCCGGGTCGAGGAGGGGCGCATCCGCATCCTCCGCACGGCGATCGCGCAGGTGCTCAAGCCTTCTTCGACGCCGGCCGAGAAGCCCGCAGCGGTGGGCGCGGCCTGAACGGGCTGATGCTCCACGGTCCGTGATCAACTGTTCATGAGTTCGTTCCGTCCGGCGTCGAGCGCCGGGCTGGTCAGGAAAATCCAAGTGCTGCAGACGACTTCGACTGTGAAGCGCATCCGATGGATGTCGCTGGTGACCATGATCCTCCTGGCCTTCTCGGCCTTCGTGGTCTATCCGCCCAAGCGCTCGCTGCGCCTTGGAAAGGACCTCTCGGGCGGCGTGAGCCTGGTCTACACGGTCCAGGTGGGGCCGGGCGAGGACGCCAAGGCGGTCATCGGCCGCACGATCGACGTGCTGAAGAAGCGCGTCGACCCGCAGGGCGTGTCGGAAATCTCGATGGTGCAGCAGGGCCGCGATCGCATCGAGATCACGATGCCTTTGCCCAACTCGGAGGTCAAGGCCAAGAAGGCGGCGTTCGAGGAGGCCCTGAACCAGCTCTCCAAGTCGGCGCTGAACACCAACCAGCTCGACCAGTTCATGCGCCTGTCTCCCGAGGAGCGCAAGACCAAGCTCGAAGAGCTGGCGGCGGGCAACGCCGGGCGGCGCGAGCTGATCTCGGCTGCTGCGGCGGCGTTTGATGACTCCAGCGCCAAGCGCAAGGCCTACGAGGACGCGGTCAAGGAGAAGAAGCCCCAGGCCGAGCTCGATGCTCTGGTCGCGGCGGCGGCGGACTCGGACATCAAGTTCGATGAGGCCCGCTCCAAGGTCCTCGCCTCGGCGATCACGGGCGCTGAAGTGCGCCGGGTGCTCGAGCTTTCCAATCAGGCCCGCTCGCTGGACGACCGGGATACCCCGGGCGTGAAGGTGGCGGTCCCCAGCCCGCGCGAGCAGGGGATGACCGAGCTTCGGGCCAAGCATCCGGAGTTCAAGGACGAGCTTGACCACATCGAGCAGCTCTACGCGGACTTCCGGGCCTCGAGCCGTTCGCTCGACGATCCGGCGGATCTGCAGCGGCTGATTAAGAACGCGGGCGTGCTGAGCTTCCGCATCACGGTGACCCCGGGGCAGCACCCGGACGAGGCGCGGCTGAGGCAGGAGCTGCGCGAGCGCGGCCCGCAGAACGTCCGCTCGACGGACGTGCGCTGGTTCAAGGTCAACCGGATCGACAACTGGTACAACTCGGTCCAGGAGTTCAAGTTCCTCCAGGCCTCCCCCGCGGCGTTCTTCCAGAGCCGGGAGTATGTGGGCGAGGAGTTCAACAACGAGTTCTACATCCTGTGCTATGACACGCGGACAGCGCGTCTGACGCAGCAGGACGGCGAGTGGGGCGTGGAGTCGGCGGGCGAAGGCACCGACGAACTGGGTCGTCCCTCGATCACGTTCCGCATGGACGTCCGGGGCGCCAACCGCCTTGGCAACCTGACCAAGAACCACGTCAAGGAGCACATGGCGGTGCTGCTTGACGACGAGATCTACACGGCGCCGACCCTGCAGAGCGCCATCAGCAAGAGCGGCCAGATCACGGGCGACTTCTCCGCGGAGGAGCGTCAGTACATCGTGCGCGTGCTCTCGGCGGGTTCGCTCCAGGCGAAGCTCTCGCCCGAACCGATCAGCACCAGCGCCCTGGGCCCGGAGCTCGGCGCTGACAACCTGGACAAGGGCATCCACGCGGGCGTCCTGGCGCTGGCCGTTGTCTCGGCGTTCATGATCTTTTACTACTTCACCTGTGGCGCGATCGCGGTGTTTGCGCTGCTGTGCAACTCCCTGATCATCCTGGGCGCGATGGCGGCCAACAAGGCGGCCTTCACGATGCCGGGCATCGCGGGCGTGATCCTGACCTTCGGCATGGCGGTCGACTCGAACGTGCTCATCTACGAGCGCATGCGTGAAGAGTTCCGGCGCGGCCACGACATGAAGACCGCGGTGAGGCTCGGCTATTCCAAGGCCTTCAGCTCGATCCTGGACGGCAACATCACCAACCTGATCGTGTGCGTGGTTCTGGCGTACACCGGCACCCAGGAGATCAAGGGCTTTGCGGTGACCATGTCGATCGGCGTGATCGCGACGCTGATCTCGGCCCTGATCATCAGCCGTGCGGTCTTCGAGATCGCGGTGTACTACGGCGGCTGGAAGAAGACGTCGATGCTGCCGATGGCGATCCCCGCCCTCCAGGCGGCGCTGACGCCCAAGTTCCGCTGGCTGCGGTACCGCTACGTGTTCTTCGGGATCTCGGCTCTGTATGTCACCCTCGGCCTGTTCGCGGTGTTCATGCGCGGGTCGTCGATGCTCGACAACGAGTTCCGTGGCGGCACGCAGGTGACGCTCACGTTCAAGGACGGGCCCGACGGGAAGCCCATGACGCTGCCTCGCGAAGAGGTCGAGAAGCGCGTCAAGAGCGCGGTGGCGAACGTGGCCCCCGATTCCGATCTGGCGCTGCTTTCCTCCGCGGACGTGTATCCGCTCAATCCGCAGTCCGACGGCGTCACGAGCTCGCAGTTCGTCATCAAGACGGTCGCGACGGATCAGAAGCCGATCGTCGAAACGATCGTGCGGGCGCTGGACGACCACCTGGCAAGCAAGCCCGCGCTGGCGTTCAAGGCGGGGGAGGCCAAGGACTTCCGCGATGGCCCGGTGTTCCGGATTTCCTCCAAGGCCCTCGGGCAGAACATCGATCGCCCGGACGTGCGCGACGACGTGACGCCTTTCCTGGGCGGCGTGGTGATTGAGCTTGCGAACCTCAAGCCCGAGCCGACGCTCGCGGCGCTTCGCGAACGATTGGAGACCGAGCGGGCCTCGCCCGAGTTCTCCGACACGCTGAGCCGTCAGCGGGACATCAAGATCCTGGACGGTGATGAGAAGGCGGTGAAGACCGCGGTCATCCTGATCCACGACGCGGGGCTGAGCTTCTTCGAGAACGAGCCCCGGTGGGAGAGCGAAGTCGCGTCGCGCGAGTGGAAGCTCGTGTCCGAGGCGCTGACCAAGGCGACCCTTCCGGCGAGCGTGCAGAGCTTCAGCGCGGCGATCGCGGAGACCTTCCGCGCGCAGGCCATCGTGGCGATGCTCCTGAGCTTCCTGCTCATCGGCGTCTACATCTGGATCCGATTCAAGGGCGCCCGGTACTCGATCGCGGCGGTGGTGGCGCTGCTGCACGACGTGTTGACGGTGCTTGGCTTGGTCGCGCTCACGGAGATGATGTTCGAGCATCAGGCGCTGGAGCCGATCGCGAGGTCGCTGGGCCTGATGCCGTTCAAGGTGGACCTGAACATGGTCGCGGCCCTGCTGTCGATCGCGGGTTACTCCCTGAACGACACGATCATCATCATGGACCGCATCCGTGAGAACCGAGGCAAGTCGCTGGACGCGACGTACGAGATGATCAACCTGGCGATCAACGAGACGCTGAGCCGTACGTTGATCACGGGCGGCACGACGCTGGTGTCGTGCTTGATCCTGTACATCTTCGGCGGAGAGGGTGTGCGTGCGTTCTCGTTCGCGCTGCTCACGGGCATGCTCGTGGGGACCTACTCGTCGGTGGCCGTGGCGGCGCCGATCGTGTGGTCCAGAAAGCATGAGGTCCCGGGGTCGGCCAAGGCTCAGGCGCCTGCGCCCGCGACGCCCTGAACGGAGTGAGGCATGCCCGGTGCGTCCATGGAGAACTCCGGAAGACTCGCTGGCGGCTTTGCCTTGCTCGTCGTGCTGTGGATCGTGGTCTATTGGTGGTGGGAGCCCTCCGAGCCCCCGATCCGGTTCCAGCCGGTGCAGGGTGAGGCGGAGATCCTGACGCCGACGGATCCGACCTCACCGGCCGGTTCGGGTGCGGGCGGTGAGCGTTCCGGGGTCAGGCCCGCGGATGCGAGCCCCGCGGGAGGCGTGAAGACGGATCAGAACACGACTCGGGCATCGGGAACCGAGCCTGGGCCGGTGGGAAAGGCGGGATCTGTCCGCGCGGTCGTGGCGCCGGAGTTCGTGGAGTACACGATTCAGGCGGGCGATACGTTCGAGAAGATCGCGCGGAAGCAGCTCGGCTCGGCGACCAAAGCGGGGATCATCGCGCGGGCCAATCCGTTCGTGGATCCGTCGAGGCTCAAGCCTGGTCGGGTGATCCGGATTCCGCGCGACCCGGAGAACATCTCCGGGAAGCCCGTGGAGGTCGCGGCGCCCGCCAAGGCCGAGGGCACCAAAACCTACAAGGTCGAGAGCGGGGACACGCTGTCGGACATCTCCCAGCGGTTCTACGGCGAGTCGAAGTACGCGGATCTGATCTTCCAGGCGAACCGGGATCGCATGGCAAGCAAGAACGCGCTCAAGGTCGGTCAGGAGCTGGTGATTCCTCCCAAGCCTGAAGCTCAGGCCAAACCCGACCGCTGATCGAAAAGGACAAGGCAGCACTGTGCGCAAGGGCAGGGCGGACATCGTGATCTTCGGAGGCGGGGTGGCGGGGCTCTGGACCCGCTGGGCGCTGCATGACGCGGGTTACTCGACGGTCCTGGTCTCGACCTCGGATCTGGGCGATGGGCAGAGCGTGCTCTCGCAGGGGATCCTGCACTCGGGTGTGAAGTATGCGCTGGGATCGCAGCAGGCCGATGCGCAGCGCCAGCTGATGGACGCTCAGCCCGTATGGCAGCGGGCCCTGAAGGGTGAAGCGGGGCCTGATCTCCGGCGAGTGCGCATCCTCGCCGAAGCGATGTACATGTGGAGCTTGCCGAATCCGCTCGCGAAGCTCACCGCGGTCATCGGGTCCAAGATGCTGCGTTCGGGGACGAAGCAGCTTGAACGCGCCTCGTTTCCCAATGCTTTCGCGGAGGCCCCCCGGGGCGTCATGCTCTGGGAGGTCCAGGAACGCGCGGTGGACGCGTCTTCGCTCATGGGCGAACTTGCCGCAGCGGCTCCGGGGCCGATGATCCGCACGGAACGATCCGCGCAGATCCGGCGAACGCCGGGCGGCGTGGTGGTCAGGGGCAATGATCGCTTCTCACGTGAGTTTGAGATCGAAGCGTCCGCGGTCGTGCTGGCAGCCGGAATGGGTAACTCCGATCTGCTCGCGAGCGTGGGCGTCGATCCGGTAGGCGTGTGCCAGGTGAGGCCTTTGCACATGCTCGCCGCCAGCAACGCTGCCGCCGAGGTCTTCGGGCACTGCGTGCAGGAGCTCTCCGACAAGCCCCGACTGACCGTGACGACTTCTCGAAACGCCAAGGGCGAACTGGTGTGGTACCTCGGGGGCGGGCCCGCGGAGTCGGGCGTTTCCCAGTCGCCCGAAGATCAGTTCAAGGCGGGCCTGGCGGAACTCAAGGCGTGTCTTCCCTGGCTCAATCACGATCGCCTGGTGTGGCGCTCGATCCGGATCGATCGGGCGGAGGGCAGGACTCCGGACGGAAGGCGGCCGGACGCGCCGGTGGTGCGCCGCTTTGATCAGGTGATCGCGGTGTGGCCCACCAAGCTCGCGCTGGCGCCTCTGGCGGCGCGGGCGGTGCTGGCTCAGCTCGGGGGCGTCCAGAAGCGTGAAGCCTCGCTTCGAGATCTCGATGGCCTGGAAGCGCCCGTGGCGGCGCAGCCTCCGTGGGTGGGAGGCGAGCGATGAATCTGCGCCCGCTCGGTGCGACGGGAATCCTCGTGAGTCCCATCGGCTTGGGGACCGTGAAGCTCGGCCGGAATCAGGGCACGAAGTACCCGCGGGTGTACCCCTTGCCTGATGATGCGGCGTGCATCGCGTTGCTCGAGCAGGCGGTCCGTCTGGGGGTGAACCTGATCGATACGGCGCCGGCGTACGGCACGAGCGAGGAGAGGCTCGGGAAGCTGCTCAAGGGCCATCGCAAGGAGTGGGTGCTCTTCTCCAAGGCGGGGGAAGAGTTCGAGGACGGCGTCTCCCGGTTTGATTTCTCTGCTGCGGGCATTCGGGCGAGCGTCGAGCGGAGCCTGAAGAAGCTCGGGACGGACCGGCTTGACGGGGTGCTCTTGCACTCGGACGGGGTGATCGAGACCGTTCCGGCCCGGGATGAGGCTGTGGGCGAGCTCCGAAGGCTCCAGAAGCAGGGCAAGATCCGGGCGGTGGGAGCCTCGACCAAGACCGCGGCGGGCGGGATGTGGGCGGTCGAGGTCTGCGATGTCGTGATGTTGACGCTGAATCCCCTGGAAGTTGGGGACGCCGCGGCGATCCGGCGTGCAGCGGAGATGGGTGTGGGCGTGCTCATCAAGAAGGCGCTGAACTCGGGACATCTGGCGGCGGGGCCTCGGACGGACCCGGCGGAGCACGCGCTGCGCTTTGCCTTCTCGCACCAAGGGGTGACCAGTGTGGTGGTGGGGACGCTGAGTCCGCAGCACCTTGAGGACAACGTCCGGGCGGCGGAGCGGGCGATTTCCGGGGCCTGACGTACACTGTGGCCGCACGCCGGTCGGGCAAGGCCGGCGCAGGAGTTTCTTGTGCCCAAGATCAAGCGCATTCTCGTGACCGGCGGCGCCGGGTTTCTCGGCTCGCATCTGTGCGATCGTCTGGTGGCCGAAGGCCACGACGTGATCTGCCTGGACAACTTTTTCACGAGCCAGAAGTCGAACGTCGCGCATCTGCTGAGCAAGCCCAACTTCGAGCTCATCCGGCACGACGTGACGCATCCGGTGTTCGTGGAGGTCGATGAGATCTACAACCTGGCGTGTCCCGCGGCCCCGGGGCATTACCAGTACAACCCCATCAAGACGATGAAGACGTCGGTGATGGGCGCGATCAACGTGCTGGGCATGGCCAGAAGGTGTCGGGCGAAGGTGCTGCAGGCCTCGACGAGCGAGGTCTATGGCGATCCCGAGGTGCATCCGCAGACCGAGGACTACCGGGGCAACGTGAACCCGATCGGGCCGCGGGCGTGCTATGACGAGGGCAAGCGGGCGGCGGAGACGTTGTTCTTTGACTACCACCGGATGAACAAGATCAACATCCGGGTGGTCCGGATCTTCAACACGTATGGTCCGCGCATGCATCCGTTCGACGGGCGCGTGGTGTCGAACTTCATCCGTCAGGCGCTGTCCGGCGAAGACATCACGATCTTCGGCGATGGAACGCAGAGCCGTTCGTTCTGCTACGTGGACGACATGATCGAGGGCTTCATCCGGATGATGAACGGGCCCGACTCGTTCGTGGGACCCGTGAACATCGGGAATCCGGTGGAGTTCACGATGAAGCAGCTCGCTGAGCTTGTCCTGGAGCTGACGGGCTCGAAGTCGAAGCTCGTGCACAAGCCTTTGCCCGCGGACGATCCGACCCGGCGTTGCCCGAACATCTCGCTCGCCAAGGGCAAGCTTGGCTGGGAGCCCAGGACGCCCTTGCGTGAGGGCCTGAAGAAGACGATCGAGCACTTCCGCGGGATGCAGTTCGAGCAGTTCCGGCCGCCCACGCCGAACTATTGAGGTCGGGGCTTGCGCTCTCGGGAGGCGTGAAGGTCATGCGCCTGTTTGCTGCGATCTATCCGCCGCGTGAGGCTGTGGAAGCGGCGATGCGGGCGCTGGGCTCGGTGGCGGATCTGCCTGGCAAGCCCCCGCCGATCGAGGCGGTGCATCTGACGCTTTTGTTCATCGGCGAGGTGGATCGCCGGCAGCTCAAGGACGTCACGGAGTCGGTGGAGCGATCCGCGGCGGGGATTGCGCGGGGGACGCTCCGTTTGCACCGACTGGTGAACTGGCCGACGAAGCAGGACGCCCGGATGGCGGTGGTTCTTGCGGATGCCTCGGCGGAGGTGCTCGAGATTCAGCGGCGTCTGGCCAGGCGGTTGGCGAGGCATCCACGGGCCAAGGGCGGGGACCGGTTCACCCCTCATCTGACGCTGCAGCGGTATCCCCACGGGTCCAAGCCTCCCGAGCTTGATGTGCCGTTCGGGCCTGTGGAGGTCCCGGTGACAGAGGTCGTGCTGGTGGAGAGCATCCTGTCAGCGGCGGGCGCCCGGCACGTGGCGTTGGAGCGTTTCGAGCTCGGTGCGTGAGGGGCCTCTTGAACCCGCAGGGCGTGCGTGCGTCTGATAGCATTCGCACGCCGGCGTGGGGCCGGATTTCCGAGGGAGTTCCGATGACCGTACTGGATCGCCTGCTGGTTCGTGTGTCCGCTGCGTTCGTGCTGGCCTCCGCGGTGGGCGTTGCGCCCGTCGCTGCGTTGACGTGGGGGGATCCTCCCGCCAAGGCCGAGGACAAGAAGGACGACAAGAAGAAGGACGAGCCGGTCGTCACCAAGCACTCGATCACGATCAACGGCGAGAAGATCGACTACACCGCGACCGCGGGGCTGATGCCTCAGCTTGACGACAACCTCAAGACCAAGGCCAACGTCTTCTATGTTGCGTACACCAAGGAAGGCGCGGATCCCGGGTCGCGGCCTGTGCTCTTCAGCTTCAACGGCGGGCCCGGTTCGAGCTCGGTGTGGCTCCACATGGGAACGCTCGGTCCGCGCCGGGTCGTCATGGGCGATGATGGCGAGGCCCTCCCGCCTCCGGGCAAGCTCGAGGACAACGCGTATTCGTGGCTCGACATCGCGGACCTGGTGTTCATCGATCCGGTGAGCACGGGGTTCTCGCGGGCGGCCGAGGGAGAGAACGAGAAGCAGTTCCACGGGCTGGACGAGGACATCCAGTCGGTCGCCAACTTTATCAGGCTCTACACGACGCGGAACAACCGCTGGAGCTCTCCGAAGTTCATCATCGGGGAGTCCTATGGCGGGACGCGGGCTGCGGGGCTTTCGAACTACCTTCAGGACGCCTTGGGGATGTACCTCAACGGCGTGATCCTGGTTTCTCCCGCGGTGGACTTTGCGACGCTTCGGTTCGATGAGAACAACGATCTGCCGTATTGGGTGTATCTGCCGACGTACACCGCCAGCGCGTGGTACCACAAGAAGCTGGCACCAGAGCTCCAGGCGGATCAGCTCAAGACGCTGAAGGAAGCCGAGCAGTTTGCGAGCACGGAGTATCTGGTCGCGCTGGGCAAGGGCACCAGGCTCACGCCCCAGGAGCGGGACGACATCGCGACCAAGCTGGCCCGGTACACGGGGCTGTCCAAGGACTACGTGCTCCGTTCAAACCTGAGGATCGGCATCTCGAACTTCTGCAAGGAGCTCCTGCGGAACGAGGGTCGGACGGTGGGCCGGTTTGACTCCCGCTACAAGGGCATCGACCGCAACGGCGTCGGCGACAATCCTGACTACGACCCGAGCTATTCGGTGGTGCAGGGCGGGTACACCGCTGGGTTCAACACGTACATCCGGACCGAGCTGAAGTACGAGAGCGATCAGAACTACGAGATCCTGACGGGCCGTGTGAACCCCTGGAACTTCGGGAGCCAGCGGAACCGGTATCCCGCGACCTCGGAGCCTCTGCGTTCGGCGATGACGAAGAACCCGGCGCTGAAGATCTTCTACGCGGGCGGGTACTACGACCTGGCGGTGCCGTATTTCGCGACCCAGTACGTCGCGGACCACATGATGGTTGATCCGACGCTGGCGGGAAACATCTCGACGGCGTGGTACCAGGGCGGGCACATGTACTACCTCAGGAAGGACGACCTGAAGAAGTTCAAGGAGGACGGGGCCGCGTTCATCAAGTCGGCGCTCCCGAGCCGATAAAGGCCCTCGGTCATGGACTGGAACAGCCGCATCCTCGTGATCAACGACGCCTCACTGGCGGCTCTGGTCGCCTGCGTGGCGGCCAAGGAGGCGTCGGTGTCGGTGCGGCCGGACAATGGTCCGCCGCCGCCGAGGCCGGTGTCCTGGATCCCCGCGGGGCTTTCGGAGGCCAGGCGGGAGGCTGCGGGCAAGATCGCGCACGTGTATGGGCTGGAGGCGGTCTTCGAGCCTGAGGCTTCGCAGTCCGAGGCCAAGGCGGCCACGATCGATGTTCGGGAGTCCCAGATGCTGGTCGCGGCGGCGTACGGAGCGGCCCATCGGGGATGCCCGACGGTGCTCTGGCCGGCCCAGCCCGGGCAGGGTCGGACCACCGGTCAGGTGGACCTGACGACCATCGCCCGGATCATCGACAAGGCCCTGCTGGTTGGACGCCTTTGCGCGCTGGACGCGGAGCATCACCACCTCCCGAGCATTCATGTGGAAGCCCCTTACGCGGACTTCACCGATGAGCAGATGGCCGACCTGGCCCGCGATCTGGACGTGAAGACGTCCCTCTGCTGGTGGTGGGAGGGCGATTCCTCCGGCGAGGAGCGGGCCCGCTGGAACCGGGCGTTTGAGGCGATCCGAACCCCGATCGGGTGATCCCGCCCAAGGCCTTCAGGGCCCCCTAAAGTCCTGCCCCGATCGTCTGGCGGCGGTGGTCTTCCGACCCCCGGCCTGGCGCGTCGCATCCAGGACGTTTGGCAAATGGCCCTCATCAGCAACTCCCGTCGCGGCACGATTCAGAAGTGGTCCCAGACCCTCATTCCCACGACCCGCGAAGCTCCCAATGACGCGGAAGTGCCGAGCCACGTCCTGCTGCACCGCGCCGGGTTCATCCGGCAGGTGGGCGCGGGCATCTATGACTATCTGCCGCTGGCCTGGCGGGTGCTGCGCAAGATCGAAGCGATCGTCCGCGAAGAGATGGACGCGGCGGGCGCCAGCGAGCTGCTCATGCCCGCGCTGGAGCCCTTCGAGCTCTTCGCGGGGACCAAGCGCGACGAGACCTACGGCGACAATCTGTTCCGGCTCAAGGACCGCAAGGGGCGCATGAACGCGTTGGCGCCGACGCACGAGGAAGTCATCACGCAGCTCATGATCGGGGCGATCTCGAGCTACAAGTCGCTTCCCCTGAATCTGTACCAGATCCAGACCAAGTTCCGCGACGAGGCACGTCCGCGGGCGGGGCTCCTGCGCTGCCGGGAGTTCATCATGAAGGACGCCTACTCGTTCCACACGAACCTGGAGGGTCCGGGCGGCCTGAACGACGCGTACGACGCGATGTACCGCGCCTACACGAACATCTTCACGCGCTGCCAGCTCGACTTCTCCGCGGTCGAGGCCGAGTCGGGCCCCATCGGCGGTTCGGCGTCGCACGAGTTCATGGTGAACTGCGCCTCGGGCGAGGACACGGTGCTCAAGTGCCCGGTCTCGGGATACGCGGCCAATGTCGAGAAGTGCGAGATCGGGCTCAGGACGTTGCCGGACAAGGGCTATTTCGCGGGCGAGCCCTCCGGCGCGCTGGAAGAGGTCCACACGCCGGGATGTCCGGGGATCGAAGACGTCTGCGCGTTCATGAAGGTCAAGCCCCAGCACATGCTCAAGAGCGTGCTCTTCAAGGTGCAGAGCACCCCCGAGCAGCTGGCCAAGTTCGGCGAGGAGTACATCCTCGCGGTCGTGCGCGGCGATCATGACGTGAACGAGGGCAAGGTCAAGGCCCTGTCGGGATGCACGGACATCGCGCTGGCCGATCCCGCGGAAGCGATCGCCAAGGGCTTTGCGATCGGCTTTGTCAGCCCCCGCGCGGCGGTGGGCAAGAAGGGCGTGCTGGTGCTGGTCGATCGTGACGCGGCCATCGGCTTCGATGACGCGACCGGCAAGTCCAAGTTCTGGGTCACCGGCGGCGACAAGAAGGACTACCACGTCAAGCACTTCAACTGGGTCCGCGACCTGGGGAAGGACCCCCTTGCGGCCAAGTTCCAGGGGGACGCCAGCGGTGGCCTGAAGGGCGCCGACGATTACCTGATGGTTGGCGACGTGCGCAACGGCCTCGAGGGTGATCCGTCGCCCCGCTCGGCGGGCGCCAAGCTCGTGACGTCCCGCGGCATCGAGGTCGGGCACATCTTCAAGCTCGGGACCAAGTACTCCGACGCCATGGGTTTCCAGGTCCTGGACGCGGATCAGAAGAAGCGTTCGGTGATCATGGGGTGCTATGGCATCGGCGTCTCTCGCACCATGGCGGCGTGCGTGGAGATGTCGCACGATGCCGACGGGATCATCTGGCCCAAGGCGATCGCGCCGTTCCACGTCCTCATCGTGATGATGAAGGCGGGGGACGCCAAGCACGATCAGGTCGCCAAGGAGCTTGCCGAGGGACTGGCCTCCAAGGGCGTGGATGTGCTCATCGACGACCGCGACGAAAGGCCCGGCGTGAAGTTCAAGGACGCCGACCTGGTCGGCATTCCTGTGCGCGTCACCATCGGCGACAAGGCCCTGGAGCAGAACTCGGTTGAGTTCAAGCCCCGCAAGTCGGCGGGCAAGGGCGATCTTGTCCCGATCGCGGACGCGATCGCCAAGTGCATCGCGACGATCGAGTCGTGATCGGGTCAGGGCGTTCCGGCAGATTCACCGCGGCGGGGGACGGGCATGGCCAGCGAGTTCCACATCCTGCCGGCACGGAGTCCGGGAGAGATTGATCTCTTCCGCGAGCTGTGCCGGGAGTACGCAGCATCGCTCGACTTCAGCCTGGACTATCAGGGCTTCGACCAGGAAATGGCGGCCTTGCCCGGGAAGTACGCGCCGCCCGGAGGGGAGCTCTTTGTTGCGGTTGAAGCTGCGGATGGGCAGCGGCGCGGCCTGGGGATCGTGGCCGTCCGGCCTTTGCCTGACGCCAAGGGCTGGCCTTCCCGGCATGGGATTGCCGAACTGAAGCGGATGTACGTGCGCCCGGCAGCGCGAGGGCGGGGCATCGGCAAAGCGCTGGCTCGGGCGGCGGTGGAGTTTGCGCGGAGCGCCGGATATCGGGAGATCTGGCTCGACTCGGAGCCTGACTTCACCGCGGCGATGGGGACCTATCGGGGCCTTGGCTTCGTGGACATCCCGCGATACAACGACGATCCGAATCCTGCGACGGTGTACCTGGGGCTTCGGCTGAAGGATTGAAGAGCCTTTGGCCTGATGGGGCGGACGCGAATGGGCGCGTTGGCGAGGTGGGGGGGAAGAAGCCCACGACTCGCGGACTCGTCGTGGGCGTGGGGCGTGGGGATTGGACGCTCCATCAACAACACAGCCCCCGCTTTGAAACGGGGGCTGTGTCTCTCCCACCTGCTCCGGAAGGCCCTCCGGGGGGTGGGGCTGAACTGTCCGCGACGGGCGCGGCGCTCTCGAAAGCAGCGCGGGCTCGTCAGCGAGGACCGATCAGCCTCTCTTTCGGATCGGCGAGCGGCGTGTTTCAGGAGCGCTGATGAGGCGCTTGCGATTGGGCCTGAGCTCGAGGACAGCTCTTACCCGCCAGACCGCCTCGGTCGCGAACGTCGCGACCTTCCGGAGCGTGCCGGGGGTCGCGGGTTGTCGAGGCTGGGTCGGTGCTTGATCCGTCTGGTGTGGCGTGAGCATCCGTCGCTCCCGAAGTGAAGAAGGTGGCGGGCGGCGCGAATCGAAATGAGTCCTGGCCGGAGGCCCTGCATTGGCCGGACATCTCCCCACCGACGCCGGGTACGTCGGTTCGATTCAATCGCCGCCCGCCGAATGAGCCCGCGAGCCTGTCGACCCACGGGGCTCTCCCACAAACCCGAAGCTCTCCGCGTGAAGACCGCGCGGAGACTTCAACCCAGAACCGTCTGCCGCGTGCGTCGCGGCGGCGCCCTTGCGGGCGTTTCTCTCAAAGACACAGCGTCTCTCTCGATACGCCGGGTCGCTCGCGGAGGGAATGATGAAGGAGCCTTCTCCGTCTCCAACATGCATGCTCATGCATCGACTGCAAGAGCATCCAATCCGCTGCTCGCTCGGGCAAGGCCGTTCAGTCACACCCCAGGGCGATCATGACGTGAAGGACGACCACGATCGCACGTGCTCGCGGAACAACCATGGGTCCGCTGACTCTTCTCTGGATTGTGCTTGGACGGCTTGCCCGGGCGATCTGCGGATCAGTTCTTCTGTCCGTCTTCCGCTCCAGGCCTCCGGCCCTGCGGAATCGCCCGCTTTCGCGGTGCGGGGCTTCAACAGCCCGGAATAAGTCGCGTCTGGCAGCACGCTTGAACGCACCAGATGCCGGCTTGTTGCCGGTTGGTGATTCGAATCGTGTTGGACGCGTTGGTCGCCATCTCGCGGATCAGAATAGCGATGTCCATCGATGGGTCAAGACTCTCGGAGCGAATCTCGCGAAAATTGTTCGCGTCATCTTGCATATCAATACACACGAAACTGTGTCTTGATGCGGCGCACACAGTTCTGTGCGTGCCGCGGGCGAGCCGGCTTCGCGGCGCCGGTCTCGCCTCCGCGTGAGACCTGATCAAGCGACGGCGTGCGCGTGCTTCTTGCTCGTGACTTCCACGTCGAGCCCTTCGTGCGCGGCCTTCAGCGCACGCTCGAGATCGGCGATGATCACTTCGGGCTCTTCCAGACCGACGGAGAGCCTGATGAGTCCGTCGCTGATGCCCGCGGCGCGGCGCTGCTCGGGCGGCACGTCGGCGTGCGTCATCGTCGCGGGGTGCGTGAGCAGCGTTTCCACGGAGCCCACGTGCTCGACGAGCGAACACACGCGGGTGCCTTCAAGAACGCCCTTGCCTCCCGCGACTCCGCCGACGACCTCGAACGAGATCACCGAACCGTGCAGGCCACCGAGGTGCTGCTTCCTGGCGAGCTCGGACTGACCAAAGCCTGGCAGACCGGGGTAGTTCACGCGTGCGACGTACGGATTCTTCTCGAGCCATTCCGCGATCCTCTGTGCGTTGCGAGACTGTTCCTTCACGCGCAGCGGGAGGGTCTTGATCCCCCGCGTGGTCAGCCAGGCGTTGAAGGGGGCCTGGATCCCGCCGGTACACTTGCGGATCCAGCGGATGCGGTCGATGATCTGCGCGTTGCGCGAGACGATCGCGCCGCCGCAGGCCGCGGAATGGCCTTCGATGAGCTTGGTCGTGGAGAGCACGGAGATGTCCGCGCCCAGGTCGAGCGGGCGTTGAAGCACCGGCGTGAGGAACGTGTTGTCCACGGCAAGCGGGATGCCCTTGGCCTTGGTGATGCGGGCGATCGCGGCGATGTCCGTGAGCTTGAGCGTGGGATTGGCGGGCGTCTCGATGAAGACGAGCTTGGTGCGCGGCGTGATCGCCTTCTCGATGTTGTTCGGATCGGAGGAGTCGACGAAGGTGGACGTGATGCCCAGCTCGTTGAGCACCTGACGGAACAGACGCGTGGTCCCGCCGTAGACCGCGTCGCCGATGACCGCGTGATCGCCGGCCTTGAGCAGCGCCAGGAACAGGGCGGTTTCGGCGCCGAGCCCGGTGCCGAACGCGACGGCGGGGAGGGCGTCTTCCAGTGCGCCCAGCACCGCTTCCTCTTCGGTCACGGTGGGATTGGAGACGCGGGAATAGGCGTAGGGGGTGGTGCCTCCGACCTCGTTCTGGTGGAACGTGGTGGACTGCGTCAGCGCGCCGACCAGTGGTCCGGAGCGGCGTGGCCCATCGGCGTCCTTGGCGGGGTGGCCCGCGTGGAGCGCGATGGTGTTGAAGGCGGGGGACTCGGGGGAGAACGAATGTGCCTGCTGCGACATGCCGTGAACCTCACGGCATCAAGCGGCGGACAGCGTGCAGCGGGGGACGGCGAACGTCGCCGTACTTGGTCGTTTTGCCGGACGTCAGACCCGTTTGGGATCTGTCCGTCGGCCGCATCTTGCCCCGCAAGGGCTGGCCTCGGCACCGCGACCTGATGTTTCACAGGCTCGGTTGCCGCCCGGGTACAAAGGCGTCCCGGGACTCTTGATGCTTCGGGAGAAGTATCGGCAGGGTGCCGGGGCCAGTCAAGTCGAGGGCTGGGAGAAGTCCGGAGCGTCTGGGATGGCGCCTCGGAAACGGGAATCCAGACGCCCGTGTCCATCGATCCTCATCGATGTTGCCGCGGTCTGTGTGAAGATCGTCCTTACGCGCCCGTGGCCGCTTGCATACGCCCAGTTCTGGTGTACGTTCAAGCTGGTCACTCGTGGATTCACTGGTCCTGGCAGCACCCTCCACGCGGGGGGTGAGGAGTCTTCATGCGTCAGCATCACGTCACGTCGGCTCTGGTTGTTTCGTTCCTTGCGGGTGTGGCTTCGGCCCAGATCTCCTTGGCACGCATCGGCGTGCCGGCGGTGTCGGACCCGCAGGACCCGCCTTTCTCCGATGCGTACGGCGTGTCCGATGCGGGCGTGGTTGTCGGCTCGCAGCACTTCTCCGGCGCGGGCACGCTGGGCTTCCGCTGGAGTTCCGGATCAGGGCGCGAGACCCTCAACGGGCTCACCGGGTCGTCGCAGTTCTACCCGCGTTCGATCTCGGCGGACGGCCAATGGATCGTGGGCGAGAACACGTCTCCGAACGTCGCCTTCCGCATGAACTCGGGCGGGGCCGCGGAGAACCTGGGCTTTGGTGACGCCGACCTGTACGACCAGTCCGCGGGCAATGACATCTCCAACGACGGCAAGCACATCGGCGGCCTGCTGTCGCGCGTCGAGGATGGCACCTTCCGCATGGCCAGGTGGAGCGAGGGCGCGGGCTGGCAGGATCTCGGCGCACTCGCGGGCGACTACGAGTCGGTCGGCAACGCGATCTCGGGCGATGGCTCGATCGTCGCGGGATACTCGGTCGGTGATCGTTTCACCGCGGTGAAGTGGACCAGCGGCGGGGGACTGCAGGCGCTGGTGAACCCTTTCGGGATTGAGAGCAACAGCGCGGTGATCGCGATGGCGTCCGATGGCAGCGCGTTTGTCGGTCAGGCCAACGACGCCTCGGGCAAGTCGCAGGCCGCGCTCTGGCACGATGACGGCACGACGCTCGTGCTTTCCCGCCCGGTCGGATTTGATTCCGCGGCGGCGTTCGGAGCTTCGGGCGATGCGTCCATCATCGCGGGCACGGTCTTCATCGATGGGGTCGGGGGCGACTCGGCTGCCTTCTGGACCGCCGATGGCACCGCGTACAACCTGCAGGCGTTCCTGGAGTCCAACGGGATCGACCTGACGGGCTGGCACCTCATGGCGGTGACGGAGGTTTCCCAGAACGGCCTGTACCTCACGGGCCGGGGGATCAACCCGAGCGGGCAGATGGAAGCCTTCCTTGTCCAGATTCCTGCGCCGGCAGCCGGACTCACGCTGCTTGCCGGGCTCGTCCCGATCCGTCGGCGGCGCTGATTGCCTCCCTTGCCGGGGAAAACGGAAAGTTGACCGTTCCAAATCGGATTGGTGGCAGACCCCTTGATCGCGGGGCAGTGTTGATCTGTCGCGGTGGGATGCGCCCATCGCCATGATCGCATTGGAGGTCGTTGATGCGTTCGCTCGTTCTGATCTCGGTTGGTTTCCTGGTGGCTTCGGCGGCGTCCGGACAAGTGCTCCAGTACGGCGACGCGGATCTGCTGGGCACGGGCACCTGGAGCACCGATCCCAAGACCGGCGCCACGCTCACGGGCCTGGCTCCGGGCGTTTCCACCTTCAGCTCGCACATCCAGGGGCATGGATTCCCGTTTGATCCGTCGGTCGGCGAATATCCGGGCACGGACCAGATCTACGTCGGTTCCAATCAGACCGGGTTCAGCGACGGGTACTCGAGCCATGCTGGTCGTAAGGCTGGGCCCCAGGTCATCACGATGGACTACGCCTCGCTGATTGATGGCTCGGTCGAGACGCTGACCCTGGGCATCTGCGCCGATGACTTCCAGAGGCCCGCGTTCGGCAATCCATTCACGGCCCTGATCAACGGCGAGGTCTATCAGCCCCTGACCGACATCCTGAACGGTCTGAGCCAGACGGGTCCGACGGCCCAGTTCTTCACGATCGGCCTGCCGGTGGGGCTCTTGAGCAAGGACAACGTCCTGACGCTCTCGATCGACGAGGGCGGCTCGGGAGGTGATGGCTGGGCGATCGACTTCCTGACGGTGGGTGTGACCAACGTGGTGCCGACGCCGGGCGCGATCGGATTGCTTGCGGTGCTTCCGATGATGTCGCGGCGGAAGCGGTAAAGCTCGCGCGGTTTGAAGATTCCAGGGGCGTTCCGCTTGGCGGGACGCCCTTTTTCATTGGCTTATGAAGGTCAGGTCGCGCAAATGAAAACCCCGTGCTTGCGCACGGGGCTCGTTGGCGTTCGAATTGCTTGAGCGTTGGTCCGGCGATCAGATTTCGACGACCATCGCCACCGCGTTGCCGCCGCCGAGGCAGAGGGCCGCGACGCCGCGCTTGCCGCCGGTGCGGTGGAGCTGGTGGATCAAGGTGGTGAGGACGCGAGCGCCGGAGCCTCCGATGGGGTGGCCCAGCGCAACGCCGCCGCCGCAGATGTTGAGCTTGGACTCGGGGATGTCATGGCCTGCGGCCTTGAGGCCCTTGAGGTTGCAGAGGACCTGGGCGGCAAAGGCCTCGTTGATCTCGAAGAGATCGATGTCCTTGGCGTTGAGGTTGGCCTTCTTGAGGACACCCGCGATGCCGTCGATGGGGGCGGCGAAGATGTCCTTGGGCGCGACACCCGCGGTGTGATAGGCGACGATCTTGGCGATGGGCTTGACGCCGAGCGCCTCGGCCTTGGTGTGGCTCGCGACGATGAGGGCCGCGGCGCCATCGGAGATCTGCGAGGCGTTGCCCGCGGTGACTGTGCCGTCCTTCTCGAAGACGGCGCGGAGCTTGCCGAGGCCGTCCGCGGTGGAGTCCGCGCGGATGCCTTCATCGGCGGACACACCCGGGGACTTCTTGTCGAGGCACTGTTCGCCGGTGAGGGCGACGATCTCGTTCTTGAAGTGGCCCGCCTGGGTCGCGGCGGCGGCGCGCTGATGGGACTGGGCGCTGAAGCGGTCCTGATCGGCGCGGCTGATCTCGAACTTCTTGGCGATGTGGTCAGCGCCGTTGCCCATGGCCCAGCACTCGAAGGCGCAGCGCAGGCCGTCGTAGGCCATGTGGTCTTCCATCTGGGCCGGGCCGTACTTCACGCCCTCGCGGACGCGGGCGAAGTGGGGGGCCTGGGTCATGTTCTCAAAGCCGCCGGCGACGACCAGCTGATTGTCACCAGCCTTGATGGACTGGGCGGCGAGCATGACCGCTTCGAGGCCCGAGCCGCAGACCTTGTTGATGGTCTTGGCGCTGAGGGTGTCCGGGAGCCCGGCCTTCAGACCGGCCTGACGGGCGGGGTTCTGACCCAGGCCAGCCTGGAGGACGCATCCCATGATGCACTCGTCGATCGCGGCGGCGGCGCCGGGGACCGCGTCGAGGGCCGCCTTGATCGCGTACGAGCCGATCTGAGGCGAGGGGACCTTGGAAAGCCCGCCGAAGAAGCGGCCGATGGGGGTGCGTTTGGCAGCGAGGATGACGGGCTGATTCATGGGATCTCCGGAGAACTCTGGGGAAAATGCAGTCTTCGGGGACTGCGGGCCATTCTACGCCCCCTGGGACACGCGGATCACCCGCTCTGGTCTCGTGGAACCGGACTGGCGGGATGCCCAATCAACCTCGGACCTCCCACAGTGCGGCACGGGGAAGGGACTCTGCATGGATACATTCCTGAGGCAGGGATGGAGGCGTTGCTGGCCCGGATTGGGCAGGCTTCGGGGACGCTCGCAACCCCAGGCGCAGCCGATCCCCGGGGCCATCGGAGCGTGCGTGCGGAAGATCTGGCTGGCGAGCGAGTTCGCGCTGCTGTACGCGGTTCTGCCCGCGTGCCTCGTGCTCTTTGACGTGTCCCCGAAACTCTTTCTGCCCGGGCTGATCGTCGGCGCGACGGGCTGCTTGCTGGTGCTCCTGGGCGATCCGACGTTTGATCGGCGCAGGCTCTGGGAAGGGGACGTCGCGTGGCGGCACGTGATCCGCGTTGCGGGCATCTTCGCGCTCGGCATCGCGGTCTTGAGCGGGATCATGCTGATGGTCGCGCCCGAGCGGTTCCTGGAGTTCCCGAGGACGAATCCCGAGCGCTGGCGTCTGGTGATGGTGCTCTATCCGCTGCTCTCGGTCGCGCCGCAGGGGATCATCTGGCGGACGTTCCTGTTCCACCGCTATCGCGAACTCTTCGGCCAGGGCCTGGGCATGGTGATCGCCAGCACGATCGCGTTCGCCTGGGTGCACGTCGTCTTTCAGAACTGGGTGGCGATCGCGCTGACCCTGGCGGGCGGCGCGCTGTTCGCGTGGACGTACCGTCAGAGCCGATCCAACTTCCTGGCAAGCTTCGAGCATGCCTTGTATGGATGCCTGGTGTTCACGATCGGTTTCGGCCGCTTCCTGTTCGGCGGGATCATCCGCTGACTTTGAGCGTGATGATCTCCCAGGCACGCAGGTGAAGCCTGGTGGTCGATCCCTCGTGCGAGAGATCCGTCGCGATGTGGGGCTGATCTTCGCGTTCGATCGCGTCCACCGCGATGACCGAGCCGGCGGGAATCTGCCAGGTCAGCTCCGCGGTGCCCTTTGCGCCGCGGCATTCCGAAAGCCTGACGATCATCGCGGACGGCTCATTCTCGCATGGCTTGACGGCATGGATCTGGACGCTGCACGCGCCCTCGGTGTTGATGGAGACCGGGGCCCACTGCGCAAGAGTGGAGGGGTTCACGCCCGCGGTCGGCTTGGACGCGTGGAAGCCGACGAGCGGCATGTTCAACGCCTCGGCGTGTCGGTCCACCTCGGCGGCCCGCCAGTCGCCCTCGTGCGGGAGCAACGCGTACGTGAAGCGGTGACGCCCTTGATCGGCGTCGGGATCGGGATGCGTGGGTGAGCGGAGGAGCGAGAGGCCCAGAACCACGCCGCAGCCTCCATCGGGGTCGGCATCGTCCGCGATGCACGAGAACCCGTACTTGCTGTCAGACAGCAGCGCGACGCCGAACCCTGGCTCGGAAGCGTCCATCCAACGGTGGGCGCAGCATTCCATCTTGGCGGCATCCCATGACGTGTTGGCGTGGGTGGGCCGCTGCACGACGCCGAACTGGACGTCATAGCTCGCCTGCTGGCACATCACGTCAACGGGGAAGATGGCGCGCAGGATGCGGTGCTTCTCGCGCCAGTCGATTTCGTTGATGACGTCCAGCCGGGGGCTGGCGGCGTCGAGCCTGAAGGTCTGGACGATCGTGGTCGCGCCCACCGCGTGCGTGACCCTGACTTCCGCCCGCAAGGGATGCTCGGTCACGACTTCGATCGCCCTGGCGGGGGAGTCGTTGGTCCAGACGACCTTCTGCTCGTAGCCCGGGTCGAGCTCCCATGCGTCCCACGCATGAGGGCGGTCCTCGTAGAGCATGAGGTGGTTGATGGGCGTGAACTCGACGGACTCTTCGCCATCGTCATCCTCGACGGGAGTCTGCCGACAGGCGTCGCGGTCTGAGCCGATGCGACCGAGGGAGAGCACCCGGCCGCAATCGTCGAGGACCGCCTCGATGACGCCGTTGGAGAGCGTGACGCCCATCTCGGAATGAGTGACGGTGACCGGGACGCAGCCCGACGAGCTGTGCAGCTCGACCACACGAGCGCCGATCGCGGGGATGCCGCGCACGAACTTCAGATCGCGCCCGCCGGGAGGGCCTCCCGTGGCCTCGGCGGGGAACTCCACGACTTCGGAGCGCGGCGTCGAGCCCGGATTGAACACCAGCAACGGCTGGATGGAGTCCGCGAGCGCCAGCTGGGAAGCCCAGGCCTTGAGCCCCTTCTCGATGAGCTGCTCCGCGGTCCGGCGGATGAACGCGTAGTCCTGGTCCGCGTCCTTGTACACCCAGCCGATGGACGAACCCGGGAGGATGTCGTGGAACTGGTTGAGCAGGAGCTTCTTCCAGGCGGCGTCGAGCTTCTTGCGGGCGGTCTCTCGCTTGGTGTCATCGGCCGCGGCGCTGGCGGGGGAGGTGAAGGTCACCAGCTCCGCGAGGCGGAGCAGTTCCTCACACCGGCGGTTGTTCTGCTTGGTGCGAGCCTGGGTGGTGAGCGTGCCTCGATGGAGCTCAAGGTAAAGCTCGCCCCACCACATGGGCCAGTCGCGTCCCAGATCCAGCTCGCGTTCGCGCTGCTCGTGCAAGAGCTGGCAGAAATCGTCGACGCGTCCGGCGCGGACGCGGGGGAGACCTTCGCATTGCTCGGCGAGCTGGCCATGGTGGATGGTCGTGTCGGTGGGGCCGCCTCCGCCGTCACCATGACCGAAGGGCTGGAGGTACAGCCCGCGGCCGCCGGTCCGTTCGCAGCGATCAAGGCCTCGCTTCAGTTCGCGCGGAGTCAGAAGGGCGTTGTAGTCGCCGCCGGGAGTGTTGTGCGCCAGGACTTCCGAGCCATCCAGACCGCGCCAGCGGAAAGACGTGTGCGGGAACTCGTTGAACTGGCTCCACCAGAGCTTGTTGGTGATGAACGTATCGAGGCCCGCGTGCTTCATGATGCCCGGGAGGGTCGCGGGGAAGCCGAACGTGTCGGGCAGGTAGAGGAATCGCTGCTCGCAGGCATCACCGAAGTGCTCGGTCCAGTACCGGGAGGCGTGGAGGCATTGGCGGAGCAGAGACTCACCCGATGGGCAGTTGGCGTCGGGCTCGATCCACATCGCGCCGCCGGGCTCCCAGCGTCCTTCCGAGACCTTGGCCTTGATGCGTTGGAAGAGCTCGGGCGACGACTCCTGGATGTACGCGTATTGCTGCGCTTGTGAGCACAGGAAGTGGAAGGACTCGAAGCGGTCCATGAGCGCGAGCACGTTGCTGAAGGTGCGGAGGCACTTGCGGCGGGTCTCGCGGAGAGGCCAGAGCCAGGCGGTGTCAATGTGCGCGTGACCGACCGCGAC
Organism: uncultured Phycisphaeraceae bacterium; assembly: GCA_964531675.1. GTDB lineage: Bacteria > Planctomycetota > Phycisphaerae > Phycisphaerales > UBA1924 > CAZHFW01. Next base: position 88,077 of record CAZHFW010000008.1, on the reverse strand, counting down.
GCACTCGGGCGTGGAGCTTGCGACGTCGGTCGAGAGCGCGTGGATCGCGATTGCGAGCCCTTCCATCGCGGTCGCGGGCACCGCGCGATCATCCACGAGCGTGATCGCTCTGGTCAGTTCCCGGGCCAGCAGCTGCACACGCTCGGTGTCGGGAGAGAGCTGACGCATCAGATCGATCGCAAACTCGAGCGTTCGATGGAGCGACCAGACCTGGTGATGAAACACCGCAAGCTCGGCGCGCTCGAGCTCCCCCGGCGCTTCGCTTGCCCAGCGTTTGTGGTGCGATTCGGGGTTCCAGGGGAATCCGCCAACGCCGAACGGGTGATTGCACGCGGCTTCGACGTAGAACTCCACCGCGCCGGGCCAGGCGGGGCCGGCGTCCTCGCCAACGTTGCCATAGACGAACGCGGCGTCGCGGTTGATGTCGAAACCCTGGATCGGGCCGCGCTGCGGATCCCAAAGCAGAGCTTCGGTCCCGCTGGAGAAGCGGAGGACCATGGGTTTGCCAGCGGAGGAGACGGGAACGGCGCCCCGAAGTCTGAACCAGCAGGTGGACCAGACCGGGCCCCAGCGCCATCCCTTGGCGACCGGAGTAAACGGCCGCTCCAGAGCCTCCTTGAGCGTGATCGGGTCGGCGCATTGGTGAGCCTCGACCTGCAGCTCAATCGGATCCGTGTAGATCGCGGGCGCGACGACGTCGCGGTTGAAGACTTCAAGCCGGCGGATGACCAGTTCCACGTCGCGTTTCATCGAGAGGAAAGGTAGGGGCCGCCTGATTCGCCGGGGCCTTGACGATTCCACTAATCTGTTCGCATGCCTCCACTTCTGGGCGGGATCCACGAGACGATTCTCTATGCCGCGGACATCCCTCGCGTGGCGGCGTTCTATGCGTCGTTGCTTGGGTTGCGGGCGATCTCCGCCCCCGACTCGGACGCTGCGGCGTTCCGGGTCCCGACCGGAGATGCGGTCCTGTTGATCTTCAGGCCCGGATATGCCGCGACGCCAAACCGGGGCGTTCCGACGCACGGCTCCACCGGCCCGGGTCACGTCGCCTTCCGGGTCGCGTCCGGGACGCTGGCTTCCTGGCGCGAGCACCTGAACTCGCAGGGCGTTCAGATCGAGCTCGAACGCGACTGGGCCCGGGGTGGAAGCTCGATCTACTTCCGCGATCCCGCGGGAAACTCGGTCGAGCTGGTCGAGGGAGAGATCTGGGAGCCTTGAGTCTTTTCAGCCAAGCGACCGACGCTCGGCGAGCAGCAGTTCCGCGACAGCCTCGGCATCGGTCAGGCTGGCCACCAGGGCCGTCTTGCCCGCAACCGCGTCAAGGAAGTGGTGCACCTCGGCGTCGTAGCCGCTGGTCGTCGGGAGTTCGATCGTCCGGGTGCCTTGGGCATCGCTGAGGTTGACAGGCTTCTCGCCTCGCGCCAGATCGAACTCCGCGGTGGCGTGCTCGAAGTTCGCCAGGTATCGCATCCGGAAACCAAAGCCAGGGTGTTGTCCCCAGCCGCCGGTCGCGATGACCGAAGCGCCGCGCGCAAGACGATCATGGTGCCGGTACTGGTAAGACGTCGTGACCTGCTCGAGTGAACCCGAGCTTTGCACCGCATCGGGCTTTCCGAGGCACCAGAGCACGAAATCGGCGTCGTGGATGTGCAGGTCGACCAGCGCGCCGCCCGACTTCTGATCATCCGCGTAGAACCCGGGGTTCCATGCGGGACGGCTTCCCAGCCTCTCCAGATACAGCGACTTGAGCTTGCCAAGCGAGCCGTCAGCGATGCGCTCGCGAAGCCACGACCATCCGGGCCAGAAGCGCATGACCATCGCGGGCATGCAGAGCCGCCCCGTGTGCTTGGCGGTCTCCGCGATTCGCCTCACGTCGGCGGGATCCAGCGCGACCGGCTTCTCGAGCAGCACGTGCTTCCCGGCCTTCAAGGCTGCGATCGCCAGGGGAGCGTGGGTGTCGGTGGGCGTGCAGATGCTCACGACCTGGACATCGTCCCGGCGGAGGAGTTCATGCGCATCGACATGCTTGGCGACACCGGTGAAGTCGAGCGAGGCTGCTCCGGTCGCCAGATTCCCGCCCGCCGCACTCCCGGCCTTCTCGATCATCGCGTCCGCCGCCGCCACGATCCGGCAGGCGTGGCCCGCTTTGGCAGCAGAGACGTACGAAGCCCAATGGGTGCGTCCCATGAAACCCAGGCCGATGATGCCGACGCCGATGGATTGCACGCTCATCTTCCGATCGCTCCCGGGATGGGCCAGAACGCTGTTCGTGGATTCAGGCGCCTTCGATCAAGGGATGGGCCAGGTCGCGGGCTGCGGCGATGTCGCCGACGCGGTCGTCTCCCGCCTCGCGCTCGATCATGAAGTTGCACGCGATCCCCTCGGATCGGACGGCCGCGAAGAACTTCTTCCAGTCCACGCCTCCGGTGCCGAGGCGCACCTCCGAGCCCCAGGTGCCCGGGGTCTTGGTCTGCACCGCGTCCTTCAGGTGGATCTGCTTCACGTGCCGTGCAAGCTTCCGGAGGGCTTCGACGGGATCGCCCATCGCGTAGAGGATCATGTTCGCGGGGTCGAAGTTCACGCCCACGCTGGGGCGGTCGAGCTCGTCGAGTACCCCGATCAGCGTCTCCGCGGATTCCTGGCCTGTCTCGAAGGCGACATCGATGTGCTTGGCCGCGAAGATGTCCACGATCTGGCGCAGACGCTCGATCATCTTGGAGCGTTCCGGGTCGCCCTGATCGTGGGGCAGGAAGCCCGCGTGGAAAGTCACGAGCTTGATGCCGAATCGGTACGCCATGATGGCGTTGCCTTCGGCGGCTCGAACGTTCTCCGCCCAGGTGTCGTCCAGGCGCACGCCGCCGGTCTGCTTGATGGTCTCGAGCGTGGAGTAGTCCTCGCCTTTGAATGCCATCATGCCTGAGGCGATGGCGATGCGAGCGACCTTCAGTCGGCTGGCGATCTCGTCCGGTCTCCATTCCCACGAGCGGATCGGATCCAGGTGGAGCTGCACCGCGTTGAGCTCCAGCCCGCGGACGCGATCCACCAGTTCCGCGGGCGACTGGCATCGGAGCGACCAGGAACACACGCCCAGGAGGGAGGGCGCGTCGGAGTCGGTGGAAGCAGAAGCGGGGGAAGACATGCGGGCACTTTCAGAAAGCGGTCGGGGCGTCAAGGCTCACGCCGGGATGAGCCCCCGGAACACACGCGCACAGGATACTCCGATCCGGGACCAGCTCAAACCCGGGCTGCGGAGGCCTTGGCGATGGGCTTGGGCTCGGCGGTCGCGCGGGCGAGCTGATCGACGGTGCCATCCGACTCGCTCGGCTTCCAGCGCACGAAGCCCTCGATCGCCTCGTACTCCGCCAGCCCGAACTTGTCGTAGAGCTGGGCGGTGTTGCGGTTGCGATCTTCGGCCCGTTGCCAGAACTCGCGGGGATCGCTCGGACCGGGGAAGAGCGCCTTGTCCTTCTGGGACTCGTGCCGGAAGATCGCGACGCGCTTGCGCATCACCTCGTCCGGGGAGAGCGGCACCGCCATCTCGATCTCGTGGGGTTCCCATTCCTGCCAGGCGCCGCGATAGAGCCACACGACGCAGTCCTTCATCCAGGGCGAGTCCTTGCAGCGATGGAGCGCCGTGGTGATTGCAGCCAGGCAGACGCGATGGGTGCCGTGGGGGTCGGAGAGGTCGCCCGCAGCGTAGATCTGGTGGGGCTTCACGCGCTCCAGCAGGTCGACGACGATGCGAATGTCATCCTCGCCCAGGGGCTTCTTCTTCACACGCCCCGTCTCGTAGAACGGCAGATCAAGGAAGTGGATGTGCGCATCGTCCTTCACGCCCGACACGAGCGCGCCGGAGCGGGCCTCGGTGCGCCGGACCAGAGCCTTGATCTTCTGAAGCTCCGGAGCGTCGACCTCGCCCGCCTTCTTGCGGTTCACAAAGCTTGCGACGGAGTCCTCGATCTTGCGGGCGATCTCCGCGCCGAGCTCGGGGAACGCCCGGGCGTACTCGGTGACGAAGTCAGCGTGCCGGAGCGCCGTGTGATCCCAGACCGCGATGTTGCCCGAGGTCTGGTAGGCGACGTGCACATCGTGGCCCTGGTCGCAGAGCCTGATGAACGTGCCGCCCATGCTGATGACGTCGTCATCGGGGTGGGGGGAGAAGAGGATGACGCGCTTGGGGAAGACTTCGGAGGCCTGGGAGTCTTCGCGAGTGTGAGTCGCGTTGGCGTGGGAGTGTCCGCCGCCTTGCTGGACTTTGGTCGCGGGCTTGCCGCCGGGCCAGCCTGTGATGGTGCTCTGGAGGGCTCTGAAGACCTCGATGTTGATGTCGTACGCGCCGCCTCGGGCGGAGAGGAGTTCCTGGAGCCCATGCTCGTTGTAGTCCTCGTCGGTGAGCTTGAGGATGGGCTTTCCGAGGGTGCGGGCGAGCCACATCGCGGCCCGTTTGGTCGTCGGCGCGTCCCAGGTGAGTCCGAAGTGGCTCAGGTCTCCCAGAAGCCAGGGGGTCTTGAAACGGGTCAGCTCGGCCGCTGCCGCGGGATCGAGCACGATCCGCGCACCCGAGTGCTGCTGAAGGAAGGAGGCTGCGACGACGTTGGTGATCTCGCCTTCGACCGCGCGCTTGATCACGCCCGCCTTGTGTTCACCGAAGGCGAGCAGAACCACGCGTTTGGCGGACAGGATCGTGCCAACGCCCATCGTCAGCGCCTTGCGCGGCACGTTCCATTCGCCGAAGAAGTCGCTCGAGGCGTCCATGCGCGTGACGCGGTCGAGCGTGATCAGACGTGTGCGTGAGTCCCGGGGCGAGCCCGGCTCGTTGAACCCGATGTGACCCGTGCGACCGATGCCGAGCAGCTGGAAGTCCAGGCCGCCGACTTCCTTCATCTTGCGCTCATAGCTCTCGCAGAACTCCTGGACCTTCTCGCGCGGCACGGTCCCGTCCGGGATGTTGATGTTCCGGGGATCAATGTCGATGTGGTTGAACAGGTACTCGTGCATGAAGCGGTGGTACGACTGCAGGTCGTCGCGCTTCATGGGCCAGTACTCGTCCAGGTTGAACGTGATCACGTTCTTGAACGAGAGGCCTTCCTCCCGGTGGAGCCTGACCAGCTCGTCGTAGACCCCCTGGGGCGTGGAGCCAGTCGCCAGTCCCAGGACGGGAGTCTGTCCCTTGGCGTTCTTCTCCCGGATCAGTTCGGCGATCTCGCGGGCCACCGCACGGCTGGCCGCGACGCTCGATGGGTGCACAGTGACCGGGATCTTCTCGGTGCCGACGTTCAGATTCGCGTGGGACATCATGGGCCTCGCAAAGGAAACGGATCGCCCGCGCCGGGCGGGCCTCCCCAGTATGGCGGAACTCGGGCCCTCCCGACAACCCCGGGCGCATCAACCCACATGTCCACCGTACACTCCGGTCGAGATGGCCCCCGCTGGAACGCATTTCCGGATGAAACAAGCACGCTCAACCACCGCCACGATCCTGTTCGCCTGTCTGGCCGCGACGATGGTCGTGTCCTGCGCGTCCAAGCCAGGGGAGACGCCTGAGCCGAGGCAAGCAGCACCGATCGCCAAGGCGCAGGGGGCTTCTCGAGCAATCTTCGTCACGCGCTGGGACTACCGGACCGGCGACGACATCGAACGCATCATCAGCCAGACCAAGGCCGCGGGATTCACGGACATCTACTGGCAAGTGCGCGGGCAGGCGGACGCCGGATATGCAAGCGATCTCGAGCCATGGGTCAACCACCTCGGTGAGGGATCGGAGGGGCCCGGATTCGATCCCTTGGAGCAAGCAGTCGCGCTCGCACACGAGCAAGGGATGCGACTGCATGCATGGGTGAACGTGCTCACGCTCTGGCATGGCCGCACGCCGCCGACGGATCGCAGGCACATCAAGCTGGCGCATCCGGAGTGGGCACTGGCGAACGCCGAAGGCGTGCCACTGGTGACGCGGGACGGATATGAGCTCGTCAACCCCGCGCGGCCTGAGGTTCGCTCGTTCGTCGCCTCGGTCGCGGCGGACATCGCGGCACGCTATGCCTTGGACGGGCTTTGCCTGGACGCCTTGCGGATCCCTGCGGACCTGACTCCCACCGACCCGTTGACCAAGCGGCTGTTTTCCACCGAGAACGCCGAGGCGCTGGGCGCGGGCGAGGACCGCGCCGCGGTGATGGAACGCTGGCTCGGAGAACAGGTCGATCTGATGGTTGAGGAGATCGCGACCGCAGCACGCGATGCCAGGTCGGAGCTCGCGATCTCCGCGGTCGTGGTCGGATCCGATGCGAATGCGGCCCGTGCCCAGCGGCAGCACCCCGATGTGTGGATCGAACGCAAGTCGGTGGACCGCCTGCTCCTGCTGGCCTCGGCAGACTCCGGCGCTGCGATCCAGAAGATCGAGAACGCCTGGCGCGGCGCGATCGCTGGGAAGGCCCAGGATCTGACCCCGACGATCATGCCCGCCGCGGCACTGAGCCCCGAAGCCTTTGCGGATCAGCTCTCTGTTGTCGGCCCGCGCGAGGATGCTGCGATCTTCGCCTTCTCCGCGCTCTTCGAGACCGCGGACCCCGCGATCCCGAGGGACGTCCGGTCGGTCGCGATGCGGGCGGCCAAGCGCCAGGTGCTCGTCGATCGCTGGGTGCCCAAGCCCGCGAAGCCCGCTCCTGCTGAGGACTTGAATGCGGTGCGAGGCGTTCCACAGCCTCCACCCAAGCCAGAGGGGAAGCCCGGCAGCAAGAAGGACGCGAACAAGGAAGCTCCCGAGGCCAAGCCTTCGGATGCTGCGCCGGAGTCTGACGAAAAGCGCGAGCCAGCGGAGAAGGACGCACCAAAGGAGCCCGAGAAGGCTGAGCCGGACGATGCACCCGCTCCACCTCCAAAGGACCCGCCCGATGAAGACCCCAAGGAGCGTCCATGACCGCGCTGGGGATCGACATCGGAGGCACCAGCGTCAAGGTTGCGTTGATGGCGGGATCGCATGCTCAGGGTGTAGGGCGGAGCTTCCGGTATGACAAGCCGGATCGGACGGAGGTCTGCCGGGCGATCGCGGACGCGTTCCAGAAGGCATCGGGCTCCCCGGGAAGTGTGACCACGGTGGGGCTCTGTGCGCCGGGCCTGCTCGCGCCGACCGGCGATCGCGTCGAGCGAAGCGTGAACGTCCCGGGATTGGCGGGCGTGCCTCTGCAGGAACTTGTGACCGAGGCGACCAGGTCCTCGGGGCGTGTGTTGATCGTGTCCGACGTGCATGCCGCAGCCCATGATCTGATCACGAGCGAGGGGCTCTCCGGACGCGTCTGGACGCTTGCGCTCGGGACGGGCGTCGGAGGCATCGTGCTTGATGACGGGGTGCCCCTGCGTGTGTCGGGCAACTCGTCGGGCCACATCGGACAGATCGACGTGTCACTGGACGACGATCCGCCTGTCCCGGTTGGTGCCGACGGCGGGCGTGGGGGCCTCGAGGGCTACATCGGGCTGCGCTCGCTGCAAGCTCGGTATGGCTCGAACCTCGGCGGGTTCACGGGCTCCGCGGGACAAGCCCCGGTGCGGGCGCTCATCAAGGCGATTCGGATCGGGCACGCGATCTACCGGCCCATGCACATCAGGCTCGTCGGGGGCGTTGCCCTGCTCATGGCGGATCACATTCAAGCGATCCACGAGGCGACACTCGAAGGCCTGACGTCGCTGGCCAGGCCAGGCTGGACGCTCGGAGTGGGGCAGGATCTCTTTCACGCCGCCCGCGGGGCGGCCAAGCTCGCCAGCGTCTGAGTTCCACGCCAGATCACATCAGGCGAGCACTTCGACGAGCGCCTTGCCAAGCGTATCGATCTGTTCCGGAGTGTGGGCTGCGGTCACCGAGAGGCGGAAGTAGCGGTCGGTCGGGCCGTTGGGATAGTCGATCAACGGCACCAGGATGCCGCGTTCCAGCAGCGACGTGTACGCCTGCTCCATTCGAGCCACCGGCGTGCGCCAGAACGTGAAGATGGGCACCGGCGTCTGTGCGGGCTCGACCCCGATCTTCTTCAGCCAGTCGCGCGTCCGGAGCGTGTTGTCCCGGAGGCGCTGCACGAGCTGGGGATTGCCCGCGGCAATCTTGAGGGCCACGCGCGCCGCTGCAGCCAGGGGAACCGGAACAGGGGTTGTGCCTTTGTAAATCCCAGCGGCGGCGCGGAAGGCGTCGATGACTGATCGCTTTCCCGCAACGAAGCCGCCGTAGCAACCCATCCCCTTTCCGAGGGTCCCGGTCACGATGAGGCGAGGGTCGTTCTGGAGGCCGAACGCCAGGGCTGATCCCTTGCCGCAGGGGCCCAGGACGCCCAGACCGTGGCAATCGTCGATGACCAGGAGTGCTCGAGGCTCAGGCGGAAGTCCGCGCATGAGGGCGTCGACCGGCGCGACCGAGCCATCGGCAGCGAACACGGTGTCGGTCATGATCGCCACGCCTTCGGGCGCGAGCTTGGCCGCCAAGACTCTGGCGTGCTCGGCGTCGAGGTGCTTGAAGAGCTCCACGCGGATCCCCGCTGCCTGGCACGCGTGCCCGAGGGAGCGATGGCTCTTCTCGTCCATGACCGCGACAGTGCACCCGTGCGCGCGCACGCCCTGGGCCATCGCGAAGTTCGCGGTGTAGCCCTCGGTCAGGAGCAAGGCCGCTTCCAGTCCCGTGAAGGCGGCGACGTCGAGCTCAAGGGCGTCGTGGACCACGGTGTTGCCGGTGGTTTCGCGCGAGGCGGTGGTGGAGATGCCGCAGACCTTGATCTGGTTGATGAGGGCGGCGTGGACTTCCGGGTTGTTGGTCAATCCAAGATACGAGCACCCGCCGAACGCGAGGTATTCGCGTCCGTTCATGATGACATGGGTTCCGGTGTTGGCTTCGATGGGAAGGCGGGGCATCGTCGGTCCTTCTTTGGATGTCAGTTCTCGCCTTGCATCGGCACGCGGGTCGGTTCTGGATGAGAGGATTCAGCCCGCGTCGATGACCCGATCCAGACGCCCCTTGGCGTCTTCCAGAAGCTTCTCCGCTTCAGCCTTTCCCACCTTGTGAACGTGCATCACCGCCGCGGTCTTGACCGATCCGCCGGCGCGGTCGACCAGGTCCAGGGCCGCCTCACGCTCAAGTCCCGTCAGCGTGCGCACGATGCGGGCCGCCCGATCCCGGAGCTTGGCGTTGGTCGCCCGCATATCCACCATCAGATTCTGATAGACGCGTCCGGAGCGGATCATCAGCGTCGTCGAGATGGTGTTGAGCGCCAGCTTGGTCGCGGTCCCCGCCTTCATGCGGGTGGAACCGGTCAGAACCTCCGGCCCGGTCGCCAGGACGATGAGGTGGTCGCAGCTTTCGGGCTTGGAGACAGGCGAGCAGGAGAGCAGGCCCGTCACGCCCGCGCCCATCGACCGGGCGAGCTTGATCGCGCCCAGGACGTAGGGGGTCGTTCCACCGGCCGCGATTCCGAGGATCGTGTCCGCGCTGGTCAGTTTGAGGGCTTCAAGTTCAGTCCGGGCACCTTCCGGGTCGTCCTCCTTGGATTCGGAGGAGCGTCGAAGAGCACCGTCGCCTCCGGCGATGATCCCGATGATCCGATCCGGCGGCACGCAGAAGGTCGGCGGCGCTTCGGAGGCGTCGAGCACACCCAACCTTCCCGAGGTCCCCGCCCCGAGATAGATCAGCCTTCCCCCCGCCAGGAACCTGGGCTCAACCGCTTCGATGAACGCGGTGAGGGCGACGGACGCCTGCTCGAGCGCGTCCAGAACGAGACGATCCTCACGATTGATGAGCGCGACACACTCCGCGACGCTGGCGCGGTGAAGCTCCATCGAACGGGGGTTGCGCTGTTCGGTCAGGATGTGGGAGCGATCCGGAGGAAGCATCGGGCAATCCTATGGGCCCGGAGCCCGCTGCCCGCTTCAATCAGCCCGGATAGGACCAGACGCCCGCCACCGGCGCGGGCGAGGGGCATCCCGTGACCTGCGGCAGGGTGATCGGCACGCGGTCCTGACACAGAGCACCCAAAATTGCGAAGCAGATCGATTCGCGGAAGGCGCTGGGCACTCCGGCCTCGTCGATTGGGCCGGTCGGGCAGCCGCTGGCGCTGGCGATCGCGGCGCCCAACGTGCGATTGCGTGCCCCGCCTCCGGCCAGCAGGATGCTGCGAGGCTTCCCGCGATTGGCCGCGGCGAGCTTCTCAGCGATGACGGAGCCGATGACCGAGCACGCGGTGGCCGCGAGGTCCGCGGGGGCGACGCTGAATCGGTGCTCATCCACCCAGGCCCAGGCCTCATCGCCGGTCCCAAGGGAACGCCCTTCACCGGGAGCAAAGACGGCGCGCAGCGCGGCTGCGGCAGGGGGGATGACCTTTCCGCTTGCCGCGATGTGCCCACCCTCATCGAACGCGCAGCCCAGAAGCTCACGCGCGATCCGATCGAGGAGCTGGTTGCACGGACAGATGTCCATGGCGTGGATGGCGGCCGGCCCATGGCCTGATTCACTCGGGAGAATCGTCGCGTTCGCGAAACCTCCGAGGTTGACGACTGCTGCGCCGGGCCTGGACTCGCGCAGGAGCACCCAGTCGGCGATCGGCGTGATCGGAGCGCCTTGCCCGCCCGCGGCCAGATCAGCTGCGCGAAGGTCGCACACGACGGGGATCCCGAACTCACGGACCACCGGAGCAGCATTGAACATCTGCCAACTGGTCGGCGGTTCGTGAAAGATCGTCTGACCGTGCACACAGATGAGGTCGGCACGCTCATCGGCGAGCAGCTCACGGATCGCGTCGTTGTGGAGGAGTGCAAAGTCCCGGCTCAGGGCCGCGATGTCGCCCGCCGTGAGGGGGTGCTGGTCCGCCAGCGTCCGGAGCAGAGGCTGGAGTGATCCCAAGGGGCGGGTCACCGAGCGGATGTGCCTGGCGTGCATCGCCAGACCTCGTCCGTCGATCTCGACCAGCGACGCGTCCAGGGCGTCGAGGCTGGTCCCGGTCATGCATCCGATGGCGCGTCTGGTGCTCATGCCGCCTGAAGCTCTCCGATGTTGTTCACTCACGCCGGCGCGTTCAGCTCGGCCAGCGCGATGCGATCGTGCGATGAACTCTGCTCGAGCCCCCCGGTTCGGGAGCGTATCCGCCAGAGGCGGCGGTGCGACTCAAGATTCCGGGCGATTGCCTCCGCGAGCTTCGTCGTCTCCGGTCCTTCCGGATTCGCGAGTCGTCTGCGCAAGATCGCCCGATCGATCATGGTCCGCGCCACGCGCAACGTGTGATCGAGTTCATCGGCAAGCAAAGGTGAGAGCGAGGTCGACAAGCATGAGAGCTTTGCGGCAATGTCCTCCGCGCGAGATCTGGCTTGATCCCAATCCGCAGGGCTTCCTGGCTTGAACCCGTCGCTCCACTTCAGGTGATAGTCATGAAAGAAGAGCGTCGCGTTGCGGAGCACCGTGGGCTTCCCCTGATCGTCAAGACGCCCACCGATCCGCCGCAAGTTGACGTCAATATCACCAAGGTCCTCGAGCAGCTGTCCGACGCTCCTGGTCCGATCACCATACACATGGAACGACTCGGCGGCGAGTCGGAGCGAACGTTCATCTCCCTCAGGCCCGCCCGAACCACTCCAGGCGGCCTCGGCGGCGTTGACGATGCCGTGGAGCGAGACCGGCCATTGCTGGCGGTGGCCCACATCCCCCCAGTCGCAGACCATGAAGCCCTCTGCGCCGCCGGCGAGTCCTTCGCGTGCTGCAGCTTCGATGTTGCCGCGCCGCTCGAATGAACGTCCCGTGAGCGAACGCCAGGAACTGGTGCCCGGGCACACCCACACCGGACGATTGACGCCCCCTCGAAGCGTCTGGCACCACGCGCCGAATCGGGCGGTCGGCTCGTAGTCCCACGCGAGGCAGATCATGTCGTCGGGAATGCGGTCGATCGCTTCCGGATGGGAGAGCGCAATGTCGGCCCAGAACATGGGGCGTGCACCGCGGGCACGCACCGACGCGACCACCTTGTCCAGGAAGTCGAAATACACCGCTGCAGCGCCACGCGCCGCGCAGGCCTCCCGCGAGCGGCCTTGCCCAACGTCGAAGGTCTCGTCGCAGTTGATGTTGCACAAGCCGCTGCTGAAGCAGGGCAGAAGCTGCTCCAGAAGGCCATCGACGAACGTTGCGGCCTTTGGCTCGATCGGGCAGAGGCTGAATGGCCCCGCGCGATCAAAGTGGTAGAACTTCCAGAGCGTGTCGTTGCCCTGAATCTCGGCCAGGTGCTGGTACGCGCGCCTCTTGAGCCAGCTCGCCAGGTGTCCGAAGCAGTTCTGGTTGGCGGCCAGCGTGATCCCGAACCGCCGACAGTGCTCGTCGAGCACGCGGCACTCTTCGGGAGTCATGGGCGAAGCCTCGGCCCAGACCTCCTCGTGTCTTCGGTACGCAAATGTGTGTTCGGTGTAGAGCTGGAGGTGATTGAACTTCAGTTCCGCCAGAAGCTCCACAGTGGAGAGCAGATGCTCCATCTTGGGCACGCGATCGCGCGACACGTCGAGCATGACCCCTCGGTGCGTGAACGCAGGCGCATCTTCAATGATCGCGAGCGGGAGGCGCGGGGCGTACTGCTTCCAGAGCTGCTTGAGCGTGGCCAGCGCGTGGCGGAGCCCCGCCTGATCGCGGGCGAAGATCCGGATCGAGCTCGTCTCTTCGATGCGAAGCTGGTACGCGCCGGGGCGGGAGGGAGCTCCGGTTTCGAGCCTGAACAGAACGTCGGCCTGCTTGCCCTCGCGTGCGAGACCTCCAAGCACCTGGGCAGCGTGGGCGGTGAACGCCTGATCCACCGCGTGGACGCCGAGCCTTTCGGGAAACTCGCGGGTCCCCCCGAGCAGTCGCATGCGCCGGGGCATCGGGATCAGGAGTGGGGCGTCCATGAGGATCTCCGCTCAGGCCCGTGTGCCGGCCTGCTCGTGCTGTCGCAAAGACATCCCCGAGCCTCGGGGGAGCACGCACGTGATCGTCGCCAGCGCGGTCGCGATCGTCAACGTCCAGGGGAAGGCGATCGACACGCTCATGGACTTGGCGGCGGGGAACACAGAGGCGATGAGCTTGAGCGTCGCGGGATTCAAGGCTGCGACGGTCACAAAGCCCACGATCAAAGCCGAGATCGCCGAGACCTGACTCCCGCGCCTGGTGAACAGCGCCCCGAAGAACACCGCGAGCATCCCGGCGTACGCAAAGGCCATCACGCTCAGCGCAAAATCAATGAGGTTCTGCCCTGACGCCTTCTGCCATTGCACGCACAGCGTCGCAAACAGGCCCAGGATCACGCCCCAGGCGACCACCGCCCAGCGTCCCACGAGCAGGTAGTGCTTGTCGGTTCGCTCGGGGCGGGCCTTCTGATAGACATCGCTGACGAACGCGGCGGCCATCGCGTTGAGGGCGGAGTTGAAGCTCCCGAGGCCCGCGGCGAAGAGGCCCGCCATCATCAGGCCCGACATGCCGGCGGGCATCTCACGCAGGATGAAGTTGAGGAACACGTCGCGCCCGCTGGAGATCTCGTAGTCCGGGCTCGCGACGCCCATGAGGTCCGGACGGCGGTAGAAGACCCACAGCAGCGCACCGATGAGCATGAAGAGCGACGTCACCGGCAGTCCGATGACGATCGCGGTGATGACGGACTGGCCGCCCTTGACGGCGGATTTGCACGTGAGCATGCGCTGGGCCAGATCGTGATCGGTGCCGTAGGCCGCCAGACCCTGGAGCGTGAAACCCACGATCGCGGTCCAGACGGTGAACGCGACCTTGGGGTCGGTCGAGAAGTTCAGAAGGGTGAGCTTGTTCCCCGTCCCGACGGGAGTCGATCGCAGCGCTTCCACGATCTGGGAAGACGACGCGGGGATGCGGTTCAGCAGAACGGCGCAGGCTGCGGCGGCTGCGCCGACGAACACCACGGTCTGGATCACGTCGGTCCAGATGATGCTGCGGATGCCTCCGACGAGCGTGTACAGGACGCCAACGATGGTGAGCACGCCGATCGCGAGTATCAGGTGCCTCGGCTCGGTGTCGCGGAACACGATCATCGAGAGGGGGATGGCGGCCATGAACAGGCGCGAGCCTGATGCGAACACACGGCCGATCATGAACGCCCAGCTCGTCGCGAGCCTGGCGCCCTGGCCGTAGCGGATGCCGACGACGTCGTAGACCGTGGTGCAGTTGTTGCGATAGAAGGCGGGGATGAAGAAGAACGCGACGACGCAGACCGCGAGGATTCCTCCCAGATTGGTGGAGAGGTAGCTGAAGTCGCCGTTGAACGTCTGTTCGGGAGCGCCGATGAAGGTCGCGGCGGAGGTTGACGTCGCAAGCACGCTGATCGCGACCGCCCACATGGGCATCTGACGACCGGCCAGGAAGTACTCCTTGGCGCCCTCGGGCTCGCGGCGCGAGAAGAGCCAGCCCGTGATCGCCACCAGGGCGAAGTATCCGATCAGGACGGCCCAATCCAGCGGGCCGAACTCCGACTTGGCGAGAAGAAGCATGGTTCTGCACGGCCTCGCGGGCGTGGACTCCCGCCGGGCGTCCTGCCCTGAGAGCCACACCCCGGTCATGGGGCGGAGCCCGCAGCATACCTGAGCGGGAGTTTGGGTTCCCGATCGGGGACCCTCTGGTGCCCGATTGCGTCGGACAGTACCATGCCCCGCCGTTCGGACCGCCCCGTTCCTCCGAGGTCGACCTTGAAGCCCCTGCACCGCTGGTTCCGAGTTCTCTGCCCGCTCCTGGGCTGGTTGGCGTGCGTGTCGGTGGGGGCCCCGAGCCTTGCGCAGAGCTCGTCGGGGCTCAAGGTCATCCAGCTCCCGATCCGCACCGACGGCCCCAAGAACCTGGATCCCGCGCGGGGATCAACCCAGTACGACAATCAGGCGATCTCGCAGTTCTACGACACGCTGCTCCAGAACAAGTACCTGGCGCGGCCTTCCGCGCTGGAACCTTCGCTCGTCAGGACGATGCCCAAGGTCGTCATGAACGCCGACGGCACGCAGACCTGGACGTTTTCGCTCCGAGACGACATCCGCTTCCACGACGATCCATGCTTCCCGGGAGGCAAGGGCCGGGCGGTCACCGCCGAGGACGTGTTCTATTCCTGGAAGAGGCTGGCCGACCCGAAGTATGAGCTTGAGAACTGGTGGCTCATCAAGGGGATGATCGTCGGCTTCGACAAGTTCAAGGAAGAGCAATGCAAGGCGGTCGAGGAGGGAAAGCCCTTCGACTACGCCGCACCGGTGCAAGGCCTGCGACAACTCAGCGCGACGGACTTCGAGGTCGTGCTCACCCAGCCCATCCAGCAGTTCAGCTGGAAGCTCTCGCAGTTCCAGCTTTCGGTGGTTCCGCGGGAGGCGGTCGATCGCTACGGCGAGCAGTTCTCGAGGCACCCAGTCGGCACGGGCCCGTTCATCCTGGCGAAGGAGAGCGACTGGAAGCCCGGAGAGTTCCTGAACCTGACCCGCAATCCGAACTATCGCACCGAGTACTACCCGACCGAACACGAGGAGAGCGACGTCGCCCTAGGGCTCTGGTCCCCGGAGCTTGCCAAGAAGAAGCTCCCGATGGTCGATCGCGTCGAGATCACGTTCTATGTCCCCGACCCCGCGATGTGGCTCGACTTCGAGCAAGGCAAGCTCGGCTTCACCCAGGTGCCCGCGGAGTACTTCGACAAGGCGTTCATCCGGCGGAATCAGCAGCTGCGCAAGGAGTATCGCGCCCGAGGCGTCACCGCCTTCGCGATTCCGCTCCTCGACTTCATCTTCCGGGGATTCAACATGGAAGACCCGGTGGTTGGCGGGTACAGCGAGAGGAACAAGAAGCTGAGGCAGGCGATCTCGCTCGCATTCGACCCCGATGAGATGAACGAGTCCTTTTACAACGGGCTCAACCAGACCTATGACGGGCCGATCTGCCCCGGACTCGACGGATATCCGCCCAACGGAACCGTCGAGAACAGCTATCGGGGTCCCGACGTCGAACGGGCCAAGCAACTTCTCGCGGAAGCGGGCTATCCCGACGGCAAGGGGCTTCCCGAGATCGACTACTACTCCGCAAGAGGCGGCAATCAGGAAGAGCAGGTTCAGGCTGAGGTCCGCATGGCCGCGGCGATCGGCGTGAAGCTCAACCCCAGGCTCGTGGACTTCTCCGAGCTCATCGAGGCGGTGAACAAGAAGAAGGCGACGCTCTTCGGATACGCCTGGGGATCGGACTATCCCGACGCGGAGAACACGCTGGCGATGTTCTATACGCCCAACTTCGCGCCGGGCTCGAACGCGTTCAACTACAGCCGTCCGGAGTACGACAAGCTCTACGAGCGGGCCCGCACGATGCCTCCGGGCCCCGAGCGCACCGGGCTCTATGAGCAGATGCGCGACATGCTCATCGAGGACGTGCCGTTCTACGGCGCCATGGCCCGCACCCGCTTCTATCTGATCAATCCCTGGCTCAAGAACTTCAAGCCCACCGAGGACTTCAACAACTGGTGCAAGTACCTCGACGTGGACGACTCCAAGCGCAAGTAGCCCGACCCCCGAACCTCTCTCCCGACAGGCACGACACCGATGTGGGCATACGTCATCCGCCGGCTGCTCTACGCGATCCCGGTCTATCTGGGGATCATCTTCATCGTCATGGCGGCCCTGCGCGTCAATGACCCGGTGAACGCCTACCTGGGCAAGAACGCCTCCGTCGAACAGATCGAGCTCAAGCGCAAGGCCATGAAGCTCGATCGTCCCTTTCTCGTCCAATACGGCTCGTTCCTGAAGGAGATTGTCACCCTCGACTTCGCCAAGACCGACAGCTGGCGGTACGAAGGGCGCTCGGTCGGCTCGATCCTGAAGGACGCGGTGGGGCCGAGCCTCTCGCTTGCGATCCCCGCGGTGGTGCTCACGACGATCATCTCGCTCGTCGTGGGGATGGTCTCGGCGTATTACCGCATGTCGGCGCTGGATCGCACGTTGATGGTCATCATCGTGCTCGGGATGAGCATCAGTGTGCTGGTCTTCATCATCCTGGGCCAGTACTTCGGCGCGTACTGGCTCAAGACCAACCACGGCATCGAGTGGTTCGCGACCGGTGGCTACGAACGGGCCCGCATGCCGGACGGCGAGAAGGCAAGCTGGGGTCAGTGGTTCAAGTGGCTCGTCACGGGCGGGCTGGCGACGATCATCGCCAACTGGGTGCACTACTGCCTTCTCCCGGTGATGATCGACGTCGTGGTCGCGATGGGCTACGACACGCGTTTCTACCGAGCGGTCATGGTGGAGGAGTGCTCGCGGGACTACATCACGACCGCGATCGCCAAGGGCGCCTCGAAGCCCAAGATCATGTTCGTGCACATGCTCAAGAATGCGATGATCCCGATCATCACGCGGGTCATGATCACGCTGCCGTTCATCATCGGAGGCGAGATCCTGCTCGAGACCCAGTTCCGCATCCCGGGCATGGGCAAGGAGCTCATCGAAGCCATCATCAACAAGGATTTCCCGATCATCCAGGCGTTCACCGCGATCTTCGCGGCGATCTTCGTCTTGTCGAGCATCCTGACCGACGTGCTCTACGCGTTGGTCGATCCGCGCGTGAGGCTCTCCTGATGCGTACCAGACTCCACAAGCTCTGGAACGGCCGGGCCGCCCGCAAGATGCGCCGGAACCGCATGGCCATGATCGGGCTGGCGGTCATCAGCCTCTACTTCCTGATCGGTCTGGCGATCTTCGGGATCGACACGCTGGGCCAGCTCGGGAAGCGGACCGGATGGTTTGATGCCTCCGGGGCCAAGCTGCTCAACGCGTTCTCCCTCCAGCAGGTCGAGGCGGCGGTCGGGCCGCTCAGCCTGCCCGGGTGGGCCGAGTCCATGAACCCCGAGCGCCGCATCCTGGCGAGCAAGAACTATCTGGACGCCTTCCGCAAGGTGCTCCGCGTCCGCGACAAGCAGCGGGCCATCAGCGCCATCCGCTTTGGTGAGTACCGCGTCGACAAGACTCCGGATCAACTCAAGGCGATCTACGAGGACGCCAAGGCCCAGTACGACGAGATCAACAAGTCACCGGATCTGGACGCGGATCCGAACTCGCCCGCCCAGCTCGCCAAGCTCGAGGCGACGATCGCGACCGCCTTTGCCCCGATGACGCGTGTCGAAAGGGCGATCCAGGACTTCAAGCTCTCCCTGGGCACCGATCGCCAGGGCCGTTCGATCTCCGCCCGCGCGGTGTACTCGATCCGCGTCGCGATCCAGATCGGCCTGGTCGTCGCCTTCATTTCCGTCGCGGTCGGCTCCGTGATCGGCGCTGCCGCGGGGTACTTCGGAGGATGGGTGGACGGCGCGGTGACCTGGCTCTTCTCCACGCTCCAAAGCGTGCCCGACCTGGTTCTGCTGGCGGTCCTGGCATTCATGTTCACCGGCAGCATCTTCGACGACGTCGGAAAGCCTTTCCTGTCGCTGATCCCGATCTACACCGCGATGTGCCTGACGTTCTGGATCGGTCCCTGCCGGGTCGTGCGCGGCGAGACCATGAAGCTCAAGGAGCTCGAGTACGTCCAGGCCGCCACCGCGATCGGGTTCTCCAAGTGGTACATCCTCATCCGGCACATCCTCCCCAACACGCTCCACCTGGCGTTCATCAACTTCTCGCTCCTGTTCATCGCTGCGATCAAGTTCGAGGTGGTCCTGAGCTTCCTTGGCCTTGGCGTGAAGGTCGGTCCGTCGTGGGGCCGCATGATTCAGGACTCGACCCAGGAGGTCATCAACGGGCGTTTCTGGCAGATCAGCACCGCGACCGCGTTCATGTTCGTGCTGGTCCTGGCCTTCAACATCGTCTCCGACGCGTTGCAGGACGCGTTTGATCCAAAGGCGGTCTGAGTGAGCACCCCCATCCTCCAGGTCCGCAATCTCTCGACCTGCTTCCGCACCGATCGGGGCGTCGTCACCGCGGTGGACGACGTGTCCTTCGACGTCCACGCCGGCGAAACGCTCGGCATCGTGGGGGAGTCAGGCTGCGGCAAGACCGTCACGAGCAAGTCGATCATGAGGCTCTTGCCCGAGCGCACCAGCTTCTTCAAGCCCCAGAGTCGGATCCTCTTTGGAGGACAGGATCTGGCCCACGCGCCCGAGTCGCACATGCGCAGCGTCCGCGGCGATCGCATCGCGATGATCTTCCAGGAGCCCATGACCAGCCTCAATCCGGTCTTCACCGTGGGCTGGCAGATCGAGGAGGCGCTGAAGTACCACTCCGGGCTGGACGCCAGCGCCCGCCGGAAGAAGGCGTTGGAGATGCTCAAGCTCGTCGAGATCCCCAACGCCGAGCGCCGCCTCGACGAGTATCCGCACCAGCTCTCGGGCGGGATGCGTCAACGCATCATGATCGCCATCGCCCTGTGCTGCGAGCCCGACATCCTTATCGCCGACGAGCCCACCACCGCGCTGGACGTCACGATTCAGGCGCAGATCCTCGACCTGATGAACAACCTCCGCAAGAGGCTCAACACCGAGATCATCCTGATCACCCACAACCTGGGCGTGGTGGCGCAGGTCTGCGATCGCGTCGTGGTGATGTACGCGGGTCGCGTCATTGAGGAAGCTCCGGTCCGTGAGCTTTTCCATCGCCCCCAGCATCCGTACACGCGAGCCTTGCTCACCTCGATTCCCAAAGCGGGAGGCAAGCAGAAGGGCGCCAGGCTCCCCGCAATCGAAGGCATGGTTCCGAGCCTCTTCGAACTCCCCAAGGGATGCCGATTCGCGAACCGTTGCAGCTCTCGTCAACCCGCGTGCGAGGCCTCGGAGCCCGCGCTGCTTCCCGGAGATCAGGGGCGGCTTGTCCGCTGCCACACGCCATTGAACGCCTCGGGCGTGCCGATCACGCGTGAGGGCGCGCCGGTGGGAGGGATCGCATCATGAGCACGCTGCACGCGGCCCCATCGCGACAGAACATGCCGCCGTCCAAGGGCGAGCCCCTGCTCGAGGTCACCAGCCTCGTCAAGCACTTCCCCGTTCGCGGCGGCGTGCTCAACAAGATCAAGGGCCACGTCCATGCGGTCAATGGCGTGTCCTTTACCGTGAATCGCGGCGAGACGCTCGGGATCGTGGGGGAGTCAGGCTGCGGCAAGTCCACGCTCGGGAAGACCGTCATCCGCCTGATCGAGCCCACCTCAGGCTCCATCCGCTACGCGGGCACCGACATCACGCGCCTCTCCCACGCGGAGCTGATGCCCTTCCGCCGGAAGATGCAGATCATCTTCCAGGACCCGTACTCATCGCTGAACCCCCGACTCACCGTCGCCCAGACGCTCCGGGAGGCCATGCGATTCCATCGCGTCGCCGCGGAGGATGCGATCGAAGCCGCGATCGAGGCGATCATCGCCAAGGTCGGTCTCCGCAAGGACGCCAAGGACAAGTACCCGCACGAGTTCTCCGGCGGCCAGAGGCAGCGCATCGGCATCGCCCGTGCCCTTGCGCTCCAGCCCGAGTTCATCATCGCCGACGAGCCCGTCAGCGCCCTGGATGTCTCCATCCAGTCGCAGGTCCTGAACCTGATGATGGACCTGAAAGACCAGCTCGGGCTGACCATCGTGTTCATCAGCCATGACCTCAAGGTCGTGGAGCACTTCTGCGACCGCGTGCTGGTGATGTACCTCGGCAACGTCGTCGAAGAGCTCAGCGCCGGGGACATTCACGCCCGCGCACGGCACCCCTACACCAAGGCCCTGCTCGGCGCCAACCCGATCGATGATCCCGACGAGCGCAGGCCTCTGACGGTGCTCAAGGGCGATGTACCAAGCCCCTACAACCCTCCCAAGGGATGCCCCTTCGCCGGGCGTTGCCCGCTCGTGATGGACCGTTGCCGCTCGGAGATGCCGACTTTGGAGCACAAGAAGGACGCGATGCCGGGCGACCAGCGCATCGCGTGCTTTGCGGTGAGCTGATGCAGCAGGCACTCGAACGGGATGGCTACGGCATCGCCTCCGGGCTCGTTCCGGAGCGAGAGATTGCGCGCTGCCTGTCGAAATTGCCAGAAATCCCGCGAGCGGGGCTCCGCAATGCGGTACGGGTGCCTTCGCTCCGCGGGCTGGCAGAGGTGCCCGCTGTGCAGAAACTCGTGAACGACCTGTTGGGACCGTCACCCAGGCTCGACCGCGCGATTCTCTTCGACAAGAGCCCGGACGCCAACTGGAGCGTGCCCTGGCACCAGGATGTCACGATCGCGGTTCGGGCGCGGATTGACACGCCGGGCTTCGGCCCTTGGTCGGTGAAGGATGAACTGCCTCACGTCACACCTCCCGCGGCGATTCTCGCATCGATCGCGACCATCCGCATTCATCTGGACGACTGTCCCGCGGAGAACGGCCCCCTTCAGGTCATCCCGCGCTCGCACCTCCGTGGACTCTTGACGGACGAAGAGATCGACCGCTCTCGGGCCGACGGTCCGATTGTGACCCTCGAGGCAAGAGCTGGGGACGCCGTGCTCTTCAAGCCGCTCACGTTGCACGCCTCAGCGAAGGCCACCGCGCCAACGCATCGGCGAGTGCTGCATCTCGAGTACGCCGGCGTGGATTTGCCCAACGGGCTGCAATGGCCGGATTGGGGCCTCTGAGCTCAGCCCCAAGCCTCCTACCGTTGCCCCGTGCTGGATCTGGCCGCTGATCTCCTGAAGAAGCTCCCGGACTGCATGCTGATCGATCAGCATCAGCTCCGCCATCGCCTGCGCATTGTTCAGCAGATGATCAGGCAGGGAAAGCCCGCGGATCGCACGCTGGGGATGATCGCGGATCGGATCGAGCGGTCATCCAAGCTTCGGGAACGCCGCGCGGGCAACCTGCCCAAGCCTTCCTATCCCGCCGACCTGCCGGTGGTGCAACGCCGGGACGACATCGCCAAGGCGATCCGCGAGCACCAGGTCGTCGTGGTCTGCGGCGAGACAGGCTCAGGCAAGACCACCCAGCTCCCCAAGATCTGCCTTGAGCTTGGGCGGGGCGTCGCGGGCATGATCGGGCACACCCAGCCCCGACGCATCGCGGCCCGCTCGGTCGCGACGCGCATCTCCGAGGAACTGCAGACCCAGCTCGGCCGCTTCGTGGGCTTCAAGGTTCGCTTCGGCGATCAGACCTCCGACCAGACCTTCGTCAAGCTGATGACCGACGGCATCCTCCTGGCCGAAACCCAGGGCGACCGCGATCTGCTGCAATACGACACGCTCATCATCGACGAAGCCCACGAGCGTTCGCTCAACATCGACTTCCTCCTCGGATACCTCCGACAGCTGCTTCCCCGTCGGCCCGACCTGAAGGTCATCATCACATCCGCGACGATTAACCCCAAGCAGTTCTCCGAACACTTCAACGATGCGCCGGTCATCGAGGTCTCGGGCCGCGTGTACCCCGTGGAAGTGCGGTACCGTGCGCCGGTCCAGGAGACGCTCCCGGATGGAGAACCCGAGGACGAGGACCAGGGCATCGAGCACGCCCTCATCCGCGCGGTTGATGAGATCGCCAAGGAGCCGGGCGAGATCGGCTCGGGGGACATCCTCGTGTTCCTCTCAGGCGAGCGTGAGATCCGCGAAGCAGCGGAGGACCTGCGCAAACACCATCCACCCCACACGGAGATCATCCCGCTCTTTGCCAGGCTCTCCGCCGCCGAACAGATGCGGGTCTTTGAGAAGCACGACAAACGCCGCATCGTGCTCTCCACCAACATCGCCGAGACCTCGCTGACGGTTCCGGGGATCCGCTCGGTGATCGACACTGGCCTGGTGCGGATGAGCCGGTATAGCGCGCGGACGAAGGTCCAGCGCCTGCCCATCGAGGCGATCAGCAAGGCCAGCGCCGATCAGCGCAAGGGCCGTTGCGGCCGCGTCGGCCCCGGGTTGTGCATCCGCCTCTACTCAGAAGAGGATTTCGCGGCCCGCTCGGACTACACCGAGCCCGAGATCCTGCGCACCAACCTCGCGTCGGTCATCCTGCAGATGAAGTCGCTTCGTCTGGGCGATCCGGAGCGATTCCCGTTCGTTGAGCCGCCGGACTCACGGATGATCGCCGACGGCGTGGACACGCTCGTCGAACTGGGTGCGATCGAGCCCGAGACCGCCAAGAACCCGGGGGAGTTGACCCCGCTCGGCCGGGAACTCGCCAAACTCCCGATCGATCCGCGCGTCGGACGCATGATCCTGGGCGCGACCCGCGAGAACTGCCTTGCGGAAGTGCTCGTGATCGCTGCGGCCCTCTCGGTGCAGGACCCGCGAGAACGCCCCCTCGACAAGCAGAACGCCGCGGATGAAGCCCACGCACGCTTCAAGGACGAGACTTCGGACTTCATGGCCTTCCTGAACCTCTGGAAGTTCTTCCAGGAGCAGCAGGAGAAGCTCAGCACGAGCCGTCTCCGCAAGATGTGCCACCAGAACTTCCTTTCCTTCATTCGCATGCGGGAATGGCAGGACATCCACCGCCAGCTCCGCGAGCTTCTTCTTGACTCGGGCCATCACGAGAACCACCGCAAGGCCACGCCCGACCACATCCATCGCGCCCTGCTCACCGGCCTGCTCACCAACGTGGGCAAGAAGGGCGAGAACTACGAGTTCAACGGCGTCCGCAGCGGCAAGTTCAGCGTCTTCCCGGGCTCGGGCCTCTTCGACAAGCCCCCCCAGTGGATCATGGCGGCCGAGATCGTGCAGACCACACGCCGCTACGCCCGCGTGTGCGCCAAGATCGACCCGCGCTGGATCGAGGAGATCGGCGCCCATCTGCTCAAGCGGACCCACCACGACCCGCACTGGTCGATCGACGCGGGCCAGGTTGCAGCATTCGAAAACGTTTCTCTCTTCGGCCTCGAGATCGCCAAGAACCGCCGCGTTCACTACGGCCCGATCGACCCTGTCAAGTCGCGTGAGATCTTCATCCACCACGCGCTGGTCGAAGGGCAGATGCTGACCAAGGGAGACTTCTTTCTCCACAACCACAACCTCGAGAAGGAGATCCGCCATCTCGAGGTCAAGGGCCGCCGCGGCGACCTGCTCGCGGACTTCGAGAGCCGCTACAAGTTCTACGACGCGCGGATCCCCGCAACGGTCTTCAACGTCGCGACCTTCGAGAAGTGGCGTCAGGACGCCGAGCGGAAGAACCGCCAAGTCCTGTTCATGAAGCGGGACGACCTGCTCGTGGGGGACGCGTCCCACATCACGCCGCAGAACTTCCCCGATCGCGTTCAGGTCGCGGGAGCCGAGCTTCCGATCACGTACAAGTTCGATCCGGGCTCCGAGAACGACGGCGTCACACTCAACGTGCCTTTGGAAGCCCTCCTCCAGGTCGAGGAAGCCCAGTCGGGCTGGCTCGTCCCCGGGCTTCTGCACGCCAAGGTGTCCGCGATGGTGCGGGCCCTTCCCAAGAACGTTCGTCGGACGATCGACACGCCCGAGGAACTGGCCAAACGAATCGTGCCCCTGCTCAAGCAGGGCGAAGGCTCGCTCGAAGATCAGGTGCTCGCGCAGATCCAGGCGCTCTCGGGCCAGGAGTGCGGGCGCGACGTGTTCGCGGGCGAGGCCATCCCTGTTCATCTTCGCATGCACTACCGCGTGCTGGATCAGGACGGACGGCCGATCTCCGCGGGCCAGCATCTGGGCTTGCTCCGCGCCGAGCTGGGTGAGCAGGCCACCAACGCCTTCCAGCAGCTCGCTTCCCGCCTCTTCAATCGCGAGAACATCACCGACTGGGACTTTGGCGAGCTTCCCCAGACCAAGACCATCCGGCGCGGGTCCGCCGAGTTCCGTGGCTATCCGGCGCTTGCCGACACCGGGAAGGCCGCTGCACTGCGCCTCTACGACACCCAGGCGGCGGCGGCTCTGAGCCATCGCCGCGGCCTGCTCCGCCTCTTCATGTTGCGTGGAGAGACGGATCTTCGCCACGCGGGAAAGGCCCTACCGGGGTTCGATCAGATGGCGGTGTGGTTCAGCACCCTCGGCCCCGCGTCCGAGCTTCGCGATCAGCTCGTGGAACTCATCGCCGAGCGGATCTTCCTTGGCGACAGACCCGACGTCCGCACCCGTGAGGAGTTTCTGCGCAGGCTCGAAGGCTCATGGGGCAAGCTCGGCGCCGCCCGCGAGCAGGTCTGCCGCGAGGTGCACCAGATCCTCCAGGGCTATCAGGCGATCAACATCCGCCTGGCGCAGAGCTCGCCCGCGATCCAGAGGCCCGCGCTGGACGACATCGCCCAGCACCTGCGCGCCCTGATGAATCGGGGCTTCCTGACCATCACGCCCGGCAACTGGCTCGCCCAGTACCCGCGCTATTTGGCCGCAATTGCGGCAAGGCTCAACAAGCTCCAGGGCCCGGGGATCGCCCGCGACCAGGAACTCCGCGCCCGCATCACGCCTCTGTGGCATCAGCTTCTCACCCGCGCCGGCTCGCACGCACGCCAGGGCCTGCTCGATCCCGAGCTTGTGCACTATCGCTGGATGCTCGAGGAGTTCCGCGTGTCGCTCTTTGCGCAGGATCTCCGGACCGTGATCCCGGTGAGCGAGAAGCGACTGGCTGATCAATGGGCCCGCGTCAGGCCGTAAGAGCCCGCAGCACTTCGGCGATGGTCGTCAAGCCCTGACGGACCTTGCCGAAGCCGTCCTGCTTGAGCGTGAAGAGCTGATCGCGCTGGAGGGCGCCGGAGGCGAGCGTCGGCGCCGGGGTCCGGTGCAGGATCTGATCCCGCGCGTGATCGTCCACCGTGAGGAGCTCGTAGATACCGATTCGACCGCGATACCCGGTGTTCCGGCACGCCCGGCACCCCGTGCCGCGACGGAGCTTCTCGCCCTTGGCCAGACCGAAGCTATCGGGAACATCGCCGGGCTCGGGGTCATAATCCGCAGCACAGGCCGAGCAGACCTTGCGGACCAGCCGCTGAGCGAGAATACCTTCGACCGCCGAGCTGACCAGGAAGGGCTCCACGCCCATGTCGAGCAGACGGGTTGTCGCGCCGCAGGCGTCATTGGTGTGCAGCGTCGAGAAGACCAGGTGGCCCGTGAGCGAGGCCTGGACCGCGGTCTCCGCAGTTTCCTTGTCTCGAATTTCACCGATCATGACCACATCCGGATCGTGACGAAGCACCGAGCGAAGCCCGGCCGCAAAGTCGAGCTCCACCTTGTGGTTGACCTGAATCTGATTCACGCCCGGAACGTGGTACTCGACCGGGTCCTCGATCGTGATGACCTTGACCTCGTCAGACACGATCCGGTTCAGCGACGCGTAGAGGGTCGTCGACTTACCTGAGCCTGTCGGCCCGGTGACCAGCAGAATGCCGTGCGGACGATTGATCATCGAATCCCAACGCGCAAACACGTTGGAGGGCATCCCCAGATCGTTCAGGCTCAGGAGCACCGCGGACTTGTTCAGGACGCGGAGCACCACGCCCTCGCCCGAGAGCATCGGAATGATGCTCACGCGCAGATCGAACTCCTGGACCGCGTTGGAGCCCGCCGCCCGGGCCTTGAACGAAATGCGCCCGTCCTGCGGCCGTCGCTTCTCTGCGATGTTCAGGTTCGCCATGATCTTCAGGCGGCTGACGATCGCGTTCCCGAAGCGGCTGATGGTGGGGGGGACGTTGGCGCGCTGGAGCACGCCGTCAATTCGGTAGCGGACCACCAGCTCTTTCTCGTAGGGCTCGATGTGCACGTCCGTCGCACGCTCGGAGACCGCCTCCACCAGCAGGTCGTTCACGAGCTTGATGACCGAGGCTTCCTGCGCCTGCTCGATCTCGTCGGAGGTCTCGCCCGACACTTCGACAGTTCCAGCGCCCATGCCCTCGAGGGTGTCGCCGCCCACGCCGTAGTTGGCGCGGATGAACCGTTGCAGCTCGGCCTCGTCGGCGAGCACGAGATTGATGGTGCAGCCCGTCAGAAGCCTGAGCTCGTCCAGCACCGAGAGTTCAAAGGGATCGCTGGTCGCGACCGTCAGGGCGCCGTTCTCCCGCGCGATGGGCACGCAGCCCTGCTTGTAGACCAGCTTGGCCGGGAGCAAGGAGAGCACCGACGGGTCCACCTGGATCGATTCCAGGTCGACGACTTCCATGTGCAGCTGCTCGCCGACCGCCGCCATGATCCGGTGGCGTTCCACCAGCCCGAGCCTGATGAGCACCTGGTCGAGCCTCTCCCCGCTGGCGCGCTGCTCCGACAGGGCGCGATCCATATCCGCCTGGGTCAGGAGGCCTTGCTGCAGCAGGTAGGTGCCGATTCCCATCTCAACACATTCTATCGGCGATCGCCCGGATTCCGAAACGCTTTTGTCCGGGCCTTCCCCGGGCCGCCTTCAACCTCAGGCCGGGTAGCTCGAGCACGTGCGGTCGGTCTCCCACACCGTCACATTGACGAGCTCCGCATCCGCCGAGCGTTCCTTGATCGCGGGCGCGAGCAGGTTGAAGAACACCATCGCGATGTTCTCGACCGACGGGTTGACGCCCCCGGGCCCGAACTCGGGCGTGTCGAGGTTCAGGTGCTTGTGATCAAATCGGCGGATGATCGCTTCGTCGGTCGCCGCCTCCAACTCGTCGAGCGTGAAGCGATCCAGGTGATCGGCCGCGAGCCTGACCCGCACACAGGGCTCGACGCGGTAGTTGTGACCATGCCCGCTCGGGTGATTGCACTTCCCGAAGAGCTTGCGGTTCTCTTCATCGGAGAGGTGCTCACAATGCAGACGGTGCGAGGCCGCAAAGTCGAACCGCTGGCGGATCAACACGAACTCATGGCTGTCCATACGCACCTCGAGGCTGAAGAACGGAGAGAGGCAAAGCCGCACCGACCGCAGACGCCCGCCCAGGGCCGAATCGAGCTCGGTGAGAGAACCGCCCACAAGCTCCGCCGGGCCCGGACGTCCGGACACCAGCGCCATGTCCACACGCGGAAGAAGAACCGCCCGCACGGCACGGTCCACGTCCTTGATGTCCACCAGATAGCCCAGGCTCGGATCGACCCGCCCGACGCACTCGACGTCGACCTCGTAGTGCCTTCCCCATCCCCGGAGCGAGGGTGAGCCCGCGAAGGTGTTCAGACCCACCGACGCACCCTGGCCAGCACTGAACCGCACCGTCCTCCTGAGCGTGCTCTGCGCAGCGCCCGCCCCGGCAGAACGTGGTTCAGGATCGATAGGCATGGATCTGGGTCCGCATGGTCAAAACGATTCACCCGAACCGTATCCCTCCCGAATGCGTCATACCCTTCGCATCGGATCAGTCATTCGGCACGAAACCCTCGCCGGATGTACCTGGACCGACCAGCCACCAGACCCGATCCGGAGACCACGCCATGAAGACCCCGCTGCTCCTCGCCGCTGCGCTCATCCCCGTCGCCGGCGTCATCGCCCTGGCGCAACCCGAGTCCAAGCCCGCCGCTGGGGGTCAGCCGGAGACCAAGCCCGTGAGCAACGCCCCCTCCGCTGCGGACCCCTCGTACATCCTCAACTACACCATGAAGGACATCGAGGGCAAGCCCGTCAACCTCGAGACCTACAAGGGCAAGGTGCTGCTCATCGTGAACGTCGCCTCCAAGTGCGGCCTCACGCCCCAGTACGAAGCCCTCGAGAAGCTCTACAAGGAAAAGCACGACAAGGGCTTTGAGATCCTCGCCTTCCCCGCCAACGACTTCATGGGCCAGGAACCCGGCACCAACGAAGAGATCAAGGCCTTCTGCACCTCCCGGTACAACGTCACCTTCCCGATGTTCTCCAAGATCTCCGTGAAGGGCTCCGAGCAGCACCCGCTCTACCGCCAGATCAGCTCCCTGCCCAAGCCCACCGGCGAGGAGCCCTCCTGGAACTTCACGAAGTACGTGGTGGACCGCTCGGGCCACGTCGTCGCCCGCTTCGGCCCGCGCGTCACGCCCGATGACAAGGACCTGGTCGCCAAGATCACGGCGCTCCTCGAGTCCAAGTGATCCGGAACTCGGGCAACCCGCCTTTCCATGATTTCTCACGCCCCGGTCGGCGCACCAGCGCCTCCCGGGGCGTTAGACTTTCCCGGTGCCCAACTTCGCGTACACCGCCCTGGATGGCTCAGGCCAGCGCGTCGCCGGCGTCATCGCCGGCGCGTCGGAGCAGGCTGTCCTGGCCGAACTGGAGACCCGGAAGCTCACGCCGGTCCAGATTGACCCCGCGCCCGAACCGCGCCGGGTGACGCGGCGCATCTCCAGCCGCAAACTCGCCGCGTCGTACACCCAGCTGGCCGACCTCCTCCGGGCGGGAGTGCCCATCCTCCGAGGCCTGCGCCTCTTGGGCAATCGCCGTTCCACGCCCGCGCTCTCGTCGGTCTTCAAGTCCCTCGCGGACACTGTCGCTGAAGGCGAAGACCTGGCCAGCGCCATGGGCCGTCACACCGACGTCTTCCCACCGGTGCATATCGCGATGGTGAAAGCCGGCGAAAAGGGCGGCTTCCTCGAAGGCGTACTGGCCCGCCTCGGCGATCTGGTCCAGGCCCAGGCCGACATGCGCGGCAAGGTGATCGGCAACCTGATCTATCCCGCCGCTCTGGTCCTCTTCGGCACCCTGGTCACCGGCGTCATCTTCTGGTTCTTCGTCCCCATGTTCCGCCCGATGTTCTCCAAGGTGCCCGGAGGCGTGCCCTCCATCACCCAGCTCGTCTTCTTCATCTCCGACGCCATCTCCCGCTTCGGACTGATCACGCTGATCGTTCTCGGCGCACTGGTCTTCACGGGATTCCAGCTCTCCGCGCGCCCCGCGGTCAAGGCTCGCATCGAGCGCTGGCGGACCATGGCTCCCGTACTCGGCCCGCTCGTCCGCGCCCTGGCCGCCGCTCGCTTCTGCCGCATGCTCGGAACGATGCTCGCCAACGGCGTTCCCCTCCTGGCCGCGATGCAGATCTCGCGTCAGGCCGCGGGCAACGGGCTCATGGAAACCGCGATCGATCGCGCCATGGAAGCGGTCCGGGCCGGCCAGCACCTGGCGCCGCCTCTGGCCGAGAGCAAGCTCTTCGATGATGACGTCATCGAGATGATCAGCGTGGGTGAATCGGCCAACAACCTCGACGACGTGCTCATGACCATCGCGGTGACCATCGAGACCCGCATCGATCGCCTCCTCTCGGGCGTCGTAAGGCTGATCGAGCCTTTGCTCCTGATGCTCATCGCGGGCGTGGTGGTGCTGGTCGCGGTCGCCTTGCTCCTGCCCATGACCAGACTCAGCGGAAACCTTTGACCGTTCGCGGCGCGAACATCGCGGGTTCTGATGCGTCCCATGCGTATCCGCCCGCCGGGTTGTTCGGAGGGCCCAAAATCGCTACCCTTCTCAGCCCGCGACGACTGTTCGCGGGCCGCATATTCAGCGTGTCTCTGATCGCAGTCCCACCGCTCCGACCCGTCGGCCGGCTCAAGGACGATCCGACCGACCCACCCCGGGCCCCGTGCGCACGCCACGCGGCCGCCAGACCACGGAGGTTCACGATGACCAACTCCCTCGCCCAACGCCTCGCTCGCGGCCAGCGCCGCTCCAAGGCCCGTCGCGCCTTCACGCTCATCGAAGTCATGATCGTGATCGCGATCATTCTCGCCCTCTCCGCGCTCGTCGGCGTCGCACTCTTCAGCCGTCAGAAGGAAGCCAAGTCCAGCCTCGCCCAGATCGATATGAACACGCTGAAGAAGGGCCTCCAGCAGTTCTACCTCGACTTTGACCGCTTCCCGTCCGACGAAGAGGGCCTCGCGGTCCTCTGGAGCAAGGAATCCCTCTCGGCCGAAGGCGATCAGGCCAAGTGGAAGAAGTACCTCGAAGAGCCCATGGCCAACGACCGCTGGGGTCACCCGTGGGGCTACCGCCAGTCCTCCGAGCACGGGGATGATTCCAAGTACGACCTCTGGTCCGTCGGCCCCGATGGACAGGAAGGCACCGACGACGACATCACCTCCTGGCCCAAGGAAGGCGCCGAAGGCGGCAGCAGCTCGTCCGGCTCGTCGTCCACCGCTGCCCCCAAGGGCAAGTAATCCGACACCTCCAACGGTGCGAGGATGAAGCACACCTCGCCTCCACATCGCGCGTTCACGCTGATCGAGACCCTGATCGTCCTGTCGATCCTGGCGGCCATCGCCGCGCTGGTGCTCCCCGGCGCGGTCGACGAACTGCGCGCCGTCCGAACCTCGCAGACGGTCCAGGACATCGCGCTCGCAGCCGATGCCTGCCGCTCCCAGGCGATCCGCACAGGCCAACCCTGGAGACTCATCCTCGTACCCGCGGGCACGGGCCAGCGACTGGCGATGGAGCCGGTCATACCGAATCAGGATCCGCAGGCGCCGGACTCCACCAGCATCCCGTCGCCTCCCGCTGACCAGGCCGGCGATCGCCCCGCCCAGCCCCGCGAAGAGCTTCTTGAACTGCCGGACTCGGTCGCCCTCTCGATGCTCGCATCGGAGGCAGAGGCGGATCGTCCCGAGACTGACCGGGAAGCCCAACCCGCGCAGGCTTCGGAAGCCAATCTCCTTGCGGTGTATCTCCCGGATGGGTCCGCGATCTCGCGCGGGTTCGAGCTGACCAGCCGGGGACGTCGCTTCCGCTTCGCCGCCACGCCAGGCAGCGGCAAGCTCGTGTCCCAGCCCGTCCTGGAGTCAGCGGTGATGGACGATCGCCCGAGCGACCTCGCAGCGGCGCCCGCTCCCGCGAAGTCCTCCGCGTCCGAGGAGGCGACCCGATGATCCGCCGCGGCGCGATTCTGCTCGAGGCGATCGTCTCCGTCGCGATCTTCGTCGCCGCCGCGATCACGCTGATCGGCATCCTCTCCCAATCCAGCGCCGTCGCGGCCCGAGCCCGAGACGAACAGCACGCCAGTGATCTGTGCCGAACCGCGATCGCACAACTCTCCCTGGGCCTCAAGACACCCGAGACGCTCATCGGACCCGTGAGGCCCGAAGAGCCCGCCGGCAGCGGCTTCTCGGACACCAAGCCCGCCGATCCCGCCTGGGAACTGGCGATCGCGACCGAGCCTTCCCAGTTTCCCGGGCTCATCAAGGTTTCGGTGGACGCGATCAAGGTCGGTCCCAAGGGCGATCGCCGCACGCTCGCGACGCTGCGCCAGCTCGTGCCCGCCTCGCCCAGCACCGCAACCGCGGGAGGCGCGTCATGACCGCACGCTCCCGAGGCTTCACGCTCCTGGAAACCTTGCTCGCGCTGGTCCTGATCGTCCTGCTATTCGGGGCGATGTACACCTTCTCGAGCCAGGTCGCCGCAACCCGCAAGGCCTTGCAGGCCGACGCGTCCCGTCATCGCTCGCTCACCGACGTCTTTGACTCGATCGAACGTGCGGCCCTCACGTCCCTGGCTGGCGACCACGCTCTGGGCGCGGGCGTGGTCAGCACCCCGACGTCCATCTCCATCGTGCATCGTCAGGGCGGCAGGCTGACGCGCGACACCTGGAAGTTCGACGAAGCCGCCGGGACGATCATTTTCACGCAGCGGCCGTTGGACTTGGAGGCTCCTTCCTCGTCGCCAAGCGAGGCCCCCGCGACCGAGAACTGGGTCGAGGGCGTGCTGGCCGTCCGAGTCCGCTTCCTGAAGGATCGCCTCTGGACCGACAGCTTTGACAGCCTCGCGTCCGCCGGGCTCCCTGACGCGATCGAAGTCTCGATCTGGCTCGCCAGTTCTGCCGATCGCGCTCCCGCGACGCAGACAAGC
Organism: uncultured Phycisphaeraceae bacterium; assembly: GCA_964531675.1. GTDB lineage: Bacteria > Planctomycetota > Phycisphaerae > Phycisphaerales > UBA1924 > CAZHFW01. The sequence continues at coordinate 55,457 of CAZHFW010000008.1, read as the reverse complement.
TCGGGTCTCGCCGAGACGTCAGCACCGCTCCTCCAGCGCCCGCCCGATCGTCAGAGGCTGATCCCCTTGGATCCGCCCTCGGGAGGTCCGCAATGACCCGTCGCGGGATGGTCATTCTGGCGGTCATGATCGCGATCGTCATCGCCGCCTTGATCGCGATGGGGGCCCTTTCGTCAGCGTCCTCCGGCGCCGTGTACGCCCGCGCCTCCGATCGCTCCGCGCAGCTTCGCGCGATCGCGCAGAGCGGCGTCACCGCCGCCGCTGCGGAACTCGCCGCCCAGCGCGACCAGCTTCTCGCCGGCGCTGATCCCAAGCTCACGACCGAATGGGAGCTCTACAAGGACGGGGACGTTCGCGGCGTCATCACGCTGCTGCCAGTCGAGCCCGCTCCGAATCAACCCGGCCTCGCCGATCCGCAGGTCGTCGCGCATCCGCTCGCGACTTCGCTCGACGTCAACATCGCCGAGGAAGCGATGCTCGCCAGCGTGATCGGCCCCGATGACGCTGCCAGGCTCGTCGAGCAGCGCAAGCGTCGCTTCTGGACCGACCGCGCCGAGTGCATCACGTTCCTCCGCCGTCCGCTGCCTCGGGCCTCGGAAGGCTCCGCTCCGATCTCGCCCACCGAGAGTCCCGCAGCGTCGCAGACCGATTCCCGCGCGAATCTGTCCGCGTCGAACTTTGATCCGCAGATCTGCCCGGCCGATCCCAAGGCGTCGGGAAACTGGGTTGCGGCGCTCAACATCGCCACGGGGGTCGACGACGCTGCTGTGACGCGTCTGGATGAACTGCTCGGCCCGGAGCTCTCGTCCAAGGTCCGGTCCGCGGTGAAGGCCAAGCCTCCGTTGAATCGCGAGCAGCTTCTGGCCGCTCTGAACGCGGGCGCGGTCTCCGCCAACGACTGGTCGCGGGTGCTTGAGGTCATTCGCTTTGACGACAACCCGTTCGTCATCGGGCGGGTGGACATGAACCGCGCATCGGCCGCGACCCTCGCGGCGATCCCGGGATTTACGCCGGAATCCGCCGACGCGGTGGTCAAAGCACGAGACCGCCTGGACGCGTCCCGAAAATCCCAGGTGGCCTGGCCCGTTCTGGAACAGGTGCTTACCGCGGACGCGTTCGCCAAGGCCGCGGACTGGTTGACCACCCGCTCGATGGTCTGGGAGATCCGTGTGGAGGCCTCGATCGTGCGCGACACCCCCAAGACGGTGTTGTCGCGGGCCGCGTGGGTGGTCACGATCGATGTCGCCGACGCCAAGCCCCGCGTGGTCTCGATCCGGGACGTGGCGCTTGAGGAAGGGATGGCCTCGGCCTCCGCGCTCCTGCCTCCTCCGGACCTCAGCTTGGCGGACGCCGGGGAACCGATACCGAACAACCCGCGAATGGACTCGCCCGCGGAAATCATGGATGATGATCAGTCAGGGGTTGGTTTGGCGATCCAGGAGGAACCGGCAACGCCGCCGCTCGTCCTCCCTGAACCCATCGCACCCGCCACCCCGAAGGACAACCGACTCGGACGTTGGACCACCGGCAGCCCCCGCTGACCCAGCGCCCGCCTTTTCACGAACGACGGATCGACCGCGAGAATGCCACGGAAGCAGCTCATCACCCTCGTCGACTTCGACGCCGACCGGCTCACCGCCCTCCATGCGGAGATCGCGCCCGGGTCGGTGACCCTCCGGTCCTGGCTGACCGCCTCGGCCCCGGAGTCCCTGGCTCTGGACAAGCCGGACGCGGTGGGGACCTGGATCGACCAGCAGCTCGAAGCCGCCTCCATCGCCCGTGGGCAGCTCATCTTTTCGATGGGCCGCTCGGACGTGGTCCTCAAGCGGCTCTCGTTCCCCACCGGGGCCGCCGGCGTTGCTCCGGACGAACTGGCGGGCATGGTCCGCCTGCAGATGGCCCGTCAGCTGACGATGGCCATCGACAGCGCGGCGATCGACTACGTCCCCATCGGAGATCCCCAGCACCCCGGCGCGGACGGCAACGTCTCCGTGATCGCCGCCGCCATGCCTGGCGATCGCATCGAGTGGTGCCGCAACGTCGCCAAGAACGTCGGCTTCAAGCTCGCGCGGGTCTCGCTGCGGGCGTTCGGAGCCGCAGCACTGGTCCGAGAGCAGTCTCAGCGCCACGAACGTCCCGTCATCGCGGTCGCCCTTGGTTTCCGCACCGCGGAGTTTGCGATCGTTGAAGACGGGCACCTGGTCTACGCCCGCGCAACCGACACGGGGAGGCCTTCCTCGGAAGCCGAGCTCGACGCGTACGCCGAGCGCGTCGCGGTGGAGCTGCGCCGCACCTGGACGAGCTACCGCATGACCGCGCCGGGCGAAGTCACGCCCATGGTCGCGGTCTTGGCCGAAGGCAACCTCGCGCGAGCCGTGGGAGATCGCTGCGCCGCAGCAGTCGAAGGCGCCAGCGAGGTCATCCCGTGGCCTTCGCATGTCGACGCGCTGGCTGGCGTGGGGACCGCCGACAAGGCGGCCATTACGCCTTTGGTTGGCATCCTCCACGAGATCGCGACCGACCAGCCCGCGATCGACTTTGCGCACCCGCGTCGGGCGCCGGATCGCCGTGCCGCGACCAGACAGAAGTCCCTGCTCGGCGTGCTCGGGGCGATCGTGCTGCTCGGCTCGGGCTGGGCGATCGCGACCATCCAGCTCGGATCCCTCCGCTCCCAGCTCGACAAGCTGCAGAGCCAGGAATCGACGCTTCGAAGCGATCTGGACAAGTTCCTGATCGACCACGCGCGGCTCAATCACATGGAGACCTGGTCGGGCTCCCGGGTGGACTGGCTCGCCCACCTTGAAACCATCAACCGCCAGCTTCCCGACCCGAGGCAGTCGCTCCTGGACGAGGTCACCGGCACCTACTCCGCCGAGATCAGCTTTGCACCCAAGTCGGGTAACTATCCCCTCGGCTCGTGGGTGTGCACTCCCAACGCCACGCTCACGATCGGAGGCAAGGTCGCCAATCGCGACGTCGCGGCCGATCTTCGCGGCCGCCTGATCAGCAGCAACCTGTACAACGTCGAGTCGCGCGGTGCCGACGTCGCCGACCGCTACAGCCTTCAGTTGATCACCCAGCTCACGGTGCCCAGAGTCGCCTCGGAGACAACCCCCGCGGCTGCACCCGACAACGCGGCGGAGCACGCCGAGCCTTCCGCGTCGCCCGAGCCTTCCGATCCGAACACGATCGTGAAGCCCGCCCCGCCGCCCCAACCCGCGCCCGCCGCGACCACGCCGGCAACCGGCGCCAAGCCCGCGGCCAAGCCGCAGAACGGCAAGGGCTCCGCCAAGCCTCAGGGCAACAAGCCCGCGCCGACCAAGCCCGGCGCTGCCAAGCCCGATCCGCAGAACGGCAAGACCGGCACTTCCAAGCCTGAAAGCGGGGGCAAGCCGTGAGCCCCTCCAAACTCAAACTGATCAAGCTCGGCGCTGCCGCGGTGGGGGGGAGCGCTCTCCTGCTCTTCCTGGCCGACGCGTTCTATTTCGCGCCCCGCGCGGATCTCCTGGATCAGATCGATACCGCCAGAGGCAACATCTCGTCCCTTGAGTCCAAGCTCGAAGACCAGATCCCGGTCCGCAAGCGGCAGAAGGAGTTCGCCAAGACCATCCTCGCCAAGGATCAGGACCTGGCTGAGCATCGCTTCCGCACCGCGCTGAGCACGATCGCCGAGCGCGCGGGACTCTTGGATATTCAAGTCTCCTGCGGCCAGCCCAAGAACGTCATCAACCCGGTGACCAAGGCCAAGATCTCGCAGAGCACGCTGAAGCGTTCGCTCGCTCGTGAGCCGGACTTTGCGGTCATCAACGGCCAGATCAAGGCCAAAGGCACCCTGGAGCAGGTTTTGCAGGTCGTCGCGAGCGTTCAGGCCCAGCCCTGGATCCACCGCTTCGAAGGCTTCTCGCTCCGCCCGCTGAAGGGACGCGAGTCGTTCGAGATCCACCTGAACGTCGACACGATGCTGGCGGCGGCCATCAAGCCGGACAATGGCGAAGACCCGGTGATCGCCCCGGCGTCCTCGGAGTCGGAAACGCTCTGGCGCGCGATGCTTGCCAAGAACGTCTTCAAAGCTCCCGCGACGGACCAGCCGCCCCAGCCTCCGGTGCAAGTCGCCGCGGCGCCCGCGGTGCCTGCGGTCGGTGTCCCTTACGAGGAGTACCGACTGACCGGAGTCGTGCGCTCAAGCCAGGGCGTCGTTGCATTCCTGCTGAATACTCGCTCGGGGGAGCGTGTGACCCTGCTGACCGGCGGCAAGGTGCTGGACGCGATCCTGATCGATGGTCAGGGCGAGCGAGCGGTTTTCGACATCGCGGGCAAACGCTACGAGATCTTCAACGGCAACACCCTGGCTGCCCGGCGACAACTGCCTGATCCGGTAAACTCCCCGGCGCCGACGCCCGCCTCCAAAGGCAGCTCGTAACCCAACCCGCCGGACACGGTCCTGATCCTCTCGCGGGGGACCCACACCGGCACCTACCGACGCCTCAACACTCCCATGGAAGGAGCGAGATGGAACGTTCCCAGATCAAGAGCCCGAATCCCCGCGATCCCCGTCGCGTCCCTTCGCCCGCCCGCCGCATCCTGGCTGCGTCGCTCATTGCCGCGGCGGGCCTGCCTGCACCGGTCGCGCTGGCCCAGGACAAGCCCGCGCCCCAGACGCCCGCCCAGCCCGCGCCTCCACCCGCGGGCTCGCCCACGCCTGAAACCGCGCGCATCGAGTTCAACTTCAAGGATGCGCCGTTCGACATGGTGATCGATTTCTTCGCCCGCGAGGCGGGGCTTCCGATCATCTTCGAGGTCCCGTCCCCCGCGGGCACCATGACCTTCGTCGGCGCCAGCGCGTACACGTTCGATCAGGCGCTGACCATCCTCAATCTGAACCTCCAGCGGTTCAACGTGCACCTGCGTCGCCAGGGCCAGTTCCTGTACCTGGCTTCGATCCAGGACTCGGCCCGCAAGGCCTCCCAGGTCGAGCACGGCGCCATCGACCCGAACATCCCGCCCGACCAGATCATCACGGTCACGATCCCGCTCTCCAACTCCAAGGCGGAGACGGTCGCCGAGCAGATCAAGCCGCTCATCGGCCCGTTTGGCTCCGCGTCGGCGGTGCCTCAGCAAAACATGGTCATCGTCGTGGAAGCGGCCGCCCAGGCCAGGCGCATCCGCGAGATCGTCCAGTCGATCGACGCGGTGAAGCCCGTCGATTCCGCGTTCAGGCTCTTCCCGCTTCAGTACGCGCAATGCGAACCTGTCCTCAACGCGCTCCGCGGGCTCATGGGCGAGCGCCAGAAGACCGTGATCGTGGACAAGGATGGCCAGCAGCGCACCATCCAGGATCAGAATCTGGCGGGCCTGAACCTCGCGGCTGATCCTCGCACCAACTCGATCGTCGCGGTGGGGGCCGAGGCCCGCATCCGCACCGTCGAGGAGATGATCAAGCTTCTGGACGTCCCCGAGGGCGTCTCCGCCGACGGCGGCACGCAGATGCTGACCTTCACGCTGCGCACGCTCACGCCCGACTCGGCGGCTCAGCAGGTCTCCCAACTCTTCGCGAACCTGCCTCCCAAGACCAGGCCCCAGGTCATTCCGCTGACCGCAGCAGGCAAGATCACCGTGATCGGGCACGCGGCCCAGGTCACGCAGGCGCGCACGCTCCTGGGCGAACTCGACCCCGGCGCGGGCGACTCCAAGTCAGCGACCGTTGAGTCCCGGACCGTTGTGATCAGGCCCCGCTTCGCCCTTCCCTCGAGCATCGACGCGATTGCGGCCAAGATGCTCACGCCCCGCCAGATCTCCGTCATCAAGTGGGCGGCTGCGCCGGACCAGAAGGGGATCATCGTCACCGGCCCCGACTCGGATGTCGCGGCATTTGAGAGCCTGCTCGCGGCGATCGATGTGCCCGCCCAGACCGACAAGGACGTGCGCGTGATCCGCCTGACCGGCGGAGCTGCCGAGAACCCGGCAGCGGTCCTGGCCAAGGCCCAGGATCTGGACAAGGCGACCGGGAAATCAGACCTTGATCCGGTCGTCGCCAACCTGGATGCGGCCAGCAAGTCGATCACGCTGGTCGGCTCGCAAGCGGGCCTGGCTCGATTCCAGAACATTCTCTCGCAGGTGCAGACCACCGCGGTCGCGGTGGAAGCTCGGACGATCACGGTCTCCGTGCTCAAGCCCTCCGAGATCGCGCCCAGGCTCTTGAGCATCTTCAAGGCCATCCGCCTTGGACAGAACGCGACCGAGCCCGAGGTCGAGGCGATCGACGAGCTCAAGCGGCTGGTGATCAGGGCCGAGCCCTCCCAGCACGCGCTCATCGAGCAGCTCGTGCACAATCTGGACACTGTCCAGCCCGCCGAACGCCCGCCGCTGCGCATTCTGCAGCTGCGACAGACCGACGCGGGCAATCTCGCGCAGGTGCTTCAGGCTTCGTTCGATCAGCGGCCGGGCGAACAGCGGATCGCCAAGCCCGTGTCGATCCAGGCCGACGTGGCGACCAACACACTGATCGTCAGCGCCCACGAGTCGGTGTATCCGGAGATCGAGGAGATCGTCTCCAAGCTGAATGAATCGCAGCAGCTGACCGGAACAGAGCGAGAAATCCGCATCTTCCCGCTCAAGGTGGCCCGCGCAGAAGAGCTTGCGCAGACCATCGACCAGATGTTCCCCGAGCCTCCGGTGCCTCTGGACCCGCGCACGAGGCAGCCTCGGTATGACCTGAAGCAGCCCCGCGAGGTCGTGGTTCGCGCCGATCGCACGACCAACTCGCTCATCGTCGACGCGCCCAACAAGCGTCTGGCGGGCTTCGAGCAGATCGTTCGCTCGCTCGATCAGCAGAAGATCACCGAGAACGTCGAGGTCCGGACCTACAAGATCAAGAACGCGGATCCCAACGCGGTGGCCAACGCGCTGCGTGATCTGGCCGCCAAGGGCGCGCTCACGCTCACCGCGCCGGGCGCCGCGTCCACGGTCCCTGTGGGCGTCTCGATTGAACCGACGACCCGCTCGCTGATCGTGAGCGGGCCCAGGGAAGCCTTCACGCCCGCGGAGAAGCTCATCACCGAGCTTGACGCCAAGCCCGAGCTTCCCGCGACCGACCTCAAGCTCTTCCCGCTCAAGCAGGCCCGGGCCGAACGGCTCCAGCCGGTCGTGCAGCGGCTGCTCGCCTCCCGGCTGCGCGAAGCGCACGCCGCAACCGGAGGGAATCCCGCCGATGAGGCCAAGCTCCTGGAAGTCTCGGCGGACGCGGCGAGCAACACGCTCATCGTCTCCTCGCCACGCGAGCTCATCGCGATCGCGGAGGGCGTGATCAGCACGCTTGACCAGCAATCGGTCGCGACCGCGGTCGAGGTGCGCGTCTTCCGCCTGACCAAGGGGCAGGCCGCGACGATCGCACCCGCGCTGACGCAATCGGTGAACGCGCAGAACGTCCCGGGTGAGACCGCGGCGACGATCACGCCCGAGCCCGGCTCGAACACGATCGTCATCGTCGGAAGCTCCGCGCAGCTTGCGCGGGCTGCCAAGCTCATCGAGCAGATGGATGTCGCGGTGGATCCGGAGGGGCTCGGGGTGCGTTCCATCGCGCTCAAGCACGCTCGCGCGGAGAGCATTGCACCCACGCTCCAGACGATCCTGTCCCGCGAGAGCGCTCTGGACAAGCTCCCCGAGTGGGCCAAGGTCCAGGCGATCGCCAGGTCAGGCCCCAACGCGGGCGAGCCCGCGCCGGTGAAGGTTGCCGCGGACGCCCGCACCAATGCGGTCATCGTGTCCGGCCCCAAGGCATTGCTCGATCTTGCGGAGCAGATCACCTCCACGCTCGACACCGAAGCTGCCGGAAACATGCCCACCGAGGCGGTGCGGATCATCACGCTGCAGAACGCGGACGCGAGCGAACTGGCTCAGAATCTTCAAGCGGTCTTCCAGGACTCCAAGGCGGCCGAGCCTCCGCCGGTGATCCGGGTGGATCGCGCGAGCAACTCGCTCGTCGTGCGGGGCTCGGATGCGCAGATGGCGCAGGTGGAGTCCATCGCGGGCAAGCTCGACGCGGCGACGCTGAACACCTCGCGACAGCTCCGCACGATCCCCGTGGACCGTTCCAAGGTGGACGCGGAACTGCTGGCCCGCACGCTCAAGAGGCTGCTCGACCAGCAGCCGGGCTCGAAGGTGGAAGTCGTCCCCGCGGAGGAGCTGATCCGGCGTGCGTCGCCTCCTGCCAATCAAGGAGGTGAGCCGGTCAAGAAGTCCGGCGCGGCCTTTCCCGTCAACACCTTCCTCCCCCTCCACGCCGCGCTGACCGCTGCGGTCATCGCGCTCGAGCCCGAGGCCAATACAAACGCTAAGGCCGAGCCCCCGCTCGACACCGACGTCACCATCGGCGTTGATCCCGCGACCAACTCGCTCTTGATCCTGGGCTCGCCGCGCGCGACCGACCGCATCGCGGCGATCGCGGCGCAGCTCCAGCAGAATCTCCCAGCCGAGCCTTCGGCGATCCGGATCGTTCCCATGCCCGCCAGCGCGGACGCGGGATCGGTGGCCCAGCTCGTCAATCAGATGATCGCGCAGATCGGCCGGACGGGCCCGCAGAATCCGTCGGGATTCACCGGGCCGGTCTCGGTCGCGGTCGACCCCGCGGGCAGCGCCCTCATCATCGCGGCCAACGGAACGGACTTCAGCGTTGTCGGCGATCTGATCGGCAACGTCCTCTCCCTCAACACGACCCAGTCGCTCTCCGTGAAGGTCTATCCGCTCACTTCGGTGACCGCGGCACGGGCCAAGCAGGCGCTGGCGGACTTTGTCTCGCCCCAGCCCGTCGGATATCAGGCCAGGCGCATCCGTGGGCTCGACCTCTCCGTCCAGCCCGCTGATGGACAGGAGCCTTTGCGCGCCACCATCGATCCGTCGCTGGTCCGCATCACCGCCGACCCCATGGGCTCATCGCTCATCGTGGCGGCTCCCGCCGATGCGCTGCCGCTCATCGACAGGTTCGTGAGCCTGATCGATCAGTCGCCCTCAGAGAAGCGGCTTTCGATCCGGCGCTACGAGCTCAAGAACGCTCAGGCGAACGAGCTCGTGCCGACGCTTCAGCAGCTCTTCGATGCCCAGCGGCAAGGGCCCGCAGCCTCCGAAACGACCGCGGCGCGGTTCATCGCCGATCCCCGCTCCAACGCCCTGCTCGTGACCGCGTCTGAGCCTCAGCATGCCGACGTGATCCGTCTGCTGCAGACCGCGGACGCTTCGGCCGAAAGGCCCGATCTGGCCCTGGCAATCATTCCGCTTCAGCAGGCCTCGCCCTCGACGGTGCGGTCCATCGTGGACCAGGTTGTGATCGGCAAGGACGCGGGGAAGCGGGAACGCATCCGTCTTTCCGCGGACGACAGTTCCAATCTGTTCGTGGTGCGTGCGCCCAAGGAAGACATCGAGCAGATCAAGCAGATCATCGCGCAGGTTGACACCTCCGCTGCCGGCGGTTTGCCGGTGCGCTCCATCAAGCTCGAGCGTGCGGATGCGAATGCGGTCTCGACAGCGCTCACCCGCTTCTTCACCGATCGCGCCAACGTCTCGGCCACGCCTGGGCGTCGCACGGCCAATCGCGTCGCGGTCATCGGGGACAAGCGGTCGGGCACGCTGGTGGTCGCGGCCTCGGACGACGACTTCGAGCAGGTGCAGACGCTCGCCAAGACGTTCGACACGCCTTCGGACTCACAGGCCTTGCAGTTCAAGGTCATCCCGCTCAAGAACGCCCGCGTCGCGGACCTGGAGTCGACGCTGCGCGCTTTGACCGACACGCTCATGTGGGAGCGGATGAACACGCCGGGCGGCCAGCGCGGCGACGCCGAGCGATTCATCATCGAGCCCAACCAGCGCACCAATGCGCTGGTGCTCATGGGAAGCGGGGACGCGATCGCGACCGCCGAACGGGTGATCGGGACGCTCGACCAGGCTCCGTCGGAGAAGACGCAGATCGTCGTGAAAGCGGTCCCGATCGGAAACGCGGACCTGCCCGCGATCAGGTCGGTGCTCGAGAAGGCGATGGTCACGCCGGGCTGGCGTGCATTCCGCGGCCCTGATCCGGACGCGGTGACCATTGAGATTGACAGGCTCGGACGTCGTCTGGTTCTTGTGGGCAAGGCTGAGCGCGTCGCGCAGGCCGAGTCCTACGTGAAGGATCTGGACGCCAGCGCGGCGCGTCCGGGCCAGCAGCTTGAATCGATCACGCTCGCCAACGCCAAGGCCGATCGGGCCGCCCAGACGCTGCGCCAGTTCTTCCAGCAGCGGGCCCAGGCTCAGGGCTTGCCTCCGGATTCGGTCTCGATCATCGGCTCGCCCGATGGGAACGTCCTGATCCTGGCGGCCGATCCCGACACGCTCAAGTCGCTGAAGGAGCTGGTCGCGCAGATCGACCAGCCCGATCAGGGCGCGGGGCGGAAGATCGAGGTCTACGCGATGAAGAACATCGGCGTCGCCGAGGCTGCCGCGAGCCTCCGGGCCATGTTCCCGGCGGGCAACTCCCGCGCCAATGAGCAGCTCATTGTGACGCCTCAGCCCTCGACGAGCTCGATCATCGTGTCCGCGCCGGAGGCGCTGCTTGATCAGGTCAAGGCCCTGGTCGCGCAGCTCGATGCTCCGCCCACGACCGAGCAGGCCAACATCGCGACGGTGACGCTCGCGTCGGCCCGCGCCGCGGAGGTGGCCAGCGCCCTGAAGGCGGCCCTGCCTCCCAACGTCAAGGTCATCATCACGCCGGTGGCCCGTTCGAACTCGATCCTGCTCACCGGCTCCGCCGAGGCGATCGCGATCGCAACCGACCAGATCAAGAAGATCGACACCGAGCCGATGAAGAGCTTGCTGGTCTTCAGGCGGATCAAGCTCAACAACGCGCCGGCCGAGGACGTGTTCTTCAATCTCCGCTCGCTGATGCGCAGCCGGGGATCGTCGGGGGACCAGAGCCCCGTCAATCTCGACTATTCCGCCAACGACAACACGCTGCTTGTTGCGGCCTCCACGGATCAGGTCGAGGAAGTCGCCAAGATCGTCGCGGAGCTGGACGTCGCTCCGAACTCCACGCGCTCGACGGAGTTCGTGAAGCTTCAGTTCGCCGACGCGACCCAGATCTCCAAGGCCCTTGAGCTCTTCTACGGGCGCTTCGCGCCCGAGGCTGCGACTCCCGGCGCCCGCGCCGTCACCATCCTCCCGGACGCGGCGTCCAACTCCCTGGTCATCTCCGCCGACCAGAAGGAGTGGGAGGGTCTGCGCACCTTGCTCACCAAGCTCGACACGAAGGAGTACGACACCTCGCGTCAACTCCAGGTGATCCCGCTGCGCAGCGCGGATGCGGCGTCCGTGGCCCGCGCGATCAACGAGGGCCTGCGCGCCCCGCTCGAAGAGCAGGTCCGTCAGGAACGCGCCAGGCTCCAGCAGAATCAACGCGCCCGCAACGATCAGAATCAGCCCTCGCCCGCCATCGTGCTGGGAGGCGAAGGCATCCCCACGATCTCCGCGGAGCCTCAGACCAACGCCCTCATCGTGTTCGCCGGAAGGCGGGACATGGAGCGCATCGAGGCCATCGTCAAGCAGCTCGACGTCCCGGGCTTTGCCAACATGCCCGCGCCGACCATCGTGCCCCTGCGTTCGGGCAAGGCGACCCAGATCGCGGCGACGCTGCGTGAGATGTTCATCGGAAAGCTCCCGGGCGGCGTGCAGACCGGCCCGCGTGCGGTCGCGATTCTCGGCGATGATGCTGCGGGCGCGCTGATCGTCCGCGCCGACGAGTCTCAGCTTGCGCAGATCAAGGCGCTGGCCGAGTCCCTGACCCAGTCGGGCGAGAACGCCAGGCTCATGCCTCAGGTCGTCCGGTTGAAGAACGTCCCGGCCGCGCGCCTTCGTGCGACGCTGCTGGCGACCTTCCAGCCCATGGCCCAGCAGATGGGTGAGACGATCGCGGTGGAAGTCGATCGCGGGACCAACTCGCTGGTTGTCGCGGCTTCGCCCCGCATCTTTGAGCAGATCGCCAAGGTCATCGCGGAGCTGGACGATCGCGGTCTGGGTGCGCTCCAGAACACCCAGGACGGCGCGTCCATCATCGGGCAGTCGGTCACGGTGATCGATGTCACCAACAACGATCCCGACCAGATCAAGAAGACGCTCGAAGACATGGGTCTTTCCAAGCCTCAGCCGGCGGATCGGCCGGGCGTGGTGGCGGAGCCTGTGACGATCGTCACGCTTTCCTCCCGCCGCGCGATCGCGGTGCTTGCAAGCCCCGCGGATGGACAGGCGGTCGCGGAACTGGTGCGTGCGGTGGATGCGGCACCGATCGAGGCGGAGCAGAAGATCCAGGTCATTCCACTGAAGCTCGCGACCGCGTCGACCTTGGTCAAGACGCTCAACTCGATGATCAGCCCGACCGAAGGCCTCAATGGTCCGGGCGCGACGCAATCGACGGGGCCGGCCCGCGCCCTGGCGGAGCAGGTCCGCCGACTCTCGATCGCCCGCAATGGACTTGACGCCTCCAAGCTCGAGCTTGATCTGGCCAAGCCGATCCGCCTGATCGCCGACAACGACACCAACTCGATCGTGATCGCCTCCACGCCCGGAAACGTGGTCGCGCTCTCGGAAGTGATCTCGGGCCTGGACACGCTTCCGATCGGCGAAGCGGTCGTCGTGCGCATCTTCCCGCTCGACAACGCCTCGGCGGTGCGAACCAAGTCCGTCATCGATCAGCTCTTCACGCAAGGCGAAGATCTGCGCCGCATCCCGGGGACGCGTCGCCAGGGCTTGCCCTCGACCGCAACAGGCAAGGCGCTCGCGGGCGAGATCGCGGTCGCGGTCGATGAACGCACCAACGCGTTGATCGTCGCGGGCCGGGAGGAAGCGCTGGCGCTGGTCGAGATCCTCGTGAAGGATCTGGACTCCGATCGCGCGTCCAACTGGGTTGAGCCCTCCGTCATCCAGCTCAAGTACGCCGATGCGACCACGCTCGCGGAGAAGCTCCGTGAGGTGCTCGTCAAGGGCCTGGCGACGACGCCGGAGTCGATGGGCTTGCAGCGGCAGTTCGGTCGTCTTCGCTTGATCCAGGGCGGCCTGGCCACATCCTTCAAGCCTCAGGAGACCCAGGGCGCCGAAGCCCCGGGCTCCAAGCCCAAGGACGTGAACATCGCAAGCGGCGCCGACGCCAAGGCGGAAGCCAAGCCCGAGGCCAAGCCTGCCGACCCGAAGGCGGCGCCGCAGACGCCTCAGGCCCCGCAGACCGCGATGGCTGCGGATCTGTTCGCTCCGGTGACTGGCCTGGTCATCACGCCCGAGGAGACGCTCAACGCGCTGATCGTGGTGGGCACGCCCGCGAACCTGGCGGTCGTGCGTGAACTGGTCGCGACCCTCGATGTCGAGGCCGCCAGCGCCCAGAACACGGTGCACGTGTATCCCCTGAAGTTCGCAGCGGCCGAACGCGTGTCGTCGCTGATTCAGGACATCTTCAGGCAGCGCGAGCGCAATGGCCCGACGCGTCCCGAGGACAAGCTGACGATCTCCGCGGACACGCGCACCAACGCTCTGCTGATCTCCACATCGAATCGCTCCTTCGCGATCATCGAGGGCTTGCTCAAGCAGATCGACGCCGAGCAGGCCAACTACTCCGTCGGGCTCCACATCCTGCCGGTCAGCGGCGCGACCGTGACCCAGCTGGCCCCCAAGATCGAACGGCTCATGCGTGAGAGGCTCGAAGCCGCCACGCGTTCGGGTACGGTCCGCAATCCGCTTGACGCCTTCTCGATCGAGGCCGAGCCGATCAACAACCTCCTGATCATCGCGGCATCCGACGAGAATCTGGGCGTCATCAAGGAACTGGTGTCCGCCCTTTCCAAGGACGCGAACCTGCTCAATGCCCAGCAGCGCACCGAGCTCATCCAGCTCACCCAGGGCACGCCCACCGACATCACCGCCCAGATCAAGAGCCTCTACCTCGACAAGCAGAACGCGACCCGCGGGAACAACGCGGTCAACGTCGTTCCCAATGAGCGGCTCAACGCCATCCTCGTCACGGGCACCGAAGCGGACATCACCGAGATCCGTTCGATCGTGACGCGTCTGGAAACGACCCAGATCCAGACGGTGCGTGAAGTACGTCGCATTGAACTCAAGTCCGCCAACGCGCTGGAGGTGGTGAATCTCGTCGAGAACGTGCTCGCCGGCCGTCCGCTCGGCGGCCGCGCAGTCGCGGGGAAGCAGGCGACCAAGATCCGCTTCCTGAAGGATCAGGTCGCGGGCGACATCAAGAATACGACAGGACGTAACGCGACCGAAGCGGACGTCGACGGGTTCATCCGCGAGCAGGTCACCCTGACGCCGGACATCCGCACCAACTCGGTCATGGTGGCGGCGCCGCCCCAGATGCTCAAGCTCATCGACGAGCTCGTGCAGGACATCGATGGCTCCAACGCTGGGCTCCGCAAGATCGAGACGTTCCAGCTCAAGAACGCCGACGCCCGCGCGATGGCGGAACTGCTGCGTGATGTCTTCAACCTGCGCCAGCAGGGCAACAGCTATGTGCTCGTGCCCGCTCGGGGGCAGGAGGACCCGGGCAACGCGCAGAACTCGCCCACGGATCAGTCGGGCCCCGCGGTCGAGCCGCCGGGCCAGCTTGCGGGAACGACCGTCACCGCGGTGCCCGACGAGCGTCAGCAGCTCTCGATCGCCATCGACGCACGCACGAACACGTTGCTCGTCTCCGGCACCAAGGAGTACCTGGATCTGGTCCGCAAGGTCGTCACCGATCTGGACTCGGTCGAGGCTTCCGATCGCGAGCGCGTGGTCTATCACCTGCGCAACGCCAAGGCCAAGGACATCGAGACCACCCTGGCGTCGTACTTCAAGGGTGAGTCCACGCTCGAGCGCACGACCCTGGGGGCTCAGCTCACCGGGTCGCTGGCCCGCCAGCTCGAGCGCGAAGTGACCGTGGTCGGCGACGACAAGTCCAACAAGCTGGTGATCTCCACCAGCCCGCGCTACATGGACATGGTCCTCAAGATCGTCGAGGAACTCGACAGCTCGCCGCCTCAGGTCATGATCGAGGTCCTGCTCGCCGAAGTCACGGTCGACGCGAGCGACGAGTGGGCCATGGACATCAACGTCGGCCCCTTCGGAGGCGACAACTACACGATCGGCACCAGCGCCGCCTCCACCGGCAAGATCGAGACCGGCCTGGGCGTGCCCAATCTCTCCGTCGCCTCGGCGGACTTCGGCCTGCTCATCCGCGCTCTCCAGGCCCAGGGCAAACTCGAGATCCTCTCGAACCCCCAGGTCATGGTGAACAACAACAACAAGGCCAAGATCCAGGTCGGCGAGAACATCGCGATCGTCGAGGGCGTCGAGCGGCTCACGACGGGCAACATCCGGTCCGACGTGGTCCGCAAGGACGTCGGCATCATCCTGAACGTGATGCCGTCGATCAGCAATGACGGTTTTGTCCGGATGGAGATCAACCCCGAGATCTCGCAGCTCACCAACAAGACCACGCAGATCACCGAGGACTTCCAGGCCCCGGTCATCAACCAGCGCACCGTGGACACGATCGTGACCGTGAAGGACGGCCAGTCGGTCGTCATCGGCGGCCTGATCCAGTCCGTCGAGGAAGAACGTCGCACCAAGGTTCCGCTGCTCGGCGATCTCCCGGGCATCGGCGCCGCGTTCCAGTCCACCAAGAAGACCGCGTCCAAGACCGAGCTTCTGGTGATCCTGACGCCCCGCATCATCCCGGGCAGCCAGGGAGGCGGGTTCGCGGAAGCAGCCGACCGCGTGAACAACAGCGCGCTGGACCGCGTGCAGGACTCGAGCCAGATCCGCAACTACCTTGATCAGCTCGGCACGCGCGACGCGGACCTCATTCGGACCATCACCCCCGAATCGCCGGATCCGGCGTCGTATGTCAATCCGGAGCACCGCTCGGGTCCCCCCGGCGCGCCCCGCAATCCGCCCAGCAACATGAACCCGGCCGCTCCGCCGGTTCAGCCCGCGCCGCAGGACGTCCAGCCCGGCGGGCCGCCTGCTCCCACCCCCGCGGACAATCCCGGAACGCCTCCCTCGGAGGTTCCCGCCGGTTCCGGTGGGCAGCCGCCGGTGGAGCCGCCAAGCCCGGAGAACAACCCGCCCGCTCCCAAGCCTCGCGCCGACTCCGCGACGCCCGCAAGGACCTCCCGCAACGTGGATCCACCTCCCGCGGTGACACGAGTGAACACGCGTCGGTAGACTCGGGGCCACCATCCCGGAGGCCCGCATGAACACTCAGCTCTCCCGGCGTCGTTTCGTGTCGCTTGCTGCTGCGACCTCCGCCCTCGCGGCGGTTTCGGGAACCTCCGCGATCGCCGCGCCGAGCGTGCTGCGGTCAAGGCGGCCCAACGCCAAGCTCGGCCTGGCGTTCATCGGGATGGGCACGCAGAACCGGTACCACCTCTCGGTGTTCCTGAAGAACACCGACGTGCGCGTGGTGGCGGTCTGCGATTGCGACACCTCTCGGCGCGAGCACGCCCGCAAGATGGTGGACGACGCCTACCAGTCGCAAGGGACGTGTTTCGCCTCGGTCGATTACCTCGAAGTGCTCGCGCGACCCGACGTCGATGCGGTCGTGATCGCCAGCCCGGACCACTGGCACGCGGCGATGGTCATCGACGCTGCCAAGGCTGGAAAGGACATCTATTGCGAGAAGCCGCTCTCGTACAACCTGGCCGAAGCCAGGCTGATGATCGAAGCGGTGCGCAAGTTCAATCGGGTCCTGCAGACCGGCAGCCAGCAACGCACCGAGTTCGGGCAGGTCTTCCCCAAGGCGGTCGAAGCGGTTCGCTCGGGCCGGATCGGTCAGCTTCTGACGGTGCACGTCGGCGTCCCGGTGAAGAAGACGGGCGTTTGCCCCGTGCCTTGCGATCTGCCGGAGGAGCCCATGGAGCCCGGGCTTGACTGGGACCGCTGGCTCGGGCCGGCGCCGATGCGCGCGTACAACGCGGTCCTGTCACCCCGGGGCGTGCACAACAACTATCCCGACTGGCGTCTCTACCGGGAATACTCCGGCGGCATGATCACCGACTTCGGTGCCCATCACTTCGACATCGCCCAGTGGGGCATCGGCGCCGACGACTCGGGCCCGGTTCAGGCCCTCCCGCCGCTCAAGGCCGACTCCATGTTCGGCGCCAGGCTCATCTACGCCTCCGGGGTCGAGGTCATCCACGGCGGTCCCGGCGGTTGCCTCTTCACCGGATCGTCGGGCTGGATCCACGTTGATCGAGGTGTCCTGAAGGCCTCCAACGATCACATCCTCACCGATCCGCTCGGTCCCAAGGACTTCCTGATCCCACGAGCCGAGAGCCATCACAAGGACTGGCTCCGCGCCGTCGCGGACCGCAAGCCTCCGATCTGCGATGTCGAAGTGGGGGCCAGGTCGGTCGCGGCCTGCCACCTCGTAAACCTCGTGTATCAGCACAAGCGCCCGCTCAACTGGAATCCCAAGACCTGGGAGTTCGAGAACGATCCGGAAGCCAACGCCTGGCGGGACTACCAGCGGCGCGAGGGCTACAGCCTTCCCGCGTTCTGATCGGGCGGGGAAGCCGACCGGAAACAGGCTGCCCCGGGAACGATCCGCGCCGGGCGTTCCTCTGCGGCCGAGCCCCAAAAACGAAGAACCGACGCCCTGGGAATCGGCGTCGGTTCTTTTTTGCTCGCTTCAGCTTTGATCGCTTCAGCCAGTATTACCCGACGGCCAGTATCACGCACCGGCCGCTTCGGCCGCGGAGGTCTTGGCCATGTCGGCAGCGTGGGCGCGGGCGTAGGACTGGATGTCCTTGAACTGGCCGCTCGCGTTGCGCTTGGCGTAGAGCTTCTTTCCCTTGGAGCTGTACATCACGGTGCGGCGGGCCTTCTTCTTCGTCTTCTTTGGGGTCTTCTTGGAAGCCTTCTTGGCGGCTTTCTTTGAGCCCTTCTTCTTGGACGCTTTCTTGGCCTTCTTCTTGGCTTTCTTCGCCATGGTTCCACTCCTGAGCTAGCGCCGACTCCCGGCGTGCGCCAAATCTACCGTTCCGACCTCGACTCCGCAACAACGCCCTATCCTTGGGTTCACCTCCCGGAGTCTCCGTGCCAACCGCTCCCGCCACTTCGCCGACCATCGTCTGTGACGCCGTGCACAAGTCCTTCGGCGCTCAGCACGTGCTCCAGGGAGTTGATCTGACGATCCGCCGCGGAGAGCTGGTCGCCATCGTCGGGGGGTCAGGCTGCGGCAAGACCGTGCTCCTCCAGTGCATCATCCGGCACCTGATCCCGGACCAGGGAACCATCAGGGTCGCCGACTTCGATGATCCCTCGGCTCCGCTCCGCGATCTCGCTGATCTGGACGAGGATCAGCTCGACCGCATCCGGACGCACTGGGCGGTCGTCTTCCAGCGCAACGCACTCTTCTCGGGCACGGTGCTCGAGAATCTCCTGCTGCTCCCCGACGAGACCCGCGGGCTGAGCGAAGCCCAGGTTCTCCCCCGCGCCCGCGAGGCCCTCACCGCGGTCGGGCTCGATCCGGAGCTCGTGCTCCCTCGCCAGCGGGACAATCTCTCCGGCGGGATGGCCAAGCGGGTGTCGATCGCCAGAGCGCTGGTCCTGGATCCCGCGATCTTCTTCTACGACGAACCCACGGCTGGACTGGATCCTGAACACACGACCATCGTGCACGACCTGATCGGCCGGACGCACGACACCCCGACCGCGTCGGGCGTGCAGCGGACAAGCCTGGTGATCACGCACGACACCGCGCTGCTCAGGCGGCTTGAGCCTCGGGTCGTCATGCTCGACCGCGGGCAGGTGTGTTTCGACGGGCCCTTCCGTGACTTCCTGCTCTCCCCGCTCCCCAACGTGCAACCTTATCTGGAGATGATGCCTGCGTTGCACCGCACCAACCGCTGCGGAAACTGAACCCAAGCCATGATCCGGATCGCCATCAGCATGCTCACAGGGGACCGCGCCAAGTACGTGGGCGTGCTCTTTGGCATCTTCTTCGCGTCGCTCCTGATCACCCAGCTGCTCTCGATGTTCGTCGGGATCATGACGCGGACCTACGCGTTCATTCAGGACACCGCGCAGGCGGACATCTGGGTGATGGATCCCGCGGTCGAGTATCCCGAAGAGATCGCCAACCTCCCATCGACCGCCCTCCAGCGCGTCCGCGGCGTGGAGGGCGTGCAGTGGGCGGTGCCGCTCTTTGACGGCACCCTGCGCACGAGGCTCGCGTCCGGGCGGTTCCGCGGCGTCCAGATCGTCGGGCTCGATGACGCGACCCTCACCGGCGGCCCGCCTCTGCTGGCTCCCGAGGAACTCTCCAAGCTCAGGCAGACCGACGCGGTGATCGTGGACAAGATCAGCGCGGAGACGATCCTCAGGCAGCCGCTCTCAACCGAGCACGCCCGCGGCGAGCTCCCGTCCGGGCCCGACCGCCCGCTGGAGGTGGGGGACACGCTGCTGATCAACGACCGCCGTGCGGTCGTGGTGGGGCTCACGGATGTGGCCCGCCGGTTCTTCACGAAGGCGACGGTGTACACGACCTATTCCCGGGCCCTCACGTTCGCGCCGCCCGAGCGCAACCTGCTGTCGTTCGTGCTGGTGAAGGTCGCTCCGGGAAACGACCACGAGGCGGTCGCCAAGCGGATCCAGGAAGCGACGGGCTTCCGGGCCCGGACGCAGCATCAGTACATGGACGACACCGTCTGGTACTACATCAAGCACACCGACATCATCGCGAACATCGGGATGATGGTGGGGCTTGGCATGATCGTGGGGTTCGCCATCGCAGGCCAGCTGCTCTACATGTTCACCCATGACAACATGAAGCAATACGCCGCCCTCAAGGCCATGGGCGCCTCCGACGCGACGATCGTCAAGATGGTCGTCACCCAGGCGACGCTCTGCGGCATCGTGGGGTTCGGCTTTGGTCTCGGGGGCGCCTGCTGCCTGGGCGTGCTGTGCAACCTGGGCGGCATGCCCTTCAGGCTCGTGTGGCAGACCCCGGTCATCTCCGGCGGATGTGTGGTCCTGATCTGCGCCGTCGCGGCAGCGGTCAGCGCACGCGAGGTGATGCGGGTCGAAGCGGGCATCGTCTTCCGGTGAACTCAGTGTTTCTCGGGAATCGCGTCGCGCGGCCGGGGGAATCGCTGGCATGCCTCGGATTGTTCTGAATACACTGCTTCTTAAGCCGCATATGCACAGTCGGGGTGCGTATCGCTCAGGAGAAAAGGCATGACTGCGATTCGTTTTGCATTGCTGGCTTCCGTTGCCCTCGCCTCGTCCGCGCAGGGTCAGCTCTACGGCGCGATGTTCCGCACCGCGGGACAGACCAACGGGCAGGGCCCCAAGCTGTACGACGTGGATCCCATCACGGGCGCCGCTTCCAATCCTCGCCTTGTGAACGTCAACGACCTGGTGGGCATCGCGGTTTCGCCCGTCACCGGGAAGATGTACGGCCTCACCGATCAGTTCGGCCGCATCAACAACGTCTCGGGCCAGGGCGGCAAGAACCTCCTGGTCTCGATCAATCCCACGACCGGCGCGGCGACCGCTGTCGGACGCCTTGATCCGCTGAACTCCGCTTCGGACGCGCCCCTGGCGGTCTATGAGGGCGATCTGGCCTTCGACCCCTCTGGCCATCTCTGGGGTTGCAGCTCGCACGTGACCTACTCGACCCTCTTCAAGATCGACACCGTCACGGGCCTTGGCACGATCATCAGCAACGTCATCCCGGGCGGCGGCCTGCACCTGGACATCAGCGCCATGGCGTTCGGCGCCAATGGCGATCTCTACGGCCTGGACACCCGCTACCCCGACCAGCCCGGGCCGGCGATCCTGTACCGCATTGACGCGGCGTCCGGCTCGATCCTCAACACGTACACGACCTCGACGGTGCTCGGCAACTGCGCGGGCATGACCTTCGAACCCTCCACGGGCCGTCTGCTCATCGCCGATGGCGATACCGGCTCGACCGGGAATCTCTACTCGTTCAACTTCGGCTCGGGCACGCTCGATGTGATCGGCGCGACCGGCGCCTCGGGCTCGGTCTCTGGCGGAACGGTGTACACGGGCTTCGCGGGCCTCGCGTTCGTTCCCGCGCCCGGCGCTTCGCTGGTGCTGGTGGGAGCCGCGGGCATGGGCCTGCGTCGTCGCCGCTAATCCTGCATGAGCTTCTGATCGCAAGGCGGGGCCCCATGCCCCGCCTTGTGCTTTTTGCGGGTTGCTGACTCGATGCCGCTCACTCGAACCGAAGGTGCTTGACACTCTCGCCCGAGTCGCGGAGGTCGACCAGCGCCTCGATGCCCACGGACAGGTGCGTCTCCACGTAGCGGCTCGTGACCTCGCGATCGCTCGCGCCGGTCTTGACGCCCTCGGGAGACATCGGATTGTCCGAGACCAGCAACAGAGCGCCCTTGGGGATCGAGTTCACGAACCCGACGAGGAAGATCGTCGCGGTTTCCATGTCGATGCCGATGGCGCGGATCTGGCGGAGGTACTCCTTGAACTTCTCGTCGTGCTCCCACACCCGGCGGTTGGTGGTATAGACCGTTCCGGTCCAGTAGTCGCACTTGTGCTTGATGATCGCTTCCGACACAGCACGCTGGAGCCTGAATGAAGGCAGGGCCGGAACTTCGGGGGGCATGTACTCGTTGCTGGTGCCTTCGCCTCGGATCGCCGCGATCGGTAGGACGAAATCCCCGAGCTTGGCCTTCTTTAGACCGCCGCACTTGCCCAGGAACAGGACCGCCTTGGGCTCGACCGCCAGGAGCAGATCCATGGTGGTCGCGGCCATCGCCGAACCCATGCCGAAGTTCAGGATCGTGATGCCGCCCGCGGTCGCGGATTGCATGGGCCGGTCGCGACCGACCACATCCACGTTGAACTTCTCCGCGAATCGCTCCACGTAGTCCATGAAGTTCGTCAGCAGGATGTAAGGCCCGAACTCCTCCAAGGACCGCCCCGTATACCGGGGCAGCCAATCACGCACGATCTGCTCCTTGCTCTTCATGCGCCAAGCCTAACCCACCCCCGTCACCCCCGCATCCGCCCGGCATCCAAGGATCATGACCATGGCAACTTCCCGTCCCCTGGCACTGCTGGCCGCCCTGACCTGCCTCTCCTTGTCCGCTCGGGCGGTCCCGATGTCCCAGACACCCACCCAGCCTGAGGCCGCCAAGCCGGCTGCCCAGCCCGCCTCCAATCCCCAGACTGGTTCCCAGCCCAAGCCTGCCTCAGATACCAAGCCTGCCTCAGACACCAAGCCAGCCTCTGAGACCAAGACCGGAGACTCCATGACCACCCCCGCCGATCAGAAGCCCAAGCTCGAGAAGGCCCTCTTTGGCGCAGGGTGCTTCTGGGGCGTCGAGCACATCTTCCGCAAGGACGTTCCGGGCGTGGTGGATGCGGTCTGTGGCTACGCAGGCGGCTCGGTCCCCAATCCCACGTACGAGCGCGTGTGCGATCACGACACGGGCCATGCGGAGGTCGTGCTGGTCACCTTCGACCCGGCCAAGACCTCGTACGACAAGCTCGTGGATGCGTTCTTCCGCCTGCACGATCCGACCCAGGTCAACCGCCAGGGCCCGGACGTGGGCGATCAGTATCGCTCCGTGATCTTCTACTACTCCCCGGAGCAGAAGAAGGTGGCCGAGGAGGTCAAGGCCCGTCGGGCGCCCAAGTACTCCAAGCCGATCGCGACGCAGATCGAACCCGCCCCCGAGTTCTACAAGGCGGAGGAATACCACCAGAAGTACTACATCAAGCACAACAAGCAGCCGTACTGCCACGTGCTCCGTCCGGACTGATCGTTCGGCATCGATGGCCCGAGTCGCGGAGCGGACGCAGATTCGAACCCAGGCAAGGGCTTCCCGCCCTTGCCTTTTTCTTTGGGCCAAGCGGGCCCCTATCCTCAACGCAAGTGAAAACCCCCGCGGTCAAGTTCATCTTTCTCACGCTGCTTCTGGACGTGCTGGGCTTCGGGGTGATCATCCCGGTCGCGCCGCGACTGGTGCAGTCGCTCCTGAATCACGGCGCTGGGGGCACCGAGCAGGACGCGGCCCACATCGTGGGGTATCTGGCGGCCCTCTACGCGGCGATGCAGTTCATCTTCGCGCCGGCGCTCGGGGCGCTCTCCGACCACTTCGGCCGCCGGTCCGTTCTGCTGATCGCGCTCTTTGGCTCAGGCCTGGACTACTTCGCGATGGCGTTTGCGCCGTCCATCATGTTCCTGTTCATCACCCGCGCCCTCAATGGCATTTCGGGCGCGAGCATGACGGTCGCCAGCGCCTACATCGCGGACGTCACGCCTCCCGCCAAGCGGGCCGCGGCGTTCGGCATGATCGGCGCCGCGTTCGGGCTCGGGTTCATTCTCGGCCCGGTGCTCGGCGGCGTGCTCGGCAACTACGACATCCGCCTGCCGTTCTACGTCGGCGGGGGAATCACGCTCTTGAACTGGCTCTACGGCCTGTTCGTGCTTCCGGAATCTCTCCCCCCCGAGCGCCGGGTGCCCTTCCGGCCCCACCTGGCGCACCCGCTGGCCGCGATGAAGAATCTCGGCCGGTATCCGCTGGTGGCGGGCCTGGCGTCTTCCCTGTTCCTGCTCAACACCGCGATGTTCATCCTGCACGCGACCTGGGTGCTGTACACGGCACACCGGTACGGCTGGAGCCCGCGGGACGTCGGTCTTTCGCTCGGCATGGTGGGCATCGGAGCCGCCATCGTGCAGGGCGGACTGGCCCGCAAGCTCATCCCGGCCCTGGGAGAACGCGCCTCTCTGCTCATCGGCCTCGGAATCGGCACGCTGGCCTACATCGGCTACGGGTCGGCGACGCAAGGCTGGATGATCTACGTCATCATCGCCTTCGCCTCGATCGGCGGAATCGCGGGCCCCGCGTGCCAGGCGATGATCACGCGCACCGTCAGCCCGACCGAGCAAGGGGCGATTCAGGGTGCGTTGACAAGCCTCCAGAGCATCGCGAACATCCTCGGGCCGCTCATCGGCTCGACCGCGTTCGCCTATTTCATCAGCGACAAGGCCCCGATCAAGCTCCCGGGAGCGCCCTTCTTCGTCTCGGCCGCGCTCTCGGTCATCGGGCTCCTGATCGCGGTCTCCGCCTCCAGACACTGGCGTCCGCCCGAGGCTGAAGAACTGCCCCCGATCGCGCCGGCCCACTGATCCCGGCCGTCCACTGATCCCGGTCGTCCAGTGATCGTGCCTTGTCCCGTTCGGATCAAGGCTGATTCCGGGGCCCCTTGAGCGTCTCGACCGCGACCCACGCCTCATCGCTCCAGGGCGAGGCCTGTAGCACCGCAAAGAGCGCCGCCCGATTGCCATCGGACGCTTTGGCGAGCAGTTCCTTCCCCCGCTCGAGCTCGCCCCGGCGGCGTTCCGCAGCGGCTTCATCAACCCACCGCAGCGCCTCGGTGAACTGGGCCTCACTGGCCATCTGGTGACCCATGGTGGGGGTGGAGAAGACCCGGAGATCGCACGCTTCCCGCTGGTAGATCTTGGCGGCCGCGGTGATCTCGGGATAGTTGAAGTCCTGCTCACCCGTGATCACGCCGATGCGGCGCGTCTTGAGCAGCGCGAAGCGCTTGGGAAGAGGCTTGCGGAACGCGCCGGGCCAGAGTTGCCCCAGGCCGTTGGGTACGTTCTCAAAGCAGGCCAGGCCCACGATCGGCACAGAGCCCGCAAAGACGTCGGGAAAGCAGCCTCCGAGTGTCGACGCGATACGGGCGCCGCCTGATATGCCGCTGGTGTACACCCGCTGGTCGTCAATGACAAACCGCTCCCGGGCGTTCTCCATCGCATCGAGCGCGAGCTGGTACCGATCCACGGAAGGCCGGTCGTTCCCCGCGTCCGCAGCACCAACCGAAATGAATCCGAGTTCATCACAGATCGAGGCAAGGCTCGCGGGGGGCTTTCCGCTCGGGCTCGCATCACACCACACGATCAGACCCGCGGCCCGCCCCGCCTTGTAGCCCTTGGGCAATCGGCACCAGATCTTGGCCTTCTCAAGCTCCCGTGTGGTCGCCTTCAGGGTCGTCGTCCCGCCCGCCATCAGGCGATCGCCCAGCACGCGGGGCGTGATCGGGAACAACGACGCGGCGTACGGCTTTTCCAGCTCGAGCGTCTGCCCGCCGCGGGTTTCCGGAGCGTCGGCCTTCCCTCGGAACGCGGTCCACTCCATCGCGATGGCGGCGAACTCAAGCTCCTTGAGGAGGAACCGGCGTCCGACCTTGTCCATTTCCTCGGCGACGACATCCCCTTCGTCGCGTCGGAGCAGTCGCACGATCTTGGTTTCTTCCTTGCCGTCCGGGCCGGGCGAGCCGTGAAGATGCACGAACGCGAAAACCGACTCCGGCTTGGTGGGGCTGTCCACGCGTTGGCCCTGGCTCTTGCGAAGCTCAACGAGTTGTTTGGGTCCGAGCTCCGCGAGCACGCCGTGGAGCGTGCGCCACATCTCCACCGAGCGTTCGAACTCGGCAAGCTCAGGCTCGCTCGGACCGATGGTCACGACCGCCCGCACCGCTGGACCCCGGCTCAGATCAAAGACGCCCGCTCCGTGCGCCCGAAGGGCGACGAGCATGAGCATCGGGACCAGAAAGCCGATCAGGCGCAGTCGCGTCACAAGCATGCGGGCAGACTACCGCGCGTGCAGCGTCCTGCGGCCTTCTCGCACGAGCGCAAACCAGCGACGATCAGTTTCCCGACTTGCGGAACACGAGCTTGGGTCTGGGCTCGAGCAGCGTGCTCTTGGCCAGATGCAGGAACGTGAATCCCGCCTCTTCCAGGATGCCCTTGAGACGGAATCGACCCACCGCCGGCCCGCAATCCAAGGCGGCAAAGCCTCCGGGCCGAAGCACGCGATGAAGCTCGCGGGCGAGCTGACCCACGGTCTGCTCGTTCATGTAAAGCCCGACCACGCCGCCGGAGATGGCCATGTGCGCGATCCCGTCGCCGAGCAGGCCCCCCTCCGGATCTCCCAGAGGCAGGGCGATGTCCTGGCAGACGAACCGGGGGGTGATGGTCTGGCCCCGCTTGTTGCGGAAGCCTCCCCGGCGGGAGCGTTCATTGGCCTGGTCGATCGAGGCCTGCGTCAGGTCGTAACCCACGATTCGCCAGGACGGGTCCGCGAAGTAGGAGAGCACATCGGTTGAGGTGCCCGGCCCGCAACCCAAATCGATCACCACCGCGCCGCGGACCGGGAGCTTGCCGTCGATCGCCACGGGCATCTGGCGGCGCTCGACCCAGACCTGCGGGAAGTTGTACTTGGCAAACTCGTCGTGGCTCAGGTCGGAGAAGCCCTGGGCGACCTTGCTTGCGTCGGCGCCGATGAGGCCCTGTCCGTGGTAGTCACGCCCGCGGAGCTTCACCGCGAACTCGGTGAGCTTGGTCTTGAGGAGCGGCTTCCACGGCAGCTTCAGCGTGTCCCGGTCTTCGGGACTGACATGGACGACGCCCTCATTGGGGGCGGCCTGACCCGAGGTCCCCATCGAGGTCCTGGAGGGTGTGACGGTTGCTCCTGAGCTGCTCGAACCCATAGCGTCTTTCGCTCTCCCAGCCCGCCCGGGTATCCCCCACGGGCTCCGGCTGCTTGTTCGTCTTCGCCCGTTCCGGGTTTCAGACGTCCGCAAACCCGCTCAATCCAGCCAATCCTCGGCCTTGATCCGCTCGGGCACGTATTCCTCCGTGACGTAGGAGATGCCCTTGTTGATCATGGCTTCGACTTCCATCTTGAAGCCATTGTCCAGAAGGCCCTGGATCTCCTTCTGCCAGCCCTTGTGGTTGGCGAACCAGGGGTAGTTGCGGATCTCGTTGGCCCGCTTGATGTCGGTGTCGGTCAGATCGATCTTCACCGCCTCATCGAGCCCGCACGCCTTGTAGTCCTTGGCGCGGATCCCCAGGAACTTGGCGTCCGGGATCGCCAGACGGGAGCTCTCGAACGCGAGCGAGATCGAGCCCTGCTTGATGACGCTGTAGATGTAGTGCCCCCAGGGATCGCAATCGAGCACGCAGATGATGGGGAGCTTGAGCTCCTGGTTGAGGCGCTGGAGCAGACGCCGGCAGCCGCGCGGAGGCTGGCCCGCACCGTGCGTCAGGATGCAGTTGTTCTCTTCCCAGAACCGGTCCTCGTTGAAGCGGTTCCAGACGGTTCCCTTTTCGACGTGCAGGACGAACTTGGCCTCGCACTTCTTGAACTGGATGACGTCGGGCTCGACGATGCTCGGGAGGGCGTATCCGCCCGAGCCCATGCGCCGGCAGTCGATCTCGTCGCCCTTGTCCACGAGCGTGATGTTCCCGACCATCGACCCGCGGTTCTCGGCGAAGATGTGGAGCTCTTCACGCAGCGCGCCGAGGGTGACCTCCAGATCCTCGAGGATCGGGTCGCTCTCGTCCTGGGTGTCGAAGGTGTTCTCCTTGGTCCCCGCGACGGTGTGCTTGGCCTTGTAGAACACGCCACGAAGGCTCGACGTCTTGCCCTGATTGATCAGGTCCTTGATCGTCGAAGCGTGCAGCATCGTCTGCATGAACTGCTTGGCCTGGTTCAGGTTGAAGAGCTCGCGCTCGTTCCTCCCGTCGCCCATCTCCAGGATGCCGCGTTTCTTGTTCCAGATCGTGTTGGACTTGGCGCGCGTGGGGATTTCGAGCACCGGGTCCTTGCCCTTCAGCGCCCGGCCCGCGACCTCCGCTGCCAGAGATTCGATCTTCTTCTGCGTCCGCGCGTCCCGTTCCTTGGTCTCCTTGGAAACCGGTCGCGCCACTCCCGCCTTCTTCGCCATCGCTCAGGCACTCCATTGCCAAACATGCACAGACCCCGACAGTGTAGCGAAGGCGGGGCGGCTGGACCGGCCCGGGCGGGGGGCCCACACCCGCCCGCGCTTCGCTGCGGCCGTGCCCCGGAACGCCAGAAGGACCTGGGGGCAAGAGGCTTGTGACGACTCCTCAGGCTGCTTGAGTCCCCACGCTGCGGGCCAGAGCTCGCTCTAGAGCCTCCGGGCAGCCGCGTGAAGCCCGGCAGGCGGGGCATCTCACAAGATTGGCGTTGGAGCGACGTCCTTTGGGCAACCCCTGGGCCTTTCCTCGGTATCCTCCGTTCATGTCCAGACCCGCGTTTGCGCTTGCGGCTGTTTTGCTCTGCACCTCCATCGGCTTGGGGGCGGCCCAGCCTGGCGCGACCACCCTGACGCTTCCGGATCCGTCCTCGGCCAAGGTGTCCGACTATCCGGGCCTGCACAACGTGGTCGCCTACGCGCCGGGGGTGTATTCGGGGTCGCTCCCCGAAGGCCAGGAGGGCTTTGCATCGCTCAAGGCGCTGGGGATCAAGACGATCCTGTCCGTCGACGGCGCGACGCCTGACGTGCAGAGCGCCGAGGCACTGGGCATGCGCTATGTGCACCTGCCGATTACGTACTCGGGCATGACCGACGAGCGCAAGACGGAAATCGCCCGCGCCGTGCGGGATCTGCCGCATCCGATGTACATCCATTGCCATCACGGCAAGCACCGCTCGGCAGCCGCAACCGGCGCCGCCGCGGTCTCACTCGGCTGGCTCTCTCCCGACCAGGCTCAGGAGAGGATGAAGGTCTCGGGCACCGCGCCGTCGTACAAGGGACTCTGGAAGTGCGTCGCGCTCTCGGCGGTGATCCCAGCGGAGACGCTGGACAAGGCCGACAACTCGTTCCCTACGTCGTTCATCCCGACCGACATGGTGCACGGGATGGTCGACGCCGACCATGCTTTTGACAATCTCAAAGCCCTCGAAGCCAATGGCTGGACGACGCCCAAGGACCACCCGGATCTGGTCCCGGCAGCCGAAGCCGGCCGGATCGCGGATAGCTTCCGCTTCCTGGCGACCGCCGACGCCATCAAAAAGTCGGAACCGACCGAGCTCATCGCCTGGCTCGACAAGGCAAGCTCGCAAGCCTCGGCGCTCGAGGAAGCGATCGTGGCCAACAAGCCCGCAGCCGAGCTTTCTCAGCTGTTCAAGGTGGTGGGGCAGTCGTGCAAGGATTGCCACGTGAAATACCGCGACTGAGGCAGCGCTGGGGCTCGTCGCTTTGAAACAGGGCTTCGTGATCGACACCGGCGTCACATCCGGTGCGTTATCCTCCGCCCATGGCTTCCATCCGCATCCGTCCCGCGACGCCCGCCGACATCCCGCTGATCCTCGCGCTGACCAAAGAGCTCGCCGACTACGAGCGCGAGCCCCAGGCAGCGGTCGCGACCCACCAGCAGGTCTACGACCATCTCTTTGCGCCCAGGCAAGCCGGTCGCTGTGCGGCCGAGTGCATCATCGGTGAGCTTGAAGGGACGCCCGTGGGCTTCGCCCTCTTCTTCATGAACTACTCGACCTGGCTCGGGAAGTCGGGCCTCTACCTCGAGGATCTGTACGTACAGATTTCCGCCCGGGGATCTGGGGTCGGCAAAGCCCTGCTGACCGAGCTGGCCCGGATCGCCCTTGCCCGCGACTGCGGCCGCATGGAGTGGTCCGTGCTGGACTGGAACACGCCCGCGATCGAGTTCTATAAAGCTCTCGGAGCTTTCCCGATGTCCGAATGGACAACCTTCCGGATGACGACCGAAGCCATCCGAAAGCTCGCGCAGAGTTGATTCAACCGATCGCCAGCCCGATCGCTCACCACATCGGTTCATCTTCGGCCGCGACGATCCCCTCGCCGATCAGGTCGAAGCCTTCCGGATCTTCCGCGGGGCGGTATTGCTGCGCGAAGAAGTACGAAGCGTCCATCCCGCTCTCGTACGCGTGAACGAGGATGGCGTCGACCATCTGGTCGTCCACGTCGATCCGGCCGTCCATCGCGAGGGCGGCCAGCTCGGTCCCTTCACCGAGCGACGCCACGAACTCGCGGGCCTTCTCGATGGAGGCCTCCAGATCCCATTCCTGATCGTTGCCGACCATGAAGCGCTGCATCTGACGCTCGCCGTCGCGCTGGTACATCACGAACGGAATGAGGGGCCCGCCCTCCGAAATGGAGTCCAGGGCGTGGTTCATCACGTCCTCGACCAGCGCGAGGTACGACTCTGAAAAAGGCAGCTCTTCGCTCAAGATCCCGCTCCTCTCGTGATTGGTGCCTGACGCGCAAGAGCTTGCATCCCGCGTTCGTCCGTCGCGCGATCACCTTCGTGGCTAGAAGAGTCCCGGTCCATCGTCGACCGGCACGAGCTTCCCAGTCTTGGGATCAAGCCTCATGCGGGGCTTCTTGTCGTTCTTGGCCGCTGCAGGCTCTGGCTTCTTCGCCTGAGTCTCTGGCTTTTTGGCCTGGGGCTCAGGCTTCTTGGCCGTGGGCTCGGGCTTCTTGTCGGGCGCCTTCTCGGTGGACTTCTCAGACCGCCCGCTCTTCTTGCTGCCCTTCTCCGCCTCGACGTCCATCAGCGAAGGTTCATCATCGCCAACCGTCCGAATCGTCGACTTCCGCGCCGAGGGCGCTGGCGTCGCCGCGGTATTGGCGATCGGATTGGTAGCCTGGACGATGATCACGCCATCCTCGTCCGCGGCCTCCTCTTCCTTGATCTTCTTGCCTTCCTCGTCGAGCTTGAGGTCAGCGATCGCGGTCCGCTTCTTGGCCTGCGCCAGCAGCGCGTCGTAGATCCTCTTGGCGTCATCGCCCGTGATCGCGTTGATGGCCTTGCTGATCTCCCCGATGTAGCGCTCGAAGACATCGCGACGCTCGGCTTCGCGGCGCATCTTGAGACGTTTGCTCAGATACCCGCCGAGCTTGCGGCCGCACTCCATGAGCGCCAGACGCATCTCCTTGCGGATCTCGTCGTAATCGGCGATCGCCTCCTTGCTCTCGCTCGTGAACGGCACCCACACGCTGGCCATGTGGATCATGAGCACAAGCGGACCGATCGGCACCGATCCGCGCGGCTGCTGGAGGTCGTAGTTCCTCCAGTTGGTTTCGGTCACCGCCTTGAAGCTCGAGCACGCCGACTGCTGGAAGAGCAGAGGCACACGATTGGCAAAGCGGATCACGCGAGCGGTTTCATCGCCCGGGAGCTCGCCACCGAACGCGATCGCGGCCTCGATGAGGAAGGGCCTGCCCCGGTAGACCGCCGCCTCGCGGCTGGACGCGGCGTAGAACTCGGCCCGCACGCCCTTGAACATGCCCTTGAGCAGCTGCTGCACACCGATCGGCGCCAGGCAGTCCGTCGGCGGTGGGGGAAGCTTGGAGTCCTGAAGCTCCTTGAAGAGCTTCTCGGCCTGCGCGTGATCCACGTCCGCAACCTTGGCCCGGCTCGACAGGCCGATCGCCTTGCAGAAATCGCCCGCGGAGGCCGCCGACACGCGGCTGAACTTCTCCTGCAGGAAGTTGTACAGCGTGTACCCGGGCTTCTCGATCTCGGCTTCCTTGAGCATCTGCAGCAGGATGCCCAGTTCGATGCCCTTGGGGTGAGGCTGGATTTCCTTGGTTTCAGGCGGCATCTCGCTCACGCCGCGGGGGAAGACCAGCACGCCGCCGGTCTCCGAAGTGACCTCGGGCTCGGCAGGCTTGGCGTCCTCGGGCTTGGGAGCGTCCGCTGCCGGAGCGGGCTGCGGCGCACCACGCTTCTTGAGGAGCGGGATGTCGTCGACTTCCTCGGCGCTGACCTTGCTCGGAGGGACGAAGGTGATGCGCGCGTGCGGATTGGCGATGGCGGTGAGCTCGAGGAACTCGTCGACGGAGCCGCGCCCCTTCTGATAGCGCCCATCGAGCTCAATGGAGACGCTCGTGCCGGTCTTGTAGATCTCGGCGCCCAGGAACTGTCCCTGATCGGCGAGCTCGCGCGTTCCGGGGGTCAGGCTCCGGAATCGCGCCGGCGGGAAGTCTTCGGTCTCGTCGTCAACCGTCACTTCCGCGCGGTTGGTCTTGGTGTTCATCGCCAGCTCGATGTGGTGAGCGGGCTTCTTCGCGACCGGGCGGGTGTGGATCACCATGGGCTTGCCCGTGGTGATGAGGCCGTACATGCCCGCCGCGGAGATGCCGATGCCCTGCTGGCCGCGCGACATCTTGAGGCGGTGGAACTTGGAGCCGTAGAGCAGTCGTCCGAAGATGTTCTCGACCTGTCGGCGGACGATGCCCGGCCCGTTGTCAACGATGGTGACGCGGTACTTGCTGCTCTTGGCCGCCGCGGGACGGTCAGGCTGCAGGTCCTCGATGATCACCGTGATGTCGGGGAGGATGCCCGCCTCTTCGCAGGCGTCCAGGGAGTTGTCGACCGCCTCCTTGACGGTGGTGAGGAGGGCCTTGCGCGCGTTGTCGAACCCGAGCAGGTGCCTGTTCTTGGCGAAGAACTCCGAAACCGAAATATCCCGCTGCTTGGCCGCCATCGTTTCGGCGGTCGCGCGGGGCGTCTCACTCTTCTTCTTCACGCTGGACGTCTCTCTCTCAGGCTCGGCAATGAGCGACATGGACTGCCCTCCATGGCAGGCAAGTGGAACCCAAAGGATACCGCCAAATGTAGGGCTGCACACGCCTCCCCTGCCCCGCGGGCCTGTCTCGGAACGCCGTCTTCGCGTCCTACCCGTCCCCGAGGCGTGCCCCTACCCTCCCCCGATGACACGCGCCCAGATCATCGACGGCAACGCCCTCTCCGAGCAGTACCGCCAGCAGGTCAAGGCTCGCGTTGCTGCCCTCACGGAGAAGGGCCGCCCCGTTCGACTGGACGCCGTGATCGTGGACGCCGGGGACAACGCTTCCAACGTGTACGCGCAGAACCAGGCCCGCACGTGCGCCTCGCTCGGAATCGAATACAGGCTCCACAAGCTCACGGAGGGCGCGGGCTTTGACGACATCGCCGGCCGCATCCTGCTCTTGTCCTCCCGCGACGACGTCTCGGCGATCATGCTTCACTTGCCCCTCCCCGAAGGGGTGGACCCGTATTCGGTCCAG
This sequence comes from uncultured Phycisphaeraceae bacterium, assembly GCA_964531675.1. Taxonomy (GTDB): domain Bacteria; phylum Planctomycetota; class Phycisphaerae; order Phycisphaerales; family UBA1924; genus CAZHFW01. The sequence continues at coordinate 22,553 of CAZHFW010000008.1, read as the reverse complement.
CGCCTGATCGCACCCGAGAAGGACGTGGAAGGTGTCAACCCGGCCAACATCGGAAACGTGGTCTACGGCCGGTCGTCCCTGGCCCCCTGCACCGGGCTTGCGGTCATCAAGATGATCGAATCCGTGGGCGTTCCCATGCGGGGCAAGCGGGCGGTGGTGGTGGGCGCGGGGGACGTCGTGGGCAAGCCCATCGCGGTCCTCCTGATGCGTCAGGAAGCCACGGTCGTCTCGTGCAACAAATACACGCGCAACCTCGCCGACCTGGCCCGATCCGCGGACATTCTCATCGCTGCGGCGGGCGTCCCGAGCCTCATCACCCCTGAAATGGTCGCGCCCGGGGCGATCGTGATCGACGTGGGCGTGAACCGCGTAAAGGGCGTGGATGGGAAGATGCGGACCGTCGGCGACGTCGAGTTCGAGGGCGTGTCTCAGATCGCCGGATGGATCAGCCCCGTTCCCGGGGGTGTTGGACCGGTCACCGTGGCCATGCTGCTCCTGAACGTCGTGGAAGCGGCCGAGCGGCACGCGATCAAGGTCTGAGCCAACCCGGGATCCGGCGCGGCCTGGCGACGTCCAAACTTGGCGAAATCACGCACTCACGCCCCGCCTCAGCCGTAATGCTGGTGCGATCACGGAGCGGGTTTGGATCCTGTACGGAACTTCAGGATTGACTCAGGGCCCGTCAGTCGCTTTCATTAGGGGTCGGCTCAGGACGAGCCGCAAAGGAATCCCATGACCACCACGCTGGCCTTGTTCGGCAATATCGGCAACACCGAGTTCATCCTCCTGCTCGTGGTGGCGCTGCTGCTCTTCGGTCGCCGACTCCCCGAGGTCGGGCGGAGCTTGGGCAAGGGCATCGTCGAGTTCAAGAAGGGCCTCCGCGACATTCAGGAAGAAGTCGAGACGCAGGTCAATCAGCCCCAGCAGCCGGCGTATCGCGCCCCGATCACCGAAGGTCAGGACCAGCGCGTTGCCCGGGGCCAGACCTATGAGGCGCAGACCCCGGCCCCCGCGCCGCAGGCGCCCGCCAACCCGCAGGCCTGAGCGCCGCTTCCCCGGACAAATCGGATACGAGCATGGTCGCGGAGTTATCCTGCGCTCATGCTCCATGCTGTTCTGGTCGCCGCGATCGTGGGCGTTCAGCCCTCCGAACTGCCGGTCGTTGACATCGCGCACGACAACACCCGCATCACCCAGTCCTGCCGCGTGCACATCGCTCCGGGCACGGTGATCCAGGACGCCGACGACAACGGCGTCATCCAGGTCGCGGGCGCCAACATCACCATCGTCTTCGAGCCGGACTCGGTCCTGCGCGGAGCCCCGGCGCACACCAGGCCGGATCAGATGACCGGCATCGGCATCGCCGCGAGCAACGCGCCAAACCTGAGCATCCAGAACGCGAGCATCTCGGGATTCAAGCGCGGGGTGTTCATCTCGAGCTCCGCCAAGCCCACGCTCGAACGCTGCACGTTCACGGACAACTACCGCCAGCACCTGGGCTCGACTCCCGAAGCGGAGGACTCCGCCGACTGGCTCTGGCCCCACGACAACACGAGCTCCAAGTGGGCCCTCACCTACGGCGCCGCGGTGCACCTGCTGAAGACCACCGGGGCCACGATCTCAGGCTGCACGATCCGCTCGACTCAGAACGGCATCATTCTCGACCACGCGATCAACGCCCGCGTCTTCGACAACGATGCGTCCTTCCTCTCGGGCTGGGGCCTGGCGCTCTGGCACGTCTCCGACTCGTCCATCCAGCGCAACGCCTTCGACTTCTGCATCCGGGGCTATTCCCACGGCGTGTACAACCGGGGTCAGGACTCCGCGGGAATTCTCTACTTCGAGCAGTGCCAGCGGAACGTCTTCGCCCTCAACTCCGCGACCCACTCGGGCGATGGCTTCTTCGCCTTCTCGGGCAAGTCCGCGCTGGGCGAGTCCGACGAACTCAAGCCCGTCTCATACGCCCGCGCCGGGAACACCGACACCATCCTCTTCGCCAATGACTTCTCGTACGCCGCGGCCCACGGCGTGGAGACCACCTTCTCGTTCGGCTTCACGCTCAACGAGAATCGTCTGATCGCCAACGCGATCTGCGGCGTGTGGGGCGGCTATTCCCAGGACATGCTCATCACCAACAACACCATCAGCCAGAACGGCCAGGCGGGCTATGGGCTCGAGCGCGGCGGGGTGAACATTGAGCATGGCTTCGAGAATCTGATCGTCAACAACCGATTCAACGCCAACTCCTGCGGCGTGCACCTCTGGTCCGACGAGGACCCGGGCATCGCCAAGACGCCCTGGTACGCCGCCAATCACAAGGGGTCGTCCGACAACTTCATCGCGAACAACTCCTTCGATGGCGATACCACCGCGGTGCATCTGCGCAAGTCGGTCCGGACCGCGCTCGCGAGCAACACGTACACCAAGGTCGGCAAAGAGCTCGAGTCCGATGAGCCGACCCAGACCGCGTCGGCGCTCCCCGAGATCAAGCCTTCCAGGCTGGCGACGCCGCCTTCCATCGGAAACTCGTTCCCCGTCGGAAAGCGGTCCAGGCTTGCGGGCCGCGAGAACATCATCATGGGAGAGTGGGGGCCCTGGGACCATCAATCGCCCATGGCCCGCCTCGCGTCACGGAAGGGGAATGTGGACACCTACGAGGTCTTTGCTGCGCCAGCGGACTTCAAAGTGGATCTGGATGACACGTCTCGAGCCCAGGTCGACATCGCCCACGAAGACGCCAAGGACCGGGTCGTCCTGCGTGTGACGCCCAAGCACGACGTGTCGTCCTACACGCTGAACGTTTCGGGCCATGACCTCGATGCTTCCTTCGCGAACACGATCGTGCGCGCACAGTGGGCCGTTCGCGTCTTTCCATGGACCATCGATCCGCGTCAGGACGCTGCGGGCTGGCGCAAGCAAGCCGAGAGCCCGGACGCACGCGACGCCACCATCAACGCGCTGAACTTGCGGTTCGCCAACAACGGCCCGAAGTCCCTCCGCAACATCCCCGAGTTCAAGGACGCTCCCATCGGCAACGACCACTTCGGGACGATCGCGACCACCACGCTGACGCTCCCGCCGGGCAACTGGACGATCTCCACCCTCTCCGACGATGGCGTTCGGGTGTTCGTGAACGACGCTGCGGTCATCGACAACTGGACCTGGCACGCGCCCACCCGCGACACGGCAAACTTCCACACCGACGGCACTGCCCCGACCATGATCCGGGTCGAGCACTTCGAGCTCGACGGCTATTCGACACTGGAGCTGACCCTGACGCCCAAGTGACCAGGGCCAGCCCGCACAGGGCATCCGCAGCGGCCCCTTCCACTTGCCTTACCCCCATCCCCGCATACCATTGCCGTCCTTGCCGAGGTAGCTCAGCTGGTTTAGAGCGCTGGATTCATAACCCGGAGGTCGGCGGTTCGAGTCCGCCCCTCGGCACTTCAAGCCCCAAACGGTCGCAGGTCCGCCTGCGGCCGTTGTCGTTTTTGGGCGGGGCCTGAGCGACATCTGGGGTTGCCCCGCCGGCTCAACAGCCACATGCCCTACACCAGGATCTCGCGCACGACCTTTCCGGACACGTCGGTCAGGCGGAAGTCCCGACCCTGATGGCGGTAGGTGAGCGCCTTGTGGTCGATGCCGAGCTGGTTGAGCATGGTCGCGTGCAGGTCGTGCACTTCGACGGGGTTCTCGGTGATGTTGTACGAGTAGTCGTCGGTCTTGCCGTAGGTGATGCCGGGCTTCACGCCGCCGCCCGCGAGCCAGAGCGTGAAGCAGCGTGGATGGTGGTCGCGGCCGTAGTTGTCCGCGGTCAGCGTTCCCTGCGAGTAGACCGTCCGGCCAAACTCGCCCGCCCAGAGGACGAGGGTCTCGTCGAGCAGTCCGCGCCGCTTGAGGTCCTTGATCAGGGCGGCCTGCGCCTGGTCGACCGCCTTGGACTGGAGCCGGATCTCCTTGGGCAGGTTGTTGTGGGCGTCCCATCCGCGCATGTAGAGCTGCACGAAGCGCACGCCGCGCTCGGAGAGGCGTCGGGCGAGCAGGCAGTTGGCCGCGAACGAGCCGGGCGTCTTGACGTCGGGCCCGTACATCGCGAGGGTCTCCTCGCTCTCATCGGAGAAATCGGTCAGCTCCGGCACCGACATCTGCATGCGGTACGCCAGCTCGTATTGCGAGATCCTCGCGGTGATCTCCGGGTCCATCTCCGCTGCGTTGCGCGACTCGTTCAGCGCCGCGACCGCGTCGAGCATCCGACGGCGGTCGGTCTTGTCCACACCCGCCGGATCGCGGAGATACAGCACCGGATCGAGCCCCGAGCGGAGCCGACATCCCTGGTGTTCGGAGGGCAGGAACCCGCTTCCCCAGAAGCGTGCTGAGAGCGCCTGCATGTTGCCGTAGCCCTGGCTGATGAGCACCACGAACGCCGGGAGATTCTGGTTCTCCGTGCCGAGCCCGTACGAGAGCCATGAGCCGAACGCGGGTCTGCCGGGCTGCTGATTTCCCGTCTGGAAGAACGTGATCCCAGGCTCGTGGTTGATCGCGTCGGTGTGCATCGAGCGGATGAAGCAGAGCTCGTTCGCAACGCCTCCGGTGAAAGGCATGAGCTCGGAGATCTCGATGCCTCCCTCGTTGTTGTCGTAGCGCGAGAACTTGAAGACCGACGGCGCAACCGGGAAGCGAGCCTGGGAGCTGGTCATCCCCGTGAAGCGCTGCCCCTGACGCACGGAGTCGGGCAGATCCTCGTTGAACCGGGCGGCAAGCTGGGGCTTGTGATCGAACAGATCGATCTGGCTCGGCGCGCCCTCCATGTGCATGTAGATCACGCGTTTGGCCTTGGGCGCCGGAGCCCGGGCCGCGCCGGCCTTCCCCGCGAGCATCGACAGCATCGCCATCGACCCCAGGCCCGCGCTGAGCGTCCGGCCCGCGACGCCGAAGAACCGGCGCCGGGTCATGTCCAGAAAGTGCTGTTCCAGAGGATCCATCCGGTTCACTCCTGGGTCGTCGTGTCGTAGAGGTTCATCACCACACTCGCGGTCATTGCCCACGAAGCGACTTCCGCCTTGTCCAGGTCCCCTGGCGCTTTCATGTCGCCAACGTCCAAAAGCTTGGCCGCGTCCTCGGCGTTGCTCCGGTACCGCTCGCGATAGCCGTCCAGCGTGCGTTTGAGGATCGCCAGTTCGGTTTGGCCCGCCTTCCGCCCGGTGCAGCGGCGGTACATCACATCAAGCCTGGTCGCGTCGTCGCCCGCCTCGCGGAGCGTCCGGACCGCGAGGGCCCGCGCGGCTTCGACGAACTGCGGATCATTCCAAAGCACCAGCGCCTGGAGCGGCGTTCCGGTGGTCGCACGCCGGACCACGCAGAACTCACGCGTGGGCGCATCGAACGCCGCCAGATTCGGCGGAGGCACCGCACGCTTCCAATACACGTAGACGGAACGGCGATAGAGATCTTCGCCCTTGCCTCGCTCGTAGGTCTGCGTGTTGGACGCGGGCAGCGCCCCTTCCTTCCACAAGCCGTCGGGCTGGTAGATCTTCACCGAGGGTCCGCCGAACTTCTCGACCATCAAGCCCGACACGTACAGCGCCATGTCCCGGATCTGCTCGGCGCTCTGGCGCCGCCTTGGATAGCGACCGAGCAGCCGATCGTCCGGATCCCGCTCGCGAAGCTCGGGGCGGGGCGCCGACGACTGGCGATAGGTCGAGCTCGTGAGCATGAGCTTGAGCACATGCCTCATGTTCCAGCCGCTCGCACGGAACTCGCTCGCCAGCCAGTCCAGGAGTTCCGGATTCGTGGGCCACTCGCCTTGGAGCCCGAAGTCCTCGCTGGTGCGCACGAGCCCGGCGCCGAACATCATCTCCCACATCCGGTTCACGATCACGCGTGAGGTCAGGGGATTGGACTCCGACATCATCCACTGCGCCAGCCCAAGCCTGTCCCGGGGCGATCCTTCCGCAAGCGAACCGATCTCCCGCGGCACTCCCCGTTCGACCTTTCGGGTCTTGTCGGGCTTGTCGTACTGTCCGCGCGTCAGCACGAACGTCTCACGGGGCGCGTCAAGCTCCTTCATCACCATGGTCTTCGGAGCGCCCGCGTGAATCCCCGCGATCTGCTTCTCGAGGTCCGTCACCCGGGCGGCCCGATCCCGATACCCGGGCGAGTGCAGCACCCGCCAGGCCCGCTTCACGCTGTCCGCAAACTCGCCCGCTCGTGCCCGCTCAGGCAGCAGGCTCGCCGCCAGCTCGTGCCGGAAAGGCTCTTCCTCCGACCCGATCACCCGGAAGAAGTAGCCCGAGCCTCCACCCGTATTGATGATCTTGAGCACGACGACGTTGACGCCGGCCTTGAGCTTGAGGGTCGCCCGATCCTGATCGGGCATCAGCCCGCGCTCGATCTCCCGTCGCGCCGCTTCCTGGCCATTCACGTACAGCACAAAGCCATCGTCGCTGCTGAGCGACACCTCGATCTCGCGGGGCGTGGGCGTCGTGAAGATCCTGCCCACGAAGGTGACGTTGTTCCCGTCGGCCAGAGGCACCAGAGCCCCATCCTTGAGATTCGCGTCGAAGCGCCAGAACTGATTGCCCGCGCCGAAGTTCTTGGCGAAGTCGATCAAGGTCTCGTGCTCGGGGCCGATCTCGACCTTGTAGGGGCTCTCGCCGCCGCTCGGGAATGGACCGACGAGCCAGAAGTTGCTCATCTCCATGGGGAGCGCCGAGACGTCGCGGATCGATCCCAGCGTGAGTCTGAGCCGCCCGAACACATGCTGCGCATGCACGCTCTCGTAGCGGAGCCTGACCTTCACCTGCCGGCCTGCCGCGATCGGCTGGTCGAACAGCACCATGAGCCGACGATCGCCTCCGGCGCGATGCCCATCCACCGCCCAGCCCCGATCCAGACCCTTTCGAGGCGTGAGCAGGTTCGTGAACCGGTAGTCGCCGTCCTTCTGGGAGCGATCCGCCCACATCCACGACGCGTGATGAGGCGTGATCTCAGGCTTGCCAGGCTCGAACGACTCTACTTCCACGCCGGTCAGCACCGCGTTCCCGTTGGCCGCCCGCCCCACGCGACCACGCGGCAGGGATGGATCGGCGAGAGCTTCCACCAGCAGCATGCCTGCGGGTCCCGCGTTTTCCGACCGCAGCACAAACTCCTGAACTTCGCTCGCGGGATTCGCGCCGGAGGCCAACACCGAGCCATCCTCGAGCACGTTCATCGTCGCGCCGCCCTCGGAGTGCACGCTCTCCACGAACGTGGGGGACCAGACCGCTCCGACCTTCCCCGCGATTCCAGCCTGGTACGCCGCGAACGCCGCATCCTCTTCCGGCGCCGCGCCTTCCATCTCCTGCTTCACCGCGTTCCGGGAGCGTTCCAATGCCGCGAGCGTCGCCCGCTGCTCATCGCTGAGCACTTCCATGAAGGGCTCGTACGCACGGTTGGAGTCGGGCGTCTGCGTGTAAAGCCCGGGCTCGTCCACCGAGTTGAAGAACGCCAGGAAGCGGTAGAAGTCCTCCTGGGTGATCGGGTCGTACTTGTGGTCATGGCAACGGGCGCAGCCCATCGTGAGCCCGAGGAACACCGAGGAAGTCGTGGCCGCACGATCCACCGCGTACTCGACCAGATACTCCTCGGGAATGGCGCCGCCCTCGTCAGTCGTGACGTGGTTGCGATTGAACCCGCTGGCGATCTTCTGATCTTGCGTCGAACCCGGCAGCAGATCCCCCGCGAGCTGCTCGACCGCGAACTGATCAAAGGGCATGTTCTGCTTGAAGGCCTTGAGCACCCAGTCGCGCCAGGCCCACATCTGACGGCCGTTGTCGGTGTGGATGCCGCAGGTGTCCGCGTAGCGGGCGGCATCCATCCAAGGCGTCGCCAGACGCTCGGCCATACGTGTGACGTACGGCTCCTCGTTCATGAGGCGATCAACGAGCCGCTCGTATCGGTCGGGACGCGCGTCGGTCAGGTACTCGTCGAGCTCCGAAGGCGTCGGAGGCAGACCTGTCACATCCATGAATACACGCCGCGCCAGAATCTCCGGCGTCGCCTCGCTGGACGGTGCGATCCCCGCGGCCTCCAGCCTGGAAAGCACGAACCGGTCCACGTCGTTCCGGCTCCACGCCTGATCGCGCACTTCCGGAACAACGGGCTTCTCCGGCGGCATAAACGACCAGTGACGCTCGTACACCGCGCCCTGCTCGATCCACTTCCACAAAAGCTGGCGTTCTTCCGCACTGAGCGCGTGCTTCCCGCTCTTCGGCGGCGGCATCTGCTCCTCGGGATCATCGGAGGCGATCCGCACCCAGAGCTCGCTCGCGCCCGGATCCCCGGGAACGATCGCGCGAACATCCCGCGACGCGTCCGTCGCGTCCTCGAACCGGTCGAGCCTCAGATCGCCCTTGCGGGCCGCCGCATCGGGGCCGTGGCACTTGAAGCATCGATCCGAGAGCAGAGGCCGAACATCCCGGTCATAGCGCACCTTCCCGGTCTCGCGGGCAGGCATCAGGGACCGCTCAGAGAGCGGCACTTCCCGGCCCGCCAGCCCCGCCGCGAGCATCCCCGCGCAGCCCACAACCGCCCAAAGGCCGCCCCACACACGGCCTCCCGACAAGCTGGTTCCCTCAACTCCACGTGCGCCCATGTCCCCAATATACCGGCCTTTGCGATCAACCCCGCCCCGCCTCACGGGACCCGGTCATTCGAACGGCGCACGCGCCCCGGCCAGGCGCGACCGACCAGCACCGCCCTTTTCCGGAGTCGCATATCCGCTATACTCCAGCACACTCGTTCAGGAGGTTTTCCATCATGAAGCGTCAGTATCTGGCCGCACTTTCTCTCACGGTCCTCGCCCTCGCGGGTTGCTCTTCGAACTCCGTCGTCGGCACGTGGAACGGCCGCGGCGACAACAAGTCGCCCTTCACGTTCGGCTCGGTCTCCTTCGTCGGCGATAAGACGTTCACCGCCGAGTCCCGCTACTCGGGCACCACCCGCGTGCAGAGCGGCACCTGGAGCGCCTCGGGCGACAAGCTCACGCTCAACGCCGACAAGACCGAACGCAACTACACCTACAAGGTCACCGACAAGGAACTGGTCGTGACCGATCCCAAGACGGGCCATGCCATCACGCTCGATCGCGTGAAGAAGTAACCACCCTCTTTGGTCCGGAAGTGTGCAAGGGAGCGAACATCGCTCCCTTTTTCATGCGCTCGCGTCGGCGCGACGCCCCATACGCTCTTTCCATGCGCCCCAAGCGTCCCTGGCAGGAAGAGCTCGACATGATCGACCGCACCATGCGGGCGATCTCGGCCGTGTCCGATCCTGAGGAGATTGTCGATCTCTACTGGGAGGGCGTGCACGAGCTGCTTCCCTCGGCGATTACCGACTATGTGGCGGTCTCGCGCCGCAACGTCGCGCCGCCTCACTATCTCATCACGCGTTCGTCCCGCTTCACGGAGCACTTCAATCCCTGGACGCAGCGCGACCGCCTCCCGAGAATGACCGGCGGGCTCCTGGGCCGACTGCTTTACGAAGGCCGCCCCGTCGTGGTGGAAGACCTCCCCGCGGTCCTCACGCCCGACGACCCGGCACACTTCTACCTCGAGGGCTTTCAGTCGCTCATCGGACTCCCCTCGTACGACGGCGGAGAGGCGCTGAACTTCAACTTCCAGCTCTTCCCCAAGGGCTTTCAGATCGATCATGCCGTCATCCCCCAGATGCACTGGCACACTTCGCTCTTCGGTCGCGGCACGCAGAATCTCGTCCTGAAGAACCAGCTCGCCGCCGCCCTGGCCGCGCTGGACCGCGAGCTCAAGGTGGTGGGGGAGATCCAGCGCTCGCTCCTCCCGAGGACCTTGCCGCAGATCACCAACTTCTCCCTGGACGCGTTTTACGCGACCAGCTCCCAGGCCGGGGGCGATTACTACGACTTCTTCCCGCTCTCCGACGGTCGGTGGGGCATCCTCATCGCGGACGTCTCGGGGCACGGCACGCCCGCAGCGGTCGTCATGGCCATCATGCGGGCCCTGGCGCACACGTCGCCACACCTGCACGCTTCCCCGACTCAGCTCCTGGCGTTCCTCAACGCCCAACTGGTGACGTCGTACACGCAAGACGGCACCTTCGTCACCGCGTTCTACGCGGTCCTTGATCCCAACGCGCGGACGCTGACCTACGCCTCCGCAGGACACAACCCACCCCGCCTCATCCGCGGAGACCACGCGATCTCGCTCGACTCGGTCAACGCCCTCCCGCTCGGCATCTTCGCGGAGCAGGCCCATCCGGAAGCGATCGTCTCGCTTGAGCCGGGCGATCTGCTGGTCGTCTACACCGACGGCATCACCGAGACCGCGGCGCCCGCCAACTCGAACGGAAGGCGCGAACTCTTCGGCACCGATCGGCTCGACAAGCTCCTGATCGCGGCCCGCGCCGCCGACCCCGCCGAGTGCATCCGCCGGATCCGTGCCAACCTGCACGAGTTCAGCCAGGGCCAGCCCGCAGCCGACGACCAGACGCTCATCGCGCTGCGCTCCACGCACGCTCAATAAAGCCGGACTCCGAAAGCCGGACCAGCACGCGAGGCAGGAGCTCGCACGCGGGCGTGACCAAAAACAACCCGGCCCCGCCAATCCCGTTTTTGCGGGACTCGCGGGGCCGGGCGTTCTGAAGCGGAGAGGGGGAGATTCGAACTCCCGAGAAGGCTTACGCCCTCTGCTGGTTTTCGAAACCAGTCCGTTCAACCACTCTGGCACCTCTCCAGATCCACCGCCGGGCCTTCCCGGGGTCGGCGAGCAAGTCTAATCGGCATCCGGCCGGCTTTCCTCCAAACCAAGGCCCCGGCGCTGCGAATTCCGCCGCTCCGGGCCCCACGACGCGGGCCCGGCTATCGGCCCGCGAGCTTCTGATTGATCGCCGCCAGGATCACCTCGGGCTCGGACATCCGCCCGGTCCCGACATGCCGGCAGGCTTGCCAGCCGTCATCGGGGCCCACGAGTCCAAACCCGTCCGAAACCAGCTGGGCCACGTTCCGCTGCGTGCTTGGCTGGGCCCACATGACGTTGTTCATCGAAGGGCAGAGCAGCACCGGCGTCTTGCGACGGTCGACCGCGCTCAGGATCAGCGTGACCACGTCGTCCGTGAAGCCCGAGGCGAGCTTCGCCAGCGTGTTCATGGTGCACGGCGCGACCACCGCCAGATCGGTGTGGTCCGCCAGCGCGATGTGCTGGGGGTCCTTCGACTCGATGTGCTCCCACGAGCTGGTGTACACAGGCCGGGCCGAGAGCGCCTGGAATGTGAGCGGCGTGACAAAGCGCGTCGCGGCCTCGGTCATGGCGACCGTGACTTCCGCGCCCGCCTGCGCGAGCTTGCTCACAACCATTGCGGTCTTGTAGGAGGCGATCCCGCCCGTGACGCCCACGAGGATCCGCTTGCCGCGAACCGCGTCCAGTGGAGGCACGTGCATCAGAACGCTCCCGCCGCGAGCCCCGGGTTACGGGATCGCGGGCGTGTACCCGAGGTCCTCAGCCTTGTCGGCGGGGAACTCGAGGGTGATCTTCTCTTCCAGGATTTCCTGGACGACGATCTCGAGGTCCGATCGGCCGTCACGCTCCACGAGGGGGCGGGCGCCGTCCATCAGCTGGCGCAGGCGGACCTGGATCAGGCTGCAGAGCTTGAACCGCCCGCCGCACTTCTCAACGATCTCGTCGCTCTTGAGGGCTTCGATCATGGATGCTGGATTCCCTGTGTGCCCGTTGGGGTCTTCCCAAGGGCCGCAATCCTAGGCGCGCCGGTCCGGAGAGTCCCAAACACCCCCCGGAAACCAGCCCCTGCCCCGGAGAGCCAAAGAGCCAACCAATGGACCCCGGGGGAGGCCTATTGCTAGACTCTGGGAGCAGGCTGGCCAAGTTCTGGCCTGCTCGAGAACCGCAGATCCAGGGGTTCGTTCCGCCCGGGAAGCTCTCCCGGGGCCCTCGCCCTGGCCCGCCTCGCCGACGCGTGACGGGTTCGGTCTTGCCAAATGATCGCCCACGGGGTCTGCCGGCGCACCTCCCTTTCCATGCCCGGCGGTGGGGGACTTGCACCCCTGTAGGACACGGCAGCAGTGAACATCATGATCGAGTGGAAGTTCGGCGACCGCCTCGTGCACGCTGGCAAGCCCGAGTGGGGCATCGGCCAGGTCTCCTCCGCCGAGAACACGCAGCAGGACGGAAAGCGCTGCCAGCGCGTCACGGTGCGCTTCGAGCGCGGCGGCGTCAAGACCCTCTCGACCGCGTTCGCCGACCTCAGGCCCGCCGATCAGGCCGGGTTCCCCAAGCTCGCCCCCGAAGCGCCCACCGACCCCATCGCGCTGGCCGCCGAGAACCAGGCGGTGCAGGATGCGATGTGCAAGGTGCCCGAGTCCGCGACCGACCCGTTCATCTCCTCGTCCAAGCGCCTGGAGAACACGCTGAGCCTGTACCGCTTCTCGGACACCGGGGGATCACTGATCGACTGGGCGGTGATGCAGTCCGGGCTCAAGGACCCGCTCTCCCGCTTCAGCCGCCATGATCTCGAGAAGCTCTTTGCCCGCTATCAGGTCAACCTCGACAACCACCTCAAGAAGCTGGTCCGGGAAATGCGCCGCACCGAGGAGGCGACCGTCGCCAAACTCGTGACCCTGGCGCCCCCCGCGGCGCGTGCCGCGTTGCGACGCGTCGACGCCCTGCGTTGAGTTTTTGCAACGTCCGGCACACGTGCTGCCCTTCCACAGGACCGAAAACGCAGGCCTCCGAGGCTCGGCTGCCGCGGGCGATGTTTCGCGGCGGTTATTCGCGGACCCACGCCTCGCGGCACGACGCTCCGGGGTCCCGCAAGGGCTCTGGCACGCCCGCTGTTTCTCTTCTCTCCGCCGAGGCCATCGTGCATCGCGGCACGGTGCGGCGACAAATCGCCCAAACGGGCGCAAACTGGAGAGACGACCATGACCGAGCAGGACTTCCAGGCCAAGCTGGGTGAACTCATCGCGCAGATCAATCAGATGCCCGAGGGCGAGCGTGGCGACCTCGAGAAGCTGGCCCGCGAGACCGTTGCCCGTCACGACAAGATGAAGAAGACCATCGGCGACCTCCAGGAGTCCCTCGATTACCTCCGCCTGAGCGTCAAGTACCTCGTCTTCGATCTCGAAGCCACCCGCCGCGAGAACGACTACCTCCGCAAGCTCGTCGAGAAGCAGGCCCCGGGCAACTCCGAGCACGACGACGACGCCCACGGCGCCGACTAAGCCGCCCGGAGGATGCACGAACAACACGCCGCGTCTGATGCCCCTTGTCTTGGCTGTCCGAACCTTGACGGTCCGACCGCGGACAGATCCGATCCCAACCACGGTGCAGCCCGTCGGGACCATGCCCAGGCATGACCCGACGGAGAGAGAGAGACAGACGCACATCAAGAGAGACAGAGAGACCCGGTCTAGACCTCGACCGGATTAGAGAGCCGGGACGCGTCCTCGACGGGCGCGTCCCGGTTTTTTTCAAGGCCGAAAGTAACGGCCGTGGATCGAGAGTCCGATCGTCCCGCCAAGCCAAAGTCCCACCCCGGCCGCAGGACCTGCCCGGTTTGTTTCCCCCGCTCCCAGCGGCTAAGCTTGGCCTTGAACCAGTCGACGCCGGAGAGGTGGCCGAGAGGCTGAAGGCGTCGGTTTGCTAAACCGATATACGGCCCTAAAGCCGTATCGGGGGTTCGAATCCCCCCCTCTCCGCTTGAAGCAGCCCTTGCCAACGCGAGGGCTGTTTGCTTTTTGCCTCAGTGATTAACCCGGAACCGGCTCTGCCGGCGGTTGGCTCGGCGTTTCCACCGTCAGCCACTCCACCCCCAGCGCCCGCGCCATCGTCTGGCAGGCTTCGATCTCGCGATCGCTGAGGCATGCCGAGTTTCGGGTGCCTTGCACGATTCGCCTTACCCCGACTTGCAGCAGCCTGCGGAAGCAGGGGGCGCAGGGGGTTCCGGTGATGTAGGCCGTCGCGCCGCGGAGGTCGCAGCGGGCGAATGCGACCGCGTTGTCTTCCGCGTGGATGATCCAGTCGTACTTCTCTGGTCTGGTCTGCGGCACAAGCCCATTGGGAAGCCCCGAGACCGGGCCGTTGTAGCCGGTGCTCAGCACGCGCTTGCCCGCGTCCACGAGCACGCAGCCGTGCCGGGTGTGCGGATCGGGAGACCGGGTGCTGATCTGCTCCGCCAGCGCGAGGAAGTACTCGTCCCAGGTGGGTCGGTGGGCCATGCCGTCAGTAGAACAGAACCGACCTGCGCGCACAATCCCCGCGTCCGCGCGAGCCGATCGCTGGCGTGTTGCGCGGACTACCGTTGCCTCATCGGAGGCGATTCCATGCGAATGCACCGGCCCGGATTCGGCCTGATCGTCATCCTCGCGGCGCTCATCGCTTCTCCAGCGATCGCCCAGAAGCAGATCGAGGACTTCCCGCCTCCCAAGGACAACGCCGAACGGCATCGCCAGATCCTGGAGATGATCGAGCGCTACCAGCCCTCCACGTCGCGCTCGGGAGACCCCGATGCGCTGGCCATCCTGCGCAAGCTCGGGCCTAAGTTCATGGGAGAGCTGACCCGAATGGTTGACAGCGGGGAATCGCCCCGCCCCATCGACTTTGATGTCCTCACCGACTTCGGTCCGGGAGGCTCACCCCAGGATGTCGAGATCGCGAAGAAGGCGCTCGCGAATCTGGAGAAGCTCGGGGTGTTCAAGGATCTGGATGAGCTCGCCCGCGCCCCTCGCGCGGTGCGCCCCAAGGGCGATGGTCTGCTGCTTTCCAAGGTCGTCCCCGAGACCGGCTGGTCCAGGAGTCTGACGCGGGCCACGCTGGCGCGGATGTCCGAACAGCTCCGCGCCCACGACCTGGTCGGCGCGATCGCGTCATACGAGCAGGCACTGGCCCTCGGGCGCACGATCGCTCATCAGGAACTCATGATCGATCGGATGGTCGCGGTCTCGATCGTGAGCCGGGCGAATCTCACGCTCAGACAAGCGATCGCCTCCGATCAACTGGACGATGGGGCCTTGCTGCTCGCGCAGGGCGCCATGATCAGACAGCTTCTGGACTGGCCCCCGATCACACTCCACCTGGACGCGGAGCAACTGGCGACGATCGACGCTGCGGAGTTTGTGTATGAGCAGCCCGATCGCCCCTCCCCGGACCGCATGGTCGCGCTGGGGGCCCTGGTCACCCTCAACGGCACCGACAGTTCAGGCCCGACACTCACCCTCGAGCGCGTGCGCGAGAACATCGACTCGTACTACGCGCTGGCCCGCAAGGCCGCGACCACGCCGCGTCGAGAACGCATGGATCTGCATGTGCTGAGCGCTGCCCGCGAACGAGCGGGGGAACGCTCCAAGCTTCTCGCGGTCATCCTCCCCGATGCTTCCCGCATCATCAAGGCGGTCGACCAGGGTGAGCTTGACGTGAACGCGGTCCGCGTGATCGTCGCGCTGGCGCGATACCACGCCCGCACGGGCTCCTATCCCGAGCACCTCACGGATCTTGTCCCAAGAGAACTGGCCGCCGCTCCCGACGATGCGATCGCCGCCTGGCCCCTGACCTACAAGAAGTCTGGCAAGGGCTACAAGCTCTACAGCGTCGGACTCGATGGCGTGGACGACGACGGAAAGACCGACCCCAACAATCCCTTCAAGGCCCTCACGCCCGAGGGAGCCGGGCTCGACTGCGCGTTCAATCGCTGAGACCGCTCAGCCTTTGGCCCAGGCCAGCGCCTCGTAGTCTTCCACGGTCATCGCCCAGCGCTCGTGATCGACCCACACGCCATCGATCTCGAGGTAGCGGGGGGAATAGCCCTCGTAGCGGAAGCCGCACGCCTTGGCCAGGCGCTTGGAAGGCTCGTTGATGGGTTGCATGTTGACCTCGATGCGGTGGAGCCTGAGCTCCCGGAACGCGAGCCTCTGGGCGAGCTTGACCGCCTCGGTCATGAAACCCTTGCCGGCAAAGGGCGCTCCGATCCAGTAGCCCATGAAGCACTGCTGGAGCGACCCTCGCATGATGCCGCCGAGGGAAAGCTGCCCCATGATCTGGTCGGGAGTGCGCGCACAAACCAGGAACCGCTGCGAAATCTCGCTGTTCGAGGTGGTCAGGAAGCGGTCGAACGCTTCTTCCGAGTTCCACTCCACGCCCGACGGCGGCAGTGGCTCCCATCGCTCCAGAAACGCCCGGGACTCGCGGCGCAGCGCGATGTACGCATCGCGATCCCGCTCCACCGGATGCCGCAGCATGACCCTCGCGCCGATCGCCGCCGCGGACCGAGATGGGTTTGCGCCGGGCCGCTTGGCCATGCCTCGCCTCACTCCCATTCGATGGTCGCGGGGGGCTTGCTGGAGATGTCGTAGACGACGCGGTTGACGCCCCGCACTTCATTGATGATGCGCGACGAAACCCGCGCCAGCACGTCCCAGGGGAGCCTGACCCAGTCGGCCGACATGAAGTCCTGCGACTCCACCGCACGGATCGCGACGCAGGAGTCGTAGGTCCGACCATCGCCCATCACGCCCACCGATTGCACCGGGAGCAAGACCGCGAAGACCTGGCTCGTGGCGCGGTACAGATTTGCTGCGGTAATTTCCTCGAGCAGAATCTCGTCGCAATCGCGCAGGATCGCGAGCTTGGGGGGCGTCACTTCGCCGAGCACGCGAACCGCCAGACCCGGGCCCGGGAACGGATGCCTCCAGATGAGCTGGTCGGGCAGACCGAGCACCTCGCCAAGCTTGCGGACCTCGTCCTTGAAGAGTTCGCGGAGGGGCTCCACGAGCTTGAACCCGAGATTCTCAGGCAAGCCGCCCACGTTGTGGTGGAGCTTGATCCCCGCAGCGGTCCCCGCGTGACCATGCCCGGACTCGATGACGTCGGGGTAGAGCGTGCCCTGGGCCAGGAACCGGGCGTCCTTGATCTTGAGCGACTCGCGCTTGAACACCTCGATGAAACGGTGTCCGATCCGGCGGCGCTTCTCTTGCGGGTCGGTCACGCCGCGAAGATCGGAAAGGAACTCGCTCCCCGCGTCCGCGGTGCGCAGATCGATCTTGAAGTGGTCGCGGAACGTGGTTTCGACGAACTCCCGTTCGTTGTTGCGCAGCAGCCCCGTGTCCACGAAGACGCACGTGAGCTGCTTGCCGATCGCCTTGTGCACCAGCGCCGCGGTGACCGCAGAGTCCACGCCGCCAGACAGGCCGCAGATCACGTGACCATTGCCGACGGTCTCGCGGATGTGGTCGGCGGCCTGCTTGGCGTAGTCGGCCATGTGCCAGGAGGGCGTGCACTTGCACACCTCGTACACGAAGTTCCGGAGAAGCTCGTAGCCGTGGGGGGTGTGCGTGACTTCCGGGTGAAACTGCACGCCGAAGAACCGCACGCCCGGGATGGTCGCGCGGACCGCCGCCAGCGGGCAAGTGGGCGTCGAGGCCAGCGGCGTGAACTTGGCGTGATCGATGTCAACGACCTGATCGCCGTGGGACATCCAGACCGTGGTGCGTTCGGGGATCGCCGCGAACAGATCCGAGCGGTCATTCACCGCGAGATTGGCGCGTCCGAACTCGCGATGGTCGGCGCGGTCAACGCGACCGCCGAGGATCTGCGCCGCCAGCTGCATGCCGTAGCAGATGCCGAGCACCGGAACGCCGAGCTTGAAGATCGCGGGGTCGCACTTGGGCGCGTTGGGCTCGTAGACCGAGGAGGGTCCGCCGGAGAGGATGATCCCCTTGGGGTTCATCGCCCGGAGTTCCTCTGGCTTGATGGTCGGGGCGACCAGCAGGGAGAAGACGCCCGCGTCGCGAACGCGCCGGGCGATCAGCTGGGCGGTTTGGCCGCCAAAGTCGAGGATCGGGATGACGTCGCGCGGGCGGGCCGCTGCGGGGGTGCTCATGTCTGACTCCATGCCCGCCGGACGGACCGCCCCGGCAGGGGAAGCGGGGATGGTAGCGGGCCCGTTTGGGGATCCTCCACCCAGCCGGCGTGCGTTCGGCTACCATGGCCGGACGTGACACGAGCCACACGCCCCATCTGCTGCATCCTCGGACTTGGAGCCTTGATCGGCTGCTCGCCCGAATCCGCCAGCTTTGACTCGCGCGAACCCGGCGCACGCCTGGAGGCCAGCTTCAGAGCGGTCGACACGCAGAACAAAGCGTCGATCCCGGATCTGGTCCGCATGCTCGACAGCGACGACCCCGCCGAGCGGCTGGTGGCCATCCGGTCGCTGGAACGCCTGACGGGACAGACCTTTGGATACGATCACGCGGCCCCGGAGGACGAACGGGCCAAGGCCGTCGAGCGCTGGGTCGCCTGGGAAAAGACCAGGACCGACCAATCGGAGGCAGGGAAGTCCCGATGAACCAGAGTCCGCACGTTCATCTGCGCATCGTCTCCAACCCGGTGTACCTCGGCGGCGCCCGGGAACTCATCACGGGCATCGCCCGGACGATGGGCTTCGGGTCCGTCGGAAGCAGCCAGATCGCTCTGGCGGTCGATGAGGCCCTCTGCAACGTCATCCGTCACGGCTACGACCGTCAGCTTGACCAGCCCATCTGGATCAACATCTGGCCCACCGAACAGGGGGGCCTCAAGATTGTGATCGAGGACGAGGCCAAGCAGGTCGAACCCGAGAAAATCAAGGGCCGCGAGCTGGAGGACATCCGACCCGGCGGCCTGGGCGTCCACATCATCAAGGAAGTGATGAATGAGGTACGCTTTGAGAAGCGTGAGGGCCGGGGAATGCGGCTGACGCTGGTCAAGAACCCGGAGCCCAAAGCCGCTCCGGGGGACAAACAGGACCCGGGCGCCAAAGCGGGCTAAGTTGAGCCCCCCGGCTTGAGTGAGTTGTTTCCGAGTGCGAGTGGAGTCTGCATGCCCCAGGATTGGATCAAGTTCACGCAGCACGGCACGACGACGGTGGTGGCGCCCTCCGGGGAAATTGCTTACCAGCAGGCCTCCGAGTTCCGTACCGCGCTCCGCAAGGCCTTCGAGGGCAAGCCCGCCAAGCTCGTCGTCGACCTCTCGCTGGTCGACTACATGAACTCGCCCGGCCTGGCCACCCTCGTGGACGCCCTCAAGACCTCCACGCAGACCAAGGTCCCGATGATCCTCTGCGGGCTCAACGACAAGGTCCGCGCGATCTTCGAGATCGCACGCCTGCACACCGTCTTCAAGATCGTCCCCAGCGTCGAAGTCGCGCTGGCCTGAGCCGCCCAAGCCCGAAGTTCTCTTCAAGGAAATCCAACGTCATGGCCGACGCGGGTCTGGGAAATCGCAACGGAGACATGCAAGGCGCAGCGCCCAGTCTTTTCGTGCGCGGCCTGGATGTCATCGGCGCCCGCATCTTCTCCGTCCTGGATCACATCGGCGACGTCCTGTACCTCCTGGCCGACACGCTGCACTGGGTGTTCCGCTCCGCGGGCAAGTCCAAAGTCCGCATCGGCTGGCCCGCGATTGTCGCGCAGATCGTCCGCATCGGTGTCCGCTCGATCTTCATCGTTTCCCTGGTTTCGGGCTGTGTGGGCTTCATCCTCGCCTTCCAGCTCGCGCCGCCTCTGGACGAGTTCGGCCGCAAGGACCTCGTCGCGAACATCATCGCGGTCGCGGTGCTGCGTGAACTCGGCCCCCTGATCGGCGCCATCGTGCTGACCGGCTTCGCGGGCGCGTCCATCGCGGCCGAGATCGGCACCATGGTCGTGAGCGAAGAGATCGAAGCGCTCGAAGCCCACGCCCTGAACCCGGTCCGGTTCCTGGTCGTCCCCCGCGTGCTGGCCTCGCTGGTCAGCATGAGCGCCCTGGGCGTCATCGCGAGCTTCATGTCGATCATCGCCAGCCTGATCATGGCGATCACGGTCCTCGACATCCCCTACTCGACCTACGTCTCCAACATGCTCGACCAGGCCAAGCCCGTCGACTTCGTCACGGGCGTCATGAAGGCCACGGTCTTCGGCCTGCTCATCGGCCTGATCGCCTGCGGCAACGGCCTGCGGGTGTCGGGCGGCGCCGCGGGCGTCGGCAAGGCGACCACCTCGACCGTCGTCGAGTGCGTGGTCTCCATCGTCTTTGCGGACCTGGCGTTCACCGCGGTCTTCTTCGCCCTGAAGCTGACCTGAAGCCCCCGCGGGGCCCCCAAACCAGTCTTGAAGCTCTAGAAGGTGGGGATCTGTCCCCGAGGCGTCTACCATCCGCCTCCCATGGCCAAGAACGGGCGTGCATCTTCTCGGGCAACCCTCCCCCCGGTGGCGGTTGTCGTCAGCCGGTACAACGAGTCCGTGACCCGCGAACTGCTCCGCGGCGCGGTCGAGGAGTACCAGGACTGCGGCGGACGCCGTGAGGACGTCCTCGTGATCGACGCGCCCGGCGCGTACGAACTGCCCGCGCTGGCGCTGGCCGCGGCCCGCAGCGGCAAGGTCCGCGGCGTCGTCGGCCTGGGATGCCTGATCAAGGGCGAAACGAGCCATGATCGCTACATCGCCGAGGCCGTCGCGCACGGCCTGGTCTCGGTCACCATCGCGACCGACGTGCCCTGCGCGTTCGGCGTGCTGACCGTCGACACGCCGGCCCAGGCTCGCGCCCGCGCCGGCGGCGACAAGGGCAACAAGGGTCAGGAAGCCATGGCGGCCCTCCTCGACACGCTGGAAGCGATCGAGAACATCGGCGCCGGCGGACACGCCAAGGCCGCCTCCCGCACCAGGCCCGACAAGGCGGTCTCCAAGAAGCGGAAGGGGAAGCGCTGATGGCGACGCTTTCCGAAATCCGCCGCCTGGCCTTCCAGGCGCTGTTTCAGATCGACGCCCGCGGCGAGGCGGACATCGACGCGGTGCGCGATCTCATCGAAGACGACGACGTGAAGGAGCATTACTCCGCCTCCGAGATCGAGCGTGCGTTCGATCTTGCGGTGGGGGCGTACGAGGCCCGCGCGGCGGCCGACGCGGAAATGCTCACGCTGGCGCCGGGCTGGCCCGCGAGCCGCCAGGCTGCTGCCGATCGCGCCGTGCTCCGTCTGGCCCACTACGAGATGACCAAGGCCACCGCCCACCCCAAGATCATCGTCAACGAAGCGGTGGAACTGGCCAAGTCGTTCGGCACCGAGAAGTCGCCCGCCTTCGTCAATGGTCTTCTTGACAAGGTCCTCAAGCGCGTCCTGGCCGAGCGCGGCGAAGCGATCGAGCCCGCCGAAACGCCCCAGGGCGACGCGAATCCCTCCGGAGGCTGACGTCGCGTGGGGTTCTTCAAGTCCATCGTCGGGAAGCTCAAGCAGGGTCTGGAAAAGACCCGCGAGACGCTGGTCGCGACCGTCCGCTCGCTGCTGCTCGGACGCAAGCTTGACGAGAACGTGTTGTCGGAGCTCGAATCACGCCTGATCCAGGCCGATGTGGGCGTGAAGACGACCGCTCGCTGGATGGAGCAGATCCGGGCCGACTTCCGCGCGGGCAGGATCGACAAAGGCGATCAGGTCCTGGAGTTCCTCAAGGCCGAGCTCCGGAGCCTCTGGCCTCAGCAGGATCGCGAGCTTCGCTTCGCACCCTCGGGGCCGACGGTCATTCTCATGACCGGCGTCAACGGCGTCGGCAAGACGACCTCCATCGCCAAGCTCGCCGGTGCTCTCCGCGCCCAGGGCAAGACGGTCCTTCTGGGCGCGTGCGACACGTTCCGCGCCGGCGCGGTTCGTCAGCTTGAAGTCTGGGCCGAGCGCGTCGGGGTCAGTGTTGTGAAAGGGCAGCAGGGGGGTGATCCCTCCGCGGTCGCCTTCGACGCCTGCGCCGCCGCCAAGTCTCGAGGCGTGGACGTGCTCATCCTCGACACCGCCGGACGCCTGCAGACCCAGGACCCGCTGATGCGTCAGCTCTCCAAGCTCCGCTCGGTCGTCGAAAAGCAGATCCCGGGCGGACCGCACGAGGTGCTGCTCGTCCTGGACGCGACCAGCGGCCAGAACGCGCTGCGTCAGGCCCAAGAGTTCTCCAAGTCCGCGGGCGTGACCGGGATCTTCCTCTCCAAGCTCGACGGCACCGCCAAAGGCGGCATCGTGGTCGCGATCAAGGACGTGACCAACATCCCCGTCAAGTTCATCGGCGTCGGCGAAACGCCCGACGACGTGCAGCCCTTTGACCCCGCCAACTTCGTGGACGCGCTGTTCGCGGAGTGAGCGCCGCGGCCAAAAGCGAACATCGGAGCCCCGGAAGCGGCCCCGATGTCGCGGGTGTGATGCGAGTTGAATCGGGCGTGACGCCTGATCAGAAGCTGACCTGGAATCGCACCGCGCCGACCAGAGCGTTGTCAACGTCCGAAGCGCCGCCGGGATTCCAGACGTACTGGATGTCGGGCTTCACGAAGCACCAGGGGGTGAGCTGGATCTTGTAGAAGCCTTCCAGCACCGTTTCGTCCTCGGGATACCCGGCGCCGTCGGCGTCGGAGAGATCGTTCCAGGAGAAGTACACGCCCGCGCCGTCGTCGTCGCGGCCTTCAAACGTGCCGTTCAGGCTCAGGCCGATCGCGACATGGTTGGCGTCATCGTTGACCTCTTGATCGCCCCAGCCGTATTGTACGAAC
>CAZHFW010000007.1:0-135426 GCA_964531675.1 uncultured Phycisphaeraceae bacterium | reverse complement strand
GCCACGCGGCGGTCGTCGCCTGCGGCTGGGGCAAGTGCTGCGTCGTCGGCGCGGGCGAGCTCCAGATCAACGAGAAGGGCGGCACGCTCAAGGTCGGCAACCAGACCGTCACCCGTGAGGATCTGATCTCGATCGACGGTTCCACGGGCCAGGTCATGCTGGGCCGCGTCTCCACGGTCGAGCCCAAGATGTCCGGGGACTTCGCCCAGGTCATGCGCTGGGCCGACAAGTACCGCACGCTCGGGATCCGCACCAACGCGGACACCCCCGAGGACGCGCAGCGCGCCCGCGACTTCGGCGCCGAAGGCATTGGCCTGTGCCGCACCGAGCACATGTTCTTCGAGGGCGACCGCATCAAGGCGATGCGCGAGATGATCCTGGTCGAGACCAAGGAAGCGCGAGAGAAGGCGCTCCAGAAGCTCCTCCCGTACCAGCGTGAGGACTTCATCGGGATCTTCAAGGCGATGAAGGGTTGCCCGGTCACGATCCGCCTGATCGACCCGCCGCTGCACGAGTTCGTCCCGCACGACGAGAAGGGCCAGGCGGAAGTCGCCAAGCTCATGGGCGTCAGCGTGGAGAAGGTCAAGCAGCGCGTGAACCAGCTTCACGAGAACAACCCGATGCTCGGCCATCGTGGTTGCCGTCTGTGCGTGACCTACCCCGAGATCCTTGAGATGCAGGTGCAGGCCATCGTCGAGGCGACGATCGACTGCCTCCGCTCGAACATCAAGGCGATGCCCGAGATCATGATCCCGCTGGTGGGCACCAAACGCGAGCTGGCGGTCCTGCGCGAGAAGACCGAGGCGGTCATCGCCCGGGTCCGCACCGAGCAGGAGTTCAAGCCCCGCCTGGACATCAAGATCGGCACCATGATCGAGATTCCCCGCGCCGCGGTGACCGCCGATCAGATCGCCGAGTCCGCGGACTTCTTCTCCTTCGGCACCAACGACCTCACGCAGATGACCTTCGGCTTCAGCCGCGACGACATCAACACCTTCCTCCCGGACTACCTCCACCAGAACCTGCTCGACCACGACCCGTTCCAGTCCCTGGACACCACGGGCGTCGGCCAGCTCATCGACATGGGCATCACCAAGGGCCGCTCCACCAAGCGCGACCTGAAGGTGGGCATCTGCGGCGAGCACGGCGGCGATCCGAAGTCGATCTGGTTCTGCCACAAGGCCGGGATGGACTACGTGTCCTGCTCGCCCTTCCGCGTGCCGATCGCCCGCCTGGCCGCTGCTCAGGCTGCGCTCAAGAACTGATCGACGCCTCAGTTTGGCGTTCCACGCTCATCCAAGCCCCGGGCCTCGCGCCCGGGGCTTTTTCTTTTGGGGAACGTCATGCCTGCGTGGGTGGCATGCTTGCTGCTCTGAGCAAGCATGGCCTTCCTGCCCTCCCAAACTCCAGTTGCTCACTTCTGATTATGCTCCTCACATGGCCCCTCCATACACGAATGCCGAGGACTTCAAGCGTCTTCGCCGTCTGGAGCGCCCCAATCACGCCCGCGCCGTCAACTTCTCGTGCTTCCACAACCAGCCTTTCTTCCGCTCTCCAAGGGCGTTGGACTGGTTCATCTCGGCCGCGAAGCAGTCCCTCGCTCGGCACGCGGTTCATCTGTGGTGCTTCTGTGTGATGCCCACGCATGTTCATCTGCTGGTCTACACGCCGGACCCGCGCCCGGACATTGGAGGCTTCCTGGAATCGCTGAAGAAGTCGGTCGCACGCCGCGCGTACCTGCACGTTCACGCGCACGCGCCGCAAATGCTCGCGAAGATGGAGGATCGCCAACCCAACGGCCTGGTCTCCACTCGCTTCTGGCAGCGAGGCGGCGGATACGACCGCAACCTCGTGACGTCACGCGCGATCTGGGAGATGATCCGCTACATCCACGCCAATCCCGTCGTGGAGGGTTTGTGCGCTCGCCCTGAGGACTGGAGTTGTTCCAGCGCCGCCGCGTATGCGAACCTGGGATCGAGCCCGATTCCGCTCGACCTGACCCACCTTCCGCCCGGAGCAGGGGCGGACTAAGGCCATGCCTGCTCCGAGCAGCAGGCATGCCACCCCGGAGAAGCCCAGGACAACTGGCTGGCCTGGGTGATCTGCGTGCTGCTTTGGGTAAGCACGCGTCCACAGTCCGTTCGGGTTCCGGGAGGAATACTCGCCCCAAGCCCCTGCTTTTCTTGCACTTCCGGCGTTCTGAGGCACCTTTCTAGGACCGCCTCGCGCCCGTGGTGCGCTTGGCTTGTCCATTGTTGCTTGGGGTACCCAACATGCTGAACCGATTCGCGCTTGTCTCCGCTGTCGTTGCCTTCGGAGCTGGTCATGCTCTTGCGGGCGGCAATCTGTACTTCGATCGCGGCCAGTTCAACGCCGACGCCAACACCGGCGCGACGCTGACCGAGGACTTCGATGGCTACGCGAGCCTCACCGACCTCACCAACCAGACGCTCTCGGGCATGACGCTCACTGGCCCCGACGCCAACACGCCCCTGATCGTGATCGAGGGCGCCACTGGCGTGCGCTTCCCCATGTCGCCCTCCTCGGGCAAGAACGTCCTCTCCCCCGGCGGCTCCAACCCGGGCATCGAGAACGACGACCTCACCGTCACCTTCGCGACGCCCGTGCAGGCCTTCGGTCTCGACGTCGTCTTTGACGTTCCCGACGGGGCGTCCTTTGTCAGCGTCGTGTTCCGCGACGTCACCGGAGCAATCATCGCCTCCAACGGGTTCATCCCCTGCCCCAACGGCGCGCCGGGCTATCAGTTCGTGGGCTATGTCGCCGACTCGGCGGTCATCGCGTCGGTGACGTTCGATGAGTTTGATGGCAGCGCCAATGACGACAACGTCGCGTACGACACGCTCACCGTCTCCGTGCCCGCGCCGGGCGCCCTGACGCTCGTCGGCATCGGCGGCCTGATCGTCGGCCGTCGCCGTCGCTGAACATCGCATCGACTTTCCTGGAGTTCATCGCATGCTTCGTTCTCGCGCGTGCGTTGCCACGCTCGCCTTGGCCGCCGGCGCCTGCCTTGCACAGGCCGATGACGGCAAGGTGATCGCGATCGGTGACGAATGGCTGCTCTCGGATTCGGCGTTCGGTCAGAACACGAGCCAGACCAACACCCTGGCCGACAACATCTTCGGATACTTCTCCAATGGCGGGCCCTCGAACTTCGCGGTCTTCTCGACCAACGGCACCGCGTACGGCTCGAGCATCGGCGCTCGGGCGGGCGTGCTCGGGCACACCTGGTCGGTGAATCCGAGCGGGGGCGTGAGCCTCGCGAATCTGCAGAACTACGCCGGCGTTTTCCTCGCTGGCGGGATCGGCACGTCCGCGGGAGAGATCGCGGCGCTCACCCAGTACGTTCAAGGCGGCGGGCGCGTGCTTGTCATGGCCGGCACCGGCGCGTTTGGGAGTGCTGCGGCCGAGGCGAACGCCTGGAGCCCGTTCCTCAACGCGTTCGGGCTGGGCTTTGGTCCGTCATGGTTCGGCCTGCCGTCCAACTCGCTGCTGGAGGTTCCGGCGCTGCCCACGACGCATCCACTGGGCTCTTCACTGAACACGGTGCTCTGGGGCTATGGCCAGACCGCGGAGGATCTGGACCCCAACAACCCGCTCAACGAAGTTGCGCTCTACGCGGACTTCACGGGTCAGCCCTCGCCTCCCAGCGGGGACGTGACGCACGTTCCGGTGATCGCGACCTACAACGTTCCCGCGCCGGGCAGCCTGATGCTGCTCACCTCGGCGGGACTCTTGGCCTCGCGCCGCCGTCGTTGAAGCGTTTCACATCGAGCAAGAACAACGCCCCGGGCCATGCGTCCGGGGCGTTTTCGTTTTGGTCATCACACGTCAGCATCGCACGTCAGCGCAGCGAGAGGGTGGGATCGACGCCGTCCTTCCAGTCGCGGAGCGACCTGAGCCAGTGGTCGACGCGCATCCAATCGGCGTCGCCTCCCGCTTCCTTGAAGCGTCGGATCTGTTCCTGCGCATTGCCCAGGATGTGCGGCACATACGCCCGCATGTCCCAGTAGCGCACCACGCCATCCCAACCCACACCCGCGATCACCGAGTCGGGCATCGGCCTCATGAACCGGATGTTGGCCGACGCGGAAGGAAGGGTCGCCAGGCTGTCGCCTGTCTTGAGGTCCCAGATGCGGACGGAACCCTCGCGGGAGGCGGTCGCGAGCTGCTGATCGCCATCGAGGAACGCGACGCCGAGCACCAGGTCCAGGTGGCCCGCGAGGGTGAGCTCTTCCTTGCCGTCGGTGGTGTTGAAGATGTGGGCCAGGCGGTCCCATCCCGCGACCGCGACCAGTCTCGCGTCGCTTGAGAGCGCGATACCCAGGGGAGCCGCGTTAATGGGTGAGCGGGCGATGCGTTCGGCCTTCTCGAAGTCCCAGATCTCGACGGACCCGGGATTCTGATGGATGATCGCGCCGATCTTGCCTCCGACGTCCATGCTGCTCATGAGCATGTTGCCCGCGCCCATGTCGCGTATGCGGACCTCGCCTGTCTCGAGGTTCATGAACAGGATCTTCCGCTTGGACGTGATGGCGAAGGCCCGACGGCCGTCATCGGAGAGCACGGGCCAGTTGATCTCTCCCCAGAACTTCTCGTCGGTGGGATTGCTCGAGGGAGGCTTGATCGCCAGGATCTCCGCGCCAGTCGAACCGTCGAGCACGCGGAACTCGCCGCCATCGACCGACACGCCGATGTGGCCGTGCTCTACCTTGCCCGCGACACCCATGCCCAGGATGCGTTTGCCTGGAATGGTGAAGATCTTGCTTGATTCTTCGCGGGAGGGGTCGCGGACGATGACGCCGCCGCGCACCGCGGTCACGACGTGCGTGCCCATCCGTCGATGGTCGATGACGCCGTTGGGCAGGTCGTTGTCCACCGCGGGGATGCGGGAGTTGAGTTCCCAGAGCGTGATGCCCGGGCTGTCGTCGGGAGCCAGGACGAGCTCGCCCGTGTCGGGGAGGCTGACGCCGGCACGCCATCCCTGCGCCGAGCCGATGGTGCGTCCGGTGGGACGGAAGCGTTCCCGCTCCCAGACTTCCACGCGCGACCAGCCGACGAAGAGGAACTCCTTGCCTTCGGGCAGGAAGATCACGTCGCGGGCCGAACCATTCAGCGTTCCCGCGCTGTTGAGCACCTTGAGATCCGAGGCGCTGAGCATCGCAACCCGCTGATCCACGCCGCCCGAGAGGAGCACATCGTGCTCGGGGGACCAGCACATCGAGAGGATCTGTCCGTTGTGAGGGCGACCCTCGGCGAGGATCTCGCCGCCCGCGGGATTCACGCGGCAGATGCGACCATCGCGGAGGCCCGCGAGGAAGGTCCAGCCGTCCGGGTCGTCGAGCAGAACATCCACGACCAGGGGTGCTCCGTCGGCCCGCGCGAACTTGGCGACCTCGGTCGGCGTCTGGTCCTGATCCCAGGCCCGCACGATGCCGTCGGTGGACCCGGAGAGCAGCGTGCCGTCGGATGTGTACAGCAGGGAGTAGATGGAACCCGCAAAGAGGTTCACCCGCGCAAAGGGCTTTTCCTGGCCGAGTTTCCAGCGGATCACATCACCGGCGCGGGTGCCCACCGCCAGCTCGCGCCCGTTGGCTGCGACGCAGTAGATGGGCGTGGGGAAACGCCCCAGATACGTGCGCATCGCGCCCGTGTCGACGTCGATCGTGAAGGCCTCGCCCGCGTTATTGCCCGCCAGGACCTCGCGCGTGCCCGGGATCACCGCCAGCCTCGCGATGGTCCCCTCTCCCAGCACATTCCAGTAGCGGCACGCGTGGCGTGAATAGAGCTCCCACAGCGCCCAGCGCGTCTGGGGCGACTCCGGATTCTTGAAGTGCTCGCTCCAGATAAGCCGCTCCGCCTCCCGGCGCTGACCAGTCAATCCGAGCAGGCGGGCCTTCTCGATGCTCGCGGTGCGGAGCTGAACCTCCAGCTTCTGGTTGGCGACGTCGGCCGCCTCACGGGCGGTGCGGGCCTGGTCCAGCGCCGAGAGCGCCTCGTTCTTGGCCCGCTTCTGCGAGATGCTCTGCTGGTACGCGGTCACCGCGAAGACCGAGAGCGACGCAAAGGCCGCCAGTCCCGCGGCGTAGTACTTCCAATACCGCCTGACCCGCTTGCGGGCCAGGTACCACGTCCGGTCACCCCGCGCGGTGACCGCCTCGCCCCGCATGTAGTTTTCCAGATCGCTGCGGAGTTCGGCGACCGACTGGTAGCGGCGCTGCGGGTCCTTCTCAAGCGCTTTACCCGCGATGGCCTCCAGGTCTCCACGAAGTTCAGGATTCCGACGGCCGAGGCTAAGAGGCTCGACCTCGCGGATGCGCCGACCGGCCTCTTCGATGCCGCAGTCGCGCAGATCAACCGGATGCTCGCCGCTGAGAAGCTCGTAGAGCAATACGCCGACCGAGTACACGTCCGAGCGCGTGTCGACGCCCTCGGACTTGCCCGCGACCTGCTCGGGGCTCATGTAGGGGAGCGTTCCCAGAAGCTGCCCCGCCAGCGTCCGCTCGAGCTCGGCGGTCCCGTCGCTCTTCATGGCGCGGGCCACACCGAAGTCCAGGATCTTGGGCTGGCCTTCGGCGGTCACGAGGATGTTGGCGGGCTTGAGGTCTCGGTGGATCACGCCTCGAAGGTGCGCGTGTTCGACCGCGGCGCAGATCCGGAGGATCAGTTCGATCTTGGCGCGGATGCCGATGCCGACGCCGTTGTTGGCGGTGGTCGCGTACTCGACCAGCGGCTTGCCCTCAACGAGCTCCATCGCCATGTACGGAAGCGGATCTCCCGCCTCGCCACCCTCGAGTTCCTGCTCCGCGACGCCGGCCTCATAGACCTGGGCGATGCCCGGATGATGCAGACTGCCCAGGAGTTCGGCCTCGCGCTGGAAGCGCGAGAGCATGGAGCGCGAGTTCCCGCCGACGCGCATGACCTTGAGCGCGACCTTGCGGCGGGGGCGCTGCTGCTCCGCGAGATACACCAGGCCCATGCCGCCGGTGCCGAGTACGCCGAGGATCGAATAGCCGCCGACACGGAGGCGACGCCAGTGCTCGTAGGACTCCATCGCGGGCCTGGTGCGGCGCAGCGCCTGAGAGTCGAGGAAGTTCTCGGCCCTGTCGTGATGGCCGAGCAGGCCGAGCACTTCGCGGAGCACTTCGGGATCCTGGCAACGCTGCCGCGCAACCTCCTCGCGCCGGGAAGTCTCGACGTCCATCAGCTCAACGAAGAGCTGTTCGACCATCTCGCGGCGGGTGACGCTCACGGCATCGACCCCGCGATCTCCCGATGGAGCCAGGCCCTCGCGAAGGCCCACTCGTTCTTGACCGTCGCGGGCGAGAGCCCCATCGCAGCGGCGGTTTCCTCGATCGAGAGCCCCGCGAAGTACCGCAGCATGACCACCTGGGCCTTGCGCTCGTCGTACTTCTGGAGCTTGTCGAGCACCTCGTCCAGCGCGAGCAGATCGGTGGAATCCCCGTCAACCGCGACACAGTCGGAGTCCAGGTCCACGCGGCCGAGCTGCCCGCCGTGCTTGATCCGCTTGCGATGCCGCGCCCGCTCGACGAGGATGCGCCGCATCGCGATCGCTGCGGCGCCGAAGAAGTGGCCACGGCTGTCCCACTTCTCCGTCTGCTGACCGGAGCGGTCGCCGATCAGGCGCAGGTACGCCTCATGCACCAGCGCGGTCGCCTGCAACGTCTGCCCGGCGCGCTCGTTGGAGAGCCTGGCGGTCGCAAGCTCGCGGAGCTCGTCGTACACGAGCGGCAGAAGCTCCTCCGCTGCGTGCTGATCCCCGCGCTCCAGCGCGCCCAGGAGCAACGTGACCTCGTGCTGCTTGGGCCGACGTGCCGCCGACGCTCCGGTGGATGCTGGATCGCTCATGAGGATGCCCCTGTGGCCGGCCCCGGAACAGGGGCTGGACCTGCCCAGGATTCTGACGCCTTCGGATCGGCGTTTCAACCGGAAACGCCTGCAATTCCAGCGTGTTTTCGTGATGGCAAAATCCGCCGATTTCGCTAGCCGCCGCCCCCGGGTTTGGCGCATGGATCAGGCACGCTCCGCGCTCTTCCTGGACCATCCGCATGGACGCCGACACGCTCAAAGCTGTGAAACACCACTACCAGAGCCTCTCCCCGCGTCTGGGCGAGGTGGCCGAGGAGTTCTACCGCGACCTCTTCTCGGTCGCGCCGCAGGTCCGCGCTCTGTTCCCCGAGGACATGACGCGGCAGCGGGCGCACCTGGCCGCGGCCGTCGCCATCGTCGGGCGCAACATTCAGTCGCTCGACGCGCTCGAACAACCCCTGAGCGAGATGGGCGCACGCCACGCGAACTATGGGGCTGCGCCGGAGCACTATCCGGTGGTCCGCGATTGCCTGCTGCGCGCCATGTCGAAGGTGTCGGGCGAGACCTGGACTCCGCGCATTCATGACGCCTGGTACGCCGCGCTCAACGCGGTTGCGGCGGCCATGCTCCGCGGCGCCGCCCGCGCCGAGATCGAGGTCGTCCGCGGCCGCGCTCGGGCCAAGCTCTGATCCCAAAGCCCCCAGCTTTCCGCTGCGCCTCCCCAACGGGCTTCCGGAGCGAGAACAGCTCCCGAACCGGCCTGTATCTCAGGCCTTTGCAGCCCTCAAGCTCACGAATTCCTGCAAGTCGATAGCTCTCAACGCCCGCGCTGTCGCATGGCCACTCGGACCCCTTGGGCGTTGGATCAGACCCACGCCTCGCTTCGGGTCCTTGGGCAAGGAGTTCAGAATGGGCATCTTCAATCCTTCTCGCGTCGCGGTTCTCACTCTGCTGGCGTTGGCTGGTCAGGCCTCGGCGCAGTCCTTCAACATCGAGATCGGGACGTCCGCCACCGTTCCCTCGTCGAGCTTCGGCGCCGCTGCCGGCAGCCCGGGCACCTGGAACGCGGTCACGTCCTCCACCGCGGCCTCCATCACCCTGAAGAACCTCGACGGCACCAACTCCACGGTGACCATGACCCACTCCCTCACCGGGTCATTCTTCAACAACACCAACGCCAACCTCACGGGCGACTACCAGAGCCTTCTCAACGACGTGCAGGCCGACTCCACGATCACCTACTCCTTCACCGGCCTCACGCCGGGACAGTACCTGATCTACACCTACGCCCTCGATGCGCACTCCACCGCCAATCCCGCGCACGTTGTCGTCAACAACGCCCTGGGCGTTTCCAATCAGGACTCGGGCTTCCTGACCCCGACCTCAAACGACTTCCACATCGGCGGCACCCACGCGCTGCACAACCGCGTCGTCAACATCGGTGACACCGTCACCATCACCGTCACGCCCAACGGCGGCGCCATCGCCGAACTCGCCGGCATCCAGATCGTCCGCATGGGCAACAACGGCACGCTCCCCCGCTTCTACGTCAGCTCGTCCGCGACCGGCGACAACGGCGGACGCAGCTGGGCCAACGCCATGACCGACCTCCAGGACGCCCTTGAGTCCACCCGCCGCATCGGCTCGGGCAACGAAATCTGGATCCGTGGCGGCACCTACAAGCCCACCACGGGCACCGACCAGTCCATCAGCTTCGTCATCCCGTCCAGCGCGAAGGTCTACGGCGGATTCGCCGGCACCGAGACCACGCTCGCCCAGCGCGGCGACCCGCTCTTCTCCCAGACCATCCTCTCCGGCGCCATCGGCTCGAGCTCCAACGCCGACAACACCGAGTGCGTCGTTGACGCCCGCAACACCGGCGGCTCCACCATCCTCGACGGTTTCACCGTCACCCGCGGCTATGGCGACGGCGCGATCGGTCGCGGCGGCGGCATGCTCCTGGACGGCTCCTTCGCCAACCTCCGCAAGATCCGCTTCCTCTACAACCAGGGCGGCAACGGCGGCGCGCTCTCCGCGGACAACGGCACCCCCAAGCTCGTCGACTGCTACTTCTATCAGAACGACGCCTTCGGCAACGGCGGCGCCATCTACTACAAGAACAACCTCTCGCCCCTCAAGCTCGTGAACTGCGACTTCCTGGGCAACACCTCCTCGGGCAACGGCGGCGCCATCGCCACCTCGCTGGCGCCCCTCTACGCCGTCAACTGCCTCTTCTCCGGAAACCAGACCTTCAGCTTCGGCCAGGGCGGCGCGCTCTTCATCTCCTGCAACAACGCGACGCCTCTGACCAACACCATCACCAACTGCTCCTTCTCCAACAACCAGGGCGTGCTCGACGGCGGCGCTCTCTACGCCACCACCCGCGCCGTGGTCCCGCTGGCCAACTGCATCCTCTGGGGCGACACCTCTCCCAACAACCCCGCCTCCAACGAGGTCGGCGTTCAGCCCAACACCAACTCCTCCGTCACCTACAACCAGTGCACCGTCCAGGGCAA
Source organism: uncultured Phycisphaeraceae bacterium (assembly GCA_964531675.1). Lineage (GTDB taxonomy): Bacteria > Planctomycetota > Phycisphaerae > Phycisphaerales > UBA1924 > CAZHFW01. The sequence continues at coordinate 125,062 of CAZHFW010000007.1, read as the reverse complement.
GGCCGGCGTCGACGGGCTCAACCCTCTCTTCGTCAACGCCAAGGGCGCTGACAACACCGCCGGCACCACCGACGACAACCTCCGCCTTCAGAACGGCTCGCCTTGCATCGACGTGGGCGCGGTTGCGGCCCTCCCCGCCGACGAGCTTGACGTCGATCAGGACAACAACACCGCCGAGCAGCTGCCCATGGACAGCGACGGCAAGGCCCGCCGCTCCGACGTTCTGGGCGCCGCCAATGGCGCCAGCGCCGGCAGCCCGCCGGTGGATCGCGGCTGCTACGAGGTTCAGATGCCCGCGTGCCCGGCCGACATGAACAAGGACGGCACCGTCGATCTGGCCGACTTCTTCGAGTTCTTCAACGCCTGGGACGTCACGGGCGCCGCGGCCGACGTGGATCTCTCGGGCGAGGTCGACCTGGCCGACTTCTTCACCTTCTTCGAGTACTGGGACACCAGCTGCCTCTGATTCATGATGCTGAACTGACTCCCCGTTCGGGCTCGGTGTAGAACAGGCACCGCAGCAATCCTGCAAAGGCCCGACATTCGCGCGACGGAGCACCACCACGCTCCGTCGCGCTTTCTTTTGCGCTCCCAAAAATCCGATCGCGACCGGTAAATCGATGTCCGAGGCCGGGCGAACCGTCGCATGGCTCCCGTCGCGCCAGATCCGCGCTTCCACCGGAGACACCCATGAATCGCCCCGCTCGCCTCTTGGCTCCCGTTCTGCTCGCAAGCCTCACCGGCCTGGTCGCAGGGGCCCAGTCCTTCAACATCGATCTGGGGACCTCCGGAACCGCTCCGTCAGCCTCCTTTCCAGGAGCTGCCAATCAGCCCGGTGTCTGGAACAACATCACCAGCGCCACGCCCACGACCACTCAGCTCATCCGTGGAGACGGTTCTTCCTCGTCCGTGACCTTCACCCGCACCCCGGGAGGCACGTTCGCGACCAACGCCAATGCCGCCCTGACCGGGGAGTACAGCAATCTCCTCAGCGACACGCAGGCTGCGTCGTCGCTCTCCTACACCTTCTCGGGACTGACCAACGGGTACTACCTGGTCTATGTCTACGCGCTGGACGCCAATGCGACGGACACGTACTCCGTGAACTCGAGCTACAGCAATGGCGTCGGAACGCAAACCACCGGCGGCGCCATCCCCACATCCAACTCGTACGCCGCGGGCAAAACCCACGCGATCAACTGCGTCTACCTCAGCTTCGGCACCTTCACCATCACGATCAGCAGCAGCACGATGGCCCAATGCGCGGGCATCCAGCTCGTCAGGCTCGCCGACCCCAACGAGGTGCACTTCTTTGTCAAACCCTCTGCCGTCGGGAACAACTCGGGCACGAGCTGGGATAACGCCTTCACATCGCTTCAGGAAGCCATCGACACAATCCATCGCATCGGGCCGGGCTTTGCCCTCTGGGTAACCGCTGGGACGTACAAGCCCACCACGGGCTCGGATCGCACCGCGTCATTCCGCCTCCACTCCGGAAATCACTACTACGGCGGTTTCAAGGGCACCGAGGCGACCCTCGCGGACCGCGTCATGCCCCCCTACCTCAATCAGACCATTCTCTCGGGCGCGATCGGCTCCAGCGCCGACACGGACAACTCCTACACCGTCGTCGACGCGACCAACGCGAGCGAGTACACCGACCTGGATGGTTTCACCATCGCCCGCGGGTACAACAACGCGCCGGGCTCAGGAGGCGGTCTGCTGCTCGAAGGTTCCAGCGCCCGGATCACCAACTGCCGGTTCCTCTACAACACCGCCTCCGCGATGGGCGGCGCGGTCTATTGCCACAACGGCTCGCCTCGCTTCCGCAGCTGCTACTTCCTCGAGAACCAATCCCTGGGATCCGGAGGCGCGCTCTACTACGCGGGCTTCGGCGCTGACGTTGAACTCACCAACTGCCAATTCCTCGGCAATCAGGCCTCGACCCACGGCGGCGCGCTGGGCGTCTCCAACGGCGTCATTTCCGCACTGAACTGTCTCTTCTCCGGGAACACCGCGGGGATCGGAGCCTCGGGCGGCGCAGCCTATCTCGCTGGAAATGCGAGTTCGCTCCAGGTGTCTTCGTTCACCAACTGCTCGTTCACCGCCAACTCCTCGAACAACGGCGGCGGCGCGGTCTACGCGACCTCACTGGTCCGGGTTGACTTCTTCAACTCCATCCTTTGGAACGACCACTCGACCTTGAACCACGCCTCCGACGAGTTCGGATCGACCATCGGCTCTTCTGCCACCTTCGCGAACACGACCCGCTCGGGAGTTGCTGGGACCGATGGGCTTGATCCGAGCTTTGTCGACGCGGATGGCAAGGACAACCTCGCCGGAACCTCCGACGACAACCTCCGGCTCGCGCCGGGCTCACCTTGCGTCGACTCGGGCCGGGCGAGCTGGCTTCCCAAGGACTCGGGCGACTTTGATGATGACAACTACGTCTCGGAGCCCTTCCCCCTCGATCTGGATCTGAAGCCCCGCCAGTCCGACGTCGTTGGCGTCGCCGACGGGCCGAACGCGGGCGTTCCCGCCCTGGACCGCGGGTGCTACGAGCTTCAGATGCCCGCCTGCCCCGCCGACCTCAACAGCGACGACGTTGTCGATCTCCTGGACTTCTTCGAGTTCTTCAACGCATGGGACACAACCACGACCGACGCGGACGTGGACCTGTCGGGCGAGGTCGACCTGGGCGATTTCTTCCTGTTCTTCCAGTATTTCGACAGCGGCTGCTGATCCCGCCCAAATCCCTCAGCCACCCACAAGCCCAAAGTCCCACAAGCTCAAGATCCCACGAGCCCGGCCCCGAAAGCCGGGCTCGCGCCATTTTGCAGCCTGTCCCCCTCCGTGCCTCCGTGCCTCCGTGCCTCCGTGCCTCCGTGCCTCCGTGCCTCCGAAAAATTCTCCCGACTCAATAACCGCGCCGTCCATAAACGTCGCATGAGTCAGGCCGGGGCATTGCTCCGGCACAACACCAGACACAACGAGTGACCCAAACGGGAAACCAGTTCTCATCAGGAGACCGACATGTCCATGCGCACGCCCACCTTTGCTGCTCTCTTCCTCGCGTCCCTCGCTGGCCAGGCTGCCGGCCAGTCGTTCAACATCGACATCGGCACGTCCGGCACGGCCCCCGCGTCCAGCTTCGGCGGCGCCGCGGGCCAGGCCGGCACGTGGAACAACATCTCGTCGAGCTCGGCGGCCAGCGTGGTCCTCAACGGGCTCAACGGCGTCGCGACCTCCGCCCAGTTCCAGCGTGATCCCAGCACGACCTTCGCGACCAACACCGTCGCGGGCATCACCGGGAGCTACGAATCGCTCCTCGAAGACGTGCAGACCAATGGCTCGACCTCGCTGGTCTACAAGATCACCGGCCTCCAGCCCGGCGCGTACCTCTTCTACACCTACGCCACCGACGTGAACGCCTCCTCCGACGTCTTCGGCGTCAGCGTCAACAACGCCCTGGGCCAAGGCAGCCAGTACTCGGGCGGCGCGGTCAACTCCAACACCTTCCGCACCGGCCAGACCCACGCCATCCACTACCGCATCGTCAACATCGGCGACACCGTTCAGATCAACGTCGGCGGCGTCGGCGGCATCACCTCCCAGTGCGCCGGCATGCAGGTCGTCTACCTCGGAAACAACGGGAGCGTCGCCCGCTGGTTTGTCGATGACACCGCGGTCTCCGACCACGGCGGCCGTTCCTGGGCCGCGGCGATGACCGACCTCCAGGACGCCCTCGACGCCGCCGGCCGCACCGGTGGCAACGCCGAAGTCTGGGTCGCCTCGGGCACCTACAAGCCCACCGCCACGACCGACCGCGACATCAGCTTCGTCATTCCCAACGGCATCAAGCTCTACGGCGGATTCGCGGGCACCGAGACCTCGCTGAACCAGCGCCCCATGTACCCCACGGTCCTCTCCGGCGCCATCGGCGGCGCAGCCGACACCGACAACTCCTACACCGTCGTCGACGCCTCGGGCACCAATGGCTCCACGGTCTTTGACGGGTTCACCGTCACCCGCGGCTACAACAACCTCTCCCGCGGCGGCGGCATGCTCGCCGACAACGCCTACCTCTCCATCACCAACGCGACCTTCCTCAGCAACTTCGCCACCTCGGGCGGCGCGCTGGCCGCCAACGGCGGATACCCCAAGATCTCCCGCACCACCTTCAGCCTCAACACCGCCTCCACCACCGGCGGCGCGCTCCGCCTTGAGAACGCCCTGGCCAGCACCATCCGCCTCTCCAACTGCAAGTTCTTCCAGAACACCTCCAGCACCGGCGGCGGCGCCGTCTGGACCAGCAGCCTCTCCCTGGCCATCGCCAACTCCCTCTTCAACGGCAACTCCTCCTCCCCCGCCTCCGGCGGCGCGGTCGCCTGCACCGGCAACGTCAACAACAACTGCACCGCCTTCTTCTCCAACTGCACCTTCACCAACAACACCGCGGGCACCACCGGCGGCGCGCTCTACGGCCAGACCAAGCTCTCCATGGTCGCCTGGAACTCCATCCTCTGGAACAACACCGCCCTCTCCAGCGGCACCGACAAGCAGGCCGCGGTGAAGGCCGGCGACCTCTCTGCCTTCAACTGGTCGCGCACCACCATCCAGGGCCTCTCGGGCGTCAACGGCTGGGATCCCAACTTCGTCGACCTCGACGGCGCCGACAACGACCCGGGCACCTTCGACGATGACCTCCACCTCGCTGGCGGCTCGCCCGGCCTGGACTCGGGCTCCAACGAGCTCATCGCCCTCGACAGCTTCGACCTCAACGCCAACAACAACACCACCGAGGCCACCCCCGTCGACCTCGATGAACAGCCCCGCCAGATGGACATCGCCTCCATCGCCGACACCGCCGGCGAGATCGGCCCGGTCGTCGATCGCGGCTGCTACGAACGCACCCTCCCCACCTGCGTCGCCGACCTCGACCTGTCGGGCGAAGTGGACCTGGCCGACTTCTTCATCTTCTTCAACGCCTGGGACCAGACCCAGTCCCAGGCCGACGTGGACTTCTCGGGTGAGATCGATCTGGCCGACTTCTTCATGTTCCTCAACGCCTTCGACGCGGGTTGCTGAGCCGATCCGCCCGAAACTCAGACCGCCAGATCCGCTCTGAGATTCACCCAAAGTCAGCCTGACCGAAACCTTGCGTGAGAACGTGCACCGCCCGCCGGTCGGCCAAAGGCCCGCCGGCGGGCGCTCGTTTTGGGGCGAAGAGAATTCTCGAGAATCCTTTGGCTGCACACGCCGGAAACGGCGCATTGCCCCCGAAGGTTTTTCCTTCACCCCGACCGACCTCGACGATCGATCGGATGCCCACGGACCGGAAGGGAATGGATGCCCCTTCCGCCTTTCCGGTCCGCTTTGCAGTCCGCTGAGCTGCCCCCGCCGCGAAGTCGCGCGGGGAGCGGCAAACGCTTCCAAACTCCTTTCAGTCAGACGGTTACGCCCGGAAGCCAGAACCTGCCGATAATTCGGCCGTGTCCCGAGGGCCCACGCCAACCCGAGCGCTGCTGACCGCCTGCCTGGTGGGCTCGGCGGTCGTGCACGCGGCGACCCTGGGCATGCTCGCGTACTACAAGCCCGCGCTGCGTGATCGCGTCAGCGATGTCGCGACCAGCGACGAGCCTTTCACGACCCTGACCCTGGCTCCCCGCGCCGAACCGGCGCCCAAGGCCGAACCGCCAGCCCCCCCACCACCCAAGCCCGAGGCGCCACCCGAAGTCAAAGACCCGGAGCCTCCCAAGCCTGCGCCCAAGGCGGAGATCCTGCCCGTCGCCAAGACGGATGCGCCCCGCGCGATCATCTCGTACGCCCCGATCCCGCCGCCACGCGATGATGCGCCCGCCCAGCCCGAGCCGGCGCGTCCGACGCAGACGACCAGCAACGCACCGACCAGCGGCGCGCGCACGAACAGCGATGATGTTCCTCGTGGAACGACCGCGGTCTTCGCGGGCGTGCAGGCCAAGGCAGCCTCGCGGATCGTGTACGCGGTCGACGCTTCGGGCGCGATGGCCTCCTCGCTCCCCTTCGTGCTTGACGAAGTCATGCGCTCCGTCAATCGCCTCTCGCCTTCCCAGAAGTTTCAGGTGGTGCTCTTCCGCGAGTCGCCCGACGGCTCGGGCGCGATCGGGCCCTTGGTCTTCGGAACCGCCATGATGCCCGCCAACGACGCCAATCGCGTGAAGCTGGCGCGCTGGCTCCGCGACATCCAGCCCGCGGGGCGCTCCAATCCGCTCACGGGGCTTGAACCCGCACTGGCCTTCCAGCCTGATCTGATCTTCCTTCTGACACGCAGCATCAAGCGTTCGGGCCCGAGCTCGGAGTGGGGTCCCGGGAATCGGGCGGTGCTGCAAAGGCTCGATCAGCTCAATCCGCGCAACGACGGCGGGCTGCGCCCCGTGGTCATCAAGACCATCCAGTTCCTCGACGCGGATCCGACGGGCTTGCTTCAGGCCATCGCGGACGCGCACGGCGACGGCCCGGGGTCCTCGCGCACCCTCAGCCTGGAAGAACTTCAGGAACGCTGAAAAGGACCTCAGCCCTTGGCGATGACCTTCGAGGCTTCGTCGAGGATCGCGCGGGCCGCCTCGGCGGTCGGCGCTTCGGCGATGAGTCGCATGATCGGCTCGGTGTTGCTCGCACGCACATGGAGCCATGCGCGGCGGGATTCGAAGTCGATCCGCACGCCGTCCTGCCGATCGACCTTCTCCGAGCTGTAGGCCTTGGCGATCGCCTCGATGGCGGGCTTGGCGAGTTCCTTGCTCGCCAGATCGACCTTGCGTTTTTCGATCGCGTAGGCGGGGATCTGGGCGACCAGTTCGGAGAGGCGGACGCGCTTGCCGTGGACCGCGCCCGCGAGCAGCGCGAGCGTGAGGGCCATGGAGGAGAGCGAGTCGCGGATGTAGGTGACCGCGGGCCAGATCACGCCGCCATTGCCTTCACCGCCGATGGGCGAGTTTGCGCGGCGCATCGCCTCGACGACGTGGGCCTCGCCCACGGGCGTGCGGAGGACCGACGACTTGGCGGCCTTGGCCGCGTCGTCGATCATCCGGCTGGTCGACAGGTTGACCGCGACCCCGCCTTGCGGGCCTGCGAGGGTGCGACGCTGCGCGCCGAGCACGGTCATCGCGGCCAGGACCAGCGTGTACTCCTCGCCGATGTAGTTGCCCTTTTCGTCGATGATCGCCAGGCGATCGGCGTCTGGGTCCTGCGCGAAGCCGACGTCAGCGCCGTGCTCGCGGACCGCCTCGGCCAGTTCGGTGAGGTTCTCGCGGAGGGGTTCGGGCGTGTGCGGGAAGATGCCGGTGGTCTGATCGCCGAGATGCGCGACTTCGCAGCCAAGCTCGTCGAGCAGCGAGGCAGCGCCGACGCGGCCCGAGGAGTTCACCGAGTCGACCGCGACGCGGAACCGGCAACGGCGGATGTCGCCGATGTACGCGATCTGGCCCAGTGCACCCAGCACTTTCTCGACGTGTCTTTCGGCGGCGTCGTGGTCGTGTTCAAGAGAGCCCACCCCGTTCCAGGGTGAGAGGCCGATCGCGCCGGACTTGAAGCAGTCGACGATCTGGTTGGCCTGCGCGGCGCTGGGGGCAGCGGCGCCGACGCCGAAGGCGTTGGGCGCTTCGCGGATGATGCACTTGAGCCCGTTCCACTGCTGGGGGTTGTGGCTGGCGGTGAGGACCATGCCGCCATCGGCGCCCAGATCGTCGACCATGACGCCGACGGTGGGTGTCATCGCGATGCCGAGGTCGACGACGCGAACGCCTGCGCCCATGAGGCCGGCGACCGCTGCGTGGCGGATGACTTCGCCCCCGGCGCGGCCGTCACGAGCCAGAACGACCGTCACGGGCTGGCCCGTGGTGCGTGGGCCGCGCTGGGTGAGCCAGCCGCCGAACGCGCCGGCGTAACGGGCCGCGACCTCGGGGGTGAGGCTGGCGCCGACGATACCCCGGCAGCCGCTCACGCCGAGCATCAGGGGGGCTGGGTTTGCTTGTCCGCTGGTCGATCCGGTCATCCAAGGCTCCGTCTGGTCAGTTGGTCCGCCCGCAGCAGACAGCGGCTGGGGCGGATCGAGGGGGAGCCTAGCAAGCGCGTGCCGTCCCGGGCGGGCGAGTATCCTGCCCCCCATGTACGAGATCACGGTGCAGACCGAGTTCGCAGCCGCCCACGCCCTTGTCATCGCGGGGGTTCGGGAGCCCATCCATGGGCACAACTGGCATGTCACGGTCACGGTGGCGGGGGAGAAGCTCGACACCGACGGGCTGCTGTGCGATTTCCACACCGTCGAGGACGTGCTCCGGGAGATCGTGGGCCCTTTCCACAATCGCAACCTGAACGACTGCCCCCCCTTCGACAAACTTAACCCTTCGGCCGAGCTGGTCGCCCGGCATGTCGCGGAGGAACTGGCGGGGCGGCTGAATGAGTCGCTAAGTCCTTATGCATCCATTGCTTCCGTCCGAGTGACCGAGGCCCCGGGATGTGCGGCAACCTATCGTTTCCCGAACGTTTGAGCGACCGAAAACCCTTCGCCTGACGCGGGTGGGTGGCAAACGATGCCGATTCAGAGATGAGTACGCCGGAACCGGCAGGTTCCGAGCGGCGTTGTGTGTCTGCCTGCGGAAGAAAGAGACGATGTCGGCCTCACCGAAGCACAATCCCGGACCGCTCGAACCGCGCCCCCCGATCAAGGGCTTGGCGGGCGCTGACGTGACGGACTTTGACGGACCCCGGACGTTCAACCGCGACCTGTCGTGGCTTGAGTTCAATCGCCGGGTGCTGGCGCAGGCGGCCGACGAGCGCATGCCGCTGCTCGAGCGGGTGCGGTTCCTGTCGATCTTCTCGTCCAACCTGGACGAGTTCTTCATGAAGCGTGTCGGGCTGATCCGCCGGCAGATGCATGCCGGGGTGGACACCCGCTCGCCCGATGGGTTGACGCCGCGGCAGCAGCTCAGCGCGATCCGCAAGGTGGTACTCGACCTGCAAGCCGAGCAGGCGCTGATCTACTCCCAGCACATCCTTCCCGATCTGGCGCGGCAGGGGATCTTCATCCTGCGCTGGACCGACCTGGAGAAGGGCGACAAGGAATGGGTGGAGCGCTGGTATCGGGACAACGTCTTCCCGGCGCTGACGCCTCTGGCGGTGGACGCGGGGCACCGCTTCCCGTTCATCTCGAACCTCTCGGAGAACCTGGGCGTGCTGCTGCGGGATCCGCGGAAGCCCGACGATGAGGAAGGCGAGCCTCTGTTTGCGCGCGTGAAGATCCCGGGCGCGATGAAGCGCTACGTGCAGATCTCGCGCGGGGCCAACGGGCACAGCGAGAAGGGCGAGGTGCGCCTGATCTCGCTCGACCACATCATCAAGAACAACCTCGACGATCTGTTTCCGGGGATGGAACTGAACCATCACGTGCACTTCCGCGTGACGCGTTCGGCGGGTATCCAGCGTGACGACTTCGAGACCGTCGACCTGCTGCAGTCGGTGGAAGAGGACCTCAAGGCGCGCAAGTTCGCCCGCGCGGTCCGGCTCGAGATCGAGCCTGATCCGGCGCCCTCGATGCTGCGCCGTCTGCAGGACCGCCTGAACCTGGACGCGACGGACGTCTACGAGCTTCCCGGGCTGATCGAGTACAACGATCTTTCCGAGGTCGCGGATCTGGACCGGCCCGAGCTGAAGCACAAGCCCTGGAGGCCGGTGATTCCGCGCCGGCTCATCGCCGAGAGCAGCAAGTCTTCGCAGAGCGGCGAGGCCAACTTCTTCGCGGCGATCCGCAAGCAGGACATCCTGCTGCACCATCCGTACGAGAGCTTCCACGCGTCGGTGGAGCGTTTCGTGCGGGCGGCGGCCGAGGATCCCGCGGTGGTCGCGATCAAGCAGACGCTGTACCGCACGAGCCCGGACTCACCCTTCATCGAGAGCCTGATCAGGGCGGCCGAGTCGGGCAAGACCGTGGCGTGCCTGGTGGAGCTGCGGGCGCGGTTCGATGAGAGCCGGAACGTGAAGTTCGCGCGGCAGCTCGAGCGCGCGGGTGTGCACGTGGCCTACGGCGTGGTCGGGCTCAAGACGCACTGCAAGACCTCGCTCGTGGTCCGCAAGGAACGCAACGGGCTGCGGTGCTACGCGCACATCGGAACGGGCAACTACCACCCCAAGACAGCCCAGCTGTACACCGACGTGGGCCTGTTGACGTGCGATCCGGGGATCACCTCGGATCTGGTGAACCTGTTCAACTACCTGACGGGTTACGCGGCGACGCAGTCGTACCAGCATCTGCTGGTGGCGCCGGTAAACATGCGTGACCGGTTCAACCAGCTCATGGACCAGGAGATCGCGGTGGCGCAGCGGCGGGCCAAGGCTGCGGCGAAGATCGGCGTGGACGCGTCGAGCGATCACCCGGAGCTGCCGCCGCATGGTCGGATGGTGGCCAAGATCAACTCGCTCGAGGATCCGCAGATCACCGAGAAGCTCTACGAGGCGTCGCGGGCCGGGGTGCGGATCACGCTGATCGTGCGCGGGTTCTGCTGCCTGAGGCCGGGCGTGCCCGGGCTCTCGGAGAACATCAAGGTCGTCTCCATCGTGGGACGGTTCCTCGAGCACTCGCGGATCTTCCACTTCGGGGCCGGCGCGGAAGACCCCATCGACGGCGAGTGGTACATCTCCAGCGCCGACTGGATGTACCGCAACCTGTCCAACCGCGTGGAGGCGGCGTGCCCGGTGCGAAGCCCCGAGGCGCGGCGGAAGCTCCTGCGGATCATCGAGATCAACCTGGCGGACCACCGCCAGGCGTGGGACCTGCTGCCCGATGGGGATTACGCCCAGCGACGCACGCCCAAGGACGCCAAGGCCGATTCCGTCGAGGCTCTGGGCACCTTCGGGTCGCTGATGGCCGACGCCGAGGCCGATCGGGAGGGCTGACCCCCCTGGGAGCCCTTCGACCTGGGCCAGCTTGACCAGAGGGGGGGGGGTTCTACCATTCACCCCGCGGCTCAACCGGTCGGCCCCAAACGCCGACGGTTGGACCGAGACCCGGCGGAACGCCGGACGACAATGTGGAAGCCCTGGTTTTTATTGGGGGCATAGCTCAGTTTTGGTAGAGCGCATCCATGGCATGGATGAGGTCAGGGGTTCGAGTCCCCTTGCCTCCACTTGAGTCGACGAAAGACGGCCCCGCAAGGGCCGTTTTTCGCTTTTGGAAGTGACGCCGGGCCGGCCGATGCGGGCGCGAAGGCCCCCTGGTCGGAGGGCTGCGGTGGTAGGCTCCCTTCCCCATGAAGAAGCACCCCAACCGGCTGGCGGGCGGATTGATGATGAGCCTTCTGGTGATCGCCTCCGCGGGGATCACGGGCTGTGCATCGACGCCAGCGCCCGTCGATCAGCCCACCAAGGCGCTCACGATCGCCGACCCCTCCCTGGGCAAGCAGGCCCGCGAGCTGAAGCTGTTCCGCGGGAGCGACGGGAGCGTCGTCTCATGGGAGAGCATGATCAGCGCCGCGGCGGGTGCGGACGCGGTGATCATCGGCGAGAACCATGGGCATCCGCTCGGGCTGGCGCTGCGCGCGGAAGTGTGGACTGACGTGCTGGCGCGGCGCGACCGCGCGGTGCTGAGCATGGAGTTCTTCAACCGCGACGAGCAGGCGCGGGTGGATGACTATCTCCGCGGGCTCGTAGATGAGAACGGCTTCCTGAAGGCGACCCGGCGCACCAGCGACGCGATCTATCCGCCCGGACATCGCGCGATGGTGCAGAGCGCCAAGACGCACAACAGGCCGGTGATCGCGTCCAACGCGCCGCGGACGTATGTGACCGCTGCGAGCAAGGAGTCGTATGAGAAGCTCCGCTCGCTCACCGACGAGCAGCGCCGGCTGTTCCGCATTCCCGACGAGCTCCCGACCGGGAAGTACCGCACGGACTACGACGCGATCATGTCCGATCCCGCGATGGCGTCTCACGGCGGGCCGAAGAAGGAAGAGACGCCCGAACAGCTCAAGAAGAGGCTCGACTCGGGCTTCCGGGCGCAATCGCTCTGGGACTGGACGATGGCCGAGTCGATCGCACGCGGGATTGAACGTGACGGCACGCCGGTGGTGCACGTGGTCGGGCGGTTCCACTCGGACTTTTCGGGTGGCCTGGTTCAGGCGCTGGGCAAGCTCAAGCCTGGGACCAAGGTCGTGATCATCAGCGTGGTGGATGCTTCTTCGGAGACGCTCCGGAGCGAAGACCGCGAGCGCGGGGACTTTGTGGTCTACGTCGGCAAGGACGAGTGATCCTGAGGAGGGGCTCCCGATGGGGGCTCCGGGGGAGCGGCGCCGCGGGCGCGGAGCTGTTCACGCAGCATGAACTCGATCTGGGCGTTCACGGAGCGCAGCTCACTCTGGGCGACGCGGTTGATGCGTTCCCAGAGCTCCGGCGGGATGCGGAGCAGGAAAGCTTTGCGTTCCTCGGGGGGCATCGGGAGGCGTCCTGCCTTGGGCTGGCGTTGGTGATCAGCCGTTGTAGAGCGTGCCGGTGTTCACGACGGGTTGGGCGCCGTGCTCGCCACAGAGCACGACCATGAGGTTGGAGACCATGGCGGCCTTGCGCTCGTCATCGAGGTTGATCTTGCCGCCCTTCTCAAGATGTTCCAGCGCGGACTCAACCATGCCCACCGCGCCTTCGACGATGCGGAAGCGGGCCGCGACGACCGCGTCGGCCTGCTGACGGCGGAGCATCGCGCCCGCGATCTCGGGGGCGTAGGCCAGGTGCGAGAGGCGGGTTTCCTGGATGTGGATGCCGGCCTGCGCGACGCGTTCCTGGAGTTCGGCGGTGAGGGCCTTGCTCACGTCGTCGGTCGAGCCGCGGAGCGAGACCTCGTGATCGGTGGAGGTGTCGTAGGGGTAGATGGAGGCGAGGTGGCGGAGCGCCGACTCGCACTGGGTGTCGACGAAGGTCTGGTAGCTGTCGACGTCGAAGGTGGCCTTGGCGGTGTCGACGACCTGCCAGACGACGACCGCGGCGATCTCGATGGGGTTGCCGCGGACGTCGTTCACCTTGATGGTGGGCGTGACGCGGTTGCGGGTGCGGAGGGAGACCTGGGTGCGCGTGGTGAAGGGGTTGACCCACCAGAAGCCCGGCGTCTTGATGGTGCCGACGTAGGTGCCAAAGAGCACGATGACGCGTGCGACGTTGGGGACGACGATGGTCAGTCCGAAGAGGAAGACCAGGATCGCGAGCATGCCCAGGCCGCCAGCGATGGCCAGACCTCGGTAGATCACGGACGGGTTGTGGGTGTCGAGCCTGGCGCAGGTGATGACGACCGCCAGCAGAAGGGCAAAGGTGGCGACACCAGCGGCCAGGACGGGGCCGCCTTTGCGGGGATTGGCATTGGTTTCGATGGTCATGGAACCTCCAGGAGCAGGCAGGGCCTCTATCGGAATGATATCACTTTGATACGCACACGGAACGGGCAGGTTCCGTGACATTGGGGGGTCCGGGACGGCATAGACGTCCGATAACAACTGGTTGCGTGGGGCTCGGCTGGGCGGGTTGCGGAATCCGAACGGTCGTGCAAGATGGGGGTGGCGGCGGCTGCCGCGAAGATCGGGGCGGGAGGGGCATGCGTTCAGATTCGTTCGAGATCGCGAAAGAGGCGGTGCGGCTGGCGGGTGCGGAGCGCGAGGCGTTCCTGCGGACCCGCTGCGGCACGGACGCGACATTGCGCACGAACGTGGACCGCGCGATTACGCAGCTTGAGTCGGCCACGCTGGCGCCGGGCACGGAGGCTGCGTCGAGCGCGCACGACGAGCCGACGCTGGCGGGGATTGCGTCGACGTCGGTGGAGCTCTTCGAGTCGGCAACGGGATCGGAGAAGCTGACGGAGCGCGAGCTTGCCGAGGGCGGGCGCGTGGAGCGGATCGGGGCGTATCGCATCCTGGGCACGCTGGGCGAGGGCGGGATGGGCGTCGTGTATCTGGCGGAGCAGGAGAAGCCCAAGCGGACGGTGGCGCTGAAGGTGGTTCGTCCCGAGCTGATGGTGGGATCGCTGCTCAAGCGGTTCGAGTTTGAATCGCAGGTACTGGGGAGGCTTCAGCACCCGGGCATCGCGCAGGTGTACGAAGCGGGGATGGCGCCGGCGGGGTCGGCGGGCGTGCGCACGCCGTATTTCGCGATGGAGTACGTGCGGGGCGTGGCGCTGACCGAGTACGCGGATCAGGCCAGGCTCGACGTGCGCGGGAGGCTTGCGCTGCTGGCGAAGGTGTGCGATGCGGTGCAACACGCGCATGCGCGCGGCGTGATTCACCGGGATCTGAAGCCTGGCAACATTCTGGTCACGCCCGAGGGCGAGCCCAAGATTCTGGACTTCGGCATCGCGCGGGCGACCGACTCGGATATCAAGGCGACCACGCGGACGGACGCGGGGCAGCTCGTGGGCACGCTGCCTTACATGAGCCCGGAGCAGGTCGCGGGCGATCCGGAGGCGCTGGACACCAGATCGGACGTGTACACGCTTGGCGTGATTCTGTATGAGCTTCTGGCGGGGAAGCTGCCGCACGATCTGTCGAGGAAAACGATCATCGAAGCGGCGCGGGTGATTGCGGACGCGGAGCCGGCGGCGCTGGGGACGGTGGCGAGTGCGTGCCGGGGCGATGTGTCGACGATCGTCGCCAAGGCGATGGAGAAGGATCGGGAGCGGCGGTATCAGACCGCGTCGGAGCTGGCGGCGGACATCGGGCGGTACTTGAACGATGAGCCGATCGCGGCGCGCCCGCCGAGCACGGTGTATCAGCTCACCAAGTTCGCCAAGCGGAACAAGGGGCTGGTCGCGGGGATGTCGGCGGCGGTGCTCCTGTTGATCCTGGGCGTGGTGGGCACGTCGGTGGGATTGGCGCGGGCGGTGGAGCAGCGCAAACGCGCGGAAGAGCAGACGCAGATCGCCGAGAGCGAGAAGAGCCGTGCGGACGACGAGGCCAAGACGGCGCAGTCGATCAACGAGTTCTTGATCAACCGGATGCTCTCGGGCGCGACGCCCGAGGAAGCCCAGGGGCGGCAGATCACGGTGAGCGAGGTGGTCGGGAAGGCGGCGGGCGAGATCGACGCGGCGTTCGCGGATCGGCCTCGCGTGCGTTCTTCGCTGCACGACGCGGTGGGCAAGACCTACGCGGCGCTGGGCGAGCTCGACAAGGCGTCGGAGCACTTCGAGGCGGTGCTGGCGCATCAGCGATCACTTAATCCCCGGAGCAAGGAGACCGCGGCGGCGCTGCACGCGCTCGGGAGCGTGCGGTTCCGGCAGACGCGGTGGGCGGACGCGGAGGCGATGTTCAAGGAAGCTGCGGAGATCTTCGCGGCGACCGGGGCCAACGCTGCGGAGTTCGCGGAGACGCTGAGTGCTCAAGCGGCGACGGCGCGCAACTCGGGCAAGCTTGAAGGCGCGGAGAAGCTCCACGAGGAAGCGCTGGAGGCCTGCCGTCAGGCGTTCGGTCCGGAGAGCAACAAGACCCTGGCGGCGATGACGAACCTGGCGGTGCTCTTGCACGATCAGGGGAAGATGGACCGCGCCGGCCCTCTTTATCGGGAAGTGCTCGCGACGAGGCAGAGGCTCCTTCCCGCGACGCATCCCGATGTGCTGCTGGCGATGTCGAACCTGGCGGGCTTTGAGTACGAGTCGGGGGACGTGGCGGGCGCGGAGAAGACCATGACGCAGGTCGTGGAGCTGCGCAAGAAGGTCAATGGCCCGGATCACCCGGCGACCATCTTCGACATGTCCAACTTGGGCGTGATGCGGCAGAAGCTCGGGCACCTGGAGGATGCAGAGGCGATCTTCCGCGAGGCGCTGGAGGCGGGGATCCGCAAGCTTGGCGAGAAGCACGAGACCGTGGGCCTGCTGCACGACTCGCTGGCGTCCTGCCTGGCGGCGCGGGGGAAGCACGCGGAAGCGGAAGAGCAGTACAAGAAGAGCGTGGAGATCACCGTCGGGCTCAACGGGCTGGATCATCCGGAGTCGAACGCGGCGCGGTTCGGGTACGCACGCTGGCTGTTTGATCGCGGCAGGATCGACGAAGCGGATCCGATTATGGTGAGCGTCCTCGAGTCGCAGAAGAAGATCCTCGGGCCCGATCATGTCGCGGTTTCTTCGACGGAGATCTGGCTCGCCAAGGTGCGCGAGAAGCAGGGAAGGTTGGATGAAGCGCTGGCGCTGGCCAATGCGTCGGTCGAGATCCGCGTCAAGGTGCTGGGAGAGGATCACCAGGGGACCAAGGACGCACGCGCGATCCTGGAACGGCTCAAGGCTGCGGGCGCGAAGTGAGCGGCTCACAGCAGCGGGCTGAGCAGGCCCGCGGCGTTGTCGATGAGGCGCTTGGGGGTCGCCCGGCGATGCCAGGCCTCCCGGCTCACCGAGTCGGAGACGGTGATGTACTGCTGCTGGAGACGCCGGAGCCTGGCGGTGAACTCCGGGTCATCGATGAACAGGTTGGACTCGAAGTTGATGCGGAACGAGCGCATGTCGATGTTGGCCGAGCCGACCATGGCGACGCGGCGATCGACGGTCATGGTCTTGGCGTGCAGGAGGCCGTTGCGGAACAGGCGGAGCTGCACGCCGGCGTCGAGGAGTCCGGGGAAGTGGCCTCGGCCAGCGGCGGCGGCCAGGAAGGCGTCGGAGCGCTTGGGCATGACGAGCGTGACCTTCACGCCTCGGGCGGCGGCGGCGCGGAGGGCGCCGTCGATGGACTCGCTTGGCGCGAAGTACGGCGTCGTGAGGACCAGCTCCTGGCGGGCGGCGTAGATCGCCATCAGGAAGGCCTGCTCGGTGGCTTCGGAAGCCTGGCCCGGGCCTGAGGGGATGATCTGGATGATGGCCTCGTCCTGCTCGGGAGTCTGGAGCTCGGGGACCAGGGCGTCGAGGTTGAGCCTGGCGCGGTCCTCGTCGTCGCACTCCTGCTGCCAGTCGTGGAGGAAGACCAGCTGGAGCGCCTGGGCGGCGGCGCCGTCGACGCGCACGGAGGCGTCGACCCACGGTCCGATGCCATGGCGGCGCGAGACCTTGAAGGTGGTGTCGGTGATGTTGTGGCTGCCGGTGAACGCCTGCGCGCCGTCGATCACCGCGATCTTGCGGTGGTTGCGGATGTCCAACCTGCGGAGGAGCAGGGCGCGGAAGATGCCCACGGGAAGGGCGATCGCGAGCTTCACGCCCGCGGCCTTCATGCGATCGGGGAGATCAGAGCGGAGGAACGGGCGAGCGCCGACGGCGTCGACGAGCACACGGACCGTGACGTCGCGCTTGGCGGCGCGGATGCAGGCTTCGGCGACTTCGCGGGGCGCGCCGGTGGGCATCCAGATGAACGTCTGGATGTGCACGTGCTGGCGGGCGTGGTCGATGGCGGTGATGAGCGACTTGAGGAACTCGTCGGTGTCGTGGATGAGATCGAGGTGATTGCCTCGGAGGGGTGGGATGCCCGAGGCGGCGGAGCCGTAGGACGCGATGAGGCCGAAGTTTGAGGCGGAGACATCCCAGTCCAGGTTGGACTTGGCCCAGCGTTCCTTGGCGGGCTTGAGCAGGTCGGTCACGAGATGGCGGAGGCGTTGCACGCGACGCTCGCCCAGGCGGGTCTCGCCGACCAGGACGTAGAGAATGAGTCCGACCACCGGAAGCGAGAGGGCGACGGCGATCCAGGCGAGGCTGGTCGCGACGGGGCGGCGTCTCCAGATGACGTGCGCGACCAGACCGAGCCTGAGGGTCCAGTCCAGCGCGACGGGGATGATCGCCTGATAGTCCACCGACTCAGTCTATGGGAAAGCTCGGCTCAGGCTTCCTCGGCGCGGCGGGACCACTCGAACTCCAGGGGTTCGAGTTCTCCGAGCAGCTTGGAACGGAAGCCTTCGAGTGTGCGGAGTTTCTCGGGCTGATCCCACACGTCGGGATCGGCCAGGGCCTCGTCGACGAGCTTGAGCTTGCCCTGGATTTCTTCGATGCGGGCCTCGACCTGCTCCATCGTGAGGCGGGCCAGCGCGTTCACGCTGGGCTGCTTGGGCTTGGGGGGCGCCGACTCGGCCTTGCGGACGGATTCCTGCTCTCTCTTGCGGCGTTCGGCTTCCTCGCGGCGCTGGCGGGCTTCGGATTCAGCGCGCTGCTGCTCAGAACGGCGGACCGACTCCTTCTGGGCCCACTCGGTGTAGGAGCCGAGGAAGACTTCGGCCTTGCCTGAGCCATCGAGGACGAGGAGGTGGTCGCAGGTGTTGTCGATGAGCTCGCGGTCGTGGGAGATGAGGATGAGGGTGCCGTCGAAGGTACCGCCGTCTTCGATGGAAAGCAGGGCCTGCTCGAGGCGTTCGGCGCTCTGGATGTCGAGGTGGTTGGTGGGCTCGTCGAGGACCAGAACGTTTTTGGCGGAGGCGAGGAGGCCCGCGAGGACGGCGCGGGAGCGCTCGCCGCCTGAGCAATCGCGGAGCTGGCGTTCCTGCTCGTCGCCTGTGAAAAGGAAAGCGCCGGCGAGGTCGCGGGCTTTCTGTTCGCTGAAGGCCTGATCGGGGGCTTCGCGGAGGATGACGCCCTGGAGATAGCGGTACACCGCCTGATCCAGATCGATGCCTTCCTGGGTCTGGCGGTAGTAGCCGACCTTGAGGTTGGAGCCGGTCTTGATGGAGCCTTCGTCGGCGGGTTGTTCGCCGAGGAGGCAGCGCACGAGGGTGGACTTTCCGGCGCCGTTGGGGCCGATGATCCCCCACCGCTCACCGCGCATGATGCTCAGGTCGAGTTCGCGGAAGAGAACCTTGCGTGAGTTGTCGTCCTGGGTGTAGGCCTTGGAGACGCCTCGGGCGGCGACAACCATGTCTCCGGTGCGCTCGGCGCGGGGGAGTTCGATCTCGAAAGGCTCGACTTCCATGGGTCGTTCGAGCGTGTTCTGGGCTTTTTCGCGGGAGAGCTTGGTCTGGCGGCCCTTGGCCTGGCGGGCGCGCTGGCCCGCCTTGTAGCGGCGGATGAAGGCCTCTTCCTTGCGGAACTTGTCCTGCTGGTTCTCCCACGCGCGGGCCATGGCAAGGCGGCGTTCGGCGCGCAGTTCGCGGAACGCGGCGTAGTTGCCCGGGTATTCGATGAGGCGGCAGGACTCGACCTCGATGATGCGGTTCACGACCGCGTCGAGCAGGGCGCGATCGTGGGAGATCAGGAGCACCGCGCCCTTGAACTGATCGCGCAGGAAGCTCTCGAGCCAAAGACGGCCCTCGATGTCGAGGTGGTTGGTGGGCTCGTCGAGCAGGAGCACGTCGGGCTGTTCGAGCAGGAGCTTGGCGAGGGCCAGGCGGCCGCGCTGTCCGCCCGAGAGGCTGCGCACGGGGATGGAGAACTGGGCGTCGGAGAAGCCCAGGCCATGGAGCACTTCGGCGATCTTGTGATCGATGGCGTAGCCGCCGGCGGCCTGCATGCGTTGCTCGACGTCGGCCTGCTTCTTGAGGAGGCGGTCGAGCTCAGCGGGATCGGTGGTGGTTTCGGCGCGGGCGTAAAGCTCATCGAGCTCGCGGTGGAGGCGGTGGAGTTCGGCGAAGGCGGACTCGGCGGCGCCGCGCAGGGTTTCGTCGGGGTCGAGGATGGGGTCCTGATGGAGATAGCCCGCGCGGCTGCCGCGCTGGAGCGAGATGAGCCCGGCGTCGGCGGGAAGCAGGCCCGCGGCGGCCTTGAGGAGCGTGGATTTGCCCGCGCCGTTGCGGCCGACGATGCCGATGCGTTCACCGGGTTCAACGGAGAAAGAGACGCCTTCGAGGATGATGCGGTTGCCGTAGGCGTGCTTGAGATTGGTGACGGTGAGCAGGGGCATTTCGGATAAGGAGATCGCAAAGACCTTGTGATGGGGGGGAGGAAGCGGACGGCCGGAAGGATAGAAACCTTTCTGGCGTCGGGATTTGGAGCGCACGGAGAGGTCGTGGAGGCATGAAACCGGGGGACCGGATGCCGAATGATTGGGGCGCATGCCGGTGGTTTCACCGATATGCTCACGCAAGTTCGGGCGGTTTTGCCCGGCATTGAGGGAGGTTTTGCGATGAATCAGCGTTCACGCTCCTGGCTTGGTCTTTCGACGGCGGCGGTGCTCTCGCTTTCGGGGTTGACCGCTCCGGCGGTGGCGGCGGGCGCCGGTTTGGCGTCGGGGTTGGCGCTGGCGGGTGCCGCCCAGGCGCAGCCCGAGCAGTTCACCGAGCAGAACTTCATCACGGGGTCGATGGAGATCGACTTTGCGACGCGCACGAACCTGGACCGGTCGGGCGATCTGAAGGAAGGTTCGGCCGCGATCGGCGCCAAGGACACGTACAAGTTCCAGTTCAACGTGGCCAAGACCACGGAGTTCGCGGGCTCGATCACGCGTCAGCCCAACCTCTACACCAAGAACCTCGGGCGGCGCAAGCAGGACGCGCAGCTCGGCTTTGACATCACCATGTCGGTGCTGAACCCCAAGGACCCGAAGCAGAAGAAGGCGGTGGGCAAGTGGGTCGGCCTGGTGCCGATCGACACCGCGTCCGGCGCGTTCGATCTGGCGGGCGGGAAGAGCTCCGAGCGCCCGCTGCGCATGGCGGTGGACACGGTGGGCAAGCAGGCGGGCTTCACGGACAACTTCCGCGGCAAGCTCGTGGGCAAGGCGGAGAAGAAGGAATCCCTGGCGGCGTACACGTTCAAGCGCGTCGTGGGCGACAAGACCTACACGATCAGCGTGAAGGCCACCGACCCGATGCGCTTCGAGAACATCGTGCTGGCCAAGGGCCCGGCGGAGAACTATCCGAGCTGCGTGGTCTCGGGACGCCTGGATTATGACTACGACACGGGCAACTGGTACACCGACGGGATCCGCTTCAAGTACACCCTGGACGGCAAGGAAGTCGAGGACGTGCTGACGGGCTCGATCAAGTGGGTCGAGGATCCAGACCGGGCCACCAACGGGCGCGGCACGTACGAGTTCAACCTTCGCTTCAACGAAGAGAAGAACAAGACCGGCTCGACCGAGGCGGCGGCGTTCGAGAAGATGTCCGCGGAAGACGCGTTCTTCGCGGTCGACGACTCGGTTCCCGCGCTCACGGGCAAGATCGCCTACGTGGACAGCTTCGGCTCCGATGGCAAGACGCCTTCCTCGAGCAAGGTCACGTACAACCTGAACGCGAACAAGCTGACCAAGCAGCAGGCCATGAACTTCTTCAAGCTCTGGCTGCTGGCGACGGGCCCGACCAACGACGAGTGATCGTCCCGGTCGAAGTGGAATGACCACACCACCCGCGCGGGGCCAACCCCCCGCGCGGGTCTTTGCAGAGTGACGCACGCACGCCTTGAACGCTTGGAGGACGCATGTCCAGGCTCTTTCTGATGCTCAACCGCAAGTACGGCCCGCTTTCGCGCTATTCGCAGGCCGAGATGTTCGAATCGCGCCGCCTCGCGCTGAAGGCGACCCTCGCGGCGTCGGCGGGGCTCCTGCTCTCCGGTCCTGAGGCGCTGGCGATGCCCGCGCGGCGTGCTGGCAAGCGCGTGGTCGTGGTGGGCGCGGGCTTTGCAGGTCTGGCGGCGGCGCACGAGCTTTCGGCGCTCGGCTACGACGTGACGGTCGTCGAGGCGCGTGGACGCCTGGGCGGGCGCGTGCTCTCGTTCTCCGACTTCATCGCGGGCAAGAACGTCGAGGGCGGCGCTGAGCTGATCGGCTCGAATCACCCGGCGTGGGTGAACTACGCCTCCAAGTACGGCCTGGAGTTCATCGACGTCTCCGAGGAAGAAGAGCTGTTCTCCCCAATCAAGGTCGGGGGCGTGCTGCTCGACGAAGAGTCGGCCAATCAGACGTGGGAAGAGGCCAAGGACATGATGTCCAAGCTCAATGAGCTGGCCAAGAACGTGGACGCGGATCAGCCCTGGGCCTCGACGGACGCCAAGTCGCTGGACGCACGTTCCATCAGCGACTTCTTCAAGACTGTGGAGATGCGGGAGGCGACCAGGCTCGCGATCTCCGCGCAGATCGGCGGCGACAATGGCGTTGATGACGACAAGGCGAGCCTGCTGGGCATGCTGGCGGCGGTGAAGGGCGGCGGGGTCGAGAAGTACTGGACGGACTCCGAGGTGTACCGCTGCAAGGGCGGGAATCAGCAGCTGGCCAGCAAGCTCGCGGAGGCGATCGGGAAGGATCGGGTGGTGCTCAAGCTCCCGGTGACGAAGATCGACACGAGCAAGTCCGTCGCGGTGGTGACGTGCGCCGATGGGCGGACGATTGAGTGCGATGACGTGGTGCTGGCGGTGCCGCCATCGGTGTGGAACAAGATCGAGTTCAAGCCCGGGTTCCCGTCGTTCATGCCGCAGATGGGCGTGAACATCAAGTATCTGACGAGCGTGAAGTCTCGCTTCTGGCACGAGAAGAAGAACTCGCAGTGGGCGCTCTCGGATGACGAGCTCTCGTGGGTCTGGGAGAGCACCGACGCCCAGGGAGATGAGGGCGGAGTTGGTTTGACCGCGTTCGCGGGCGGGCCGGCGGCGGAGAAGGCGCGGGCGCACGACGCCGCGACCCGGGACGCGGCGCTGGGCGCCAAGCTCGAAGAGCTCAAGCCCGGCTTCAAGGCGAACTTCATCGCGTCGCGGTTCATGGACTGGCCGGCGGATCCGTGGGCCGGCGCGGGGTACTCCTTCCCGGCTCCGGGTCAGGTGACGACCATCGGGCCGATGCTGCGCAAGGGATTCGGCAACCTGCACTTTGCGGGCGAGCACACGTGCTACGCGTTCGTGGGGTACATGGAAGGCGGCCTGCAGAGCGGCATCGGCGTGGCGGGGCGGATCGCGGCCCGCGACGGCGCGAAGCGCTGAGCACGCCCGACGCTACGCTGTAGGGATGCTGCTGTACCGTCTGCTGAGCCGTCGGTTTGGCGTTCAGGCGCATCTTTCGACGCCCGACATTCTGCGTTCACGCCGGGAGGCGTTGAAGCTGACGCTGGCGGCGTCCGCTGGGGTGTTGCTTTCGGAACGATCCTGGGCGACGCCTTCGGCGGGGAAAGGCCGTGTGGTCGTGGTCGGCGCGGGGCTCGCGGGGCTTGCGTGCGCATTTGAGTTGCAGGCTGCGGGGCATGACGTGGTGGTGCTCGAAGCACGCGCGCGGGTCGGAGGGCGCGTGCACACCTTCCGCGATCTGGCGCCGGGGAAGACGGTGGAGGCGGGCGGCGAACTGATCGGGAGCAACCATCCGCTCTGGGCCAAGTACGCGGGATACTTCGGGCTCGGATTTCTGGACGCGCCCGATGACCGGCAGCTCGGCCAGACCTTGCGGCTCAAAGGCAAGACCCTCGATGCAGACGACGCCCGGCGCGTCTGGGGAAAGATGCACGAGGCGCTGAGCGCACTCACGGCCCGAGCTGGGAACGTGAACTCCGAAAAGCCCTGGAAGACCGAGGGCGCGGTGAGCCTGGACATGACGAGCCTGGGGGCATGGCTCGCCGAGGCGGGGGTGGATGACCTGACCGCTGCGGCGCTGCGTGCGGACCTCGAGGCGCTCAATGGTGTGGCGCTGGAGCAGGCCAGTCTGCTGGCGATGCTGGCGATCATCCGCGCCGGGGGGATGGAGAAGTACTGGACGGACTCCGAGGCGTTCCGATGCAAGGACGGCGCTTCACAGCTTGCGGAGCGGTTCGCCGCGGCGATCGGTCGGGATCGCGTGGTGCTGCGGGCGCCGGTGGTGGCGATCACGCGGAACCAGAGCGGGTGCGTGGTGCGCCGTCAGGATGGAACGGCACACGAGTGTGAGATGGTGGTGGTCGCGACCCCTCCGACGATGTGGCGGCGTTTGACGTGGGAGCCTGAGCTTCTGCCGCCCGAGTTCAACATGACGATGGGGAAGGCGACCAAGTACCTCGCGGTCCTGCGCGAGCGGGTGTGGGAGTCGGGGAAGCGATCGCAATACGCGCTGGGTGATGGGGACATCAGCGCGACGTGGGAAGCCACCGCGGGGCAGGCCAAGCCCGAAGAGGCGGAGGTGGATCGGACGGTGCTGACCGGCTTCTCGGGAGGGCCCGCGGCTGGACGCGTGGTGGAGCGCAGCCCGGCGGAGCGCGTGACCGAGTTGAACGCGGAACTCGAGCAGCTCCAGCCTGGGCTGCAAGGTGCGTTCCTGACTTCGCGGTTCGTGGGCTGGCCTGGCGAGTCGTGGACGTTCGGGGGTTATTCGTTCCCTGAGCCCGGGCAGATCAGCCGGAGCGGCGAAGCGATCGACCGGGGCTTTGGCGCGGTGCGGTTCTGCGGCGAGCACCTGAGCTATGGCTTCTGCGGTTACATGGAGGGAGCGCTCCAGAGCGGAGCTGGACTGGCGACCCGGATCAGCCAGGAGCTGTCCTGAGCGATCCGGTGGTCCGAGAACAGGGCGGGCCGAGAAGAAGTGTGATCCCGGGGCAAAGCCGGGCGGGGGGAGCTTCACCCGAGGCGGGGACCGACCGATATCCGATGCGGAGAACCGCAGACCGGAGGCGTCCCCTTGGGCACAAGCGATCACGAGCAGACATTGGCGGGACCTGGTGCAGCAGCGCGCGCGGGCAAACCGGCGTGGCTGATGCGTGCGGCCGGTGGCGAAGCGCTGCTGGCGACTGCGGGCCTTGCGTTCGTGGGGATTCTGCTGGTCGCGGCGGGCGGGAGCGCGTGGTGGACGGCGCGCACGTATCGCCAGAGCGTGGCGACGCAGTCGTTCGAGCGGGCCCGGTCCGTGGCGGAGCTTTTGTCGCGCGGTCTTGAGGCTCATCTGGCCTCGGGCGATCTGGCGGGCGCGCGGGTGCTCATCACCGAGAGCGCGGTGCGGGATCAGCTCAGCGTGTGCCGGGTGCTCTTGCCTGATGGCGAGGTCATTGCGGACGCGTACGCGGATGTGAAGAAGCTCCGCCCGATCCCGGACAAGTGGCCCAGCGCGACCGCGGACGGCCCGGTGGCCCGGGCGCTGACGATGTCCGACCAGAATGTGACCGCGGGGATTGAACTGACCGTGACCGGCAAGGGTCGCGCCATTCTCGAGACGGTGATGCCGGTGCATCTGCCCAACTGGACCGACTGGACCGCACAGGCGGGGATCGCGGCCAGCTGCGGCACGGGCATGTTCATGCTGCTGGGCGTGTACCGCGGGATGCGGCGGCGCCTGGGGGCGATCGGCTTTGTGCGCGATGCGCTGCTCGCCTCGTCGGAAGAAGGCGTGCCCGCGTCGATGCTCGCGGTCAACGGCGAGCTCGGGCCCGAGGCCCGGGCGTGGAACACGCTCATCACCGATCGCGAACGCCTGCGTGAAGCGGCCAGCGCACGGCGTGTGACCGAGCGCATGACCCAGGGCCCGCGCCGCGAGGCCGATCTTTCCGGGGCTTGCGACGCCCTCTGGCAGGGCATGCTGCTGGTCGACTCGTCCCTGAAGGTCCGGTACAGCAACGGCGCGGCGGCGGTGCTCCTGCGGGCCAAGAAGGAACAGCTCGGCAACGCGGACGCGACGGGCGTATTCAGCAGCCCGCAGGTGCTCGAAGCGGTGCGGGGCGTGGTCAAGGGGATCATCAAGCAGCGCGTGTCCGTGGAGGTCAAGAGCCAGGATGATGGTCGCGCCGGCAGCGGCGGCGTGCTGCGCTTCAGCGTGCGGCCCGTGCGGCGCGACGACACGGCCAGCGCGATGGTGCTGATCGAGGACGTGACCCAGCAGCGCGTCGCCGACGAGGCCCGCAACGCGTTCGTGGCGCAGGCGACGCACGAGCTGCGCACGCCTCTGACCAACATGAGGCTCTACCTGGAGACGCTCATCGACGGCGACGAGCAGGAGATGACCCCCGAGAACCGGGCTCGCGCCCTCAACGTGATCAACCAGGAGACGCTCCGGCTCGAGCGGATCGTGGGCGACATGCTCTCGGTCGCGGAGATTGAGGCGGGCTCCCTCAAGCTCCATAAGGACGACGTGAAGCTCGAGGACCTCTTCAAGCAGCTCGAGGAGGACTACAAGGCCCAGGCGGAGGACAAGGAGATCGCGCTGACGTTCTCGCTTCCTCCCAAGTATCCGGTGTTCAAGGCGGATCGCGACAAGCTTGCGCTGGCGCTGCACAACCTGATCGGCAACAGCCTGAAGTACACGCCGCAGGGCGGCGCGGTGAACGTGAAGGTGACCGCGGACAACGCGCAGGTGACCGTCGACGTGGAAGACAACGGCATCGGGATCAAGCCCGAGGAGCACGAGCTGATCTTCGAGAAGTTCTACCGGGCCAAGGACCGGCGTATCGGGAGCATCACGGGCTCGGGGCTCGGACTGGCGCTGGCGCGCGATGTGGCGCGGATGCACGGCGGGGACATCTCCCTGCGGTCGGAGCTTGACAAGGGGAGCACGTTCACGCTGTCGCTGCCGCTGGCGGCGTGAGGCGCGTGCGATCCGGAAAGGAGCTTCGACATGGACATCCAGGAACAAAGACAAGGCGCGGTCACGGTGATCAAGCCCATCGGGCCCTTGGTCGCAGCAGACGCCGAGCAGTTCAAGACCGCGGTCGAGCTCACGCTCGTGCGCAGCCTCGGGCGTTTTGTGATCGATGCGACGGCCATCCAGTACGCGGACAGCCGGGGGCTCGAGGTGCTCGCGGAGCTCACGCGTGAGCTTCACCAGTCGGGCTCGGCCCTCAAGCTCTCCGGCGCTGGCGAGACGCTCCGGGAGGTCCTGGAGCTGACCGAGCTCCTGGATCAGTTCGAGCACTTTCAGGACGTGAACACCGCGGTCAGGAGCTTCCTGTAACGCCACATTGAGCACAGCACGATGTCGAGCCAGGCTCATCCAGATCCGACCCCAGACCCGGCGCCGCAGAAGCCCGCGGCTGAGGCTGCGCCCGCGGTTACGGGGAAGAAGCTTCGCGTCGGCGAGGCGCTGATCGAACAGGGCATCATCACGCGCGAGCAGCTCGACGCCGCCCTGCGCCAGCAGAACACAGGACGCGGCGGGCAGTCGCGGATGCTCGGCGAGCTCCTGGTCGAGCAGGGCGTGATCACCAACACGGTGCTCGTGCGGGCGCTGGCCAAGTGCCTCAACGTGCGGGGCGTGGTGCTGCGGCACGGCCTGATCGACCCGGCGCTCTTCAAGCTCGTGGGCGAGGAAGAGGCGACCAGGCTCAAGGCATTGCCTCTGTTCAAGGTCCACGGCGTTCTGACGGTCGCGATGGCCGAGCCTCAGAGCTTGCCGGCGATTGACCGGCTCAAGGAGCTGACCGGGTGCAAGATCCGCCCGGTGCTCGCGCTCGAAGCGAACATCCAGGAGTTCATCAAGAAGTACGCGGGCGGCGAGGTGGACGTTGACGCGTTCCTGACGTCGCTCTCGGAGTCGGACGTCGAGGTCGTCGAGCGCGAGAGCGTGGACGACGGGCCGAGCACCGACCTGGACAAGATGGTGGCGGGCAGCCCCATCGTCAACCTGGTCAACGTCGCGTTCCTGACCGCGGTGAAGGATCGGGCCAGCGACATTCACATCGAGCCCGACAAGCGCGGGACGCGGATCCGCTACCGCATCGACGGCGTGCTGCGCGATCTGATGAAACCCCCGCCCGGGATGCACGCGGCGATCGTGTCTCGCATCAAGGTGATCGGGAAGATGGACATCGCGGAGAAGCGCCTCCCGCAGGAGGGCCGCGTGCGCATCGTCGCGGAAGGACGCGAGATCGACCTGCGCGTGAGCTCGATGCCCACGCTCCTGGGCGAGAAGATCGTGGTGCGCATCCTCGACAAGGCCAACCTGAAGGTCCGCATGGAGGACCTGGGCTTCCGCACCGAGGCGCTGGGCACGTTCAAGCGAATCCTCGAACAGCCGCACGGCCTCGCGCTCGTGACGGGGCCCACGGGTTCGGGAAAGACGACGACGCTGTATTCGGCGCTGGACCTGCTCCGGTCGCCTGAGGTGAACATCCTGACCGTCGAAGATCCCGTCGAGTACCAGCTCGATCTGATCAACCAGATTCAGGTTCAGGAACAGATCGGGATGACGTTTCCCAGGGCTCTGCGCAGCATCCTGCGTCAGGACCCGGACATCATCATGGTGGGCGAGATCCGAGATCAGGACACCGCACGCGTTGCGGTGCAGGCGGCTCTGACGGGACACCTGGTGCTCGCCACGCTCCACACCAACGACGCTCCCGGCGCGGTGGCGCGCTTGCTCGACATGGCGATCGAGAGCTATCTGCTTTCCAGCGCGCTCGTCGGCGTGGTCGCCCAGCGGCTGGCGCGCACCGTGTGTCCGGCGTGCGCGACCAAGTACTACCCGTCCGAGCAGGTGCTCAGCGACGCGGGGCTTACGTCGGAGTCGGGGCGGCCCTTCCGCAAGGGCGCGGGCTGCCGGGGATGCCATGACTCGGGATTCCAGGGGCGTGCGGGCATCTACGAAGTCATGGAAGTGACGCCCGAGCTCCGCCGCGAGATCCATCGGGGTGCAGCGACGCACGAGCTTCGCGCCCAGTTCACCAAGGGTGGCGGCCTGACCCTCCGAGAGGAAGGCGTCAAGCTCGCGCTGGATGGCAGGACGAGTCTCGAGGAAGTGCTCCGCGTCACGCACAACGACGAGCAGGCGGAAGACGAGCCTTCCACGCCGCGGAGGGCTGCGGCATGAAGTTCGCGTACACAGCCTTTGACCGCTCGGGCAAGCCCGTGACGGGGACGGTGGAAGCGTCGGACATGTCGTCGGCGACGGAGATGCTGCGCTCGCGCGGGCTCTTTGTCTCCGATGTGCGTGAAGGGCCCGGGGCGGCGGTGCGTGGGAACGACGCTGGCGTCAGGAGGCTTCCGACGGGGATGCGCCTGCGCAATCTGGCGCTCTTCACGAGGCAGCTCTCGATCCTGGTGTCGACGGGCACGCCTCTGGTGCAGGCGATCGAGGCTTCTGAGCGTCAGTCCAACGATGAACGCTGGCGCGCGGTGCTCGCGGATGTCCGTCGCCGCGTTGAGGAAGGCGCGGGCTTTGCCGAGGCGTTGGCGGCCCACCCGGAGGCCTTTGATCCGATCTGCCGGAGTCTGGTTCTCGCGGGCGAGAGCGGCGGCAAGCTCGAGATGATGCTCGGCAATCTTGCGGACCTGGCTCGACAGCAGCTCAAGGTTCGCTCGGCGATGCTCGGCGCCATGGTGTATCCGTGCCTTTTGATCTGCGTCGCGATCACGGTCTCGATCACGATGATCGCGTTCGTGATGCCTCGGTTCAAGGGCCTCTTTGCGAACCTGGACACGCCTCTGCCCCCCACCACCAAGGTTCTGATGGACCTGAGCGATCAGCTCCGGACCCAGTGGATGTGGTACGTGCCGGCGCTGATCGGGATCGGGACAGCGTTGTGGTATGCGGCGCGGAGTGAGGCGGGCAAGGCCTGGTTCGACGCCAACATCGTCCGCATCCCGAAGATCGGCGGGCTGGTGCGCGGGCTGGTGTGCGCCCGGATGGTGCGGGTGCTGGGCGTGCTCCTTGAGGGGCGCGTCCCGCTGCTCGACGCTCTGAGCCTCACGCGCGGCACGCTGAACAACCAGCGCTACGCCGCCCTGATGCAAAGAGCTGAGGAGGCGGTGGTGCGCGGGAGCAATGTGTCGGATGTGCTGGCGGACCCGGCGCTGATCCCGATGAGCGTCTCCGAGGCGCTGCGCTCGGGCGAGCGGAGCGGGAGGCTGGCCCCGGTGCTGTTGAGCTTGGCGCAGTTCATGGATGAGGACAACGACATCGCGGTGAAGTCGCTCACGTCGATCCTGGAGCCGGTCATCCTGCTGATGCTCGGCCTGGTCGTGGGCACCGTCGCGATCAGCATGTTCCTGCCGCTGTTTGATCTGGCGTCCGCCGGGACAGGGGGTGCCCATTGAAGCTTCCATGGAACACGGAGCTCCGTCCGATCGGCCTGGATGTCGGGACGCGGGTGATCAAGCTTGCGCAGGTCGACAGCTCCGGCGGGCGGATCACCGCTGCGGCGCGGATTCCCAGGCCCGAGGGTGCGGGCGCGGCGCTTTCGGAACAGGAGGCGATGCTGATCGCATCGTCGCTCCCGAGGCTCGGGTTTGTTGGCTCGGACGTTGCGCTCACGGTGCATCCGACCAAGCTGCTGGCGACGGTGATGGACCTGCCGCCAGCCAGTTCCGGCGCGCCGGTGGTTGACATCGCCCGGGCGGAGCTGGCGCGGATTCACAAGCTCGACGCGACGCTCTTGGACGTGGGGATGTGGACGCTGCCTCCGGGTCCGAGGCAGAAGCCGAATGAGGCGCCGCCTTCGATGGTGGTGGGTTGCAGGAGGCCCGAGACCGAAGCGATGCTGGCGCCGCTTGATCACGCGGGTTTGACGTGCGTGCGTGTGGACGCCACCGCATCGGCGCTGACCCGGGCGTTCGGCGGCGGTGCCGTGGGGGGCGCGTCGCTGGTGCTTGACATCGGCGCCTCTGCGACCAACGCGACGGTCCTGGTCGGGCGGACGCCCATCTTCGACCGTCGCGTCCCGGATGCGGGGCTTGGCGTGCTCTTTGCGCAGGTCGCGGACGCGTTCGAACTGGAGAACGATGACGTCTCGCGCATCATTGAGCTCTATGGATGCACCGGCGATGAGCACGCGCCGGGTGCGCCCGAGATCGCCTCGATGGTGCGGGCGCACGCCGACCTGGTGGTGCGCGAGCTGCAGACGTCGCTCGCGTACGTCGCGCATCGGTATCCGGATCTGGTCGTGGCCGAGGCGGTCGTCATCGGCGGCGGCGCATCCATCCCGGGGATGGTGGAGCGGCTGACGGAACTTTCGGGCCTGCCAGGAAGGGTGCTCGGCTGGGCGGAGCTGGGCGTCGCACCGAACAACGCCGGTGGTCTGCCTTCGCAGCTGGCGCTGGCGATTGGCCTGGCTCGTGGCGGCGTTGTGGTGAAGGAGGCGGCATGATCGACGTGAACCTCCTTCCCAAGAGCCGTCGTTCAACGCTGGCGCGGAGGCGACGCAGCCGGGCGTGGATGTCGGGCGGGGCGGCGTACGCGATGCTGCTGGTCATCGGCGGCGCGTGCTTTGCACTCTCGGGCCCGCAAGCGGCGGTCGCAACGGATCTGTACGAGCGGCAGGAACGCGAGCTCAAGGATCGCTCCGCACGCGTCGAGACCCTGGGCTCGGAGATCACGGGCTTGGGCAAGCGCCTGGAGAGGCTCCAGCGCGTCCAGAGCCATCCGGACATGAGTTCGCTCGTGCGCGTGGTCGCGGCACAGCTTGGTGGCGAGCTGGTGCTTGACTCGATCGCGATGGAGCGGCAGACCATCCAGCCCAAGGACGCCGGCCGGGCGAGGGTGGGCGCGGACGCCAAGCCCGCCGCCCAGCCCATCGGCGTGTACCAGATCGATATTTCTGGTCTGGCCAAGGACCAGCCCGATGTGACGTCCTTCGTGCTCAGGCTTGAGAACCTCAAGCTCTTCGACAAGGTCACGGTCATCGAATCGGGCAAGCGCGACATCAAGGGCGCGGCGCTGACGCAGTTCAAGGTTCGCTGCCGGGTCGAGCAGACTCCGGCCAAGGGGGGTGGGGCATGAATCGTCGCGGCTCGATCAGGGTGGACGCGGCGGCGCTGGCGGCGTGTGCGGCGCTGACGGCGCTGGTGTACGCAGCGGCGGTCCGTCCGGCGCTGGGCTCAAGGGCTCGCGCCACGGAGAACTACCAGCAGTATCAGTCGCGCACCAAGCAGGTGGACGACCTGGGACGCAAAGCGGCCGAGCTCGAGGCCAGCGCGGCGGGGCTTCGCAAGAAGATCGACGCCAGCCCGGTCAGGCTGCGCTCCATCATGGAAGTCAACGCGGTGCTGGACGAGCTGGCGAACATGGCCAAGGCCCACCATGTCGAGATCAATCAGATTTCGTCGGGTGATGCGGTTCAGGGCGCGGTGCTCGCGATGGCTCCGCTGAAGATCAGCGCCACGGGCTCTTTCCCGGACGTGCTCTCGTTCCTCACGGAGATGGAGCATGGCCGTCCGGAGATCGCGACCATCAAGTTCGCGATCGATGCGGACCGGGAAGCGGAGGAGACCGGCTCCGAGAACGCGGGCACTCCCGGTTCGCGGACCAGGCTGACGTTAAACCTTGAGTGGTACGCCGAGCCCACCGGGGCCGGCGCCAAGTCCGGGGCTGCTCCGGCTGGCACGCCTGGGAAGTGAATCTTCTGGTTGAGGCGTGGCACTCTCGAAGGAACGTAAGGTCTATCTCTCCGTCCTCACCCTCGGGCTCGGCGCTCTGGCGGCCGACCGGTTCTTCGTCCTGGACGAGGGACCCGCGTCGGCGTCCGCAGCGGACCTGCTCGTGAAGTCGGACGCAACCTCGACGCCCGCGGCGGCTTCGCCTGCGCCGAGCTTCCCCGAGAAGCTCCGTGAGCAGGCGGCCAGCCTGAGCGCGGAAGCGGCGGCGGGCGACGTGTTCATGATCCCCGCAGCGTGGCTCCCCAAGCCCGCGGCCTCGTCGGAGCCCGAGCCTGAACAGGCCAGGTCCGAGGACGTGTCGCTGGCGTTTGCAGACCAGCTCAGCCTCTCCTCGATCGCAGGCTCCGCGTCGGGGGGCGTGCAGTCGGCGGTGATCAACAAGCTCCTGCTGAGCCGCGGGGACCGCTTTGACGTGCGGGACGGCAAGGCCCGACGGAGCGAGCATGGTGCGTTCGAGCTGGTGGAAGTCACCGCCGAGAGCGTGAAGGTCCGGCTGGTGGACACCGGCGCGACGGCGACCCTCGGGATCAAGACCGAGCAGAGCGCTGACAGCCGGATCCAGACCAGGACGCGGCCGTCCCGATAATGCCCCCGAAAAGATGTGGGAAGCCTGGAGTTTCCTCGGGCCGGGACGCATGGTCTCAAGTTCACGCGGGCCCGGGACGATGACTTTGGGTGTGGGCGGCTTGGTCCGCGCACTCAGGAGGATCC
This sequence comes from uncultured Phycisphaeraceae bacterium, assembly GCA_964531675.1. GTDB lineage: Bacteria > Planctomycetota > Phycisphaerae > Phycisphaerales > UBA1924 > CAZHFW01. The sequence continues at coordinate 92,226 of CAZHFW010000007.1, read as the reverse complement.
GGCATGTCCGCATTTGCGCTGCGTCGTTCCCGTGCGTTCAGCATGATTGAACTCGTGATCGTTGTGGTGATCATCGGGATCATCGCGGCGATCGCCATCCCGCGTCTGAGCCGTGGCTCGGCGGGTGCTGCAGACTCGGCGGTCTCGGCCAACCTCGCGGTGCTCCGCAAGGCCATCGAGCTCTACCAGGCTGAACACGGCACGTTCCCGTCGGCGACGAACATCGTCAGCCAGCTCACCGAGCACTCCGACGACACCGGCGCGACCAACGCGAGCAAGTCCGGCGCGTACATCTACGGGCCCTACGTCCGCTCGATTCCCCCGCTGCCGGTCGGCGCCAAGAAGGGCAAGACCGGGATCGCCGCGACGGACGGCCCCACGGTCGGCTGGCTCTATGACGAGACCACCGGCAAGATCACGACCAACACCACCAGCGCTGAGGTCGATGCACGCAACATCAAGTACCTCGACTATTGAGGGGACCCCGCCCACGACCTGGGCGGCTCCGGGATGCAGTCTGTTGAAGGTGTCCAATCCGGCGGCGGCAGCGTCAGCGAGTCGCAGGCGATGCCGGATGGCTAAGACACGCCGGCCCGACGAGTGCTGATCGAACTTTGACCGCCCGGGCCGGAAGGCTCGGGCGGTGTTTGCTCAGGAGGACCGATGCCCGCACGCGGATCCAAAGGCTTCAGCCTGATCGAGATCGTGGTGGTCGTCGCGATCGTCGCGGGGCTGGCGGCCATCGCGTTGCCCAGGTACGGCGCCGCGCTCAACAACTACCGCGCTTCGGGCGCGGGCAAGGCGATCGCCTCCCTCATCCTCGAGGCGCAGGCCAGAGCACGCGCCTCCAGCGGGAGCGTGCGCATCGTCGTCAGCGGCAACACAGTCTCCGAGGTCGACTCGGGCGGCAACACCGTGCGGTCCCTGGCCCTCTCCGGCGGGGCGCTGCAGGCACGAATGCACCGCTCGGTCCTGGGCGGTGATGATCGTGTGATCTTCGATGGCTACGGCGCGCCGGACTCGATCGCGACATTCCAGATCGCCAGCGGCAGTTCGCTCTGCACCGTGACGATCGACGCGCAGGGACGCGTCGCGGTTTCGGACGTCGCGGCCCTGTCCTCCGCGACCACGGATACGTCCGTCGTGGCCGACGCGGGCGCTTCGGGTTCCGACACGTCGGGAGGCACCTCCGGTGGAACCGGCGGCACTTCGGATGGCACTTCGGGAGGAATCAATGTCCAGATCGGGCCGATCGGCATCAGCCTCGGCGGGGGCGGCGCGAGCCTTCAGCTTAATTGAGCTGCTCGTCGCGTCCGCGATCGCCACGATTCTCCTGGGCTCCATCGCCTCGGTGATCACGCTCACCACGCGCGTGCTGCCTCAGGAAGATCAGGACACCGATCCCGCCCGCGTGGCGGCCTCGGGGCTCGCCAGGCTCACCGAGGACCTTCAGCACGCCATCAGGCTCTCATCGGTTTCCGCGACATCGATCACGGTTCAGCTCGCGGACCGCACCGGTGACGGCGTGGCCGAAAGCGTGACCTACTCATGGTCGGGCACCGCAGGCGCGCCGCTCATCCGCACGTACAACTTGACCACCACCGAGAACATCGTGCAGAACGTGCGCTCGGTCGCGTTCACCGCGGACACCTTCGCCGCGGCGCGGACGTCTGCCGGCGCCGCCGTCGAGGGCTCCGAACAGCTGCTCGAGGAGTACAACCCGTCCAGCACGGGCTCGGGCGGCGGCGTCGACGTCACGTCGCTCAGCACTCCCGGACTCTACGTGCAGCCCGCACTGCCCGCGGACGCCACATCCTGGCGCCCGACCCGGATTCTGATCAAGGCGGACAAGGAGACGGGCGGACGCACGACCACCCTGAACATCCGCAAGGTGGACACCAACCGCCGTCCGGTGCTGGCCAACCTGTGGTCGACCGGCGCGACCAATACGAGCGCGGACAATCAGACCTGGCGCACGATCTCGCTCTCCTCGCTTCCCGCGATGTCGGCGGGAGATGGGCTGGCGTTCCTCCTGGCCACGTCATCCCTGACCGCCTCCACCAAGGTGTACCCGGATACCGGCGTGCTGACGCCGCACGGCGCGTACGTTCTGACCACCAACTCGGGTCTGAGCTGGACCTTCACAAGGGGATCCGCGTTCCCGTTCAGGCTCTACGGCTGCGTGACCAGGCCGACCACGACGAGCACGAGCTACAACCGGGTCGATCGCATCGAGGTCAGGCTGAAGGTGAACTCCGACAGCGCCGCGGAGCTTCGGACGTCGATCGCCCTGTCGGGCAGACCGGAGATCGGCTGATGCTCCGGCGCGGCTTCACGATCATCGAAGTGACCGTGGCGATGCTCATCGTCGCGGGACTTCTCGTGGCCGCGCTGGAGACCGTCGGCTCGACCGCCTCAGGCCGGCGCACACTGGCGCAGCGGGCCGCGGCGGCGGCCCTGGCCCAGGACCTTCTCAACGAGATCCGCACGCGCCGCTACGAAGGCAGCGCGGACACCTCAGGCGTCCTGGGACCGACGACCGCGGAAAGCGGCCTCAACCGTCGCTCGGCGTTCGATGACGTCGACGACTACAACGGGTGGAGTGAGAGTCCGCCGGTGTCGGACTCGGGCGTCGCGCTCAGCGGCTTCTCCGGATGGACCCGGTCGGTGCGCGTGCGCTACGCGAATCCCTCCTCACCCGATACCGATTCGGTGACCGACCAGCGCGTGAAGCGGATCGAGGTCACCGTGACGCCGCGTGGGGGTGTTCCCATGACCTTCACCGCGCTTCGCACCAAGGACGGAGACCTGGCCAGGCCTTGAACGGGACCATACCGATGACACGCGGCCACACAAGCTCGAGCCCCCACCGCCGCTGCCGGCGCGGCACGGTGTACGTGCTCGTGCTGGTGTCCACGATGATCGTGACGGTGATCGGGCTGATCGGACTCACGATCGTGAGGCAGGACCTGGCCCGCTCGGAGCTCGACGCGGACAAGATCAAGGCGGGCCTTTACGCCCAGAGCGCGATCGAACTCGGACTGACGGAGATCAGGAATAACACATCCTGGCGGTCGTCGTGGACCAACGCCGGGACGGTCTTCACGCGCACGATCGGACGCGGACGAAGCTCGCTGGTGATCAGCGACACCGCGGACAGCTCGCTCGCGGATGACCAGAGCGAGCGTTTTCTGATGCGCGGGATCGGCACATCGGGTGCCGCGCGGCAGATGATCGAGGTGCAGGTGGTGCCCACCCTGCCCCCGCTTGCGGCACTCTCGGGCTGCCTGACCACCGGCGGGAACATCAGCTTCTCGAGCGGCAAGGCGCGCACGACCGCCGCGATCTGGAGCGGGGGAAACGTTTCCGCTTCGTCGGCGCGGATCGAGGCCTCCGTGAAGGCGGCGGGCACGATCAGCGGATCGACCTACACCGGCACAAACACCGCTGCAGCCGAAGCGCCGACGATGCCCGTGAAGGCGACGGTGCTGGCAACGTACGCTGCGCTGGGGACGAGCATCAGCTACTCGTCGCTCTCCTCGGGGACGATGCAAAAGACCGCGATCTCGGCATCACGGAACCCGTACGGCAGCACCAACTCATCGGGCGTGTACGTGATCGATTGCGGCGGAGCGCACATGACGCTGCGCGACAGCCGGATCATCGGCACGCTGGTCGTGAAGAACGTCGGCACGCTGACCCTGGCGGGAAGCCTCTTCCTCCAGTCCAGCTCCGCGTCCATGCCCGCGCTCATCGTGGACGGCGCGATGGACGTCCAGCTCTCGACGACGGACCTCTCCGAGGCGACCTTCCTGACGAACTTCAACCCCTCGGGCGTCGCGTATCAGGGCGGGACGGACATCGACGTGAGCGATTTCTACCCCTCGCAGATCCGCGGGATGGTTGCGGTGTTCGGGAACCTGACGATCCAGTCGTCGGGGACACTGAACGTCGTGGGCCCGGTGCTGGCGACGGGAAGCGCGACGATCTCGGGCGCGTTCATCGGCGTTGATGACTCGGGATGTGCGACAACCCCCGCCAGCGGGTTCACCGACACCCCCACGTACACCATCGACGACACCACCTGGAAGCGGGCGGTGGACTAAGTCATCGAGCTCTGGCCCGTCCGGGAACCCGCCAAGGTCCGGAATAACTTCCGGCCCGGACGATGTCCGGGCGGGAGACCCGAAAGTCCGGGATGAGGCGGTCCGATCTTGTTGCGTACGGCACCATCGGCGCACGGAAGCGACCGAGGCCGGAGGGAGTGAGACATGAGCGTCGCCGTCGAGCAACGTGACCAGGTCGTTCAGAACGCGATCCGCGAGATCAGCCATATCGCGACGCTGCCCGAGATCACGCTCAAGATCGTTGAGCTGGTCGAGGACCCCAAGAGCACCGCGCAGGACCTGCACAAGGTCATCTCCAATGACCCCGCGCTGTGCTCGCGAATCCTCAAGGTCGTCAACTCGTCCTTCTACGGTCTGCCCGGGCAGATCGGTTCGATCAATCGCGCCATCGTCATGCTCGGCCTGAACGCGGTGAAGAACATCGCGATCGCGGCCAGCCTTGCCAAGCTCTTCCGCGGCGGCGAGCTCACGCCCCGCCTCGGCGCCCGCGACCTGTGGAACCACTCGGTCGCGATGGCGGCCACGTGCAAGTACCTCGCCGACTCCGTCAAGCTCGGTCTCTCCGACGAGGCCTTCCTCGCGGGCCTGATCCACGACATCGGCGTCATGGTCGAGATGCAGTACGACCGGTCGAAGCTCATCGACGTCGTCACCCGCCTCGGGTGCGACTCCACGGGCACGCCCGCGATGAACATGATCGAAGTCGAGAACCAGGTCTTCGGCGCCAACCACCAGGACTTCGGCGCCGGGCTCTGCGAGAAGTGGAAGTTCCCCAAGACCTTCTCTCTGGTCACGGGCTACCACCACCGCCCCTTCGAAGTGGCGGCGGACCAGCGCAAGCTCGTCTGCATCGTCGCGGTCGCGGACAAGCTCTGCGCCGAACTCAACGCGGGATTCCGCATCGACGTGCAGTCCACCTCGGTCGACGCCGATCTCCGCGATGAGCTGAAGCTCTCCGTCGAGAAGCTCGAAGAGATCCGCAAGGCCCTGCCCGATCGCCTCAAGAGCGCGGGCGAGACCATGACCGCGACCTGATCCTGAATCACAACCCCCGGGCGCGTGCCAGCGCCCCGGCATCCGATCTCTCTCTTTCTCCCTCCGGGCGGCCCCATCCCAAAGATGCGGCCGCCTTTTCGCTTGGGCTCAGCCTGCCTTCTTGCGGAGCTTCTTGGCCTTGGCGGTCGCGTCCGACGCCTTGGGGTCCTTGGGGAACCGGGTCGCAAACGCCTCGTATTGCTCCGCTGCGTCGGCGTAACGCTTCTGCTGCTCGAGGCACTCGGCCAGCGCGAAGCGTGATCGCTGAGCATCCGGATTGAGCTCGAGCACCTGCCGATAGCCCTCCACCGCGCCGGGCAGGTCTTTGAGCCTGCGCTTGCTCTCGGCCACGAGATACATCGCGCTTGAGCGGTAGGTCGCGGACGGCGCCATCGCCAGGGCGCGCTGGGCGGTCGCCAGCGCATCCTCGTACTCCTCCTGCTTCTCGAGCTGCATGCGGGCCAGACTCATCACCGCGTTGCACTTGCTCTCGGGCGTCTCGGCCGCGGCCTCCATGGCCTGATACTGACGCGTCGCTTCCTCCCAATCTTCCTTGTACGCCGCGCAGCGGGCCAGCACCATGCGTCCCAGCAGCGTGCCCTTGGAGCCCAGGGTGAGCATCGTTTCGCCCTGCTCGCGGGCCTTGCGGATGCTCCCGCCCACGATTCCCGGGGCTTCGATGTAGAACATCGACAGCGCCATGCGCGGGGAGATGTACTTGGGATCAAGCTCGATCGCCTTGAGCATCGCGGCTTTGGCGCTGTCGATCTCGCCGATCGCGTCCAGGGATCGCGTCTCGCTGAGGTGGTTGAAATGCGTCTGGCCCTTCCAGTACCACGCTCGGGCCTGCGTGGGCGCGAGCTTGCACGCCTCCTCCGCCAGCTTCATCGCGGGTTCGTGCTCCCTGCGATTCGTGTGGATTGCCGCCAGGGCCGCCTTGAGCAACCAGTTCCCGGGGTCCGCTGCGGAGGCCTGAGCAATCGCCTTCTCGATCGTGGCGTACTGCTCCTGGTTGAACTGGGCTTCTTCGTTGACGATCAGCGTTGCGTTGGCAACTGCCTCCGGGTCGGCCTGAGCGGTCTTCGGAGCTGAAGCGCTTGCTGCGGGCTGTCTCCAGCCCGAAAGAGCCAGCGGACGCGCCAGGGACGCGGTCAGAGCCTGTTCATGCGCGGACGATGCGCCGCTTGTGAGCCACGAGATGACGTACAGAAGACCGCCGATGATTCCCGAAGGCTCAGCCATGTGAACACCCCACGCGTGCAGCGACGGCCCACGCCCGATCTTGCTCGGGAACGGATCCCGCTGATTTCAGGCCCGCTGGTTTCAGGGGGATCGACGCACCGGATCGGAACGCGTTCCCGCTGGTCAGACCGCGTCTTCGGACAGGGCCAGCGAGCAGAAGAGCTCGATGCCGGTCGGGATCGCGTCGTCGTTGAAGTCGAAGGTGGGCTGATGCAGGCTCGGGAAGGTGCCTTCGGCGCTGCCGCCGGAGGCCTTGGAGAGGCCGGCGATCCGCGGGTTGAGCCCCATGAAGAAGAAGCAGGCCGGGACGTGCTTGCCGTAGAAGCTGAAATCCTCGCCTCCCATCGTGGGGTGTTCGGCGCGGATGACGCGGGCGGGGCCGATGACCTTGCGGGCCAGCGCGAGGAAATGCTCGGTGGCCTGCTCGTTGTTCTCGGTGACCGGGTAGCCCTCCTGCCAGTCGATCTCCGCGACGCATCCCATCGCCTTGGCGGTGGACTCCACGATCTCGAAGAAGCGGCGCTTGGCGAGCACCTTGGTGTCGTTCTTGAGCGTGCGGACCGTGCCGACGATCGTGCAGGTCTCGGGGATGATGTTGTTGGCGGTGCCCGCGTTGATCTGGCCGACCGTGACCACGACCGAGTCGAGCGGGCCGACATTCCGGCTCGCGATCGACTGGAGCGCGGTGACGATCTGCGCGGTCGCGAGAATCGAGTCGGCGCCCAGGTGCGGGTACGCGCCGTGGCACTGGGTGCCGCGGATCGTGACGACGAAATCGTCCACCGCTGCCATGAGCGGGCCGACGCGGGTCGCGACGGTGCCGAGGGGAAGTTGAGGCCACCCGTGCAGGCCGTAGATCTCGCGCACCGCGGGGCCGAGGCCGCCGCCGTGCTGATCGGCGGCGCCGCCCGCCATGACGCCCTCGCGGCACATGATGTCCCCGCCGCCGCCGTGCTCTTCGGCGGGCTGGAAGACGAAGGTCACCGGCCGCGGGCGATTCGCGAGCTTGCTCAAGACGCGGGCGGCGCCGAGCAGGATGGTGGTGTGCCCGTCATGGCCGCAGGCGTGCATGACGCCCGGCGTAACCGATGACCAGGGGACGCCCGTCTGCTCCTGAATCGGGAGCGCGTCCATGTCCGCGCGGAACGCGATGGCCTTGTCGCTGCTGTTGTTGGTCGCGGGGAGATGCGCGACGACGCCCGTGCCCCCGCCCAGGCCGGCCTTGAACGAGATCCCGAGCCTGGCCAGCTCCTTCTGCACGACCTGCGACGTCCGCCGCTCGTGCATGGAGAGCTCCGGATGGCGGTGCAGATCGTGCCGGATGTCCACGAGTTCGCGCAGCTCGGCCGCGATCAGACGGCGGATCTCGGCGCTGGCGGGGATGCCCGGTGCGGAAGTCGGGGTCATCTTGATCTCGGTGGCGCTGGCGACAGGTGACATGGAGGCAAATAGTAGGAAAACCAGCGGTTCGCAGGGTGTTTGGATCTGGCCCCGATAACTCTGAACGTCTCCGGGCTGTTCACGCCCCGACACTCACGCCCGGATGCTCAGGACGCTCACGTCATCCGCGAACGTCTCTCCGCCAGCATGGCCTCGGAGGGCCGCCAGAAGCTGCGAGACGTCGCCCGCGGGATCGGGGGCCCTGGACAGGGCCGCCAGCGTGCGCTCAAAGCCGAACTGCTCGGCGCCCTCACCGGTGCCGGGCTGCTCCGCGACGCCATCCGAGAAGAGGACCAGCCTCGAGCCGCTCGGGAGCGGGATCCGCTCGGCAGCGAACGTGAACTTGCCATCCACGCCCAGCGGCAAGCCGCCTTCGCAGTTGATCCGCTCGGCCTGACCGCCCTTCACGCTGGCGGCATAGCCGTGGCCCGCGTCGATGAGCATCGCCTCCTGCTTGACGGGATCGATGACCGCCGCGATGAGCGACACAAAGAGCATCGCCTCCGCGAGCATCTTCTGCGAGCGCTCCGAGTAGTCCGCGATGAACCGATTCACGTCGTTGACCGCAGCGTTGAGATCCGTGCCCGCTCGGAGCAATCCCGCGAGCCTGGTCTGGGCGGTGACCATGAGCAGCGCGGTGCCGACGCCCTTGCCCGAGACATCGCCGAGCAGAACCGCGAGCTTCTGGTTGGGCAGCGGGATGACGTCCATGAGATCGCCCGCGACGAACCGGCCGGGCCGCGAGAGCGTGGCCCACGTCGCGCCGCAATGCACGCCGGTCGCGGGAGGCGAGATCAGGAGCTGCGCCCGGCGGGCGGCTTTCAAATCCGATTCGAGCTGCTTCTGCCGTGCCTGGAGCTTGTGGCGCTGGAGATTGCCCAGCGAGAGCGCACAGATCTTGGCCACAGCGGAGCAGAACGCCGCAGCCTCGGCCTGCACGCGGGCCTGGGAATCCCGGCCGCGGGCGTCGAGGTAGATGAACGCGTCGGCCTGACCATCGACCATGATCGGCGCGCAGATCGCCTGCTCGATGCCGAGGGACATGATGCTCTGCCCAAGCTGAGGAGAATCCCCCCCACCGATGCGCACGACCGCGCCGGCCGCCGCAGCCTCAAGGAGCGAACGGCTGAACATCTCCCCGGTGATCGCGGGGCCGGTGTCCAGACCGGTCACCATCGGGTCGGGACCCGCGGTGACGCCCATCGTCATTCCAGCAGGACCGCTCGACGTCGCGCCGCGATGCGCGATTACTTCAACGCGCTCCTCGGCGAAGCGGAGCACCGCTCCGCGCGGGAAGCCTGTCGCACTGACCAGCGCCTCAAGCGCCGCCGAGGCCATCTGCAGCTCGTCGGTCGCGCCCGCGATGCGTGCTGCAGCTTCCACCAGCAGATCGAGCTGGGCTTCGGCGCGGATCGCAAGCTCGCGATCACCGACGCGCTGCACGCGCGAATAGCCCGAGGCGCGATCGTCCGCGATCGAGAGGCTGCTTCCCTCCGGCGTCGTTCCGATGCGCACGCGGAAGGTCCAGGGACCGATGCGGATGCGATCGTCGGCCTGCACAGGCGTGGGTTCGCTCGGGACCAGGCGCACGCCGTTCACGAAGCTGCCGTGACGGCTGTCCAGGTCGGTGATCACCCATTCCCCGGCGCGGCGCTGGACCTGGGCGTGCCTTCTGGAGACCACCTGATCGGAGAGCTGGATGTCCGCCTGGGAGGAGCGTCCGAGGATGACCGGACGCTCGGTCTCAAAGACAATGACCGACGCGGGAGGCCCCGCGACGGGCACGAGACGCATGGCCTGGAAGGAGGTCGTGCTCACGGGCCTGAGCGTAGCGAAGCTCTGGCCCCCTCGCCGAGGGGCGCTTAGCACCCCTGGTCGAACGCGTTCAGGAAGTCGAAGAAGTCGCCCAGGTCGATCTGGGAGTCCAGGTTCAGGTCCGCTGCAGGATCGTTCACATCGAAAGCACCGAGGAACGCGAAGAAATCGGCCAGGTCCACGACGCCGTCATCGTTCACATCGGCGAGGCCCGGCAAGCGAAAGGACGCGTGCTGGGTGCCTCCCCGGGTCGTGAAGTTAGGGTCAATCCCCAGGTCTGTGGTGATCGCGGTGGTCACGGGAGGAAGGACCTGATTGGTGACCGTGCCGTCGGACCGAACCAGCATGGCGCTGATCTGGATGGTCTGACAGGCGGCGCCCGCGAGGCCCAGCTCGGCGTAGGGAATGAAGACCTCCAGGCCGCTGTGGGCGCTGCCAGCATTGGCCGCCGAGGAGTCGGTCACGCCCGAGACGTTCCCGTTGTTCCAGGCGACTTGGACGTTGTTGGGATTGGAGCCTCCGGTGAGGACGCCCGACCCGGTGTTCACGCCTCCGACGCCTCGATACGTCTTGGTGATGCTGCCTGTGGTTGGGATCGTGAGTCCATCGACATAGAGGTTTGCGCCGGAGGCGTTGATGAAGAACCCCCGGTCGGGGGCGAAGCCCGCATCGAAGCGCGTGCCGCCAAGATCGGGGAGGCCCGCGGGAGGCGAGGCCAGCGCCGAGGTGTTCAGCACGTTCTGGCCCCCCGAGACCGAGTCGATGAACAGCGCCAGGCCTGTCGCGTCGTAGTCGATGTTGCCCGTGATGCCGATGAACACGCCTTCCTTGCTGCCGCGTGCAAAGAGCTGATCGAGCTCGCTGGCATTGTCGCAGGCGCTGGTCGGATTGCTCTGGATCGCGAGGGACTGACCCGCCGGATCGTCGGGCATGCCCAGCGCCGCATCCACATCGAGCCCGTCCACACGCGGCGCGGTCGCGGCAGCGATCGGCGCAGCGGTCGAGAGCACGCGGTAGCTGTACGCGGGGATCGTGATCGAATAGCTCGCCTTGTTGGCCTCGGTGAGCGTGGTGGCCGACGCCGAAGTCACGACATCCGTGACCGACGAACCCGCTCCGCCCGGGGACAGGGCCGAGAGATTCAGGCCGGTCGTGACCGAGGAGCCCGAGAGGTTGATCGCAACCACGAGCTTCTGGCCCAGATGGTTCTTGTGGAACGCCCAGACCGCAGCACTGGAAGCGGTCACGGGGGTGTAGGTTCCGCGCCGCAGCGCGATGTTGTTCCGGCGGAGCGTGATCAATGCCCGGTAGGTCTCCAGCACCGACCCCGAGACGCCCGTCTGCTCGGCGACGCTGCGTCCGTCATTGTTCTGAGAGAATCGCGCGTTGTAGGCCTGGGTATTAAGCGTCCAGTAGCGCGTCATGCCCGTGCCGGTCTCCGACGCGGTCCACTTCATGGGCTCGCGCATCGGGATGTCGTTGGCATCAGAGCCAAAGTTGCCCTTGGTGCCGAGCATCGCCAGCTCGTCGCCGTAGTAGATGATCGGCGGGAAGGGCTGGAGCATGAGCACCGCGGCGGCCGCTTTGGCCTTGCTGATCGTTCCCGACGTGCTTGCGCCGATGACGCTCGCGAGGCGATCAACATCGTGATCGCCGATGATTCCAAGGAACGTGCCCGCGCTGTTCATTCCACCCGGATCGCGCAGCGCCGTGGTCGCCATGGACGAGTAGAGGCTCGACGCGTTGGCATTTGCCAGCGCATCACGTGCCGCAAACTCGAAAGGCTTGGTGAAGGCTGCATCGTGAGGACCGGCGGGCTGGGAGGCCGAACCCGGCGCGCTGAACTCGTTGCCGTAGGCGCCCCAGTCGGCCTGCTCGACGAACGTGAACACCGACGGATTGACGGAGCGGAGTCCGGCCTTCCAGGGCGTCCAGAAGTCATCAAGGTTGTAACCCCAGCCGTCGGGGCCCTGGTTGTAGCGAACCCAGGAGTGATCGAGCCTGAAGCCCGCGACGCCGTCGGCGGGATTGCCGTCGTTGTTGGGATCGAGCCAGTGCTTGCACCAACCGATCACCGTGTCGCGGGTAGCGGGATTCCGCAGGTCCCAGTGGATGAATCCCACCGCGGCGCCGTTCCATGTGTTGTACGAACTGCCCAGGAAGGTGGTGTTGGACGCGTTGGTGTACGCCATCCACGAGTCGTAGATGCTCGCGGGGTTGTTGTACGAGCTCGTGTAGTACGTGGTGGACTGGCTGATCCCATAGCACACCAGGTCAAGATAGACCTTGATGCCCTTGGCCTTGGCCGCCGCGACGAACGCGAGGAACTCGGCCTCGGTCCCGAAGCGCGAGTTGACCTGATCGATCGCGCCGTGCTGGTAGCCGTGGTACGCGGGGCTGGGGAAGATCGGGTTGATCCACACCGCGGTCACACCGAGCTGCTGGAGGTAGTCCAGGCTGTCGGTCATGCCCACGAAGTCGCCGAAGCGCCGGTCAACGCCGCTGATCGTGTCACGCGTGGTGTCAGACGCGACCGTCGAGTCGCGCCAGGAGATGGGCATGAACTGATAAAAGACGTCGTCGAGCACGTCGGGCTGGGTCTGCGCCTGCGCTGATCCAGCGCTGAGGACAATCCCAAGCGTCGAGATCGCGACAGTACAGCCAAACTTGAGGGCGTGAACAGGCTTCTGGGATCGTCCGGTCATGCCCTGAGACTAGTGATCCGGAGCCCCGGGAACAGGCAATTTCCGGGAAAGGGCGTCGATCCGATTGAATCCGTGCTGCAGCAGGATCCCCGCGGATCCTTCCCAGCATCACGGATCCTGATCTTCCGCGAGATGCCGCAGGTACTCGATGAGTTCTGGTGGGGGGATGACCGCCACGTGTTCGGGGCTCGACTCGTAGCCGACCTCGTAGCACGATCCGCCGCGCAGCCACCAGACTCGGGAGGACAGCGATCCGGGTCCGTCATCGAACAGCCTGCGGGTGGCCCTGACCAGGGGGCCGACGCCCTGAATGTCATCGAACTCGTCGAAGCGCCACGCGAGCAACCCATGCCGGACCGGCATGGAGAGAAAGACGCCGTGCTGGCCGATCAGTCCGGGCACCATCTCCGCGTCGAGCGCCGCCGATGCGGTGTAGAACGAGTCGGCCTCGACAATGAGCAGGCCGTTGGGCCGGTCGGGATCCAGGGGCTTGGCTTCCGGCTGGACTTCCTTGAGCACGTTGTCGCGGGCGAGCCTGAAGACTTCGCGATCCGAAAGCCCCCAACCCGCACGCTCTTCGACGCTGACGCTGCGGATCTCCTCGGGAAGGTCGACGACGAGAGCGCTGACCAGGCCCGGGATGTCCTGCGCGAGCACCGCCCCGCGCAGCGGCGGCAGGTCCTCGGCATCCCAAAGACGCACACGCAGTCGGGGGCCCGAGAAGGCCCAGTCCTTGATCTGCGCATCAAACTTCCCGCGCTGGGCGTGCGATCGGGCGAGCGTGTCGAAGTGGGCCGCCACCTGCCCATTCCACTCGTCCTGCTCCTGCATCGCGCAGGACTGCAGCAGGTTGGTCAGGCCGAAGCGTCCGGGCAGCGGCGAGTTCTCGGGAAGCTCGAGATAGCCCTCGGGGCTGATCCGCGCGGTCAGCTTGCGACGGACGAAGTAGCGCTCCACCGCGTCCATGAACAGCGTGAAGCGCTCGGGCGTCTTCATCGCCAGGGCCCAGTCGGGGAAGTCCTGATGCCACCAGCGGTCGTTCGGATCGGGGCGCGGGGCGTCTCCCCCACCATCACCCGGCCCGGAGCCGCCTTTGAAAACCCGCCGGAACCATCCCCGCATGGGCAAAGCCTAGCGATCTCGGCCTTGATCAGGCGGCTTCCACCAGTTCGCGGGCGATGGGCTCGGCCTGCGCGAACGCGATGCCCAGAATGCGGCGGACCGTGCCGTCGGGCAGCGCGAGGGACGCGACCGTGCGCACAACCTTGGCCTCAACCAGCGCATCGGCGGGAAGAACCGCACGGCGGGTCCAGGCGATCGCCAGTTCGAGCGTGTCCCCGGGCGTGAAGTCGCGCGGGGTGTCGATCTCCACCAGGGCGCCGCCCGCGGAGAGATTCCGCGTGCGTCCCGCGATGAAGCGGCCCGAGGCGGGGTGATACACCTTGCAGGGCCGGCTGATGTCAAAGCGCGGGAAGACGCGCCGTTCATCCGGGAGCGATGCCACGCCTTGGTCGACCAGTCTCATGCGAGTGCCCTCATCGGTCCGGAGCCAGAACGCCGGGATCCGCAAAGGGCTATCGGCCCGCTTGGGAGCGGGATCGCCTCATAACCGCGTGAAGGGCCTTGGTTGGTGGTTATCGGCCGGAAAAGCAGGCCTTCGAGAGGCTCAGGCGGCCTCGTTCATCCGCCGCATGTTCTTGAGGATGCCCAGGAGCTGCTTCACCCGCGCCGACCAGATGTGCTTCTCGTGCACGTCCTCGTAGGCACGCGACACCATGCGCTGGTACTCGACCTGCACCATGGCGCCGCGGAGCTGCTCGCGGAACTCGGGGATGGAGGAGAACTCCATCAGCGAGGACTCCGGGAAGACCAGGTTGTGGCCCGGATTGCGCTCGGCCAGGACGAGGGTCTTGCTGGCCAGAGCCTCCAGGATCAGCGGATTGATCAGATCGGCCCGACCACGGGGCACGACCATGATCCGGCAGCGCCGGATGAACTCGGCCCGCTGATCCTCGTCGAGTTCGTACTGCTGCTTGTAGAAGCGTGCCACCGTGCGGCCGATGCGGTCGGCGGGACGCACCGCCCACGCGATGGGCAGCGCGCGATAAGGCCTTGCGGGCTTCACCGGCACATCGCACACGCACTTGAAAAGCTCGCGGATGAGCTGGCCCGTCATCCCGTTGCGGACCAGATCGAAGTCTCGCTCCAGATCGGCCAGGAATCCGAGCTCGCAGGACTTCAGGCCATCGCCAGGCTTGAAACGCAGCGGGTTCACGCCCGCGGGCCAGAAGTAGAAGGGCACACCGGTGCGGCGTGCAAACACCTCGGCCTCGTGGTGGTGCGTGAACGCCACTTCGACGCCCGCATCACGCACGAAGTCGAGCTTGGGCCCCAGGGCCGCGTGCTCGTTGTGGAGGATCACCGCGACCGGGATCCCGCCGGTGCGCGAGAGTTCGATCCGGGGGCAATCCGAAGGCGGCTTGCCATCATCGTCGCCGAGCCAGGTGTGGCCCGCGATGATCCAGTGCGGCGTGCCCCCCAGAGCGGGACGGGCCTTGTTCACGATGTTCTCGATCGTGTCCTTGGGATCAAAGCCCGGGGAGCCCGGTCCGTAGGAGTACACGTCCGCGATCCGCGCCAGAGCGGTCGCCGCATCATGCACCAGGACCGCCACACCGGGGTCCGTGGTCGGCCGGGTCAGATAGATCACACGCATCGCCACGTTGGCATAAGCATCGGAAAACGCAGCGGTTGCCCAAAGCCCGAGGGTGGTATGACCGCGCGCCGGGCCTCGGTCCACGCCGTCGGCACCACCCGTAACGTTTGCTTATCGGGTCGGCCGATGATGACCGGACGAGCCGAGAATCGGATGAAACCCTGATCGGACTCTCCCGAAAGAACGCCTGGACCAGATCCCGGAGGACTCGCGCCCATGAACGTCAACGCTCCATATGACCCCATGGGGGTCGGCCCCAGGCCCGCCAGTCCGGCGGTCACAGGCCTGGCGGAATGGGAGCGCACCTATTCGACGTTCCTGCACCTCTCGCTGCTGGCCGCCCTTCTGGGCATCCCGATCATCCCCTGCCTGATCATGTGGCTCATGAAGCGGGAGCAATCCGTGTTCGTGGACGACCACGGCCGGGAAGCCCTGAACTTTCAGATCTCGCTGCTGATCTACTCGCTCGCGTGCGCTCCGCTGGCCGCGACGGTGATCTGCATCCCCCTGGTGGTCGTCGTGGGAATTGGCGTGGTGGTGCTCGGTCTGGTCGGGATGATCCAGGCCGCTTCCGCGGCTCACCACGGGCGGTTCTACCGCTATCCGATGACCATCCGCCTGCTCCACTGAGCCGGCCGTTCACCGACCCAAACAGACGCCAGATTCTTTCGCATCGGGTTCGGATCGGGCTTGGCTGGCGCGTACACTCTGGACTCGCTTGCCGCTGCTCGACGCTGTCCAACTCCGCAAAAGCTACAACGGCCGGGTCGTCGTCGACGACGTGTCGTTCCACGTGGAGCGTTCGGAGATCGTCGGGCTCCTGGGCCGCAACGGCGCGGGCAAGACCACCAGCTTCCGCATGACCATCGGGATGATCGACGCCGACGGCGGTCGGGTCTTCTTCGATGGCAAGGAGCTCACCGGGCTCCCCATGTACCGCCGGGCCAGGCTTGGCATGGGCTACCTGAGCCAGGAGCCGAGCTGCTTCCAGCGGATGACCGTCGAGCAGAACCTGCTGGCGATTCTGGAAACGCTCCCCCTGACGCGCTCGGACCGCAAGCGCCGGGCCGCGGAGCTTCTGGACCAGTTCAGCCTGACGCACAAGGCCAAGCACCTGGCCCGCACGTGCTCGGGCGGCGAACGCCGCAAGCTCGAAATCGCCCGCGCGCTGGTGACCAATCCCAAGCTGATCCTGCTCGATGAGCCGTTCAGCGGCGTGGACCCGATCGCGGTCGAACAGCTCCAGCAGGAGCTGCACCGCCTGCGTGATCCCAAGAACAAAGTCGCGGGCGCGGGCGTGGCTTTCCTGATCACGGACCACAACGTCCAACAGACCTTGCGGGTGTGCGACCGGGCCTACATCATCGACTCGGGCAAGAAGTTCGCCGAGGGCACGCCCAAGCAGCTCATCAACGATGAGATGGTCCGGCGCGTGTACCTGGGCTCGCTCTTCCGCGGGGACGAGTTCGATCAGCCCCCGGACTGGCACCGCCGGGCGACCCCCGAGAGCGCCACCGTCGGCCGGATCGAAGCTGGCGGTCGCGAGCAGTCCCGATCGGGCACGTAAGACCGCCCGCGTCCGGCGCGGTATCCTCTGGGCCGATGAAGACGCCTCAAGCAGCCCCTCACAAGCGCATGTTGGCCAAGCTCGCTCTGGCGGGCCTCGCCTCAGCTTCACTTCTGGGCGGGTGCATCGAGCGTCGCATCCAGGTCACGTCGGATCCACCCGGCGCGACGGTGTGGCTCAACGATGTCGAGATCGGCACCACGCCGACCGAGGCGGACTTCCGGTACTTCGGGACCTACGACGTGCGGCTGCGCAAGGCTGGGTATGAGCCTCTGGCCACCAAGCGCAAGGCCGAAGCGCCGTTCTACGAATATCCCGGACCTGACCTGATCGCCGAGGCGCTCCCGGGGACCAACGAGACGATCATCAAGTGGCACTTCACGCTCGAGCCCGCCAAGGAGTTGCAGGGCGATCCCCGCCAGGCGGAGGACGAGCTGATCAAGCGGGCCAAGGAGCTTGCGGGACAGATCCCGCAGGACGCCGACGCCAAGGCAGCGGAAGCGGAGAAGGCGCAGCCGCCGGTCGCGGCGCCCGCCGCGGGCGAGCCGGCAAAGCCGGACGCTGCCAAGACGGAAGACGCCAAGCCTGATGCAGCGAAGACCGACGCGGCCAAGTCCGAGCCCGTCAGGCCAGAGCCCGCCAAGTCCGAACCCGCCAAGTCCGAGCCCGCCAAGCCAGGCGCGGCCGACAAGAAGTAAACACGATCAGGACAGGCTGACACTGCAGCGCAAGGCGAGTACGCTCCCAGCGTGTCCGATCCCTTTGCATTCATCCCCCGCCTTCTGGGCAAGTTCATCGCCTTCGAGGGGCCCGACGGCTCCGGCAAGAGCACCCAGCTGCGCCGCTTCCTGACGCTGTGCAAGGACCGCGATGTGCCGGTGTGCGAAGTCCGCGAGCCCGGCGGCACCGCGGTCGGCGAGCGCGTGCGCACCATCCTCCTCGACCACGCCCACGCGGACATGTCGCTCCGCTGCGAGATGCTGCTGTATATGGCCTCGCGGGCCCAACTCGTTGAACAGCGCATCAAGCCCGCCCTGGCCCAGAGACAGCTGGTCGTCGCCGACCGCTTCGTCTCATCCACGCTGGCGTATCAGGGCGCCGCGGGCGGGCTTCCCATCGACGAGATCCGAGCGGTCGCCTCGGTCGCCACCGGCGGCATGATGCCCGATCTCATCGTGATCTTCGATGTGGACGAGCACACCGCTGCCCAGCGCATGAACCCGCTCCTGGCGAGCGGCCGGGCGGAGCTTGACCGCATCGAGAGCCGGGGCCTCGACTTCCACCGCAAGGTCCGCCAGGGCTATCTGGATCAGGCCAAGGACGACCCGTCCCGTCACATCCTCCTTGACGCGAGCAAGAGCCCCGACGACGTCTGGGCTCAGCTGCTCGGAGCGCTCAACCGACGGCTTTGACGACCGGCGGCATCGCGACAAGCACTGATCCAACACGCGCGTCGGTTGGACACAAGCCGATCGAATCTGTTCTCCCGATCTGTCTGCGCTTGTCGTGCCCGGTCCGGGCTCACGCGTCCGGAGCGATGAGCTCGGTCAGCTCCCGCAGCGCGGGATCGATGGCTTCCCAGCTCGGACCCGCGAGGTTCACATGCCCGAGCTTGCGGCCCGGCCTTGGGTCCTTGCCGTAGAGATGCACGCGGGCGCCCGGGACCCGCAGGAGCTTCTCGATCGGAGGCGTCGAGCCGATGAGATTGAGCATCGCGGCACAGCCATGCATGCTCGTGGATCCGAGCGGGAGGCCCGCGACCGCGCGGATGTGGTTCTCGAACTGGCTCGTCACGCCCGCATCCATGGTCCAATGCCCGGAGTTGTGGACCCGGGGCGCGGTCTCGTTGGCGATCAGGCTCAGGTGTCCCGACGCATCACGGGCCAGGAAGAACTCGATCGCCAGGACGCCGACGTACTCGAGCTTGTCGAGCACCGCTGCGATTGACGCGCGGGCGGTTCGCTCCACTTCGGGCGTCGCGCCCGGCGCTGGGGCGCGGGAGAGCCTGAGAATCCCGCCGCCAGCAGCAGGCTCGATCGCGTGGACGTTTTCCGTCAGCGGATAGAAGGCGTGCTCGCCCGATGCGGACCGCGCCGCGACGATCGACACTTCGCGCTCGAAGCGGACGAACGCCTCGACGATCAGGCCGACCTTCCCTGCTGCGTCGCCGAGTCTGGCCCAGGCCGGATCGATGTCCGCAGCCGAGCGCAGCACCGCCTGACCCTTGCCGTCGTATCCGAGACGGCGCGTCTTGACGACGCAGGGCAGTCCGACCTCCCCCACCGCTTTGACGAGCGACTCGCGCGAGTCCGCTGCCGCGAAGGGCGCGGTGGGAATGCGGAGGTCCGCAAAGAGATTCTTCTCGGCCAGACGGTCCTGCCCGGTGCGGAGGCACGCGGGCCCCGGCGCCACCGGCACACCGGCCTTCTTGAAGTACGCCAACGACGCCTCGGGGACGTTCTCGAACTCGAACGTCACGCGATCAAGACCCTTGGCGAACTTCGCGAGGGCCGCGGGATCGTCGTACGCGCCAACGACGAGCTCTCCCACCTGGCCCGCGGGAGAATCGGGCGCAGGATCAAGGAACCGGCAGCGGATCCCCAAGGGGTACGCGGCCAGCGCCATCATCCGCCCGAGCTGTCCGCCGCCGAAGATGCCGATGAGCATGGTCGTCTCCGAGGCGGGCCTCAGGGAAGCGTGCGATTCTCGAGCACCTTGCGCGTCTGGGCCGCGCGGAACGCCCTGAGCTTGTCGGCGATCGCGGGATAATCCGCCGCGAGGATGGATGCCGCCAGGATTCCCGCGTTGGTCGCGCCGGCCTTCCCGATCGCAAGGGTCGCGACGGGAACGCCCGCGGGCATCTGCACGATGGACAGCAGCGAGTCCACGCCGTGGAGGATGGAGCTCTCCACCGGAACGCCCAGCACGGGAAGGTTGGTCTTGCTCGCGGCCATGCCTGGAAGATGAGCCGCACCGCCCGCGCCCGCGATGATGACGCGAAGCCCTCGGGCCTCGGCGCTTCCCGCGTACTCCATGAGCCAGTCGGGCGTGCGATGCGCGCTGACGACGCTGGCCTCAAAGGGGACGCCGAGCTCCTCGAGCATCTCGGTCGCGTGACGCATCGTCTCCCAATCGTTCCGCGATCCCATGATCACGCCGACGAGGGGCTTTGCGGACTTCTTCGCGCTGGATCGCTTGGCCATGCCCGGAGTGTAGTGCCCGATCAGAAGCCTTTGGGCGCATCAGCACCCGCGGGCTCAAGATCGGCCTTGGGCTCCGATTTGGGTTCCGAGTTGGGTTCCGAGGTGGGCTGGGGCTTGGACTCAGGCGTTGCCTGATCATCGGACTTGGGGGCGTCTTCGGGGCTTGCGCCGGGCGACGACTGGGGCCCGATGTTCGCCGAAACCGCGTTCGAGGACGTGTCGTACTCGGCCGCGTCGCCCAGGGCTGCGGTGCCGATCTGATCGGGCGCGATGCCCGCCAGAATCGCGTTGCGCGAGATCTGGTATTCGACCGGGGAGAGACCCATGGCGCGGAGACGGGCCAGGATCTCCTTGATCTGCTCGAGCGTCGCCAGCGACTGGAACTCCGCCTCGGTCCGCTCCGAGCCGCGCGACTCCAGATAGACGCGGAACTTGCGTGCATCCAGGCGGATGCGCTTGCCGCCGGACTCGGCCTGCGCGAACGCGCGCCACGCTTCGAGAAGCTGGTCGCGGATCGCGGGGCGCAGATCCTCGCGGACGATCTTGCCCGCATCGTCCTTGGTGATCCGGTACGCCAGAGCCTGATACGCCGAGAGGACGTCCACGACCGAACGCGTGGGGAGGCGATTCACGCTCACGCGGTACTCGCCCAGGGTCGGATCGGCGAACGGATTGCCGCCGGCGGTCAGGGAGCGCTGACCGGAGCTCGGCACGTCGTTGTACAGCGCCCTTCCCGCGAGCATCTGCAGCACGTCTTCGGGGAGCAGGTCCTTCACGAAGATGCCGATCTCGGCGAGCTGATCGCGAAGGCCCGCGCCCACCGTGACCTCGGTGGTCACGCTGCCAGTGTCGCTGGTCGGGATCGCGCCCGCGATCGCCTGCGCGACGTTGGTGTCCGACGGCCCCAAGGAGCGCAGATCCAGGATCTTGGCGGCGCTGGAGTTGGGCGGGGCCAGGCGCGTCATGTCGATCCCGCCCGTGAAGATGCGGAAGGCGTAACCGGACGAGTTGTCGCCACGCTCGCCCGTCGGGTTCGCGAACGTCGGCTCGGGGCCGGCGTCGGTGAGGGAGGGCGGGCGCGAGAAGTTGATGACGCCCGCGGAGACGAAGTCCAAGCCCAGGTCGGGCACGGACACCCCCACCACGTCCAGCACGCTTCCCACCTCGCGGAGGCGGAACTCGATCGCGGAGCCCGCAACGAGGTTGGCGTCGGCCATGGTCGTGATGTCGCCCACCGCGATCTTGCCGGTGGTCGCGGTCAGGTTGGCGGTCCCGATCGAGAGCAGCTTCTCGCGGTGCCCGAAAATGATGTCGCCCGCCACCGTCACCGGCAGCGTCGTCGAGGTGTTCGCGCTGGCGGGAAGATTGCCGTCCGCGTCGAGCTGGTTGGCCAACAGGACCGTGGAGACCGCGGGCACCTGCTCGCGCCCGTCGATGAGCGTCCCGCCATTGAAGGCCGCGGGGAGATAGTTCAGCCAGAGATTCGCGAGCGGGCTGGACTGGCCCACCGGCCCGTTGAACTTGATCAGGGGGAGCGTGGGCTGCGTGCCGGTGGTGTCCCGGTTGGTCAGCACCGCCAGCGATCTCGGCGTTGCATCCGAGTTCACGCTCGAGCGGAAGAGCACATCGCCATTGTCCGAACGCACCACCGCGTCGCTCGTCAGCGTGAGCGGCCCGCCGATGGTGATGTCCCCGGTGGTCGACACATTGCCGCCGAGGATGGTCCCCGCGTTGTTCTCCAGCGGATTGCCCAGGCTCGTGAAGCGGCCGGGCGCCGAGAGCGGCGCGGCCCCGATCCGGAGCGACGCGAGTTTGGAAATGCTCCCGATGTTGCCGCCGAGCGTCGCGGTTCCGGCCTGATCCGTGTCCAGATTCAGACTCCGGGGCGTGCCATCGGAGTCGATGGTGCTGTTGAACCGCAGCGAAGACCCCGCGATGTGCGTGTCGGCCGCCAGGACCACAGGCTCGTCGTACGTCTGCTCGCCGACCGCGGTGACGCGTGATCCCGCGATCCGGGTCGAGCCGCCGCCGATCATGCGGACACTCTGGAAGGGGCGCAGCGCGCCGAAGTCCGCGTTGAGGCTCGTGAGACCCGGCGCATCCAGCACGACGTCGTGCAGAATCGGGCCCGAATCGCCGCTCACGATGTCGTTGAAGGTGATGTTCTGAGCCTTGAGCGTCAGATCCCTGGCGATCGTGACCGGGGCGCCGAAGGTCATGTCCCCGGCCAGACTCGTCATGTCATCCAGGATCGACACCGGGCCCGTGATGTTGAACGAATCGGTCTGCGTGAGCTTATTGAACTGCGTGACGCCCGCGACCACGGACACGTTGCGCGGCGCGGTGATCGTGCCGACGTTGCCCTCGAACAGCGCCTGGCTCGCCCCGGCGTTCACGCTCAACGTATGGACGCCGACCGCGGAATCGTCCAGCGTGCCGGTGACCCGCACCAGATCCGTCGCGGCTCCAGGCGTGATCAACGCGACGTTCGAGACCAGGGTCGTCGTGTCGCCGAGCGTGATCGAACCCGCGTTGATGACCGACAGATCGCCGTGGAGCCTCTTGACGCCCAGGTGGGACTGCGGCCCGGTCGTGCGTACCGCCGGGAGGTCGTAGGAACTCGCGGCCACCGTGAGACCCGAAAGCGCCCGGCCCTGGCCCACGCCCTGCTGCAGATCGCCAACGCCCGATCCCGCGACCACCGAGAGTCCACGCGGCGCGACCGCGTCGGAATCGACACTGCCCGCGATCGTGATGCTCGCGCCCGAGGCAGCCCCGCCCGCGGTGGAATCGATGGTGACGTCCGTCGCCAGAATGACGGGCTGGTTGATCGTGATCGGCGCGCCCGAGGTGGTCAGATTGCCGTTGAGGGTCGTGGGCCCCTGGATGAGCATGAACCCCACGGTGCGAGCACCCTGCATCGCGATCTGGCTCGCGGAGACGTTCAGCGATGCCGGCGCGACGTTTGATCCGAGCGCCTGCTCGAGCGTGACCGCGCCGAGGTTGGCCTTGAGCGTGAGCGCTCCGGGCCCGTCGATGAGGGCCGGGACGCGCACATTTCCGCCCGTGCTGCGGACCGTCGAATCGCCGGAGGGATTGAGCGTGTGGACGCTGGAGAAGCCGAGCGTGATATCGCCAGCGGACTCAAGCCCGACGCCCGCCAGCTCGACCGAGTTGTTGAAGGTCGTGGGCGCATCGGCCCCGGTGATCGTCATGTTGCCCGCGATCCGCACCGGACCCGCCGCGAAGACACCCGAAGCCAGACTCGTGGGCGCGTTGAAGGTCGTCAGGCCCGCCGAGAGTAGCGTGAGCGACGCACCGTTGGGGTTGGTCGTCGTGACGCCCTGGAAGTTCGTCGGGCCGGTTCCCGCGTTGACCGTGAGGTTTCCTTCGCCGGTCAGCGCCTGCGCGAACGTCACCGCAGCGTTGCTCGCGTCGATGGACGTGCCATCGTGGAAGTTTGCGGGGCTTGAGAAGAGCACCGGACCGCCCGCGCGGATCGCGCCAAAGAGCTGGGCGGTGCCGCCGGCGTCGACCGTGATGGACGTGGGCGTCTGGCCCGGCGCGCCGATGCCGCCCGGGAAGTTCACGCTCGCGCCGGCGCCCGTCGGCGTGGCGCGGAAGGAAGACGACGAACCCGGCGCCCGCACCGAGGCAAACGTGAGCGTGCGTCCCGCGTACACCGCATTGGCGTTGAGCGAGAGATCGCCGAGCGTCAGACCATCCACCACCCGCATCGAGCCGGCGTTGACCTCGCCCGGCACATTGATGGAGTTCGGGCGGAAGGTCGAACCGACGGGGGCGAGGAACGCGGTCTGGCCGCTGCCGGTGGAGATCTGCAGGTTGCCGACGCCGTCGGAGACCGCATCGAGGGCCTGGTCGAACCCGACATCGCCGCCATTGACGCTCAGGGACGTATCACCCGTCAGCCGGACGGGGGCCGCGAACGCGACGTCCTGACCTTGCGTGGTGATCGTCGTGCCGAGTCGGACGGGCTGGGTCGACTCGAACCGGAACGCGCCGTCGCCAATGCCGGTCAGCGCCCGGTCCGCGGTGATCACGCCCGCAGCTCGGAAGACCATCGGATCGCTGAAGGTACGGGGAGCTGCAAAGCCGAGCGTGCCGGTCGAGTTGGAACGACCGACGACGATGGCAGCGAATCCGTCGAGCAGGAAGTCGAGTTCGCCCGCGGTGAGGTCCAGGCGTCCCGAGCCCGAGTCGGTCGCGCCCGCGAGCAGCACCGGGCGTGCCAGCGTCCCGGGCCCGAGGGTCAGCGTTCCCGATCCCGAGATGGGCGCGAGGATGTTGATCTCGTCGGCGTAGATCGTCAGATCCGAGGCGCCAAGCGTCAGGGCGTCTGAAAGCGTCAGCGTTCCCGCACCGATGTCGATCGTCTGGTTGCCCGAGGAGAGCGGGCCCTCGATCGTGAGCTTGGCGGGCGCGAAGGGCACCGCGGAGAATCCGGCAGCGCTGCGGACCGTCAGGTCCGTGCCCAGGAACTTTGACGGGTCGGCGATCGTGATCGAGCCATCATCGGAGATGAGCCGGTACTGCACCGAGCCCAATCCGCCCGCGAACTGCGATCCCGCTGCGGTCTGCGCATCGACGATGGAGGCGTCCTGCTGGTGCGTGAACGACGTGGGCGAAGTCCCCGCACCCGCGAATCCACGGAACGAGGGCGAGCCCGCCAGCGCGTTCACGAACGCGGTCTTCACGCCCCCCGGGCCATCGCCCGCGCGGAGCGTGAGCGTGGGCGTATCGATGGTGAGGCCGCCCGCGGTGAAGGTCAGATCTCCGGTGCCGTCTTCCCCGGATCGGAAGCTGATCGAGGTCGGCGCCTTGGCCGATGCGCCGATCGCGACCGCGCCATTGGCCAGCGCGCTGATCGTCGAGCCCGAGTTGAGCGCGCCCAGCAGCGTCAGATCGTTCCCCGAGTTGAGCGCGATCGACGAGGGCGTGGTGATCGCACGCAGCGAGGACGATCCATCACTTGCAATCGTGACGGCCCCTCCCGCAGAGAGCGTGCCGGTCAACGTCACGCCCGCTCCCGAGTCGATCGTCGCAGGGCCTGTCGTCGTGATCGCGCCCGCCGAGAAGCCGCCGGTCGTGGCGTTGAAGCCGGACCCAGCGGAGACGCCCGCGAGCGTGGCGCCGAGCGTGCTCGTGAGAGACACCGGGCCCGAGGCCGCGAGATCTCCCGCAAGCGACAGGGCTGCGCCCGAGTTGTACGTCGCGCTCCCGGTGAGGTTGGTTGCGCCCGTTCCCGTGATCCCCGCGCCCGACGCGTTGAGATTGCCGCCCGAGGTGAGCGACGTGTACGACAACGCTCCGCCCGCGGCAAGCCCCGTTGCGCCGCCCGAGTTCACCGAGGCCAGCGACATCGGACCGGCGGAAGTCAGGCTCGTCGTGCCCGTGGTCGTGAGCGCGCCGCCCAGCGTGAGCCCAGCGGACGAGTTCATCGTCGCCGAACCGGCGGTGACGTTGGTCGTGGACGTCCCCGTGATCCCCGCGCCGGAGGCGTTGAGATTGCCTCCCGAGATCAGCGAGGTATACGACAGCGTGCCGCCCGCGGTGAGGCCTGTTGCTCCGCCCGAGTTCACCGAGGTCAGCGTCATCGCGCCGGTGGAGGTCAGGGTTGCGCCGGTGGAGGCCGAGAGTCCGCCGCCGAGGGTCAGACCCGCGGTCGAGTGGATCGTCGCGGAGCCGCCCGTGACATTGGTCGTCGAGGTCCCGGTGATTCCGACGCCCGTCGCGTTCAGATTCCCCGCGGACTGAACGGAGGCGTACGAGAGCGTGCCGCCAGCGCTGAGCCCCGTGGTGCCTCCGGAGGTCACCGAAGCCAAGGACATATTCGTGCCCGACGTGAGGCTCGCGAGGCCGGTCGAAGAGAACGCCCCACCAAGCGACAGGGCCGCGGTGGAGTTCATCGTCGCGGCGCCCGTGACGTTGGTCGTGAGCGTCCCGATGATGCCCGCCCCGGACGCCGCGAGATTTCCTCCCGAGGTCAGCGACGTATAGGAAATCGGCCCGACCGCCGTCAAACTCGTGGCCGCCCCGGCGTTGATGGCCGCCAGCGACATCCGACCCGAAGAATCGAGCGTCGTGGACCCCACCGAGCTCAGCGTCCCCGCAGCGTCGATCGACGTCCCGGAGATGTTCAACGTCGACCCCGCGTTGACCGCGCCGTTCAGATCGACCGCACCAGCGGAGGTGATGCCGAGGGTCGTGCCCGAGCCGATCGTCGAGTTGGCCACCAGGCTCCCGACATTGGCCCCCAGCGCCCCGGTGGAGCTGACCGCGCCGTTGAAGCGCACCAGACCCGGCGCCGCCATCGTGAGGCCAGGCCCAGCCGCGAATCCCGCGAGCGTGATCGTGCTGCCCGCGGTCAACGCGCCGGTGCCGGTGAGCGTCGTGTTGCCGCCGATGGTGATCGGTCCGGTTGCATTCGCAACCAGCGAGGACTGTCCGGTGATTCCCGCGGTCGAGAGGGAGCTGACGGTGAACTGGATCGGCCCGGTCGACTGGATCGCGCCGGACACACTCGTCACGCCCGAGTTGAACGTCAGGCTACCGCCCGAGTTGATCGCCGCGAAGGTCGCCGACGTCGGAGCGGTGATGCTCGTCGTGCCGCCGGTGGTCACGCCTTGGTTGACCTGAACCGTCGTGTCGCCCGAGAGCGAGAGCGTCGTGCCCGAGGAAACCGTGCCCGAAGCCAGGATCGACGCAGCATCGATGTTTCCGAACGTTCCCGCAGCCACCGGCCCCGAGAACGTCGCGCTCCCCGTCGCCTGGGCCGTCAACCCGGTGCCCGCGTTGACGCCCGCCATCGCGAGGGTCGTCCCCGCATTGATGTTGATCGTTCCGGTCGAGGTCGCGTTGCCTGTCGCGGTCGTGCTCCCGACGCTCGTGACGCCGAGCGAAGAACCCGCGCCCAGGCTCGTGACCGCGATGTTGCCTCCCGAGGTCAGGCTCATCGTGCCGGTAGACGTGGTCGCGCCGGTCGCGGTCAGGTTTCCCGTCACGATCGCCGAGAGCGAGCCAGTCACCGCGGTGGTGCCACCGAAGGTCGCGTCAGAACCCGCGCTGATCGAGAGATTTCCACCCGCGGTGAGCCCGCTCTGATGGGCGTACGTGGTCGCCGCCGAGAAAATCCGGCTGCCGGTCGTCGTCACCGGGGAAGCCAGACGAATGGACGAGAACTGCGACGTCAGATTGCCGCGGACATCCGCGGGGCCGATGTAATCCTGGAAGCCCGTCGAGCTGACCGCGCCGATCGCCAGGCCGCCGCCCGAGATGCTCATCGACTTGATCGCCGCGAGCCCGCCCACGGGCTTGTCGAACGCCGGACCGCCGAGTCTGGCCACGCCCGTGCTGCCCGGGAAGATCGCCAGGGCCTGCACGCCCGCAGCCTGCGCGTCGATGGTGTCCAGGAACTCGATGTCCGCGCCGGTCAGCACGCCGTTGTCGTTGCTGGCGACCTGCGTGTCGATCGTCAGCCTGACGGGATTGGCGAAGGTGAGCTTGAACCCCTGGCTCCGGACATTGGCCGAGAGCGTGATGCCGCCCGGCCCGCGGAACGTGGTCGGCGCCTTGAAGCTCGTGTCGGAGAGCGTCAAGAGCGTGCCGGTGCCGCTAGAGTTGCCGAGCGTGAGCGCCGCCAGACCCGCCTGGAGCCTCGCGAGCTCGGCCGCGGTCAGGTCCAGCCTTCCCGGCGTCTCGGTCCCGCCCAGGGCCACGCCCACGCTGGACGTGAAGGGCCTGATCGTGAGGCTTCCGGCGCCCGAGACGTTCCCACCCAGGTCGACTTCATCCGACGTGAGCGTGACGTTCCCCGAGCCGATCGCGAGCGTCGAGCCGAGCGTGAGGTTCGCCTGCGTCGAAGCCAGCTCGGTGTTCCCCGAGAGCACGACAGGCGACGAGGTCGTGAAGGACCGGACGCTGACATTGTCGGAGATGTTGACCGCGCTGCCGTTGATCGAGAGCACCGCCGCCGCCAGCTTGGTCCCGTCCGCGACGGTCACCGCGCCCTGATCCGAGAGGATCGTGTAGGTCAGCCCGGTCGTGTTCCCAGCGTTGAACTGGGCCGCCGCCGGGATCTGGGCGCTGTCGATCGCGCCATCGGCCCGCAGCGAAAGCGAAGTCGGATTGGCGGTACCCGCGCCATTGGCGATCGTGGGCGCGTTGGTACCAGCGTCAATCGTCGCAGCCGATGCGCCGCCCGGCCCATCACCCGCGCGGAGGGCGATCGTGTCGGCCCGCAAGCCCGAGCCCGCCGCAAAGGTCAGATTTCCCGAACCATCGCTTCCCGCCTGAAGCGAGAGGCTCGTGCCGGTCGTGAAGACTCCGCCGACGCGCAGATCGCCCGCCGAAGTAATCGACGCGGTGCCGCCCACCGAGCTCGTGTTCACGAGCAGCTGGCCGGACGCGGGATTCGTGAAGATCGTCGAGGGCCCGCCCAGCGAAGCGAACGTCAGACCCGAGAAGGTGTTCCCGGCATTCGTGAGCGTCGCCGAGCCCGAGCCGCTGAGCGTGATCGCCCCCGCGACGACGGGCTGGGTCTGCGTGATCGCGCCGCTCGACGTCAAGAGGAACAGGTTTCCGGCGCCCGTCCCGATGTTGACGCCCGACGTGCCGCCCACGGCTCCAATGACGATCGGATTGACCTGCGAGTAGGCCAGCGCGGAGGTCGCGCCGGTCATGGACGCCGCCAGGGTCGTGATGCGATTGCCGCCGCTCGTCAGGTTCGCAAGACCAGCACCGAGAAGCCTCAGCCCCGTCGTAACCACGGGCTGTGACTGGGTGATCACGCCGTCGGAGCGGAACGTGAGCGTGTTGTTCGCACCGGTGAAGGTCGAAGCGCCGAAGATGCCCAGCGCCGAGTCGATCGAGATGCCCGAGTCCTGACGGAACGACACGGAGCTGTTGGCGCCTGTCATGCCGATTGCGAGCGAGCTGACCGAGTTGTTCTGCGTGTCGAGGACGAGCGAGCCGCCGCCCACCATGACGAACGGGCCGCTGACGATGGGCGCCGTCTGCGTGGTGGTGCCCGCCGAGCCGATGAGCAGGATGTTGCCCGATCCGGTCGGGAGCGTGATGCCCGACACCGTGGGCCCCACGCCGATCGAGAAGTTGTTCGTGTCGGCGTACGCCAGCGTGCTGGAACCGCCCGACAGATTGGCCGCGAAGGTCGCGACGTCATTGGCGGGATTGATGAGCGTCGCGCTGCCCGCGCCGGTGAGTTCGAGCACGCCGGCGACGATCGGCGTGGTCTGCAGCATCGACACGTCGGAGATCAGCCGGAGCTGGTTCGCCGCCGTCGAGCCGATGTTCACGCCCGAGGTCGTCGACACCGTCCCGACCGTGATCCCGCCGGTGCTGCGCACCGTGATGAAGCTCGTGGGAGAGCTCAGCGACCCCGCGATCACGCTCAGCGCGTTGCCCGCGTTGGAGAAGTCATAGCTTCCCGTCCCGAGCATGCGCAGCGAACTGGCGCTCAGGGGCTGCGTCTGCGAGACCAAACTACCCGACTGGAACGAAATGCGATTGCTCGGATCCGACGCGACCGAGACGCCGTTGGTGCCCAGCACCGAACCGATCGAGAATCCGGTGTCGTCGCGGAACTCCAGGACCGTGCTGGTCCCGGTGAGACTCGCCGCCAGCACATCCGTGTTGTTGCTCTGACCCAGCAGCGAGAACGCGCCGGAGCCGAGCAGGCGGAGATTGCCCGCGATGATGGGCTGCGACTGGGTGACGCCGCTGTTGGACTGGATGCTCAGCGTGTTGGAAGCGCCGGTCCCGACGTCCACGCCCGCGGTGCCCGAGATGGTGCCGACCGCAAACCCGTTGTCATCACGGAACGTGAGCGAGCTGCTCGGCCCGGTGAGCTTGGCCGCGAGCGTCACCGTCTCGTTGTTGAGCGTGCCGAACGTCGCGCTGCCCGCGCCCGTGAACCGCAGGCTGCCGCAGACCAGCGCGTGGGTCTGCGTGATCGGCCCGTCGGACTGGATGGACAGAATGTTCGCAGCAAGCGTGCCGATGCCGACGCCCGGGATGCCGCCCGCGTTGCCGACCACCAGCCCGTTGTCGTCGCGGATGAAGATCGAGCTCGAGGCCCCCGTGAGCAGGCCCGCGATGGTCCCGAAGTCGTTCCCCGCCGAAGTGAACGACACCGAGCCGTTGCCGAGCACGCGGAACTGACCCGCAACGATGGGATCCGTCTGCGTCACCGCGCCGTCGGTCTGCAGCAGGAAGCGATTGGTCGCCGCGGTGCCGATGCTCAATCCCGAGACCGCGCCCACCGTGCCCACCGAGAAGCCTGACAGGTCCTGGATGGACACCTGCGCGCCGGTGCCGGTGAACGAGCCCGCCAGCGTGACCAGGTTGTTGGCCTGCGCGCCGAACTGATAGTCCGCCGATCCGAGCAGCGTGAGATTCGTCGTCGAGAACGGCGCCGCTTGCGAAACCGCGCTCCCGGGCGTTGAGTTCCCCGCGGACAGCACGATGCTGTCGGCGACCATTGAGCGCAGGCTCATCGTCGTGCCCGACGTGAGCTTGATGGTCCCCGTGGTGGACTCCAGGCGGGCAGCACTGATGCTCGTCCCCGCGATCAACTCAAGCGTGCCGCCGCCGGTGACGAGCACGCGATCCGACGAATCCGCGAAGCTGATCGAGCCGCCCTGGGCTTCGAAGCGGAGCGTCTGGCCTGTGAGCCTTCCCACCGCCGCGGTGCCATCGGCGGACGTCACGCCAGGCGTCGCGCCGGTGATGTTCCCGAAGGTGATCTGGTTGGTCGCCTGGATGATGATGTTCGACGTCGGGCCCGAGAGCGACGCGATCTGCCCCCAGGAGACGGTGTTGAACGCGGTGTCCGCAGCTCCCGCGCTCAGGAACCCGGAGTTCACAAACAGCACATTGTCCTGATCGCCCGAACCCGCGACGCCATCGATGATCTGAACGTTGGTGGGGTCCAGCAGCAGCGTGCCCTGACGGCCGCGCGCCGCCCGCAGGTCCGCGGGTCCCACCGAGAAATCCAGTGTGCTCTTGGACGAAATCTCCGCAAAGCCGCCATCGCCTCCCTGGCTGCCGCCTTGCGCCGAGATCGTGGCCCGCGAGCTGGTGAGCTGATCGGACCAGAGGACCACCGAGCCGCCATCGCCGCGCGCGGTCGCGTCGGCCTTGATGCTCGTCGCCGCGTCCGCGGTCGTCACGCCCGCATGGCGCAGCTCGCCTTTGCCCTGCAGGTCGCCGCCCACACGAACCGATCCGCCGCCATCACGGCCCGACACGTCGATGTTCGCGCCCTCGAGCTTCACCGTCGAGCCCAGGACCTCGACCTTCCCGCCCTTGCCCGTCGCGCTGGACGCGTCGATCTTGCCCGCGATCTGGACCCTTCCCGCCCGCGCCGACTCGGCGCGAACATGCGCCGACTTCACCGTCCCGGTCTGCGAGATCGCCAGCGAGAACAGATCGCCCGCAGCCAGCGAAGGCCTGGGCTTTCCCGCAGGCTTGTCGGTCCGGGGCCCCGCTTCTTCCGCGGGAGGCTTGGCGCTCACGCGCACGTAAGTCCCCGACAACGGATTTTCAGCGACGAGGACCTCGTCCCCCACCGCCATCACGACCGCGTCCTTGGCTTCGATCGTGCCGCTGTTGGCGACGTAGTTGCCGATCAGATTGACCGTGCTGCCCGACTTGATCGAGCCCTGGTTGATGACCGCGCCGGAGACATCCGTGAAGCGATCGAATCCCTTGATGAAGTCCGAATCGCTCATCCGGGCCGCCGCCGCGGTGATGCCCGCGACATCGATCTTGGCGCCGTTGCCGAACAGAACGCCCGACGGATTGAGCAGGTACACGATGCCGTTGGAAGACAGACTCCCGTCGATCCGCGTGGGGACCGGGGACTCGATGCGATTCAGCACGCGTGACCGGCTCGAAGGCTGCACGAAGCGCACCGCTTCGCCGGAACGAATGTCGAACGACTTGTAGTTGATGATCGCGTTGTCGGACGCGGTGATGGTCGTGAGCGAGCCGCTGCGTGCAAAGCTCGCGGAGCCGTGGGACACCTGCGCGCCCTCGGGACCCGCCAGCGCGGGGCGACCGATCGCGGCCAACAGCCCCGCCGCGGCGACCAGTTCGGATGCGCGGCGGACCCGCACCGGCGCCCGATCGGACGCGCGCTCGGACCCGTGTGGCTTCTTGCGGAACAACTTGGAAGACGCTGGCTTCACGTGCCTGCTCCTCCGGGCGTGAGGGGTTCACCCGCGAGGACCGTCCCCAGCAGTGTGCCATACAACCGCACGAAAGTCACGGAAAATGCGTTCAGGCCGCTCGGAAGAGCCGCCTCAAACCCGCGGGAGTTGTCCGGATCGTGCATCATCAGAACATCAGGGTCATCGAGAAGTGGACGCGGTTGGAGCCGGAGGTCACGGTCTCTCCTCCTTCGACCTCCGTCAGGGCGATACCCCAGTCCACCCGCATGCTGAAGTTGCGCCAGAGCTGGAGCTCCGCGCCCACGCCCGTGCCCACCAGGGTTTCGTTCGATTCAAAGGCCTTGCGGTCCGAGTTCACCACCCGCGCCGCGTCCAGGAAGCCCTTGAGGATCAGGTCCCAGTCGGCCTGCCCATACGCCTGCTGAGGCCTGGCCCGGAACGGCGCACCGAACAATGGCGTCTTGGTCGGATCGGGCTCGACACCCATCGCCCTTGGCAGGTGGAACCGGTACTCGGCGGTCCCGATCAGCGTCGAGTCGCCCGCCACCAGCGACTCGGGATACCCGCGCACCGTGGACATGCCGCCCGCGATGTCCTCCGCGTTGGGGATCAGACGATTGCCGAACGCCCACTGGCCGTGCGCGCTGAACGCGAGCTCGTGCGCCAAGGTCGCGCCGCTTTCGGTCGTCCGCGCGTTGGGCGCAAACAGAGGCTCCAGATAGAACGACGTGCCCGTGTCGTACTGGAGCACCGTCCAGTTCGAATCCGCATCCGCACGCCCAAGGTTCGCAACCTCTTCCGGACTCGGATTGCCCACGGTCGTCTCGAGCGTCGCAGCACCCCAGAAGCTCGACGCCTCCGTGTCGCGATTGGCCCGCACGCCGAAGTAAGGCAGGAAGAAAACCGCATCGCCCGACGTGTACAGCACCTCGTTCCGCACGTTCACACGCTGGGCCCGGAAGCCCACCACCGCATCGAGGAAGAAGTCTCGACGCTGGTAGAAGTTCCAGATGCCCTCGAAGCCCGCGGTCCAGCCCTTGCCCTTGAAGTTCTCGCCGCCCAGGCCCACGTCCGAGGCCTTGTACTTGCTCGCCGATCCATACATCCGCCCACGCAGCGTGTCGGAGAAGATCGGGAACTCGTACGAGCCGATCAACGCCATCGTGTCCTCGAAGCCCGCGGTGATGAAGTCGAGCCTGAGGATGTCGTCATGGCCCGTGAGCTGCGTGTTCGAGAAACCGAGCCGCTCGCGCCAGGGATCGGTGTTCTCGGTGCCCGTGTTCGAGAGCTGGCTGTAGAACGTCCACGGGTTGTTCTCGTTGACCAGATAGTCCACGAGCACGTCGCCGGGCGAGTCCGCATCCGCGGGCGCAACCGCCACGTCGACACGCCGCCCCGGGTGCCGGTTGAGCCTGGCGACGAAGTCGTCGAGCTTGTCACGCCGGATCAGCGAGCCCCGCGCCGGGATCGCCTCCGCAGCCGGTCCCGCGTTCGGACTTGAATCCGCTTCAGGCTTGGGCGTGCTGGGCTCCGCGGGCTTGGCCTCGGTGGGCGTGGGCTGGGGCTTCTCCGCAGCAGGTGGAGAATCGTCGGTCTTGGGCTCCGCGCGCTTCTGGTCCGCCGCCTTGATCGCCTCGCGGATCTCCTCGGGCGTGCGGATCGGCCTGCTGGGCTCGGGCTTGGTGCCCGCCGGCTCGCGCAGCGGCGAACGCTCACGAATGAACGCGTGGGCCGGGTTGTTCACGCGATCGCCCTTGAGCTTGCGATCACCCGCCGCAACCGTGCGGATCTGCTTCACAGCGCCCAGGCGCACCACCAGCCTCATCGGATCCTTGTCCGGGTGAAGCCTGAGATCGTCCTGCGTCTCGCTCAGCGCGTCGATGTCGTCCGGGTGAGGCTCGACGAACACCACGATCAGCCCGCGCCGCGACATCTCGCGCACCACGGTCTGACCGATGGCGCGGAGCGCGCTGCCGTAGAGAAACTCTGCCTTGCCCGCCGCGCCGGCGCTGCCGAGCTCGCCGATCGTGCGGATCACCACCGGACAGCCGCGCCGCGGAGCGACGTACCCCTCGGGGACCTCCGTCAGCGCGACCCGGAGCTTCAGAAGCTCCGCGACCGGCGGATTCTCCGGATGCTCCTGCGCGTACTCGAGCACGAGCTTCGACACCAGATACGGATTGCCGTCCTCATCGCCCGGCGCGACTTCATCGGGTCCCGCCTGCCGCGAGGGCTCGGGCGGCGGCGGAGGCTCCGGCGCACGCACGAGCTTGGGCACAGGCCGCTCGGGCTCGTCATCGGGCGAAGGCTCGGCGTCATCCTTCTTCGGAGGCGTCTTGTCCTTCGCAGCATCCGCCGGCCGGGCCTGTGGTTTGGCCTGCTCTTGGGCCTGCTCTTGGGCCTGTTCCTGGGCTTTCTGCTGCGCCTGTTCCTCGTGCTTCTGCTGTTCCTGCTGCTCTTGCTCCTGCGCATGAGCACAGCGGCCGGACGCAAAGAGCGCCGCCGCCAGGAGCAGTCGCGCGACCGAGGCGTGCGTCATGGCGTCACCATCCCGCTTGGCGACACCGGCGACTGCGATCTGTTGCTCGCAGCACATCCCACCAGCGCAAGCACGATCAATGCCGCCGCGCCGACGACCAGCGCGACACCCACGATCAGCATCGAGTTGGAACGAGGCTTGCCCTTGCTCTCAGGCCCGGGCAGCACCGTCTCCTGCGCGATCGACGCAGCCTTCTCCGCGATCTTCTCCAGGGTGGTCGAGCCGGTCGCCGCTTCAAACCCAAGCTCGCCGCGCTTCCAGCCCTCCATGAGCAGCCTGCACCGGTCCTGGAAGTCGCCCTCGATCTTGTACGGAATCTCGGTGTGCAGCGCCAGCGCCCGCACGCCCGCGCGGAGGCAGAACCACTCCGTGGGACCGGGCTCTCCGACCAGGACATCGACCCAGCCCAGGGATCGCCCGCCCGGCCTGACCGGCGCGATCAGCACGATCGGCGCTTCTTCCGCGAGCTGCGTCCGCAGGAACGCGCCCCACGTCAGCATGCACGCGCCCGCCTCGCCCCAGCCCGGCACACGCATATGCCGCGGGCGACCCGTCAGGAGCCTGGAACGCCGCCAGCTCTTGGAATCAGGACGACGGAACTCGTCCATCTCCTTCTCGATCTCGTACATCAGGCGGACCAGGCCCAGGGCCTTCTGCCCATCCGTCGCGAGTTCAGAGCGATCCGCAATCGCCGCAAGCAGGTACGGATCGGGCTCCCAGCGATCCGCCGCCTGATCCCCCGCTGCTGCCAGCTCCGAACGCAGGTCCGCGCGGATCTGATCGATCGCCTCGCGCACCTTGTCCTGCTCGCCAATCTCAGCACAGCTCGAACGCCCGCGCTCGAGCCGAGGTCCCGCGGTCCGCACGAGCCACGCGGGGTCCACGCCCACACCCTCCGCGACCAGCGCCATCGGATACTGCGTGCGCCCCTTGGCGTCCCGGCTCGACCAGATCCTGCCGAAGCAGACCTCTTCCCCCCAAAGCCAGAGGATCGAGTGCTCGAACACCGGCAGCCTGGCGCCGTCCTCAAGCTTGTCCCACGCGCCCGAGTCCACGTTTGCGGAGATGCCCTCCGCGTACAGGCGACGCCTCACCTCCACGAGCCGGTCCGTCTCCAGACCCAGATCGTCGATGTGATCGTCCCACGCCGGGTGCTTCCCGAAGGCGCCGAAGTTGAGGCTCAGGGGTTTGTCGGACTTGCGTGCCATGCGTCCTGCTGTTTCCGCTCGCGTGTCAGGTCCTCGTCGCGCCTCACTTCGGCCAGGCGGATCCCGTCAGCCACTCGTCCACGCGGGGAAGCTCGCGGGAGAACCGCAGCTGCACCCACATGTAGTACTGCTTCTTGTTCTGCTCGATCTTCAGAGGCACGAGCCACGTCCTCGCGTCAGCGCCCGGAACCGCGTCCTCCATGAACGTCACCGTCAACGGCGCCCAGCCCGCGGCGCCCGCATCGCCGATCGTGACCTCCGCCGCAGCGGCCTTGTCACGCTCGCCCTGATACACGCGGAACGACAGAGGCCCGGAGCTGCCAAGCTCCGCGGTCCCCAGCGCCGCCCCGGTGAACCCGGCCTGCTTGCGTCCCTTGGCATCGCGTCCCTGGCCCGGCGCGAGCTCCACGAACTTGAACCGCTGCTCGCCCGGAAGAAGTTCGGGCATCCGCGCCGGCGCTTCACGCTTCTGCGAAGCGTCGGGCATGGAAACCTCCACGACCCGCAGGCGCTGATCGCCCGTGAAGTACGCGAACATCGGGGTGAGCTTCTTCACCCACGTGCGAACCTCGGGACCAAGAACATTCTCGCCCGTGAGCAGATCGAGCTGCTCGTCGATGAGCCTGAATCGCTTGGAGCGGTCGCCCGCACGGATCGAGCGCTCGCCGCTGGCCGCCAGAGGCGTGGGCCCGATGAGCAGCGCCAGATCGTCCGAAGCGGTGGTGATCTCCTCGGTCGTGCACACGTCCTTGGCGTCGCGCACGATCGGGAACTTGTTGGTCGCGGTCTTCAGACGCTCCAGAGCGTCTTTGGCCGACGCGTTGGCGCCCGCCGCGAGCGACTTGAAGGCCTCCAGGAACACCGCGCCCCAGTACCCCGTGCCGTAGGAAGCAGCGCCGGGCGCGACTTCCACGTACGACGGCAGATAGCGCCGCTCGAACTCTTCCGCGGTCAGCGTGACGATCGCGTCGCGTGCGCCGCGCACGTCCGCGGGGAGCTTGTTCCAGCCGTTGTCGATCGCATCCTGGACCGCGCCCGTGAGATCCGCGGTCAGCGCCTTCCGCGCCGCCTCGATCTCCGGAAGTCTGGCGTCGCGCTCGGCGCACGCCTGATAGCCCGCCGGCAGAGCCTTGAGCGCCTCGGCCGCGGTCTCACCAAGCCTGGACAGCGC
Source organism: uncultured Phycisphaeraceae bacterium (assembly GCA_964531675.1). GTDB lineage: Bacteria > Planctomycetota > Phycisphaerae > Phycisphaerales > UBA1924 > CAZHFW01. The sequence goes on along the minus strand of CAZHFW010000007.1, from coordinate 55,249 downwards.
GTCGTTCACCGGGAAAACGCCCACGCCGCTCACGCCGCGACGGGCCTTGTCCCAATCCGCAAACGCGACCGGCCTGGCTTCGGCAAAGACCTGGGCCGACCAGTACGCGACGTACTTCTTCGCGTAGGCCTCCACGCCGGGGACGATCGCCCCCATCTTGGCGCTCAGCGCTTCCGCCTCCAGCACCTTGGCGCCGCCCGAGCCCGCAAGCTGCTGCCGCGCCGTCGCGACGTTCGCCAGGATGCCCTTGGCCGCCTCGGGATGGAACTCCGCCGCAAACTGCGCAGGCTGCGCCGTGAGCTCGATCGTGGGCCGGTCGAGCTTGCGGAGCTTGCTCGCACGCTCCGCGATCGCCTTGGTGGTCTGATCCTCCCCCGTCGGGAGCGAAGCCAGCGCACCGTTGATCGCCGTATATAGCCGGTCACGGCGGGCCAGACGCAGCGCAAACCGCGCCAGCTCCGCCGCCTCATCGGTCCGCGCGTTGCGTCCCGAGGCCTTGGCCGCCTGATCGATGGACGCGGAGGCCGCATCAATGCCCGCCAGCGGATCCGCTTGGGCCTGCTCGATCTCCTTGAGCTGCTCGCTGGCCAGCGCGTACATGCGGTACCGCGCGTCAAAGAGCCTGGTCTGATCACCCTGAAGCTTGGCGAGGAAGTCGGGCTCGAGCGTGCCCAGTGCGCGATCGAGTTCGTCGATCCGCGACGCGATCATCTTGGGAAGCTCGACCTGCGCGTTGGAGAGCACCTTGAACGTGGCCATGATCGCCCCGCCCGCGCCCGACGAGTTCAACGCCGCCTGGCCCTCCTTGAGGGGCGCCAGAATCGTCTCATAGGTCGACTCGCCCGCCTTGGCGAGCTCATCGCGGGCCTGAGCGCACAGGTCCTTCATCCCGCCCATGTTCCCGCCGCCGAGCGTCTCGACGACCTTGAGCACGCGATCACGCGTCTGCGCGACCTTGCCCACCGCCGCCGACCACGCCGCCGCGGTCTCTTGGTACGTCGCCTTGGTGCGGGGTTCGCTCGCCTCGCCCTTGTAGCTGTCATCGAGCTTGAGCAGCGCCGACTCGGCGTCGCGCATCTCCTCAAGGGACGCGCGCAGCTCGACCAGAAGCGGATACTTCACCGCGGTGCGCATCGCGCCGTTGGTGTCATTGAGCCTCTTGAGACCCGCCGCGATCGCCAGACGCGCAGGCTCGGTCCCCGCGCCGACAGCGCTGGGAGGCCACGCCAGGCGAGGCCCGTCCGCCGCGACGAACGCGTAGTCCAGAGCCTTCTGGAGCGAGTCCTTGTCGAGCAGGAACTTGCCGTACTCCTCGTCGCTGAGAACGAAGCGGTAGAGCCTGTCGAGATCCACGACGTTGGCCCGCTCGGGAAGCGGGAGGCCCTTGGCGTTGGCCAGGGCCGCGTCACGCTCGAGCCTGAGCAGTTCCGCCAGCGCCGCGGAGGCGAAGGCGTCCCACTCCAGATTCGGGTCGGCCATCTTGGCGCGGGCCGCGTCCACCGCGGGCATCAGCGCGTTGTTCACCGTCAGCGCCGCGTGCGCCGCCGCACGTTCGCTGGAGCGCAGATTCCCCGTCACATCCCCGAGCACCGCCGAGAGAGGCCTGAACGCCGCGGGAATCGCGATGCTCTTGCCCGCCTCCTCCTGGGTCTGCTTGGGAAGCTCGCCGAGCCTGACGGTCTTGCCGGAGTCCACCAGCTCGACCTGCTTGTCGCCGCGATAGAGCAGCCCCTTGGGAGAGCCCTCGAGCAGTCCGAGCCTGGACCCCGATTCGGCGCCCGAAGCCCGCCGCGCGATGTCCTGCCAGAACTTGCGCGGGCCATCGATGCGTCCGGAGAGCTGCGTCGCGCCCAGGAACGTCAGACCGACGAACACCGCGGTCGTCACCGCGGCGCCCGCGAGCACCGCAAGCCGACGGCGGCGCTGCTGCCGCTTGACGTTGCTGGCGCTGGTCACGAGCCCCTTCTCGCGGAAGATCTTCTGCGAGAACACGTCCCGCAGGAACAACGCCTTTTCCTTCTCGTCAGGCGTCAGAGGCGTGATCGCGTCGATCGGGATGCCCAGCGCATCGGCCAGCATCTCGTCGAGCTCGCTGCCTTCCTGCACGCTCGACGTGAAATAGATCCCGCGCAGGAACAGAGGCTTGGGCGACCACTCGCCCGCCACGAACACCATCTCCAGATACCGGCGCAGCCTCGGCGAGAGCTTCATCAGCGACTCGGGGAGCGCAAAGAGCGAATCGAGCTGATCAAGACGCCGCGCCTTGGGATTCTCGGTGTGCACCGGGTCCAGCAGCATGCCCGCACGGCGGCGCATCAGGCGGTCGCGCACCTCGGCCATGTGCTGATCGACTTCGTCCGGATTGAACGTCGCGTCCAGCTCCGCGGGATTGCTCCACCCCAGGATCTGATGCTGCGCCGTCGCATCGTCGATCGCGTCGAAGAAGTCGCGGAAGCCCGTGATCAGATCGCACTTGGTGATGATCACGAACACCGGGAAGCGCACGTCGAGGGTGCGCTGGATCAGGTCAAGCTGCCGCGCGATCGTTCCGGCCTTCTTCTCGATCTGCTCGGGCCGGTCCTTGATCAGCGTGTCCGCGGGAATGACGAGCAAAAGCCCGTTGATCGGGCAGCTCGGCCTGGCGAGCTTGAGGAGCTTGAGGAACTCGCGCCACTCGCTGTTCTCTCCGGGCTTGACCTCCTGCATGAGCATCTTGCCCGCGGTGTCCACCACCACCGCGTAGTTGGTGAACCACCAGTGCATGTTGATCGTGCCGCCGGTGCCCTGAAGCTCGTCCTGAAGCCCCGGGGGGAACCAGTTGCCCGTCTTGCCCGCCTTGCGGACCAGGAAGCTCTTCCCCGAACCGGGCTCGCCCACCAGCAGATACCACGGAATCGCGTACAGGTTCTTCCCCGCGGCGCGGAACTTCTCGATGCCCTCTTCGAACTTCTTGCGCAGATCGTCCAGGCGCGCCTTCATCGCCGGATCGGCGATCTGGCCGCCCGAGGCGCTCCCCGCGATCAGCTTGGCAAAGGGCCCCGACTTCCCGCGGTCGGCCATCTGGATCACCAGCTGCCATCCCAGGATCAGGAGCCCAACGACCAGCATCCCCGCCGCGATCGCGATCATCAGGCCCTTGGGGAGCCCCGCGAGCGTCAGCGCCGCCAGCAGACCGATCACCGCCAGCACCACCAGCGCCGAGCGGATCGGACCCTTCATATTCGACATCGTGTCGCCCATCGGCATCATGCTCCGGTTACTTGCCCTGCTCGGCCTGCTTGTTCGCTTCCGCGTTCTTCTGTTCCGCGGGCTTCCCCGCGTTCGGCTCGGCCTTGGCCGCCCCGGACTGCCCGGTCGTCTGCACCGAGGTCGTCCCCGCGATGTCCTTCAGCGCCGTCGACAGATCCGCCGACGAATGGCGGAAGAACAGCACATTGGCCACCGCGAGCACCACCACCGTCCCCACCAGCGCGATCGCCATCGGGGCCAGCGAACGCGCCGGCGGCTCGATCAGGTTCGCGGTGTTCAGACACTCGTACGCCTCGGGACAGATCCGCGCCGACGGATCAACATCCATCCGCCCGCGCAGCCTGGCCTGCATCTTGGCCATCATCCGCCGGAGCGACTCGGTGTCCTCCGTCGTCGCGCCCGCCATGCCCAGGCCGATGCAGTGGTAATACACCGCCAGCCTGTCCGTCGCCTCGTCGGTCGGATCGCCCAGGGCCGCCTCGACCTGCGCGAAGAAGTCCTGAAGCGCCCCCTCGGGCTCGAGCCTCATCGCCTTCCACTGCTGGCCAAGCAGCCCCCCCACACCGATCACCGTCGCATCGATGAACGTGTGGATCGCCTTGCGAGACTTCTCGAAGTTCTCGCTCATCCCCGCCCGCTGCGCCTTGGTCGCGATCTCCTGCAGCATCTGGCGCACGTCCGCCCGCACCTGCGCAGGATCCATCGGCAGCCCCTTGTGGGCCGACCGGTTCACCCGGCACATGAACTGCATCAGCGGTTCGCAAAGTTCGATCAGCGTCATGCTCTCGGCTTCCTTGTCCCTCGCTCCACGGTCTTCACACCCGATACCCGTCCGGCGCTACCGCCCCGCCTTCATCACCTGTTCCACAAACTCCGCGATCCCCTGGTTCACCTCGGCGTCGATCGTCGACTTCTCCATCCCCGCGGTCAGCTCCCCGAACTTGCGCCAGCACGTCGCGCCGAACGCCTCGATCAGCTTCTTCTCCGACTGCGCCGCCCGCTCGATCGACTCGGTGCTGTACTTGTCCATCCAGCGCTGCGCAAAGAGCGTTCCGGTCTGGCCGATCGCCGAAAGCAGGCACAGCGTGAGCTGCCTGAGCCTTTCCGCGTCCTGCGTGAACTGCGCCAGGCTCTTCTCCTGGTCCAGCTCCTGACCCGTCACGTGAGCCGCCGCCGCCTTCTGCAAGAGCTCGCGACGCTTGACCTGCGAGTCGGGCGCCACCCGCTGCGACCACGTCCTCCACACCAGCTGATCCATGCTGATCGCAAGCTCGAGCAGCGGCACCAAAAGCTCCGCCGCCCGCGCCGGATCGATCGACTGGCCTTCGGGGATCTGCAGCCTGGCGCGCAGAGCCTGCGCCACGCTCTCCGGCAAGGGCCCGCTCTGTCCGGTCTGGCTCATGTCCCGCTCCTGCTCTCCGCCTCAAACCACCAGCATATCTGCCCCGCCGCCCGCGGCCCCCGGGTACGCCCCGGGGAACGCCTCACCGCTTCAAATACACCGGCTCACCGATCGCCTCACCCAGAATCAACGCAAAGGGAGGCCCCACCGGCCCGGCGGTAAACGCCAGCCGCACACCGACATCCGAGTACCCACGCTTGGCTTCCTCGGGATCCACTGTCCAGGCCTTGTTCAACGTCATCGCCGCATCCGAGAGCGCCGATCCGCCCATCACGCGCACCTGCTCGTAGTTCCCCAGCGCCTGATACACGACCGTCCGCTCGGCCTTGAGCGAGTCAAAGGGCTCCGCGCCCGTCGTCACGAACTCCGCCACGTTGCCGATCAGGTTGCGGAACTCACGCCCCGCTCCCACCTTCGACGACCGGAACCAAAGCACGCCGTCGTCGGTTTCCACCGCGGGCTTGGCGTCCTGATCCCGGAGCCTGGTCCCGCCGTCGGGCGAGAAGAACGCGCCGCGATCAGGCCACGCCGCAGCCTTGCCCGACTGAGGCACCTGGTCGGACGCGATGTACGCCCACTGCTTCTTCCACGTCAGATCGCGCAGGTTCGCGTCCTTCCGTGCTTCGTCAACACCGCCCTCGAACGCCAGAGCCGCGAGCCACTCGTCCTCGGTCGGGAACCGGCACGCCACCAGCCGCGCCGCGATCAACGCCGAATCGGGCGAGAGCTGCTGAATCGGGGAGTCATTCCCAGGCGTCCCGACCTGCAGATCCTTCGGATAAGGCTCCGCGGGCTGCATCTGCGGGTTGGCCGCCAGATATTGCTGCGAAGGCGAAACGCCGCCACGCGGCCCGCGCCGCGTCGTCCACGTCGCCGGCCCGCCGCCAAGCCTGAGCGGATTCTCCGGAAGCAGCGCCCGCACCTCGGGCCACTTGTCGCCCTGCGTGATCGCGTTGTACTGCGCCACCGTGAGCTCGTTCACTTGCACGTACGCGACCCAGCCCGCATCCTCGTTCTTGAGCTGGCGGAACTCGAGCACCTGGGCGTTGCGTCCGATGGGCTGCGTATACAGCACCTTCTCGGCCTCTTCGCCCGCGATCGTCACGGTCCAGCCGCGCACCCCCGGGCCCATGTCCTTCAGGTCATCCTCGGTGATGCTCGACTTCTGCGCCATCGCCGATCCGATGCCCGAGAGCACCTTGGCGACCTCCGGACGGCCCGCGATGTCCGCGCCCAATCCCGCCGCTGCGTCCGCGAACTTCTGCGTCGCCTTCTTCAGCTGTCGCGACTGCCCGCCCTTGACGAGCTTGGCCCGCGCCGAGTCGAGGCTCGAGAGCGCGATGTTGTACCGCACAAACCCAGGAAGCCCCGCGATCGTCGTGTCATCCGCGCCCGCCGCGTCCTTGAGCGCCAGCACCGCCGCCACCGGCTCGCGCTCCGACACCCGCGTCATCGCCAGCGCCCACCTGGCCCGAAGCTCCGTCGCGACCGCGCCGCTCCAGGGCTCACGCTTCGAAGGCGTGGCGTTGCTGGCGATCAGCTGCGTCGTGCGCTCCGCGAGCCTGATGTGCCGCTCCACACCCGCTGCTCCCGCGGGAGAGGCAATCTCGCCGAGCCTCGCCCACGCTGTGCGGATCTCGCCCACGGAGATCTCCGCCCCGGTCATCGCGGTGTCCAGCACATCCGCATCGGTCGCTGCCGCAAGCTGGCGCAGCGCGTCGACACGCTTCTTCACCGCCAGGACGTCGCCCCCATGAGGCTTGAGCTCGCCTTCGGTGAACTCCACCGCCGCAGGAGACTTCTCGATGCGCTCCCACGCTGTCCCGATCGCGCCGTCACCCGCGTCCTCCGCGAGCATCCAGCCTTCGTTGAGCCTCTTCAACAGGACCGCGGACTGCTCCGCGACCGCGATGAGTTCCGTGCTGGCCGCCGCGAACGCACCGAGCCTCTGGTCCCAGTCCTTGCGGAACGCCTCGTCCTCGCCGAGCCACTTGCCGTCGCGGAGAGGCTTGAGTTCGTGCAGCGCATCTCGCGCGATGAGTTCGAGCTTGGCCGCCAGCGCCTTGTCCAGAGGCCTGGTGCCCTTGGGCCGCTGGGCGGTGATCTGGTCCTCCAGACCCTGGAGCCCCTTGGTGACCTTCTTGAAGAGGTCGTTGAGCTGGTTGAGGTCGCCTTGCATGGCGATCAGCTCGTCGCACGCCTCGCCGAAGTAGGGCTTCACGCTCGGGCCAAAGCCGCCGCCCGCGTTCTTGCGCGAACGCACGTACTCCTGGAACCCGTCGAGGCTGTCGGTCTTGCGGACCTCCAGCCGGAGCGCATCCTCGTAGTCCTTGGACCTGGTCCGCACGTCCGCGAGCTTCTGCGTGATCTCTGCCAGGCGCTGATCGATCCCGTCTTTCCGCGTGCGCACTTCATCAGCGTCGCGCACGATCCACTTGACGTCCTTGAGCTTGGTGAGCTCGCCCTCGATCTCGCCCCGCGAAGCAAGCATCGCAGCCACGTCCGCGAGGAGTTTCTCTCGTTGATCCGCCAGTTCGGGCGCACGCTCCGCCGAGCCCGGATTGGCCAGCGACTCCAGATCTGTCTTGAGCTGTCCCAGCGCCGCTTCCGCGGTCCAAGCCAGGCGCGGATCGTCGCCCGCCGCGGGCATGAGTTCCGGCGCCAGGGTGGGCGTGTTGTCCTCGCGCGTGACCGTGATGCCCTGGCGAGGCCCGGTGTCGACCTTGGGCGCAAACACCGTGCTGTACACGCCGTAGCCCACCAGCGCCGCCGCCACCGCGCCGCCGATGTACCAGGGCTTCTTGGATTTCTTGGGAGCTTCCGGCGCGACCTCGAAGCCGACGCCCGCCATGCCCCCGGCCGCCTGCATCGCCTCCTGATTGGCCAGCACACCCGCTTCGCCCTCGGCGATGCGTGCCTCGAACTGCTCCAGGCTCGGCCGCGCCTCGGGCGTGGGATTCAGAATGTCATGGCAGAGCCTGCGCCAGACCGTCTCATCCTCGCCAAGCTTCTGCCATTCGGGTGAAGTCTGGATCGGCCAGCCGCGCAGATCGTCGTAAGGCTTCCCGGTCGCCAGCAGCACCAGCAACCTGGCGATCTGCATCAGCTCGGCCTGGACCTCCTGAGGTCCGCCGCCCGCGATCGGCGCGGGATCGTCCAGCCGCACGATCGCTTCGGCAAGCTCGCCCGTCCCCGTGAAGAGCACGTTGGAGGCCTTCAGGTTTCCGTGCACGCGGCCAGCCGCCAGCAGCTGGCGCAGCGCTGTGGCGCACGCCTGCGCCACGTGCCGCATGACATGACCATCCGCCCGCACCCGACCCGCGATACTCGCGAGCGTGCGCGGGTGGTATTCGGAAACGACGTACGCCTCGGCGCCCGCGCGTCCCAGCGCCTGGACCATCAGCAGCGCCCGCGCGCCGCCCGGTGCGGGCTTGGCCTCCCTCAGGATCTGGGCCGACTCCAGGAACTGCGCCTGGGCCCGCGCGGATCGGTCGCTCCCGATCAGCTCCCCCAGATCGCCGCGAACCTTGATGACGTGCGATGGCTCGCCCGGCGCAGCCGACGACGAGGCCGGCCTGGCCAGCCAGACCGATCCAAGTCCGGTGCGATTCAGCTCTCGCACCGTCTCATAGCCGCCGTACACCGCCATCACCGCTCCGTGAAGACAGGACCACCAAGAGCCGCCAGAGAATCCAGCAAGCCCCGGGCCAACAACGTCTTCAGCGTACCGGTTCCGGCGTCGTCAAGCCCGGGCTCCAGGCCCGGAACATGGGGGGCAATCCGCCCCGGGGATCAGCCTTGCGCATCCCCGATCATCTCGTCGACCGCAGCATTGAGCTTCTCGGCCGACTCGTACACGCCGCGATCGATCTCGTCGCGGACGCGGTCCACCAGCTCCTGCCTCACCGGCAGGTCGCGAAGCTTGGACATGAACCCCGCCATCGGGGAAAGTTCAACCTGGTCCGATCCACGACTGGCCGCCTCCGCAGCCCGGCCCGCGGGGGTCGACGTCCGCTTGGCCGCTTCCTGCGCGGCGCGGATGCGTTCAGCCTGGCTCGACCCGATCGGCGAAAGACTCGACATCGCAGCAAACTCCTGCCCCGGTTGGCCGCTCAGGACTCCACCTCATCGACGCGGGCGGCGGTTCTCTCTCCTCCGATGCCGACCTGGGCTGATCGGCTCCGCGTCGTTGGGCCCGGGTATGCTCACCCGTCCCGTCTCATTTCCTGTACGGACAAAGCTATCGACGGCTCCGCGCGCGACCCTTCAAAATCGGCCAACTCCCACTCAAGTCGCCCAAGCCTTTGTCGGGAACAAGTTTATGAGCAATAACATCCTGCAGGACCCGCCAACTTTCTTCCCCCTGTCTGTGGTGCGCAACTCCTGCTTCCGGGCCCTGACCCGCTCCCTTTGCCTCATTTGTGTTCTAAGTCTGTTTGGAACAAATGTTTGGGCTCAGTCAGGGTCGGACAAGAACCTCGACCGCTTCAAGAAGGAAGGCAAGGAGCTCTCCAAGCCCGCCTCCCAGCCAAGCTCCAAGGGCAAGACCGCCGGCAACACCGGCTGGGTCATCATCGTCGGAGCCTTCACCGCCGACGATCAGGCCGACGAAGCCGAGCGCGCCTCCAAACGCCTCGCGGTCGAGGGCGCCCTCACCGGCGTCTCCATCAACAAGCGCGGCAAGGCCACCGTTCTCGAATACGGCAGCTACCCCACCCCCGACGATCCCAAGGCCCAGGAAGACCTCGCCCGCATCCGCGACATCTCCATCAATGGCGAAAAGCAGCTCGCCAACGCCTTCCTCGCCCCGCCCGAACAGACCGAGGGCTCCATCCCCGAGTTCGATCTCCGCAACGCGCTCAAGAACTTCCGAGGCAAAGAAAAGCCGCTCTACACCCTCCAGGTCGCGGTTTACACCCGCGATGACGACAAAGCCCCCAGCCCCAAGGAGCTGGCCGAGTTCCGCAAGACCGCCGAAGACGCCGCGTCCCAGCTCCGCCGCGAGGGTGAGCAAGCCTTCTACTACCACGGCCCCAACCGCAGCATGGTGACCGTCGGGCTCTTCGGCCCCTCCGACACCGACCCGCTCAAGCCCGGGATGGAATCCATGGCCCTCCGCGAGGTCCGGGATCGCTACAAGTACAACCTGCTCAACGGCAGAGGCATCAAAGAAACCCGCAAGGGCGCCGACGGCCGCGGCATCACCAGCCTCCAGCCCAGCTTCCTGGTGGCCATCCCCAAGAACTGACGTCAGCGCGGGCCGGCGTTCTCAAGCCCTTGGATGGAAAGAGGTTCGATGCCTCGGACCAGCCACTTGCCGTCCTCGCGAACCCAATCAAGCCTCCACCACGACCAGGTCTGCATCCGCGTCTGCTCGGGATCGACCATGACCAGGACATGGCTCCGGGCCACCCGGGGTCCTTCCATGTTCACGCGGACCTCCCGAACCCGGTGATCGTGCAGGCGGTAACGCGTCGACATCTCGCTCTGGACCATCGACAGGATGTCGGGTTTGGCGATGCCCTTGGCGCTGGTGAAGAACGCGTAGAGACTGGCGTCCTCCGCCAGAAGAAGGTTGGTCTGCTCGGGATTGGCCGATGCGACCGCATCAACCAGTTCCCGAGCCTTGACCGCAATGGCTTCCCGGTCAGTCACCACCAGCGTCCCGGTGAGCACGACCCCGAAGGCGAGCAAGGCGGGCAACGCCATCGCCAGCAGCAAGTGCTTGGTGTTCAGGCGCTCGCGGGCCGCCAGAAACACGACCAGCGCCACGATCATGAACCCCGCCGCCAGCGGGTAGGGGCTCTCGAAGATCAGCCGATCAACCAAAGGCGGGGGCGGAAAAGCTGGCGGCTCGGAGAGCCCCGGCGCGATCATGATCTGGGCGAGCATTGGCATGGCAACTGACCCGACGAGCCTTCCCCCGGGAGGGTGATACACGCCGATCCTTTCTTTAGTTCCCACGCGACCGGAAAACTCGCCCGGGAAGCCTTCCAGAGCCGATCCAAAGGCCATGCAAGGCCCGCAAGGTCAAGGGTTATCGCATTGGCGTCCGGTCTGTTCCTCGCTCGGGGACGACGCGGCACCTCCGGATCAGGCGATCCTGGAGCGCAACCTGCGCGCCCTGTTCGCCACGAGCCCCGCGGCTGTGCGCGCCATCCTGGAAGCCTCGCCCCGGTACGACCTGAGCTTCACCGGGACCGACGAGGGCCTTCCCAGCGCCACGATTCAGGAACTGCTGCAAGCCCCGCGTCAGCTGGCGAGCCGTCGGCGACCGATGGAAGAGGCCGGCCGTTGGGCCCAGGGCGCTCCGATTGAGGAGAACGCGGCGCTCATCGTGCCGGGCTTCGGGCTTGGATATCACCTGGCCGCACTGGCGGAGCGGCTGGGCCGTTCGGGCGTCATCATCTGCTTCGAGCCTGATCTGGGACTGCTTCGGGGCGTGCTGGAGCGCATCGACCACACGCCCTGGCTCGGCCAGACCAACTTCGTCCTCATCCATCGCGAAGACGAGCCGGCGATCATCTCCGGCGCGGTCGCGGGCTTTGAGGGCTACCTGGCCTCGGGCACCAAGATCATCGAGCACCCGATCTCCAAGGGTCGCATCGGCGCCGCGACCGAGGTCTTCGGGCGCAACTTCGTGGACGTGATCAAAGCGGTGCGCACCAACGTCATCACGACGATGGTCCAGATGCAGACCTCCATGCACAACATGTGCATGAATCTGGCGCACTACGGGCTCGGCGAAGGCATTCAGGACCTGCAAAACGCCGCGGCGGGAAGGCCCGCGGTCATCGTCGCGGCCGGGCCAAGCCTGGAGCGCAACATCGCCGAGCTCAGCAAGCCCGGCGTGCGCGACGCGTGCGTGATCATCGCGACCCAGACGACTCTCAGGCCTCTCCTGGCCCGCGGGATCAAGCCCCACTTCGTCACCGCCCTCGACTACCACGAGGTCAGCAAGCGCTTCTACGAAGGCCTAACCGCGTCGGACGTTGAAGGCGTGACGCTCGTGGTCGAACCCCAGGCCAACGCGGCGATCCTGGACGCCTATCCCGGACGCATCCGCTGCCTCTCGGAAGAAGTGCTCGACGTGGTGCTGGGCGAGAAGCTCTTCCGCCCGATGGGAAAGCTCCCCAAGGGCGCGACCGTGGCGCATCTGGCGTACTACCTGGCGCGCTATCTCGGCTGCGATCCGGTGCTCCTGGTCGGCCAGGACCTGGGCTTCACCGATGGCCAGTACTACGCGGGAGGCGCTCAGATCCACAACATCTGGGCCTCCGAGCTCAACCCCTTCCGCTCGCTCGAGATGATGGAGTGGGAGCGTGTCAAGCGCATGGGCGGGGCGCTCCGCAAGGCCAAGGACAGCGCCGGACGCGACATCTACACCGACGAGCAGATGGCGACCTATCTGGTCCAGTTCGAGCGCGACTTCCTCGCGGACAAGGAGCGAGGCCTCAAGACCTTTGACGCCACCGAAGGAGGCGTCGCCAAGGCGCACACCGTTCCGATCACGCTCGCCCGCGGGCTCGAACAGTTCGCCAAGACGCCCATCGGCTGGAAGCCCGGCCTGGTGGATGACTGGCAGCGTCGGTCGCGCGACGCGGAACGCCAGCGCCAGATCATCGACCGGCTCCGCGAGATCCGGCGCGACGTCCTGGCGATGGAGAAGCTGACGCAGCAGACCCAGAAAACACTCGAGAAGCTGCTGGAGCACCAGCGCGACCAGAACAAGGCGCATCAGCTCATCGCGCAGGTCGAGTCCAACCGCGACCGAGCCCTGGCGATGCGTGAGGCATTCTGGCTGACCCAGTACATGAACCAGGCGGGCGCGCTGCGCCGCTTCAAGGCCGACCGCGCCATCGACATCGCGGGCTCGATCGACGATCTGGGCCGTCAGAGGCTCCAGATCGAGCGCGATCTGGAGAACATGAAGGCGCTCCGCGAGGCCTCGGAGCTGGTCGGCACGATTCTGGACGACGCGCTGACAGCCTTCGCGGGCGGGCCCAAGGTCTATCGCCCGCGCTTCGAGCGTGCCGCCAAGGTGGACAACGCGGCCGCCCAGACCGCGGCACACACGAACGCTCGCATCGCCGCGGTCATCATCGCCGACCCGGACTGGTCCGGGATGGGCGCCTCGCGCGACCTCTCCACGCTGATCGCGGGGGCCAACCCCCTGGTGTGGACGCTGCGGGCGCTGGCCAAGACCAAGAAGCTCAGGCGCGTCGTCCTCGCGACCGATCAGCCCGAGCGCATCCGCCAGCTCATCGGGAAGGCCCCCGACGGGCTCGAGATCGACATCCGCCCAACCGACCTGGGACAGTGGCGCGCCCAGCGTCGCTTCCGGCTCGGCGGGCGCGCCTGGTCCAGACGGAACTGGCGCGGCGGGCCGGGCGGGCTCTCGGTCTACGACGAGGCGATCGACCTGGCCATCACATCGGAGATGTGCAAAGCCTGCGAGCTCGACGCTGCCGTGGGCGTGGGTGCGGATTGGGCCTTGCTCGATCCCGCGCTGGCCGACGCTCTGGTGGACCGCTTCCTGGAGAATCCCGAACACCACAGGATCACCTTCGCGCACGCGGCGCCGGGGCTGGGCGCCATGCTCATCGCGGCCAGCACCGCCCGCGAAACGGCGCAGGCACGCTCGAAGATCGGGCTCTTTGCGACCCCCGCGGGCATGGTGGGCTACATCCCGGTCGCGCCGCAGTTTGATCCGATCGCGCGCAGCAACTGCGTCATCCCCACGCCGGTCGTGCGCGACGCCACGCTCCGCTGCATCCCCGACAGCCCGGCACTGGCCCGCGCCGTCGCGGATGTGCTCGCCGAGTTCGGACCGGGCGTCGCGGGCGAGCGCAGCATCGCCGCCTTGTCGCGCTCGGCCCGCGCCTTTGACTCGACCGAGCGGATCGTCATCGAGCTCACGACACGCCGTCCGCAAGGCGCCAGGCTTGCCTGGGAGCAAGGCAAACCCGAACTGGACATCGCGCCCGCCGCCCTGGAGCGCGCCATCGAACAGGTTCGCGCCCTGTCGGCCTATCGCCCGATCGTGGTCAGCCTCGCCGGTCGGGGCGATCCGCTCGAGTACGCCTGCTGGCGGTCGGTCGTGGATCAGCTCCGCGAAGCCGGGGCCTCGGGAATCCACGTCCGCACGCAGCTGGCGGGCCCTCCCGAGCAGGTTCAGCAGCTCCTGAGCGCGGGCATCGAGCTGGTCAGCGTCGATCTGCTCAGCATCGCGGGCGAAACGTTCCGCACGCTGGCCGGCGTCGACACGTGGGCGCAGTCCAGGCAGAATCTCGACGCGCTGGTGCGCGATCGCGGGATGGTCGACGGCATCCCGGGCCTGCTCGTGGTGCCGCGGATCACCAAGTGCGATCTCACGCTCCCCGAGGTCGAACTCTTCTACGACTACTGGATCATGCATTGCGGTGCAGCGGCGATCGACGCCTTGCCCGCGCCGATCCCCGAGGACCACTTCCGCGCCCTGCCGATCCCGAGCGCCGCACGCGACGCGCTGGCCGCCATGAGCATGGGCTTCCGCGCCGATGGACAGGTCACGCGGGTGCTGGACGAACGCATGATTCAGTCGATCGCAGCGCCCCTTGCCAGCGCCGCGGTCGAAGCCCGGGGAGCACTCCAGCCCGCCTGATCCATGACACACGCGCGTCCCAACTCAGGCGGAGCTCTGGCGATCGTGCTGGCCCGCGCCGGCAGCAAAGGCGTGCCGGGCAAGAACGCCGCGATGGTCGCGGGCAAGCCCTGCGCCGTCTGGACGCTCGATCAGGCCGCCCAGTCGTCGCGCGTGGGCAAGGTCGTGCTCTCCACCGACGACGCGTCGCTGATCACGCTCGCCAAGGCTCGGGGCGTGGACGTCGTGAGCCGTCCGAAGGAACTGGCGACCGACACCGCCCGCGTGGACGACGCGGCCCGGCACGCTGTGGAAGAGATCGAGAGGCTCGAAGGCCATGCCGCCCCGGAACGTCCCATCGTCATCCTCTACGCGAACGTCCCGGTGCGACCCGCGGATCTGATCGATCGCGCGCTGGCGTTGCTCGCCTCCTCAGGATGCGACAGCGTGCAGAGCTACGCGAGCGTGGGCAAGTATCACCCGTGGTGGATGGTCAGGCTCGACGAGGCGGGCAAGATCGGTCCCTGGGAGGGAGACGTGCTCTACCACAACGTCTTCCGCCGCCAGGACCTTCCCCCCGCGTTCGTGCCTGATGGAGGCGTCGTGGCCCTGACGCGTCGGGCGCTGTTCCGCGAAGTTCCGGACGTTACCGATGGGCCGCACGCGTTCCTGGGAAAGGACCGTCGCGGCATCACCAACCGCGAAGGCGACGTCGTGGACATCGACGCGCCCACGGATCTGCTGGTCGCCGACGCGATTCTGAGGGGACAGGCCCGCTAGTCTTTCCAACGCATGCGTATCGCCAACCGACCCATCTCGCACGAGCTCCCGCCGTATGTCATCGCCGAACTCGGCGTCAACCACGACGGATCGGTGGAACGGGCGCTGGAGCTCGTCGACGCGGCCCATCAGGCCAAGGTTGACGCGATCAAGCTCCAGTTCTTCCGCACCGACCTGCTGATGAGCAAGGCTGCCAAGCTCGCGGTGTACCAGTCCGCTGCCGGCGAGTCCGATCCGATCGCGATGCTCCGCCGCCTCGAGCTGGGCATCGGTCAGATGGAAGCGATCGTCGCCAAAGCCCACAGCCTCGGGCTGCACGCGATCGTCACGGTCTTCTCCACCGAGCTCATCGGCGAAGCGCAGACCTTGCCCTGGGACGCGTACAAAACCGCGTCCCCCGACCTGATCCACCGCCCATTGCTCGAAGGGCTGATGCGCACGGGCAAGCCCCTGATCGTTTCAACGGGCGCCGCGAACATGGAGGAAGTCCTCCGCGCGGTGAGCTGGCTTGCGCCCGCGCATCCGAGGCTTGCGATGCTCCAGTGCGTGAGCTCGTATCCGACGGGCTTGAACAACGCTGCACTGGGAGGCATCCGCGCCCTGAAGCGTGCCTTCCCGGGACCGGTGGGCTACTCCGACCACACGACCTTGCTCGAGAGCGGCGGGCTGGCGGTGGCGGCGGGCGCGATGATCCTCGAGAAGCACCTGACCTACGACAACCACGCCAAAGGGCCCGACCACGCAGCATCGCTCACCGGCGTCAACATGGCGGTCTACGTCCGCCTGGCGCGCCAGGCATGGCAGATGCTCGGCGTGGAAGACAAGAGAGTTCTGGAAATCGAGCAAGACGTGCGGCACGTCTCGCGCCAGTCCATCACGACCAGAGCCGCGCTCGCCAAGGGCCACAAGCTCGCTCCGAGCGATCTGACCGTGAAGCGCCCCGGCACGGGCCTGGAACCCGAGAAGCTCGGCGCGGTAATCGGCCGGACACTGGCCCACGACGTCGAGGCGGACTCGCCTCTGAAGGCGACGGACCTTGCCCCATGACCGGGAGCGACCGATGAGCCAGAAGCGTCGCATCCTGATCGTGACCGGGAGCCGTGCGGAGTTCGGGCTGCTCAGGCCCGTCATGCACGCGGTGCATCGCCATCCTTCGCTCGAGCTGGCGGTCGTCGCAGCAGGCTCGCACCTGATCCAGCCCGCGCTCACGCTCCGCGACGTGAAGGCGGAGTTCAACATCGCCGACTCCGTGCCCATGCAGATCGCGGGGAAGACCGGCAGATACGAGGACGCCGAGTCCGTCGGCCGGGGCGTGGGCCGCTTCGCCCGGGCCTTCCTGAACCTGCAACCCTCGTGGGTCGTCGTGCTCGGCGATCGCATCGAAGCCTTTGCCGCGGCCAGCGCCGCTTCCATCGGAGGCTGGGGTCTGGCGCATATCCACGGCGGGGACCGCGCCGAAGGCGTCGCCGACGAGGCGATGCGCCACGCGATCACCAAGCTCGCACATCTCCACTTTCCCGCGACCGAAGAGTCCGCGGCTCGCATCGTGAAGATGGGCGAAACGCCCGCGAACATCCACGCGGTCGGCTCGCCCGCGATCGACGGACTCGCGGATGTGTCCGAAGCCTCCGCCGAGCTGATCGAGCACCTGGGCGGCGTGCCCCGCGTCCTGTTCTCGATGCACCCGATCGGCCGCGATGCTGCGGACGAGGAGCTCGGCGCGGGCCTGGCCTTGCGGGCGTGCGTCGCATCGGTGGGCGCGGAGCGTGTGGTCGCGCTGCATCCGAATGCGGATCCCGGGCGCGAAGGCGTGCTCAAGGCGATCGAACGCACCGGGATCCGGACGCTGGCGCACCTCCCCCGCGATCAGTTCGTCGGCGTGCTCAAGGCGATGGCCCGCACCAAGGGCGTGCTGGTGGGCAACTCGTCCGCGGCGCTCATCGAGGCCGCGGCGCTCCGCGTGGCCTGCGTGGACATCGGGGATCGCCAGGCTGGGCGTCAGCGCTGCGCGAACGTCGTGCATGCGAGCGAAGACGAGGCTGCGATCAGGCGTGCGCTGGATGACGCGATGGCGCTGGACCTGAGCCGGAGCGTGCATCCCTACGGCGACGGACACACTGGTCCGCGGATCGCGGATGTGCTGGCGCGCACCGACGCCTCTGGTCTGCTCCGCAAGCGGAACACGTACTGAGCGTTACGCCGCCGACTTGAGGGGCGCCGGCGCGGGCTTTTCCCAGCCCGCGGCCGCCTGGTGCTCGGCGACCATGCGGTCGTACTCGGCGAAGTCGAGCTTGACGAACTCGGGCGCGAGGTTCGGGTCGAACTGCGTCCCGCCGCACTTGAGGATCTCCGCGAGCACCTTCTCGCGGGGCATCGCGGAGCGGTACGAGCGCGTGGAGCTCATGGCGTCGAACGTATCGGCGAGGGCCATGATGCGCGCGATGAGGGGGATCTGCTCGCCCGCGACGCCGTGGGGATAGCCCCGGCCGTCCCAGCGTTCGTGGTGGTAGAGCACGCCCGGCAGCTCGTCGGCGAGCATCTCGATGTCGCGGAGGATGCGATGACCCATCTCCGGGTGGAGCTTGATCGCGGCGAACTCCTCGTCGGTGAGCCTGCCGTGCTTGCACAGGACCGCCTCGGGCACGCCGATCTTGCCCACGTCGTGAAGCAGACCGCTGATGCGGATCGTCTCGCACTGTTCCTCGGGGAGGCCGATGGCGCGGGCGAGCTTCTCGGAGAGATGCGCGACGCGCTTGGCGTGACCGCAGGTGTATCGGTCCTTGGCTTCGATGGCTGCCGCGAGCGCTTCCACGGTCCCCATGAACAGGGCCCGCTGCTGCGCATAGAGCGAGGCGTTGTCGAGGAACGCGCCAATGTACCCGCCGGCCGCCTCAAAGAGCTGGGTGTCGTAGCTCGAGACCTGCGGATCGGTGCCTTGCTTGTCGCCCGCGACCAGGAAGCCCGCGAACTGGCCGTCGCGCATGAGCCTCTGGAGGCAGACCTGGGTCTGCGCTCCGCCCGGGAGCACGTCGCACTCGCTGATGATGAGCCCCTTGGGCGCCTTGGAGGCTGCATCGCGGTTCTGCTCGAGGACATGGCGGAGCGCTTCCTGCTCGACCACGCCGCTGACGCGGGTCGCGCCGCGCAGGCCCGCGGGCAGGCCCTGGTCGTCGGCCATGATCACACCCACGAAGCCGAAGCGCATGGTGCGCGTGAGCATCTCGCAGGCTGATTCCACGAACTGCTCGGGGCGCGCCATGTCGCTCATGCTGCGCCCGAGCGAGTAGAGCAGGTCGATCGTCTCGAAGCTCTCGGTGAGCTGGTTCGTGAACCCGCTGATGGACTCCTGCTGCTCGCGGGCGCGGGCCAGGTCCTCGGTCATCCACGCGAGCGTCGAAGCGGTGGCCTTGACCGCGTCTTCCTCGAATCGCGCCAAGGGCAGCATCGCCTTGCGGGTCGCGGCCACGTCAAGCGACGTGTTCTGGCAGATCTGACGGAATCGCGCGTCCAGGAGCCCTTCGCGCGTCAGCAGCATCGCGACCATGTGGCCCACGACCTTGCGACGACGGCGCTCGGGAAGCGGGATGAGCCAGCACCCGTGAAAGAGCTGCGTCGGCTCGGGCGACTCGGCCCAGGCTTGAGCGCTGGCGCTGACAGTCTGCGACACTTCGCCACAGTTCAGCCAGAGGCCGGCCAGACCGTTCTCCGTGGGACCGTCAAGGATGGTGCCCAGAGCGTCCAGACGCCAGGTGGGAAGTCCGAGCGACTTGCAACGCTCGCGGACCGTCAACAGTGCTGCGGAAACGTCCTGATCCCGACTCATCATGCTCCCCCGCGGGCGGCCTTCAGGCCGCGTTCCTGGTCACCTGTCCCGTCTGGCCGTTGTTGCCCAGATGGCGCTGGATGCGCTCGGAGACGTCACGGACGCTGAAAGGCTTGGCCAGCATCTCGCGGATGTTCGTGGCCGCGACCTCGGCCTCCGAGAGCAGGTAGCCTCGCGCGGTCAGCAGGATCGCGGGGATCTCGCGGGTCTGCTCGCACTGCTTCATCTTCGTGCAGAGCTCAATCCCGCTCATGCCGGGCATCTGCAGGTCGGTGAGGACCAGATCCGGATGGATCTCCTTGGCGAGCTCGAAGGCCTCCTCACCATCGCAGGCCTCAACCACGTTGAAGCCCATGGTGCGCAGCCTCTGCCCGACCACCAGCCGGATGTGTGACTCGTCATCAGCGATCAGAATCGTGCGCGGCATCCGCCCCCTCCAGTGGAGAAGTCCCCGGGTTGTCATCGGCAAAACCCCCGGCGTACGCCACGCGGCGGATCGCGTTGCGCTCCATGCGCCCGTTCTCGGACCGCAGAACCCGCACGATTCACCTAAGCTCCTGCGTGTGCTTCCACCCGGGCTGTTCTCGGTCCAGAGCACCCTCGATTCCGCCGCCGTCCGATGCCAGCCCACTTCCCCAAGCCAGCGCTCTCCGCGAAGCCAGCGGTGTTTCTCGATCGCGACGACACCCTGATCCGGTGCAACGAGCTGCCGGCTGCGCCGCCCCCCGCTGCCAAGGGAGACCTGATCGATCCCGCGCTGGTCGAGCTGCTCCCGGGCGTCCGCGATGGCTGCGCGGCACTTCATCAGGCCGGCTTCACGCTCGTCGTCGTGAGCAACCAGGGCTCGGTCGCCCGCGGCGCGACCGACATCCAGGGCGTCGAGCGCGTCAACCGCCGCGTTCGCGAACTGCTCGCGCCCTGGATCGAGTCCTTCTATTTCTGCCCATTGCATCCAAAGGGCGCCCCGGGCGGATGGCTCACGAAGGAACACGCTTGGCGCAAGCCCGGTCCAGGCATGATCCATGCGGCGGCGAGCGAGCTTGGTCTGGATCTCTCGGCATCCTGGATGGTCGGCGACGCGCCCCGCGACATCGAGGCCGGACACGCTGCGGGTCTCGCGCCCGAGCGGTGCCTCCGCGTCTGGCCCGAGCCCGACTTTGCGTGGGCGGTGCGCACCATCCTCGAACACGCGAAGACCTGAGGCGATCCCCTACACTCCGATGATGGAGCATTCGACGGTCCGACTCCGCGCCCTGGAAGGCCAGCCCCTGCACGACCAGAAGGTCCGCAGCACGGTCATCGCCGCAGCCGAGTCGATCGCCGAACGCACGGGTGTCAGGCTTGATTCCATCACCGCGGACGACCAAAGCGTGACGGTCACGCTGGCCGCCGACCGCATCGCGGCGCTCGGGTTTGCTGCCGAACTCCGCCGCGTCACCGATCACTGGTTCGCCGGCAAACATCCGGGCGAAAACCTCTGGGGCCGCCCTCCCGAAAACTCCGACGAGCTGCTCTGACGCATGGCCAAGGATTCCAACCAGCCCCGCCCGCTGCGCCTGCTGATCGTCCTCCCGAGCTGGGTTGGCGACGCGGTCATGGCCACGCCGACCCTCCGCGAGATCCGTGCGGCATTCCCGGGAATCTTCATCGGAGGCCTGGTGCGTCCCGGGATCGATCAGATCCTCGCGGGCTCCGGCCTGCTCGATGAGTTTCACGTCGAACGACCCACCGGCGTGCTCGGCCCCAAGTTCGTCGCGGCCAGGCTCCGCCCCCGGCGCTACGACACCGCCCTGCTCCTGACCAACTCCTTCTCGACCGCGCTGATCACGCGCATCGCGGGGATTCCGCGCCGCATCGGGTACAACCGCGACGCCCGCGGGCTGCTCCTGACCGACATGATCGACCCGCCGCGCCGTCCCGACGGCCGACACGCGCCCGTCCCCGCGGTCGACTACTACCTCAGGCTCGCCCGCCAGCTCCTGCTTGCCGACCGCGCCGCAACACAGACGCTCCCCATGACGCTCGGGCTCACGCCCGAGCAGGCCGCCGAAGCGGAGGCCATTCTGAGCAAGGCGGGCTGCATCGGAAAGCCGTTTGCCGTGCTGAATCCGGGCGGCAATCGTGAGGACAAGCGCTGGCCCGCCGAGCGCTTCGCGAGGCTCGCGCAGAAACTCCGCGACCGCAAGGGCTTCCTGGTCCTGGTCAATGGCTCTCCGGCAGAGCGCGAGGTTGTGGAGAAGATCACCAGCAGCGCGGGCGCCGGCGTGGTCGGACTCCACACGCTGGGCATGACCCTCGGGGCGCTCAAGGGCGTCGTGAAGCACGCTTCGCTGATGGTGACCAACGACACGGGGCCTCGCCACATCGCTGCCGCGATGGGCGTCCCGGTGGTCAGCCTCTTCGGACCGACCGACGCCCGCTGGACCAAGATCCCGCATCATCCCACCGGCCCCGAGGTCGAGCTCAGCGCGGATCCGACCCTGCCGATCGACGAGGTCAGCGACGACCACCCCGAGCGTTGCAGCATCGACCGCATCGAGGAAGACTCGGTCTGGGAAGCGGTGGAGCGTGTGTTATCGAGGGCGCTGGCTGCCCGAGGCTGAAGCTTCAGCGGTCCATGAACCAGCGAAGGTTCGGATAACGCGCGTCGAGCGCGTTGAGGACGCGGTCCAGCGCGTCGGGCGTCATGGGCGCGTGCTCGATGTAGCCGTAGCCCAGCTCGACGTGCGTGCGCCCGTGGGCGAGCGAAGACTCATCAAGCTTCTCCGCAGCACCCGCGACCAGAAGACGCCCGCGGGCGTCCACGAGCCAGTGCTCGGTCGAGGCGGTGGGGTGATGGAGGTCTTCAGCGAGCATCCGTGAGGAGTGGATCGGCGCTCGCGCCGGGCGCGTCACGTCGTCGCCGTTCGATAAGTGGAGAACCGCGCCGGACCGGTCGGCCCTGATCGGAAGAGCCGTCACAGGCGGAATGACTTCACGCCCATCCGGGCCCGATAGCCCGAGCCCCGCGCCCGATCGCGACGAGCCCCCACCCGTTTGAGGCTGTCGCCCGCACTCCCAGCTCTCTCTGGTCCTTTCGCGCGGCGTACGATCGCCTAACTGCTTTTCCAATAGACACCTATGGCGTTTCAGACCCTCGGTCGGATGCCGAAGCCTTGACTTCAAACGTGTGTTTGATACTGTTGATTGACACCCGGGCTTGTCCGGGCGTTGGGAGCCTTTGGCGTGACCGAGACGGGCGCAGCACAGTTCGGCAGCACGGAGCCCGCCGCGGACACCCGCCAGCGGGTGCTGGAAGCGGCCGGTCAGGTCTTCGCCGAGCAAGGCTTCCGGGCCGCCACGGTCCGGGAGATCTGTGCCAAGGCCGGGGCGAACATCGCGGCGATCAACTACCACTTCCGCGACAAAGAGGGGCTCTATCGCGAGGTCATGACCTATGCCGCGGGCATCGCGCTGGAAAGCCAGGCATCGGCCCCCGCCCGCCTGCGGGACACGTCCCTGCCCCCCGAGGAGCGCCTCGGCCAGTTCATCCGAGGCCATCTGGCCCGCATGCTGGACGACAAAGTCCCCGCGTGGCACTCCCGACTCGTCATGCGTGAGATGGTCGACCCCACGCCCTCGCTCGAGATGATCTGCCAGACCTTCTTCAGGCCGGTGTACCACGCGCTCTCGCAGGTGATTCGCGAGCTGCTCGGACCGGCGGCCACCGACGAGCGCGTGCGCATGAGCGCCAGTTCGGTGCTCGGCCAGTGCGTGTTCTACAAGCACTGCCGGGCGGCGGCCAGTCACATCATCCCCGAACAGGGATTCGGGGCATCGGACATCGACGCGCTGGCGAATCACATCACCCGGTTCTCGCTGGGGGGGATCGCCTCCCTGCGTTCCCAAGCCGAAAGGACCGAAGCTTGAACTTCGTCGCACTCAAGATGCTCATGGGCGACCGGGCCAAGTACCTTGGCATCATCATGGGCCTGACGTTCGCGTCGCTCCTGATCACCCAGCAGGCCTCGATCTTCGTCGGCCTGATGACCCGCACCTTCGGCTTCGTCTCCGACACCGGACTGCCTGACGTCTGGATCATGGACGAGAAGGTGCAGTTCATCGACGACATCAAGCCCATGCAGGACACCATGCTCCTGCGGGCCCGCGGCGTGGAAGGCGTGCAATGGGCGGTGCCCCTCTACAAGGGCATCCTCAGGGCCCGCCTTCCCAACGGCCTGTTCCAGAACTGCAACGTGATCGGCCTGGACGACGCCACGCTCGTGGGCGGACCGCCCTACATGGTGGAGGGAAAACTCTCCGATCTGCGCCGCGCCGAGAGCGTGATCGTCGATGAAGCGGGCGCGACCGGCAAGCTCGCCCGCCCGCCGCTGCCCGGGCCCGACGGCAAGATCGATCCCAAGGCCAAGCCCATCCCGCTGAAAGTCGGCGAAACCCTGGAGCTCAACGACAAGCGTGCGGTGGTCGTGGGCATCTGCCGGGTGTCGCGCACGTTCCAGTCCCAGCCCGTGATCTACACGACCTATTCCCGCGCGGTGCAGTTCGCCCCCCGCGAACGCAAGCTGCTCTCCTTCATCGTGGCCAAGGCTGCGCCGGGTGTGGACCCCAAGGAGCTGGCGGCCCGCATCAAGCGTGAGACGGGCCTGGCGGCGTTCACCAACTCGGAGTTCTCCTGGAAGACCGTCACGTACTTCATGAAGTACACCGGCATCCCCATCAACTTCGGGATCGCGGTCGTGCTCGGATTCCTGGTGGGCACCGCGATCGCGGGCCAGACCTTCTACAACTTCACCCACGACAACATCAAGCAGTTCGGCGCCCTCAAGGCGATGGGCGCCAGCAACTGGCGCCTGCTCCGCATGATCCTGCTCCAGTCCGTCATGGTCGGCCTGATCGGCTACGGCCTGGGCGTCGGCCTGGCCTCCCTCTTCGGCCAGCTCTCCGGACGCTCCGAACTGGCCTTCAGGCTCCTCTGGCAGACCCTCGCGGTCACCGGCACCGCGGTCACGGTGATCTGCCTCCTGTCGGCCTGCCTGAGCATCATCAAGGTCATGAGGCTCGAGCCCGCGATCGTCTTCAAGGGCTGACGACCGGCAGACACACCCACAACGAAATCCAAACCAAACAAGAAGATCGGCAGAAAGACGCATCCCCGGAGTGGCGAACGGCGAAAACTCAGCGAACAGTGTTCACTGAACACCGTTTACTCCCGGAACACCGTTATGACCTCAGGCGACAGACGAGCACGCGAGCAGCAGGCGGTCCGCGAGAAGATCCTCGCGGCGGCCCGTGACCTGTTCGTGCGCGAAGGGTACGAGGCGGTCTCGATGCGCAAGATCGCCGAGGCGGTCGAGTACACCCCCGCGGCCCTCTACACCCACTTCAAGGACAAGGCCGACCTGATGCACGAGCTGTGCAGCCGGGACTTCTCGGCGCTGGCCGAGCACTTCAACCGCTTGGCCAAGGTCTCCGATCCGGTGCAGCGGATCTATCGCGTCGGGATGCAGTACATCCGCTTCGCGGTGGACTACCCCAACCACTACCGCCTGATGTTCCTCACGCCGCACCCCGAAGAGATCGAGCCCGCGCCCGAGGACCTGGCCAAGATGGGCGACCCGAGCCAGGACGCCTACGCCTTCCTCCAGCACGCGGTGAAGGAGGCCATCGCCTCCGGCGCCTTCAGGCCCGAGTATCGCGACGCGGAACTGATCACCCAGATCCTCTGGGCCGGCGTGCACGGCGTCGCGTCGCTCCAGATCACCCACGGCAACGACCCCTGGATCACCTGGCGCTCCCTGGAACGCCGCGCCCGCACGATCTGCGAGGCCCTGCTCCGCGGCATGCTCACGACCGCTGCGTCCAAGGAGTTCAACCCATGAACTTCGTCGCCCTCAAGATGCTCGTCGGTGATCGCCTGAAGTACCTGGGTCTGGTGACCGGGCTCGCCTTCGCCGCGCTCTTGGTCACCCAGCAGGCCTCGATCTTCACCGGATACGTCCTGCGCATGTCGGCGTGGATCCGCGACACCGGCAGCGCCGACCTGTGGGTCATGGACCCCCAGAGCGATCACACCGACGACGCCAAGAAGATCGTCGACACCGCGCTGCAGCGCGTTCGCTCCATCGAAGGCGTCGCCTGGGCGGTGCCCATGTTCAAGGGCTACATGCCGGCGCGCTTGCCCGATGGTCGGGTCCAGCAGATCCGCGTGGTGGGAATCGACGACGCGAGCCTGGTCGGCGGCCCCCCTGAGATGAAGGAAGGCCAGCTCGCGGACCTCCGCCGCGACCGCGCGATCCTGGTCAACCAGGCCGACGTCGGCAAGAAGTTCCAGATCACCATCGATGGACAGACCCGCGACCTGCGTGCGGGCGACCGCATCGACGTCAATGACCACGACATGGTCGTCGCGGGCGTCTACAGCAAGTCCCCGGAGTTCTTCTGGGAGCCCGTGATCTACACGACGTACACGCGGGCGCTCCGCATCGCGCCGCCGCAACGCAAGCAGCTTCAGTTCGTCCTCACCAAGCTCGCGCCGGGCGCCGACGTGCACAAGGTCGCCGAGCAGATCCGCAAGGACACGGGTCTGGCAGCCTACACGAGCGACCAGTTCGCCAAGGTCACGATGTGGTACATCATGATCCAGACGGGCATCCTGGTGAACTTCGGGATCACCATCGCGCTGGGCTTCGTCATCGGCGTCCTGGTCTCGGCGCTGCTCCTCTACACGTTCATGCTCGAGCACGCCCGCCACTTTGCAGCCCTGAAGGCGATGGGCGCCAGCAACTGGCGCATCGTGCGCATGGTCGGGCTCCAGGTCGGCACCGTCGGCGTGCTCGGCCTCGGGCTCGGGCTGGGCGCCGCCTCGATCAGCGGGAAGGTTCTGGCGGGAGGCGACCTGGCCTTCCGCATGGTCTGGCAGATCCCGATTCTGGGAGGGATTGCGATCCTGATCTGCTGCCTCGGCGCGGGCCTGCTCAGCCTGGCGCGCGTGCTCCGCATCGAGCCCGCGGTGGTGTTCAAGGGTTGATCACACGATGAACTTCGTCGCGCTCAAAATGCTCCTCGGCGACAAGCTCAAGTACCTTGGGCTGGTGGCGGGCTTGTCATTCGCGGCGCTGCTCATCACCCAGCAGGCCTCGATCTTCGCGGGCATGATCCACCAGACCGGCGCGTTCATCCGCGACACAGGCTCGGGCGATCTGTGGGTCATGGACCCCCAGATGGAGTTCAGCGAGGACCAGAAGCCCCTGCCCGACACCGCTCTGGCGCGCGTCCGCGGCGTCGAAGGCGTGGAATGGGCGGTCCCCCTCTACAAGGGCTGGCTCAAGTGCCGCCTCCCCGATGGGACGCGCACCACCGCGATCCTCATCGGCATCGACGACGCGACCCTCATCGGGGGACCGCCCGAGATGGTCCACGGCACCCTGGAAGACCTCCGTCGCGACGCAGCAGTGATCGTCAATGAGCACGACCGCAAGACCAAGCTCGTCATGAAGCGCGATCTCAAGCCGGGCGAGGCGCCCCGCGAGATCCAGATCGGCGATCGCATCGCGATCAACGATCAGGACGCCATCGTCGTGGGCAGCGCCAAGGCCTCTCCGAGCTTCTTCTGGGATCCGCTCTTCTACACCACTTACTCCAGGGCGCTGAAGTTCGCGCCGCGCGAGCGCAAGCTCATGAACTTCGTGATGGTCAAGTGCAAGCCCGGCATCGACGTCGCGGAAGTCGCGGCCCGGATCACCGACGCGACGGGATATGTCGCCCGCACCAACGCCGAGTTCCAGCGCGTCACCGCGGGTTACATCATGGACAAGACCGGGATCCTCATCAACTTCGGGATCGCGGTGGGGCTGGGATTCGTGGTGGGCGTGCTCATCTCCGCCCAGACGCTCTACAACTTCACGCTCGACAACCTCAAGTTCTTCGGCGCCCTCAAGGCCATGGGCACCTCGAACCTCACGCTGATCCGCATGGTCATCCTCCAGACGCTCACGGTCGGAGGCGTGGGATACGGGATCGGTGTGGGCATCACCTCGCTCATGGGCCACGCGCTCAAGTCCACCGATCTTGCGTTCAAGATGCCCTGGCAGATCCCCGCGATCGGCGCGGGGGCGCTTCTGGTCATCTGCGTCATCTCCGCCCTGCTCAGCATCGCCAGGGTCATGAGGCTCGAACCCGCCATCGTCTTCAAGAACTGACCGCCGGGACTTTCCCGGCTCACAAAGGACCGTCATGACGACCGCCATCTCAACCCCGCCCTCGCCCGGAGCCGCCCGCAACGGCACGGTCGCGGTGCATTGCAAGGGCGTCACCAAGTCTTACGGGACCGGCGCCACCAAGGTCACCGCCCTCCGCGGCGTGGACATGGACATCCGCGCCGGCGAGCTCTTCATGCTCGTCGGCCCCTCGGGCTGCGGCAAGACCACGCTCATCAGCGTGATCGCGGGCATCCTCGACCGCGACGAGGGCGAGTGCTCGGTCTTCGGGATCGACTTCTCCAGCCTCCGCGCCAGCGAGAAGACCAGACTCCGCGGACAGAACATCGGTTTCGTGTTCCAGCAGTTCAACCTGCTGCCCACGCTCACCGCAGCCGAGAACGTCGCGGTCCCGCTCATGATCCTGGGAGAGGCCCGCTCCAAGGCGATCCGCAAGGCGACCGACATGCTCGCGCTGGTCGGGCTCGGCGAGCGTGGACGCTCGCTTCCCTCTCAGCTTTCGGGCGGCCAGCAGCAGCGCGTCGCCATCGCCCGCGCGCTGGTCCACGAGCCCAAGCTCATCGTCTGCGACGAACCGACCTCCGCGCTCGACCACGAGACCGGCGGCAAGGTCATGGAACTGCTCAAAAAGGTCGCGCTGGCCGAGGGACGCACCCTCGTCATCGTGACCCACGACAACCGCATTTTCTCCTTCGCCGACCGCATCGCGAGGATGGACGACGGGCACATCGAAAAGGTCTCGACCCGCGCCTCGGACATCTTCGGAACCACCAACGGCCACTGAACACACGTCACCCACCACCGGGCCCTTGGCCCTGGGAGAATGTCATGATCGTCCGCAAGTACGCGATTCCGCTCCTGGCCGCCGCGGGCTTTGCCTTCGCGGTGTACACCGTCCGCACCGAGAACAAGCCGATCATCCCGGCCAAGCCCGTCGCCGAGCCCGCCAAGGCCGACTTCGGCGCCTTCATCGCCGGCGCGGGAATCATCGAAGCCAGCACCCAGAACATCGCGGTCGGCACCCACGTGCCGGGCATCGCGACCAAGGTGCACGTCAAGGTCGGGGATCACGTGAAGGCGGGAGATCCGCTCTTCACGATCGACGATCGCCAGGTGAAGGCCGAGCTGGTCATCCGCAAGGCCGCCCTGTCGTCCGCCGAGCAGACCCTGGCCAAGCTGCAAGCCCAGCCCCGCATCGAAGAGATTCCGCCGTACGAGGCCCTGGCGCGCGAGGCAACGGCCCAGCTCGAAGACGCCAAGGCACAGTGGAACCTCATGGACTCGGTGACCGACAAGCGTGCGGTGAGCCAGGATGAGCTCAACCGCCGCCGCTTCGCGGTGACCTCCGCCGAGGCCAGGCTCGAGCGCGCCAAGACGGACCTTGCCTTGCTCAAGGCCGGCGCCTGGAAGCCCGACATCGAGATCGCCAAGGCCGCGGTGGATTCGGCCCGCGCTCAGGTGCAGGCTGCGGAGACCGACCTGGAACGTCTCACGGTCCGGGCCCAGGTCGATGGCGAGATCCTGCAGGTGAACATCCGCCAGGGCGAGTTTGCCCAGGCGGGCGCCCTCACGACCCCGTTGATGCTCATGGGCAACACCGACGTCATGCACGTCCGCGTCGACATCGACGAGAACGACGCGTGGCGCTTCAAGCCCGGCGCCAAGGCGCACTGCTCGCTCCGCGGGAACGCAGCCCTGCGCACCGACATCCGCTTCGTGCGCGTCGAGCCCTACGTCGTTCCCAAGAAGTCGCTCACGGGAGACAGCGCCGAGCGCGTCGATACCCGCGTGCTGCAGGTGCTCTACGCCTTCGACCGCTCGCAACTCTCCGCGTACGTCGGTCAGCAGGTCGACGTGTTCATCGAGGCCACGCCCCGCGAGGAAGCCAAGCCCGCCAATCCGGCTCCTGCCCCCACCAAGTAATCCGATTCCCGCTCATTCCGGGGCTCGCGCCGATCGCAAGCCCCTTTCCAAGGACCAGGACATGAAGGTCGCATCCGACGCTCTCAAGGGGATCATCAGGCTTACCGCAACAGCCGGACTCGCGCTGTCGTTGACCGCCTGCACTGTTGGCCCCAACTACACCAAGCCCGATTCCAAGGCGCCCGACGCCTTCCGCGAACCCCTCGCCGGCGGACTCAAGAACGGCCCAGCGGACCTCAGTAAGTGGTGGAGCAAGCTCAACGATCCCATGCTCGACAGCCTCGTCGAGCGCGCGATCGCGGGCAATCTCAGCCTCCGCGAGGCCGAGGCCAGGCTCCGCGAGGCCCGCGCCCAGCGCGGGATCGTTGCTGCCGATCAGTATCCGCAGGTGGATGCTGTCGGCCGTGCGGGGCGTGATCGCGCCAGCAAGAACTCCAACAACGGCCGCCTGGTCGACGACTCGGACTTCGACCGCTCGTCCGACCTCTACTCCGCGGGCTTCGATGCCTCCTGGGAGATCGACGTCTTCGGTCGCGTCCGGCGGAACATCGAGGCGGCCGATGCGGACGTCGCGGCTGCTGCCGAAGCACGCCGGGACGTTCTGATCTCGCTCCTGGCCGAGGTCGCGCGCAACTACGTGGACCTGCGCACGCTCCAGCTCCGTCTGGAGATCGCGCAGAAGAACGTGGACATCCAGCAGGCCTCGCTCGACCTGGCCACCGCCCGCGCCAAGGCGGGGCTCTCGAGCGAGCTCGACGCCCGCCGCGCCGAGTCCCAGCTCGCCTCCATCCGCTCGCAGATTCCCAAGTTCGAACAGGACATCCGCCAGACCGCCAACCGCCTCGCGGTCCTGCTCGGTCAACAGCCCGGCACCCTCACGCAGGAGCTGACCGACTCCAAGCCCATCCCCCCGCTGCCGCCCGAGCTGCCCGTTGGTCTGCCGTCGGAACTGCTCCGCCGTCGCCCCGACGTGCGCCAGGCCGAGCGCAACCTGGCCGGCGCGACCGCCCGCATCGGCGTCGCGACCGCGGACCTGTACCCTCGCTTCAGCATCTCCGCAGCACTCGGACTGGAATCGGGCGAGTTCAACTCGTGGGGTGACGCGTCGAGCCGCTACTGGTCGTTCGTCCCGGGCTTCAAGTGGCCCATCTTCCAGGGAGGACGCATCCAGTCGAACATCGAAGTTCAGAACGCCCGTGAGCAGCAGGCGCTGATCCGCTACGAGCAGACCGTTCTGGGCGCGCTGGAGGAAACCGAGAACTCGCTGGTCTCCTACGAGCGCGAACAGACTCGCACGAGCGATCTGGACCAGTCCGTCCGCGCCGAGCGCGACGCGGTCTCCTTGGCCAACGAGCTCTACAGCAAGGGGCTCTCCGACTTCTCCGCGGTCATCGACGCCCAGCGTCAGCTCTACCTCCTTGAAGACCAGCTCGCCCAGAGCCGTTCGACCCAGACCACCAACCTCATCGCCCTGTACAAGGCGCTGGGGGGAGGCTGGGAAGAGGTCTACCCGGAGACCCAGCCCGCACAGGCCAAGGCCAGCGCCAAGCCAGAGTCCAAGGCCAACGCTGCTCCCGAGGCGGAGGCCAAGGCCCAGCCCGGACAAGGCTGATCTGGGCTCGACAATTCGGAGTCCGACCAGAACCGGCGCGTGCATTCCCGCGCCGGTTCTTCTACGATCCGAGCGTGTCAACGACGAGCGGGGGAGCCGCTGCCGAGCTTGCGCTGGAACTGGTCGGGGACCTCACCAAGGGCCCCTTCGCGCTGCGCGCCGACAAGCCTCTCTCGCTCGGGCGTGCAGCCGACTCCGACATCGTGCTCCTGGCCGAGACCGTCTCCCGCAAGCACGCAACCGTCACGGTTCGCGGCGGACGGGCCATGCTCTCCGACCTGGGCTCGACCCACGGCACGTTCCTCAACAGCCTCCGCCTGCCCCCCTCCAAGCTCACCCCGGTCGAACCCGGCGACCTCATCCAGATCGGACCCTTCACGCTCCGCGTGATCGTGACAACCGACCGCTCGCCCGCACATCCGAGCACCGCGCAGCTGCAGGACGAGCCCACGAGCTTTGAGGTCCAGGCCCTCAGCGCTGTTTCTCCCCACGCGGGACGCCGGCTCCGCGCACTCACCGAGGCGATCGCCAGACTCGATGCCGCCCGGACGGTTGAAGAAGCGGCGCAGATCTCGCTGCGCACCGCGCTGGCGGGAAGCGGCTACGCCCGCGCCGCGATCCTCCGCCGGACGCAGGACATGGAGGTGGAGATCCTCGCCTCCGCCCGCGCCGACGCGTCGGACCAGAGCGCGTTCTCCTTCAGCCGCTCGCTCATCCTCGCCGCGGCCACCGGACAGACCGCGGTGCTCTCTCCGTCGCACAAGCGCGTCACGAGTCAGTCGCTCGCGGGCCTGAACATCCACTCGGCGCTCTGTGCGCCCATCCGCGTCGGTGACGCGGTCGCGGCCTACCTCTACCTCGACGCCCGCGACTCCGAGTCCGCGGTGGACCCCGAGGGCGCCGGGTTCTGCGACGCCATGGCGGTCGCGATCGGTCTGGCACTGGCCAATATCTCGCGGGCCGAGCTTGAACGCCGCCAGGACGCCCTCACCGCCGAACTCTCCGCCGCGCGCGAGGCCCAGCTCTTCATCCTTCCCGAGCCCGACGCGACCCGCGAGTTCCTGACCTACGGCATGCGCATGCACGCCGGCGCGTACGTCGCCGGCGATCTCTTCGATGTCGTCCCCCTCGACGACCGCCGCACCGCCATCGTCATCGGCGATGTCGCGGGCCATGGCGCGGGCTCGGCCATGCTCATGGCCTCCACCCAGTCATATCTGAACGCCCAACTACGCACGCTCCGCGATCCCGCCCTGGCGCTGGCCGCATCCAACGCGTATCTCGCTGGGAAGCCTCTGGCGGGCAAGTTCGTCTCCCTCTGGCTCGGCGTCTTCAGCGCCGATGGCACGCTCGAGTTCACCGACGCGGGCCACGGACACTGGATCCATCTTCCCTCCGACGGCCGCACGCCCATCAGCCACACCGGCCCGGGCTCGATCCCGCTCGGCATCAGCGCCGACGCCACCTTCGAGGCGACCAAGGTCCGCCTGAATCCGGGCGATCGCATCATCCTCTACACCGACGGCGTCATCGAGCAGAAGAGCCTGCGCGGCGAGATGTTCGGCCTCTCCGGACTCCATCCCCTGCTCGCGTACCACCGCTCACCTTCCGAGCAGGCCCACCACATCCTCGAAGCGGTCGTCAAGCACAGCGGCGATGGCACGCTCGAAGACGACGCCACCGTTGCCTGCGTCCAGTTCAATCACCCGGGCTGACGCTTCGGCGCAATCCACAACTCGCCGGGCCCCGCAGGGATCACGCGCAGCCCGCCTTCGCGCGACTCGGGCGCTCCCGCGGCCCGCAGCAGCCTCTGCATCGGCTCGCCCGCGGGCTCATCGCTCTGTGGAAACGTCGAATGGTGCACCGGGAGCAGATGCTCCGCGCCCGCCTCGGAAGCCATGCGCCAGACCTGCTCGGGCGTCGCGTGCGCGTGCTCCCAAGGCTCGTATCCGCCAATCCCGAAGATCGCCAGATCAAGCGGCCCGACCGCGCCGAACGCGCGCGTGTCCGCGGTGTCGCCCGCGAACAAGACACGCCGCTGCGCACCCTCCACGACATAGCTGTTGTACCCGCGGGCCCGATCGAACGCGGCCCGCGCACCCCAGTGCTCGGGCCTCATCGCACGGACGCGCAGGCCCGCCACCTCCAGGTCGCGGTCCCAATCAAGCTCATGCACCTCGCCAAAGCCGTGCGGCACCAGTCGCCTGGTCCGCGCCGCGGTCACCACCGCGGTCGACCTCCGCGCCAGCTTCCGGAGCGTCGGAGCATCCAGATGATCAAAGTGTGCGTGCGAAACCAGCACCAGATCCAGCGCCGGAAGCACCTCCGGCGCGATCGCGGGAGGCATCAGCCTGCCGAGCCCAAACGTATAACCCGCAAGCTGCACACCCACCCGCTCGGAGAAGACCGGATCCGTCAGGATCCAGCGTTGCCCAAGCCTGAGGAGCACCGTCGCGTGCCCGATCCAGACCGCGGCCAGATCGGCGCGCGACGCTTCGTCAACCACCGCTTCGGATTGCTCAAGCGTGAGCGCGTGCGCCAGCCCCTCGCCCCGGCGCAGCGACGCCCGCAACTCGCGCGGATAACGGATGATCCCCGAACGGGTCATCCGCGCCAGCCTCGAGAGCGTCGGCCGCTTCTTCACAGCGCATTGTTACCCCGCAGATCGACCCGCGTGCTGCCTAGTACCCGTGCATCGCCGCGTCGTTGGCCGCCTTGGCCATCGCCAGGGCCCCTCCGAGCGGCACCCCGATCAGCGCCAGCCGGATCGCCCAGGCCTTCCAGCCCTTGAGCCTGCCCATCGGTCCCAGATCGGCCAGCAGCACGAGCCAGGGAGCCGCCAGAACCGCGACCAGGTAGACCCACGGCCTCTCGACCGAATCGCCACGCACGTAACCCTGGAAGAACGCGGCAGCACTGGTCAAGACCGGCGCCTCAAGCATCCAGCGCAGACTTGCGCGGCTGCGCTTGAAGGCGATCAGCATCGCTCCGCCCAGGATTGCTGCGAACACGCCGATCGCTTGCCCCATCTTCAGCGCATCAAACGCCATGACCATGATCTGGCTGGCGGCGCCAAGCCAGGCCGCGGTGATCGCGATGGGCATGCTCCCCGAGTGCTTCTCGTGAAGGGTGCGCACCGCTCGGAGCGTGAGCATCGCCAGCATCACGAATCCGCCGATCGCCAGCAGACTGTGCAGAGCGCTCTGGCCCGACTTCGCCTCCGCAAGCCTTGCATCGCCAAGCCAAGGCGCCGAGACGATCGCGACCAGCGCCAGAGTCGGCACAAGCATCGCCCGCGCCGCAGCCCGGCCGCCCGCACCAGACACCACCGCGCCGATGATGCCGAAGACCGCCGCCATCGGCGCGATCCACCGGTCCGCCGACGCGGGGGGAAGCTGCACACCACTGAAGATCAGCGCCGAGAGCGCCACGAACCCGAAGCCGATCGCAAGCGAGCCGGCGCGTCCGATACGACCCGACTCATCGGAGCCGCCCCGACGCCAGAGCACACCAAAGAGCACCAGCGCGAAAATGCCCGGCGGCACAACACCCAGCGCCAGCTGTTTGACCAGTTCGATGTCCATGAGGAAAGGCTCCGGGCCTCACGCACGCGACGCGGGCCGGCGAATCCGGTCCGCCGCCGTCAGGCAGCAGACCAGGAGTGCATTACTGACGGCCGCCTTCGAGGGCGACGATGAGATCGACCTCATCACCCAGGCCCTTGCCGACCATGTAGTTGATGCCGAAGTCGGAGCGCTTGATCGTGAACTTGGACTCGATGCCCGCGACCTCGCCGCCGCGCATGCCCGGGCCCGTGCCGGTGAGATCGACCTTGGCGGTCACAGGCTTGGTCTGGCCGTGCAGCGTCAGATCACCGGTGACCTCGAAGGACGTGTCGCTGACCTTCTTGAAGGTCTTGCCCTTGAAGGTGATCGTGGGGAACTCCTTGGCGGAGAAGAAGTCCTGGCTCTTGAGGTGGCCATCGCGCTTCTCGTTGGCGCTGTCGATGGACTCGGTCTTGACGGTGATGTCAAGCGTGCTGGCCTCGGGCTTGGCCGCGTCGAAGTGGAACGAGCCCGCAACGTCGTTGAAGCGCCCGTAGCTGTAGGACACGTTCAGGTGCTTGATGCGGTAGATGACGGACGAGTGGACCGCGTCAACGGCGTACGCGCCCTCGGCCCGCGCCGGGGAGGCGATGACCGCCGCTTCGGGACGACCGGCCGCGATCGCGCTGATGCCCGCGACGCCCGAGAGAAGAATCAGACCAGCAAAACGCGAAGCTTTCATTCCTGGACTCCTGATGCAAATGGCCCCGGCGTGTGGTGTCTGGATCGCCGGTGCAGGACATACGCCTTCAACGCCGCACGGTTCAATCTTGAACCGGAGCGCCGGACAGGGGCGACGCTCGCCCGCATCCGAATCCCGCCCGCTGCGCGTCATTCAAGACACAGCGGGCGGGTTCTCGAGGAGAGAACCTTGGCGTCGGGCCGGACCCTTTCGGGCCCCGCGCCGACGCGGAAATCGGAGCCGGGCGAACACCGCCCGGCCCCGGACCGGGAATGAACTACTTGCCGCGCGTCCAGCGGAGCGCCGCCTCCGCGATGCGCTTGCCGTACGCCTCGGCGGTCAGGCGATCCGCGATCGGAGGCGTCACGTCAGGGCTGGCGTTGGACGACTGCGCGGTGGGCCCCAGGTACGAACCAAGCCGATTCGTCGACGCGGGATCATCAGGGCCGGTGTACGTCGGCATCATGCCCGTCGAGACCCACACCATCGACTGCTGGGCCGCAAACACGCTCAGCGTCTGGAGCGCGTTGAGCTTGTCGCCCGACGGACTCCCCGAGTTGGTGAAGCCGCCCGCGATCTTGTCCTTCCAGAGCTGACCGAACCACGCGACCGACGAGCTCTCCATGAACTTCTTGAACTCGGCGCTCACGGTTCCCATGTAGGTCGGCGTGCCGAAGACGATCGCGTCGGACTTGTGCAGCACATCCCACGCCGGCCCGAGCTTGCGGTCCGCGCCCGGAGGGGGAAGGTCTTCCACCCGCACGATGTTCACGCTCGCGCCCGCGACCGACTGCGCTCCACGCGCCACCGCTTCCGCGAGCACCTTGGTGTGACCGAATCCGCTGTGATACACGACCGTGATCGAGGCCATGACATGCTCCTCATCAGCGCCCCCGAAAAGGAGCGCCCGAAAGTTCGCTTCAGATCGACAGCCCGGTCTCTGCTGTGTCGTCGCCAGGCTTGTCAGAACGCTTGGAAAGTCTGGACTTGGTGAGCAGACGGCTCAGTGTCTCCAGCTCATCCGCGGACATGTGCCCGAGATGCGCCCGGTGCAGCGCCAGGACAGGCTCGTCGAGCCCCGCCAGCACGTCCAGACCCTTGGGCGTGATCGCGACATACACGACGCGGCGATCCCGCGCACAACGACGCCGCTCCGCGAGTCCCTGCTGCTCGAGCCGATCCACCAGCCGCGTGACGTCCGGCACCTGCGCGATCATGTGTTCGCCCACCTGCGAGCAGGTCCGTCCGTACGGCGCAGCCGGGTCATCCATCCCGCCGCGGAGAATGCGGAGCGCGTTGTACGTGGCCTCGGTCAGGCCGTGCTGCTTGAAGAGGTGGTTGAAGTCCGCGCCGAAGATCGCCGCCGTGCGCAGGATGTTCAGATAGGTCTCCTGCTCCGGGAGATCGAACGGACGGAGCTTGCCAATCTCCCGGGCCAGCCCGCTGCGATCATCCGCCGGCAGATCGGCGTCGGGGCCCGAAGCCGGGGCGCCCGTCCAACCGGAATCGGCCGAGGCCGCCAAAGCTGCGGGAGTTGCCCCCGCTGCGGACGGGGCCGAGACCGGTGCGGCCAGGGTCTCGCCCTGACTCTCCCCGGCTGCCGGAGCTTCCGGTGCGGGCTGGGAACCGCCTAGGGCGGGATACCAGCGAGGTTTGCGGGGCGTGGAAGACATGATCGTGATTACGATAGCCGTTGACACAGAGTTCGTCAAGATGATTGACGTTGTTGATGGGTATTTCTGAGCCCTTCTGTAAACCTTGGCCCGCAAAAGGCTTGACGCCCAGAAGAAACCCCTGGTAGCCTCTGCTTCTGGGACCCTTTCCGCCGGGTCCGAGGAGACAACACTGGGCTCAAGGCCCGTCAGGGGGAGCAATGTCAAAGAGCACGCGCGTTCGGGCTGGACGTCCCATGGCCTGCCTCGGCCTGGTCATTGCTTCCGCTGCTGCAGCACACGCCCAGTCCCCGCGCGTTGTGGGCGATACTGGCTGGGTCGAAGTCGCCGGCCCGGGAGCGCCCGCCCCCTACTACCTCTATACCCAGGCGGGCACCGCTGCGGCCACCGCGCCCACGAACTTCAAGTCGCTGCTCCCGAGTAAATACGGCGTCGCCCGCGCCGGGATCTCGGGAGGCATCCGCCAGGACAACCAGGCGCCCGCCGACAAGGCGGTGTACTCGGTCCGCTACGACCGCGTCTTCAAACTGCTCGACAACGCCAACCTGAACCTCTCCAACATCTTCACCGCCGAACTCCGCTTCGGCGGCGCGGGCAACACCAACAAGGCCAGCGCATCCGCCGCGATGGTCCTCTACCAGGAGAAGACCGCCGGCGCAGGCGACTGGGAACTGGCGAACTTTGACGCCAACGTCGAGATCTTCGGCGATGGCACGAACAAGTCCGTCTCCGACAAGTTCAACGTCGCCACCAAGACGCTCGCTGCCAGCGACCGCCGGTACTTCCTCCGCGCCGAGGTTTACTCCACCGCCGACTCGGTCGCGGGCTCGGGCCTGGACACCACCGCGGTCTCCGACTCGCGCACGTTCGGAGGCTCCCGCGCGGGCATGACCGCCTCGGCATCCTTCACCACGCCCGACAACAACTTCAACCCCCGCGCCGCGACCAAGCTCGACGCAGCACGGCGCTACGGCCTCACGGGCAGCGGCATCCGCATCGGCATGATCGAGCCGGGCAACCCATACACCGGCGACCTGATCCACAAGGATCTGGAAGGCCGCGTGGGAACCGTCAACGGCAACGTCGCGGGACAGATGGCCGATGAGCACGCGACCGCTGTTGCGGGAATCCTCGCCGGCGCCAACGCCGACCTCGAAAAGCAGGGCTTTGCGCCCAAGTCCACCGTCGTCTCCGCTGCGACCTCGAGCTACGCCTCGCTGCGGGACATGCTCTCGGACGTGATCAACGCGGGCGCCACTGTCATCAACATGTCCGCGGGAACGGAGCTCGGAGCTGCGCCCGATCCCTGGTTCAACCGCAGACGCATCGACGAGAAGCTCTCCGACAATCCGCGGGTCAGCTTCGTCGTGGCCGCCGGCAACGACGGCGTACCCGACGCCCAAGGCGCGTCCACCGTCAGCAACGAAGGCGGTTCGCTCAACGGCATCTCCGTCGGCGCACTCAACCGCACCGGAACCGCCCGCGCTTCGTTCTCGTCGTTCAGCCTCGCCGAAACCCAGAAGCCCGACATCGTGGCGCCGGGTGAAGAAATCCTCTCGATGAGCGCCCGCGACACCGACGGCGTCGGCGGCGTGAACGAGTACCGCCGCCACTTCCTCGGCAGCGACTTCGACAGCGTCGGGGGCAACCCGTCCTCCGGCGCGGTCAACGGGACCTCCTTCGCCGCTCCGATGGTCGCTGGCTCCGTCGCGCTCATGCAGGAATACGCCGCCCGCGCCAACCAGACCCACGACGCCCGCGCCAGCGACAGCCGCGTCCTCAAGGCGGTCCTGCTCAACTCCGCAAACCGCAGCGTGAAGCAGTCCGACGGCTCCGCGTGGACCCAGTACACCGACAAGGTGGAAGTCGACGGCAAGGAAACCACCCGCGTCTGGCGCTCCCTGAACACCGAGCTCGGCGCGGGGGCTCTGGACCTCGAACGCACCATGTACACCTTCGCGACCCCCGAAGCCCGCGCCGCCGACGACGCGACCGGTCGCAACATGACCATCGACCTGGCCACCAACGACGGCAAGCTCGCCCGCGATCGCTACTGGGATCTCCAGCACATCAACGCGCCCGTCGCCCAGGAGAACGGGTGGGCCACCGTCGACTACCTGCTCGGCGAACTCCCGGGCGGCATCGCCTTCACATCCACCCTCTGCTGGCACACCCAGCTCCGCGTCGTCAACGCCTCCTACCTCGAGCAGACCCCGGTGCTCAACCTCTATCTCTACGAAGAAGGCACCGACGATGGCAACCTCCCGGGCTGGGAGCCCGCCAACCCCAACGCGGACCAGCTCATCGCGTTCACCGCCGACGCCGGCGGCACGGTGCGCCTCATGAACCTCATGCTCGACAACCCGGGACGCTACTACCTCCAGGTCCGCAGCGAGTTCATCCTCGATGCACTCTTCTTCAAGCGCGACTTCGACTTCGGTCTGGCGTTCACCGTCCCCGCCCCAGCAGGCAGCTTCACGCTGCTCGCCCTGGTCGGGCTCGCAAGCCGGCGCCGCCGCGCCTGATCGATCCACACAGGCCGCATTTTCTCCGCCACGCGGAACGGCTCGGTAGACTCTGCGCACACGCTTGGAGTTCGCCGATGAGGATCCCCGTTGCCGCTCGTCCCGTTCTGATCGCGCTGGCTTTCGGCGCTTTGGCGACCGGCCGGCCGAGCACCGCCTCCGGGATCGCCCCACTCCCCACGCGCGACCAGCATGAACCAGCCGCAGCACCGCTGATCGGCCTCGATCCCGGAGCAAAGCTCCCCGAGATCCATCCGAAGCAGATCACGGGCCCCGGCGCGGGAAACATGATCTCCCCCTTGGCGCTCGCGGGCGCCAGGCCGGGTGTCGCGATCTGGACGCGCCCCGCGGGGCTCTCGGATGTCCCGGCGATCACCCGGGCGCTCGACGATGCGCTGGCCGCGATCGGAAGCGGGTCCGCAACAGGCTTTGTGGTCCTTGTCCCGGATCCCAGGATGTCCGCCGAACAGGCCGAGTCCACGCTCAAGGCCGCCTTCGGCCCCATGCTGCCGCGCCGCGTGCTCCTGACGATCGCGGATCCAAACGAAGACGCGGTCAAGGCCTCCAAGCTCTCCACTGACGACGGCGCGACCTGCGCTCTGGTCGAGTTCGTCAACCGCAAGGTCGTACGCGTGGTCGCCAATCCCAAGGCCGGCACACCCGATGTGCGCAATCTCGCGACCCGATTGCGCCAGCTCGCCTCCGAAGAAGAGCCTTTCGCGGAAACCGCGGTCCGCATGTGCGCCGATCAGGAGCCGGGCGAGCCCATGGAGTTCTTCGGACGCGTGCTTGATGAGCAGGGCCTGCCTCTGCCCAAGGCCGCGGTGATCGCGTACAACACCGACGCGACCGGGCTTTACGTTCCCACGGGAAGCTCCACCCGCACGCCGCGCATCCGGGGCGTTGCGGTCACCGACGACAACGGCTGGTACCGCTTCCGCACGATCAGGCCCGCGGGCTATCCGAACACCGACGATCCCCAGCACATCCACATGCACGCCGACGCTGCGGTGCACGCCCAGCGCTACGTCACGGTCTGGTTCGACGACGATCCGCGCCTGACCCCTGAGAAGCGGACCAAGCTGGACGCCGAAACGGTCATCGTCACACCCCGCAAGCGTGACGGCGTGTGGATCTTCCGCCAGGACATCAGGCTCCGCGGCAGCTGATCCCGCACAAATCCCTTCCGGATGGCCGCGTTCCTATACTCCTCTCCTTCAACAGGAGTGCGTATGCGCGCGATCGTCACCGGTCAGATCGGCATGGACAAGAAGGCCTACCTCGAGGGCACCGCCCGCTTTGCGGGCTCTCAGGGTGAGTCGGTCAGCGTGTACAACGTCGGCGACATGATGTACGCCGAGGGCCGGGACGTGCGCCCCGGGAAGATCCTGGACCTTCCCATCTCGCGCCTGAACTCCCTCCGCCGCGCCGCGTTCAAGGACATCATCGCCGATTCGCGCGACATCAAGAATCTGATCGTGAACACGCACGCCACCTTCCGCTGGCGTCACGGCCTGTTCAGCGCCTTTGACTACGACCAGGTGCGTCTGCTCTCCCCCGACACCTTCGTCTGCCTGGTCGACAACATCGAGGTCGTGCACCACCGCCTCCACCGCGACCACGAGATCGACGCGACCCTGAAGGACTGCATGGTCTGGCGCGAAGAGGAAATCCTCGCGACCGAGCTCTTGTCGCAGGCGATCCCGAACTCCAAGTTCTACATCCTCTCGCGCGGGCGTCACAACCCGACGATCCAGACGCTCTTCCGCCTGGTGTGCCGTCCTGAGATGAAGAAGGTGTACCCGAGCTTCCCGATGAGCCACGTGGTGGACATGCCCGACGTGCTCGCGGAGATCGACGCGTTCCGCGCCGAGCTCGCCCGCCACTTCATCTGCTTCGATCCGGGCGACGTCGACGAGAAGCTCCTGCTCGACCGCGCCATCGCCGCTGCCAAGGAAGGCAAGGAGTTCCTCGACGTCGAGGCCCATTCCTTCGGAGGCTCGCGCTCCAACCCGCCCATCCGCGTCCGCGTCCGCGAGGTTCTCGACATCGCCGGAGACATCGACGGCCAGATCTACATGCGCGACTTCAAGCTCATCGATCAGTCCGACATGATCGTGAGCCTGGTCCCCGAACTCCCGGGCGGCGTCCCGGGTCTCTCCAGCGGCGTCGAGCGCGAGCTCCAGCACGCCTTCGAGCACACCAAGGAAGTCTTCGTCGTCTGGAAGCCCAAGAAGAACCCCTCGCCCTTCATCACCGAGACCGCCACAAAGGTGTTCAAGACGGTTCCCGAGGCCCTGGCCTACTTCGAGCAGAACGGGTATGTCACCGAGAAGAACCTGTTCGGGCAGTAACCCGCCCCCGACGGACTGAAACCCGAACGCGCTCATCTCCAACAATCTCCTGAAAGGGGATCGGTATGGGATGCATCCTCGCGCTCCTGTCGCTCGCGTTCCCGCGTTTCGTCCTGCTGCTGCTGGCGATCTTCAGCCAGTACCTCCACAATGGTTTCCAGACCAAGCTCTGGCCCGTCCTGGGGTTCTTCTTCATGCCCGTCACCACGCTCGCCTACGCGTGGTCCATGAATACCTACGG
Organism: uncultured Phycisphaeraceae bacterium; assembly: GCA_964531675.1. Lineage (GTDB taxonomy): Bacteria > Planctomycetota > Phycisphaerae > Phycisphaerales > UBA1924 > CAZHFW01. The sequence continues at coordinate 13,542 of CAZHFW010000007.1, read as the reverse complement.
CCAGATCACAGGCCTTGGCATGGTCGCGGTGATCGTCGCGGTGCTCCTGGACCTGGGCCTCATCAGCATCTGGGGCGATGAAGGCCGCAAGGCCCGCCGCCGCCGGCAGCAATGACCCGCGCGCCAGAACGACCATCCGCGCAGCCACGCTGCGCTCCAGCGACGTGCCGCCAGACAAACAGGCCGCAAAGAAAAAGGGCCCCCGCGCTGGCGGAGGCCCTTTCTTGATTGAGCACTCGGGTCAGTTCATCTTGCGGGCCATCTCGATGGTCTTCTTGGGGTTGATGATGAAGCGACCGGGCTGGCCTTCCATCGGATCAGCGCCATTGTTGATGAGCTCGATGACCTGCTGGGTCGTGAGCTTGGGGTTGACCGCGAGGATCTTGCCCGCCAGGTTGGCGGCGTTGGGAGCCGCCATCGAGGTGCCGGAGAGCTTCATGCGCTCGCCGCCCGGGACGTAGCTGTCGACTTCAAAGCCATTGGCGTAGAGCTTCACGTTCTTGCCGAAGGTGGTGAAGCCCGTGGGCTTGCCGCTGGAGTCGATGGCGCCGACCGTGATCATGTTGGGGAGGTTCAGGCCCGAGGGGAAGACCTCGGCGAACTCGTTGTCGTTGTCGCTGTTGCCCGCCGCGACCACGAAGAGGATCTCGGGAGCGTCGGTCATGGCCTTCTTCAGCGCGTCTTCGCCGATCTTGAAGATCTCGCGGGAGAGGGCCGCACGCTCCGCGGGCTTCATGCCCGGGACCTTCATTTCCAGCGCCTTCTCGATGTCGGAGCGCGAGCCGCCCCAGCTCATGTTCACGACGCGCACGCCCGCCTGCTTGAAGTAGGCGATGGTGCGCATCCCCGCCTCCGCCTCCTTCTTGGCGTCGGCGACGCTGGGAGTCTTGGTCGGGATCGTGTGGTAGTCGAAGGTGATGCGGGCCGGGAGGAGCCTGGCGTAGGGGTTGCCCGCCGCGGCGATGCCCGAGACGTGCGTGCCGTGGGAGTAGTTGCCGTAGAGGCCCAGATCCTCCATGAAGGGCGTGATCTGATCCTGGCTGAGCGAGGTGATGTGGGCGCGGAGAGTCGATGCTTCGGGGCTCTCGATGTTGGCCTGGAGGTCCATGAACCCCTTGGTGTACTGCTTGACGTTGTCGAGGCCCGCGTTGAAGCCCGTGGTGCTGTGCAGGAGCTCCGGGACCGCGTTGGAGTCCAGGTCGAACGCGATGCCGTTAACGTCATCAACGAAGCCATTGCCGTCGTCGTCCTTGCCGTTGACGACTTCTTTGGCGTTCACGTAGAGCTGGTTGGGGAAGAGCTTGACGTCGGTGCCCGAGTCCCAGATGCCGATGACCACCGGCGTGCCGTGGTCGGCTTCGGTGAGCGTGACCTGGTTGGGGGTCCAGATGTCCTTGGCGGCGAGCTTGGACGCCTCGTTGTCGGCGATGATCTTGCCGTAGACCTTCGCGACCGCGGGCTGGAGGGGGAGGATGACGTCAATCGACACGCGGGCGCTGATCAGGCCGCGGACCAGTTCGCCGCTCAGCTCGCCGTTCTGAGCCGCCACGACCGGATCGAGCTGGCCCTGGAGCGAGCCAAGCACGAGCTCCTTGCGGATGATCTCGGCGCGGCCCTTGGCCTGCTTGAGATCGTCGGAGATGGTCTCGAAAGGCAGGGCCCGGACGCGCTTATCGAGATCGGCCGCGAACGCCTTCTCCACCGCCGCCGCATCGCCCGCCTTCTTGGCCGCGATGTACGCGCCCAGCACCTGGCCCGTCATGAGCTTCTTGGACTCTTTCCCCTCGAGCTCGCGCACCTTCGCGACCAGCGCCAAGGCGTCGGCATCGCGTCCCTCGAAGATCGCGATCTGCTGGAGGAGCGTGTAGTACCCCTGGAGCGTGGTCGGATCCTGGATGTCGTACTTCGAGAGATCGTCGAGCGTGTCGGCCTTCACCTTCTCCACGAACGCCTTGAAGGGCGCATCGGAGAGCAGGAACTCGGAGGCCTTTCCCTCGATCTTGTAGGTGTGCCGCGGAAGATCATCGAGCGTCTTCACAGGCTTGCGACCCGCCGGCTGCGTCGCCGCCGCCGCGGCTGCGTGCTCCTGCGCCATCGCCGGACCGGCCCACATCGCAAGACCCGCTGCCAACGCCACGATCAACGAACGGTTCATCACAAGCTCCTGATGAAAAAGCCAAAATCTGCTGTTTCTCTCAAGGCCGGCCCGCAGCGGCCCGCTGCGGCTCGGCAAGATGCTGCTCTTACGGATTGACCGACCACACATTGTTCGCCAGCTCGACGTCCGGCAGGAGATGCTCCGGATCAACCTCCGCCTTCACGATCCGCTTCCCACCCGTGTCGACACGAGCGGTCCACTGATTGGTGGTTGCCCAGATTTCCACCGGGAGTGCGACATCGATCGCCTTCCCGTCGTCCAGCGACAGGCGCAGACGCACCGGCATCACCTGGGTTCCCAGGTTCCGCAGCGTGACCGTCCCCTGGGCCTCGGTCGTGGCGCCCGTGGGCTGCCGGACCGCGACCACCGCCTGATCGAGGGTGCCCGCCTCCAGGAAGAAGCCGCGCCAGAACCACGCCAGGTCCGCGCCCGACGCGTCCTCCATCGATCGGAAGAAGTCCGCGGGCCTCGGGCTCTTGAACGCCCACCGACGGATGTAGCTCCGGAACGCGACGTCAAACCGCTCGGGCCCGAGCACGACCTCGCGCAGCAGCCGCAACGACGTCGCGGGCCGGCCGTAGGCCAGATACCCCAGTCTTCCATGCCAGATCGCGTCGGGCCCGGTCTCGATGGGCTGCATCTCAGAGCGCAGGCTCTGCTCGGCCGCCTCGCGCATGCTGGAGTCCTCCGCGGGCTCCTCGCTGAAGTAGGCCTTGTGCGAGTAGTAGTTGACGAACGTGTTGAAGCCCTCGTCCATCCAGGCGTGCCGGCGCTCATCCGTGTTGACCGTCATCGGGAACCAGTTGTGCCCGATCTCGTGCGTCGTGACACCGTAGAGATCCTTCGGGTCCTGACGAGCAGCACAGAAGATGATCATCGGGTACTCCATGCCAGGCACGGGCCCGTTGATGTTGCTCGCGATCGGGTACGGATACTCGTACCACTTCTGGCTGTAGTGCTCGATGCTGAAGCGCAGATACTCCGTCGACTTCTCCCAGGTCTTGATCGCTTCCTTGGGGTAGAACGACTGGGCCAGCACCGGATGCGAAAGTCCCTGCACCGCCGCAGCGTCCCAGATGAACGCCTTGCTCGACGCCCACGCGAACGAGCGGACCCGATCGGCCTTGAAGTGCCACGTGAGCGTTTCCGATGCGACTTGCGGCCGCGTCTCGGGCTTGCCGACCTCATCCCGCCCGATGATCATCGTCGTCCCGGGACCCTTGGCCGCCTCCGCCAGCCTTGCGATCTGCTCGGACGTGAGCACATCCGCCGGATTCTGCAACAGACCCGTCGCGGAGACCACGTGCGCGCGGGGCACGGTGAGCTTCACGTCAAACGACCCGAAGTCGAAGTAGAACTCGCCCACGCTGATGTAGGGAAGCGTGTTCCACCCGTACACGTCGTCGTACACCGCGACCGCGGGGTACCACTGCGCCACCAAGAAGAGCGTGCCCTGCTCGACGTCCTCACGCCCCATGCGGTCCGAGCCGTTGGGAGGAATCGCGAAGCTCCAGCTCGCGTCAAAGCTCATCGAGCTCCGCGGCGGCAGCGGCCTGGGCAGATCGATGCGCGCCAGCGTGTCGTAGACCGTGAACTTCAGAGGCTGCCCGCCCATCGTCAACGACGTGAGCGTGATGCCGTCGGTCAGGTCGCCTGTCCCGCCGAGCCCGGCGTCAGGCCCCTGCGCGAGCCTTCCCAGGCTGTCCTTCTTGTAGACGTTCTGCTCGAGGTGGATCCAGATGTAGTCCAAGGCGTCGGGCGAGTTGTTCGTGTACGTGATGGTGCCCGATCCCGTGACGGTGCGGGCCGCCTCATCCAGCGTCGCCTCGATCCGATAGTCGCAGCGCTGCTGCCAGTAGTGCACGCCCGGAGCCCCCGAACCCGTCCGCTGTTCGTTCGGCGTCGGGAGGTCCAGAGGCCTGAAGATGCTCGTTGCGGGGTCACGGAAGTAGGTTCCCCCGGCCGCCCCATAGGCCCCCTCGGGCCCGGGAACCTGCGCGGGCTTGGCCCCCGATCGCGTGCTGGCGCACCCGGCCGGCGCCAGAAGCCCCGCGACCACCCCCAAGAGCAAGCAAAGTCCGAACAACGAGAAACGCGTGCAACCCGGCTGACTCATAGGGCCGATGGTAGGGATTCCCGGCCCGCTCCACCCCGGGGGTCGCCCAGGTTGCCGCATCCCCACATCCGGAGCGACCGCGCCAGAACCGCGGCGTTCTGAGCCCCGGATGCGATTTCCCTCGAACCGAACGGACCCTCAACATAGAATAGAGAATCACCATGAACCGGAAGACTCCATTCATCGCCCTGCTGGCGGTGTTGCTTGCGCTCCAGGCGCGCGCCGTCAACATCACCTTCCGCGTTCAGGTCCCCACCTCCACGCCTTCGGCCGACACGATCTACATCGCCGGGAACTTCCAGGGCTGGCTCCCCGGCGACCCCGCCTACGCGCTGGCGAAGCAGTCCGATGGCACCCACCAGATCACGCTCAACCTGCCCGCCGGAACCCAGATCCAGTACAAGTTCACCCGCGGGTCCTGGGCCAGCGTCGAGAAGGGCGCCAATGGCGAAGAGATCGCCAACCGCGTCTACACGCCCCAGAACACCGCGACGCTCAACCTCAGCGTCGCCAACTGGGCCGATCGCAACGCCGCCATCGCGGGCCACGTCGAGTCCTTCACCTTCGCGCCCTTCATGAACGGACGCAAGTGCTGGGTCTACCTCCCGCCCGACTACTTCACGTCGAACAACCGCTACCCGGTCCTCTACATGCACGACGGCCAGAACCTCTTCGACCCCGCGACCAGCTTCGCGGGGGAGTGGAAGGTCGACGAGACTTGCGAGTCGCTCATCGCCTCGGGCCAGATCCCGCCCATCATCGTCGTCGGCATCGAGAACAACGGCTCCACCCGCTGCTTCGACTACACCCCCTACTCCACCACCAACCTCTCCTGCGGCGGCGGCGCTGACGCCTTGCTCACCGCCATCCGCGACGTCCTCATCCCCGAGGTCAACCAGCGCTACCGCACCCGCACCGGCCCCGAGTACACCTACATGGCCGGCTCCTCACTCGGCGGCGTCCTCTCCGCGTACGCGGGCTTCGCCTACGGACAAACCTTCAGCCGCGTTGCTGCGATCTCGCCCTCGTACTGGGCCCAGGCCCCGCTCTACAACTTCATCGCGACCACGGGCCGTCCGAGCTGCCTCACCCACTTCTACCAGGACATGGGCACCATCGAGGCCGGCTCCACCACCGACGCCAACAGCAACGGGATCGACGACTACATCGAGACCCTCCGCGACATGAAGGCGGTGCTCGAAGGCGTCGGCTTCACCGACAACCTCGACATGAAGTCCGTCGAAGCCGCTGGAAACGTCCACAACGAGTTCTACTGGTCCCAGCGCTTCCCCTCCATCCTCAAGTTCCTCATCCCGCCCGACACCGGCGCACGCATCAACTCCCAGAGCTCAAGCACCGAAGCGGTCTGGGACTCCAACGTCTCCCTGAGCGTCAGCGTCTCCCCCGGCGCCAGCGTCTCGGTCCGCTGGTACCACGAGGGCGTCGCCCTCGACGATGGCGTCGACGAGCACGGCGCGCTCTTTACGGGCACCCACACCCCCAACCTCACCATCACCGGCGTCGGCGCCAGCAACGCCGGCGCCTACACCGCCGTCGCATCCTCAAACGTCGGCTGCGCCTCCGCGACCTCCAGCCCGATCAACCTGAGCGTGAGCTGCCCCGCCGATCTCGACGGCGTGCCCGGAGTCGACCTGAGCGACTTCTTCGAGTTCTTCAACTGCTGGGACCTCAACCTTCCCTGCGCCGACCTCGACAAGAACTCCCAGCTCGACCTGATCGACTTCTTCATGTTCTTCAACGCGTTCGATCAGAGCTGCGATTGACCGATCCCATCGGGCCGTCAACCGGCTCAGACTTTCCGGTCCAGAAGCCGGTACTGGATCGCTTCGCTCACATGGGCCGCCTCGATCACGTCCTTCCCCGCCAGATCCGCGATCGAGCGTGAGACGCGCCGAATCTTGTCATACGCCCGCGCCGAGAGCCCCAGGCTCTGCATCGCCTGACCAAGCAGGCTCCGCGCCCGCTCTTCGAACGGCGCCAGCTCATCGAGCTGCTTCCCGCTGAGCCTCGAGTTCGGGGTCGATTGGCCCTGCCGCTTGAGCTGCCGCTCGCGCGCCTGCAGGGCCTGATCGCGCATCTGCGCCGAACTCGTGCCTGTCGGCGCCCGCGAGAGCTCCGCCCAAGGCACCGCGGGCGCCTCCACGTGGATGTCGATGCGATCCAGCAAAGGCCCCGAGAGCCTCGACAGATAGCGCTCCATCTCCCGACGCCCCACCTCCCCCGGCGCGATGTCGCCCTTGGGCGTGGGGTTCATCGCCGCCACCAGCATGAAGCTCGCGGGGAACCGCACGCTCGCGTGGGCCCGCGCGATCGTCACCACATGATCCTCCATCGGCTGGCGCAGCGTCTCCAGCACGTCGCGCGGGAACTCCGGCAGCTCGTCCAGGAAGAGCACGCCCCGATGCGCCAGCGAGATCTCACCGGGCCTTGGGATCATCCCGCCCCCCACGATCGCCGCCGACGATGCTGTGTGGTGAGGCGTGCGCACCGGACGTGTCGTGACCAGTCCCTGCCCCGATGGCAACTGCCCCGCGGCGCTGTACACCCGCGTGATCTCGATCGCTTCCTCCGCGGACAAGGGAGGCAGCACGCCGGGCAACGCCTTGGCCATCATCGTCTTGCCCGTCCCCGCGGGGCCCAGCATCAGCAGATTGTGCAGTCCCGCCGCTGCGATCGTCAGCGCCCGCTTCACGCCCTCCTGACCCCGCACATCCACAAAGTCCACGGGCGCGCTCGCGGTCCGCAACGCCTGCTCCACGTCCAGCGCCGGCGCGGGCGTCGGCTCGATCCGGCCTGTGAGCAGTCCCACCACCTCCGCGAGCGTGCTGACCCCGAAGACCTCCACGCCAGGGACCACCGCGGCCTCCGCTGCGTTGGCCGCCGGCACGAAAACGCCCGACATTCCCTTGGCCTTGGAGAGCGCCGCCATGGCGATCACGCCCTTGATCGGGCGCAGCCGTCCGTCCAGCGCCAGTTCGCCCGCGAAGATGTACCGCCTCGGATCAAGCGTCGCGGGCTGCACCGATGATCCGCCCTTGGGAAGATTCGACTCCGGATTGATCCGGACGATCCCCTGCGCCAGCAACAAACCCACCGCGATGGGCAGGTCGTACATCGGCCCTTCTTTGCGCACATCCGCGGGCGCGAGATTGATCAGTTGCTTGCCGCGTGGAAACGCGTATCCGGTGTTGATCAGCGCCGATCGCACGCGCTCGCGCGATTCCTTCACGCCCACATCAGGCAGCCCCACCACCGTCGTTCCCTCGGGCAACGCCTCCTCGTGGCAGTCCACCTCCACCTCGCAAGGCACCGCATCGATGCCCTGCAACAAATACGATTGCACCCGTGCGAGCATCGCCGAAGTGTATCGATTCAACGTTGCGCATCTTTGTGATATTGCTTCACAGATCTGCGCACAGGAGCGGCACGCACGCCGCTCCAGGCCGCGATCACCCACGATCCTGCGCCATCCGGCGCGTCAGCCGGGCACCCTTGCGGGCTGGCAACTACCATGTCCCCGCCCTCGTGCCGAAAGGACCCGCGCATGTCGTCTCCCGAATCTCTGCCCGGAGCAAGTCACGCCTACGCCCTGGCCGATCCTGGCCAGGTCTCCGGACGCTCCATCATCGGCGGCTTTGAGATCGGCGATGGCGACAGCATCTTCCGCGCCGTCGACCCCGCCCGCGGCATCGAGCTTGAGCCGGGCTTCCACGCCGCGACCTCCGCGGAACTCGAACGCGCCTGCCGGTCCGCATGGGAAGCCTTTACCGTCCGTCGCGGCACCACGCTGGACGACAAGCCCGCCAACATTCAGCGCGCCGCGATGCTCGAGCAAGCCGCCGCCAACATCGCAGCACTCGGCGATGACCTCATCGACCGCTGCGCGTTTGAGACCGGCCTCCCGCCCGCCCGCCTTGTTTCCGAGCGCGAACGCACGGTGCTCCAGCTCCGCACCTTCGCGGCACTGGTCCGCGAGGGCTCCTGGGTCCGCGCCACCATCGACCATGGCGACGCCAACCGTCGCCCGCTCCCCAAGCCCGATCTCCGCAAGATGCTCCGACCTCTGGGACCCATCGCGGTCTTCGGCGCCGGCAACTTCCCCCTCGCCTACAGCGCCGCGGGCACCGACAGCGCCAGCGCGCTGGCCGCGGGCTGCCCCGTCATCGTGAAGGGCCACCCCGCCCACCCGGGCACAGGGGAACTGGTCGCCCGCGCCGTCGCCCGCGCCGTCGCCTGGGCCGGCCTTCATCCCGGCACATACGCCTATCTGCTCGCCGGTGGGCCCCGCGAGCAGGCCGTCGGCTCCGAGCTCGTCACGCACCCGTGCATCCGCGGCGTCGGCTTCACCGGATCACCCGCTGGAGGCATGGCCCTGGCAGCCCTCGGCGCAGGCCGCGTCGTCGCGGGCGTCGCCGATCCCATCCCGGTCTTCGCCGAGATGGGGAGCGTCAATCCGATCTTCATTCTCCCGGGCGCTCTTGCTGGCCAGCCCGACCAGCTCGCCGAGCGTCTGGCCGCCAGCGCGACCGCCAGCGTCGGACAGATGTGCACCTGCCCGGGCCTCATCTTCGTCCCCCGCACCGACGGCGTCATCGCGCTCGAACGCGCCCTCACCGACGCCTTCGGCCGCGCCCAGTCCGCACCCATGCTCAGCATGCGCATCGCCTCCAATTACAGCAGGCGATGCAACGATCTGCTCGCGATTCCGGGCGTTGAGCTCTGCTCCGGAAACGCCCCCGATCCGCTCGAGCCCGGTCGCCCGATCCGCATGCGCCCCGCCCTGCTCCGCACCACCTACGAGACCTTCCGACGGAACATCGCGCTGCGCGAAGAGTGCTTCGGCCCCAGCACGATCCTGGTCGTCTGCAATGGCGAAGATGATCTTCTCGAAGCCGCGGGCATGATCCAGGGAAGCCTGACAGGCTCGATCTTCGCGGTCGGCCACGACGCCGCACTCGCGGTGCAGATCCAGGCGACGCTCGAGCAACGCGTCGGCCGCATCGTGTTCAATGGCGTCCCCACCGGCGTCGAGGTCGTCGCCTCCACCGTCCACGGCGGGCCGTACCCCGCGACCAATCAGCCCAACTCCACCGCAGTGGGACCGCTCGCCATCGAACGCTGGTGCCGTCCGGTGTCGTACCAGAACACGCCCGACAGCATGCTCCCGCCCGAGCTGCGCGACGACAACCCGCTGGGCATTACCCGTCTGATCGACGGCGTGCTCGATCTCGCCGAGTAAGCCCCCGACTCACGCCCGCGACTCACGCCCGCGTCGCCCGCTCGCCATACACCAGATCGCCAAGCGGCGCGATCAGCGCCACGACCGAGTGCGCCCGCACCAGATACCGCAATCCGGGCGACTCCTTGGCCTGCGTCCAGGGCACGATGTCCTCGGGCGAGTCCAGGGCGGTGTCGATCCAGCGCCTCCAGACGCGTCCGGACTCAGGCTGGGGAAGCTCGAACTCCAGATCCTCGTGATGCGCATTGAGGATGAAATGCATCAGGAGCTTCTCGCGATTGAGCTCGATCGACAGCGCGATGCTTCGTGAGTGCTCGCTCCAGTCAGGCTGGCCGAGCCTGGTCCCGTGCCAGGAGAGCGCCGCGCCGTGCAGAAGCTCCTCGAGCGTCACGCGGCCCTGCTCGTGCTCGGTGCTGCGGAGAAGCCTCCGCTCGTTCAGGAGCGAGACGAAGCGCAGCAGCCCCGCGTGCGTCTTGACCAGACTCCAGTCGAACCAGGACAGAGGACCGTCGTGCCCATAGGCGTTGTTGTTGCCGTTCTGCGTCCGCCGCACTTCGTCACCCATCAGGATCATGGGCACGCCAAGCGAGAGCATGGTCACCGCGAGGAAGTTGCGCACCTGCTGCCCTCGGAGCTTCTCGATCGCCGCGTCGCTCGTGGGACCCTCCGCGCCGCAGTTCCAGCTCAGATTGTCGTCGCTCCCGTCGCGGTTCTCCTCGCCGTTGTCCTGGTTGTGCTTGCCGTTGTAGGAGACCAGATCGTTGAGCGTGAACCCGTCGTGGCAGGTCACGAAGTTCACGCTCTGCTCGGCCTCGCGCCGCTTGTGGCTGTACATCTCCGGACTGCCGATGATCCGATCGGCGAACCGCTTGAGCGCGCCGGGATCGCCCCGGAAGAATGAACGGCAGTCATCGCGGAACCTTCCATTCCACTCGCGCCAGCTGTCCCCCACGAACGAGCCGACCTGGTAGAGCCCCGCCGCGTCCCACGCCTCGGCGATCAGCTTGGTCCCCGCCAGCGTCGGATCGGACTCGATGTCCCAGAGCACCGGCGGATTGGGCAATGGCCTTCCCTTGTTATCGCGCGACAGGATCGAGGCCAGATCGAAGCGGAAGCCGTCGACGTGCATCTCGCGCACCCAGTAACGCAGGCTGTCGAGGATCAGACGCCGGACCACCGGGTTGTTCGCGTTGAGCGTGTTCCCGCAGCCGCTGTAGTTGGCGTGCTGGTGATGCTCGTCGAGGATGTAGTAGATCGGATTGTCCAGGCCGCGGAAGCTGTACACCGGTCCGCCCGCGCCCCCTTCGGCGGTGTGGTTGTACACCACGTCAAGGATGACCTCGATCCCGGCCTTGTGCAGCGCCTTGACCATGTCGCGGAACTCGTCCACCGCTCCGAGCGGATCACGCCGCGACGCGTACGCCTGATGCGGCGCAAAGAAGCTCACCGGCGCGTACCCCCAGTAGTTCACGCGGCCCGGCCCTGGAGGGCAGTCCTGCGGATCGAACTGGAAGACCGGGAGCAGTTCGACCGCGGAGACGCCAAGGTCGACCAGGTACGGGATCTTCTCGATCAGGCCCGCGTACGTGCCGCGCTTCTGGGCCGCGACTCCCGAGTTCGGGTTCGCGGTGAAACCTCGGACGTGCATCTCGTAGATGATCGTGCGCGAGGCGGGACGGCGGAGGGGCTCATCGCCTTCCCAGTCGTAGGTGGTGGGATCCACCACCACGCTCTTCATCGCGGACGCCGCGTTGTTCCCGGGGCCCGCTGCAGCGGCGCGCGAGAAGGCCGCGGGCGAAACCACCCCGCGGCCGTAGGGATCGAGCAACGCCTTGTGCGGATCGAAGAAGACGCCCCGACCCGGTTCGGACTGACCCTTGGCGCGATACGCGTAGAGCTGTCCCGCCTTCAGACCGGGAACCTGCACGTGCCAGTAGTGGTACGTCCGGTTCACCAGCGGGCTCAGAGGCACGACCTTGGAGGGGGTCGCGTCGTCCGCGTGATCAAACAGCAGGAGGTCGATCGCTTCCGCGTCTCTTGAGAAGACGCTGAAGTTCACGCCGCCCGGAGCCATCGTCGCCCCCAGGGGGGCCGGTTGCCCCGCATGGACCGCGTGGGTCCGATGCTCCGCTGGAGACTTCCGCGAGGAAACGGGAGTGATCGCCGCCATCGGACACCTCCTGCACAAACGCAGCGTGCCGAACGAACGGAGCCCGCCAGCGGCCGAATCCGCTGGCGGGCAAGTCGAGTTGTCTCCCCCGCAAGGCTCCGCCTCAGCCGCCCAGGGCTTCGAAGCGGATGTTGTTCAGACCGATGTTCACGCCGGCCATCAGGCCCGAGTTGGCGCCCTGATAGACCGCGATGCCCTTCTGGAAGGGAGCCACGCCCGCCGCCGCGTTGCTGTCGAGCACCGCGATACCGGCCGCCGAACCGTTCCACTTGCCCTGCTTGAAGTTGTCGAGCTCCGCCGGGGTCTCGATGACCATCAGCATGCGGAAGCCCTGCACGCCGGCCTGCAGACCGACCGACGCGTTGTTGATGACGGTCCAGCCGAGCTGGTTGCCCTTGTTGTCGAAGAGCACGCCGCGACCGTACGAGCCGCCGCCGAAGACGATGCCCCACTGCGCCACGTCAGGGAACACGATGTAGCCCGCGGAGCGGTCGATCTGCGCCGAAAGGCCCGTCACGTGGGACTGGAACCAGGTCTTGGTCGTGCGCGCCCGCGAGAGCACATCGACCTGATCATCCGCCTTGGGAGCGGTGGAGCAGCCCGTGCCGACCAGCAGCATCGGAGCTCCCGCCATCGCTGCAACCAGGGAAACGACCAGCATCCCACGCTTCATATGGACTTTCCTTTCCTCTGCCAGATCCAACGGACCACGCGGATACACCCGCGCGTTCGAATACAAACCTAGGCTCGCCCGCGACGGCTTTTCCCGCGACGCGACACGCCATCACCGGCGTCGAACCATCCGAACGCCGGAAAAACAAGCCTCAAAGACCGCTTTGCCTCCAGCCCGCCGACGGATCAAACTCGGTGATTGCCTGGGCCTTCTGCTCCGTCTCGGGCCCCAGGTCCTGCTCGTAGATCACGCCTTCCTGATTCACGATGAAGCTCATGACGCCCGTCTTGTCGTACACGTCGGGCCACGCGATCACCGCCCAGCCCTCGGTCAGCCGGCCGCCACGCTCATAGTCCTTGGCGCCGCCCGAAGCACCGGCGCCCTGACGCGTCATGAGCCTGTAGTTGTAACCGAAGTAGGGCAGACGCTCGCCCTTGTCGTCTCGGCGCGAGGCCGCCTGCGCCAGGAGCGGGCCGATCGGCGACGGATCCACGCCTCCCTCGGACTCCCAGTACAGACCGTCCTGCTTGCCGGGCGTGCTCATGAGCTTCTTCGCGTAGCTCACCGCCCCGTCACGTGCCGTGCGGTGATACTCGTTCTGCGCATCGACGAGCGTGCGCAGCGCCGCAATCGTGAAGATCTCGTTCCGGCCGATCCGCCGGTTCTCGAGTTCGTCGATGCCCGCGGCGGTGTCGAAGCGCCAGCCATCCTGGCTGCGCACCAGCGGCACCGCGAAAGGCCAGCCTTCATTTCCGATCAGAACCACCGCGTAGTCATCGCTCTGCCTGTCCACCTGCCGCGCCTCGGCGATGGCCCGCTTGAACGCCGCCAGATCCAGCGCGTCCTGGTCCGGATCTCCAGAGCGCAGCTCATTGGTCCTGGGACCGAAGATCGCGTGCATCTGGCCCGAGTCCTTGTGGTCCGCTGCGGTCGCCAGCGCCTTCACCGCGTCGTCGGGCGTCGCGAACGTGCGTTGCGACTGACACCCGAGCATGCCGGTCCCCATGACGATCCCGATGATCGCCAGCGCCGCCGAGCCGATGGTCTTCTTGAAGTTCATCTGTTCATCCCGAGTATGAATGCGATCGCCCGTCCACGCCCCGCACGCCGCTCACCGACGACCGCCGCCGCCGCCCCGAGCGCCACCGCCGCCTCCACGCGCGCC
>CAZHFW010000006.1:121582-138608 GCA_964531675.1 uncultured Phycisphaeraceae bacterium | reverse complement strand
CCCCGCGGCGACGACACGGCCGAGCTCGCGCGCCAGCGCCTCGCCGCCCGCGCCGCGCAGGTCGCCGCCCGCTTCCGCGAACGCCTTGGCGTAAGGCCCCGTGTGGATCTCGCAGACGGCAAAGCCCGCCTTGCCCGCGGCCTCGACCTGCCTGGGATCAGCGTCGATGAACGCGGAGCACACGATCCCGCCATCGTGGAGCCTCGCGACCATGTCCTTCATGCGCTTGAGCTGCCCGCGCACGTCAAGCCCGCCCTCGGTCGTGACCTCGTTGCGTCCTTCGGGAACCAGAGCTGCGGAGTGCGCGCCGATCTTGAGGGCGATCTTCACCATCTCGTCGGTCGCGGCCATCTCGAAGTTCAGGCGCGTGCGCACGAGCTTGGCGATCAGCTCCGCGTCGCGATCGGTGATGTGCCGGCGGTCTTCGCGGAGGTGGATCGTGATGACATCGGCGCCGCCCGCCTCGGCCTCGAACGCGGCGCGGGCCGGATCGGGCTCATCGCCCGTCCTGGGGCCGCAGGGCTGCCCGCGGTAACGGGCCTGCCGGATCGTCGCGACATGATCGATGTTCACACCCAGAAGCGCCATGCGTCAATAGTACGAGGCCGCGTCGCCCGGGCTTCAAAAACGAAAAGGGGCAGCATCCCTTCGGACGCTGCCCCTGAAATCACAGGCTGGGATCGCTCACTTGGTCGCGTCCGGAGCAGCAGGCTTGGCCGCCGGAGCCTCCGCGGGCTTGGCCGAAGCGGGCTTGACGATGATGCTCATGGTCGCCTCGGGCTTGTAGTACTTGGCGAACGCGTCCTTGACCTCCGCGGCGGTGTAGTGCTGGAACGCCTCGGGACCCGAGAGAATGTCGTCCAGGTTGGTGGCGCGGTAGGCCATCGTCGACAGACGCGAGGACCAGTATCCGGGCTCGCGGAGCTGCTCATCAAAGTTGTTGGCGAACTGCTTGCGGGCGACGACCATCTCGTCGTCGGTCGGGCCGCCCTGCGCGAACTCGGCGTACATCGCCGAGATGCGCTTGTCCAGGGCCTCGGTCTTGGCCGGGTCCGTGGGCGCCGGCGCGATGAACATGCCGTAGCCCGGATAGTCCGTCCCGGGCACCGAGCTGGCCTGGATGGAGTACACGAGCTGCTCCTGCTCGCGGATGACCGTGATCATCCGCGTGCTGAGCACGCGGGCCGCGATCTGCAGCAGGCGCGTGTCCTTGAGCTCGCTCTGGTCGGCCCCGAAGAACCCGTTGATCACCACCGCGACCGGCGTCTGCGTGGGCATCTCGACATGGTTCACCAGCGGACCGACCGGACGCTTGATGTTGCGCTTGTCATCCAGGGTCTTGTCGCTCATCGCCTCGCGCTTGGGCAACGCCCCGAGGTACTTGCCGACCAGGCTCATCGCCTTCTCCTGGTCGATGTCGCCGACCACGGACACTTCGATCGGCGCCGATGTCATGATCCGCGTGAGCCAGCTCTGGGCCTGCTCGAGTGTGATCTTGTCGAGCTGATCCTTCTCGATGGGACGCAGACGCACCTCGCCAGGGGGCGACATCGTGCTGGTCATCGCTTCCTGGATCATCCCGCCGGGCTGCTTCTTGCGGTCCGCAATCGCCAGCGCCGTCTCGGTCTTCCACTGCTCGAAGGCCGGCTGCTCGATCTTGGCGTCGGTGAGCAGCGCGTAGGCCAGCTGCATCCCCAGATCGAGCTCGGCGGGATCGCCCGAGACGCTGATGCTCACCAGGTCACGGCCCGCGCCGCCGCGCACCGCGACCTTCTTGCCCGCAAACAGATCCGTCACGTCGTTGCTCGACAGACGCCCCGTCGCGGGACGCGACAAGGCCAGCGTCGCCGCCTGCGTGACGCCCCGATTCTCAGCGGTCTCTTCGATCTCGCCGCCCGCGAGGGTGATGACGATCGTCGCTTCATTCTTCTTGTAGTCCATGAAGCGGTGATGCGCCAGGATGTTGTTCTCGAGCACCGCGGTGCGCACGCCGGTCGCGGCGTGATCGCTGGTCTGCGTGACCTTGCCCGGGGCCGGATCCTTCTCGAGGATCGTCTTGGCGCCCGCCACGACATCCTCGGCAGCAGGCTCAACGCTCACCGCCGCCAGGCCGAGCTTCAGGAAGTCGGCCTCGGAGGGAACCTCCGCCGACGTGGGAAGCTGCGCGACGAACGTCGCGTTGGCCGGATCGAACATCTTGGAGAACGCCCAAGAGACGTCCTTGAGCTCGATCTGCGGCACAAGCTCCTGCACAAGCTTGAGCCTCTGGGCGGGCGCCATGATGGGCTCGCCCGCCGCGACCCGCGCGTTCATCATGCGCAGGAGCATGGCCGCCTGCATCGTGGGCTCGATCTGCACGGAGCGCTCGGCGCCGGAGATCAGCCTCGCCTTGGCGTCCTCGAGCTCCTTGGTCGTGAACCCGTGGATCCGGGCCCGCTGAAGCTCGGTCCCGACCTCGGTGAGCATCTGCTTCCAGTTGGTCGGATCGCCCGAGGCGCTGACGCTGCTGATGCGGATCGCGCCGGCGATCTCGCCCGCGCTCACGCTCACGTCCTGCGTCTTGAGCTTGCCCTCGTTGATCTTCCGCTCCATGCGGCGGTCAAAGCACATCTGCGCGAGCTGCTCGGTCAGGTCCTGCTTGAGCTGGGGAACTGTCAGCGTCGCGGGGTTCGGAGGCTCGATGCGGTCGATCGAGATGCTCGCCTCGGTCAATTCCGCATCCGACGCCACGATCGCGCGCGGCGCCGTCTGCGCCTTGATCCCCACGTCCTGGTCCGCGGGACGCTGCTTGCGCTCCCCGCCTCCGAACGTCTTGTTGATCAGCTCCACCACCTGCTTCTCGTCCGCGTCCGCGACGACAAGCAGGGTCATGTTCGACGGCACGTACCACTTGGTGTAGTAGTCCTTGAAGTCCTGCTCGCCCATGTGCAGAAGCGACTCCTCCGTGCCGATCGGCATGCGCTGACCGAAGATCGATCCCGGCGCCATCCGCTCGAAGATGTACTCCTGCACGCGCTGGTCCGCGCCCGCGCGCGTCCGCTTCTCTTCCAGGATGATCTGCCGCTCCTCGTCGATCTCGTGCGGCAGCAGGCTCAGCCTGGTCGCGACGTCCGCGAAGAACGCGAACGCCTTCTCCATCGTCTCGGGCTTGTTGTCGGGCATCTCGAGCTGATACGCCGTCTGATCAAAGCTCGTGAACGCGTTCTGGTGACGCCCGAACGAAAGGCCCATGCTCTGGAAGAAAGGCACCACCGAGCCAGGCGGGAAGTTCTGCGAACCGTTGAACGCCATGTGCTCCAGGTAGTGCGCGATGCCGCGCTGCTTGTCCGTCTCGTTGAGCGAGCCCGAAGAGACATGCAGGTACATCGCCGCCCGACCCGGCGGGACCGCGTGCTTGCGCACGATGTACTTCATCCCGTTGTCGAGCTCGCCCGTCACCAGGCGGTCATCGGTCGGAAGGTTCTGAGCCTGGGCCACGCCCACGCTCACGATCGACGGCATCGCCAGACCCGCCGCCATCGCCAGCCCGCTGGCCGTCGAAATCCCCATCAGCCCACGGACCAGAAGCCCCAACACACGTCGCTGCTGCATGCTCATGCTCCAATCACCCGGCCACACCCGTGCACAGCGTCTTCCACGCCGGCACAGCCTCTTCAGGACGACGCAAGCGCCCCTTGCGCCCGCCCCGTCAGACACTTCGATTTGGCCAACCCCGCGCCGTAGACCCGGGGTTGCCCCCGATCGGCGCAAAGCCGCGTCCATCAGGACGCCCAGGCCTGCAAAGCCTTGGACGCCCCGATCACCCCGCTGTTCCAGACCGGAACTTCGGGCCCGATCCTAAGCCTCGCTGGCCCCACCCAGCCCGAGCTTGGTGCACAATCCGCCGCACCGCGCGTCGCTGCGGAAATCCCCCGCCAGGATGCCGTCGATCACTTCCCCGATCTTCTCACGAATCTTGGTGATCTTGAGCTTCTCGAAGTCGATCCGGCCCCGAACCCCCGCCGCCAGCACCCAGTACTCCGCCTCCCCGGGCGGGATCTGGTCTCCCCCGAAGAGATGAGGCAGGGCCATCGCGTAGATCCCCATCTGCATGTCCGCCTGATCGGGCGTCGCGTACTTCTTCATCGCCTCCCCGGTCGCGGGATCGATCCCGCCCGACTTGTAGTCGATGATCCGATACCCGCCCGAGGCCCGCTGATCGATGCGGTCGATCTTGGCGCTGATCGTGTGCGCCTGGCCATTGTGCTCCAGCGCGAACTCGACGTACTTCTCCAGATCGAGCACATGCGCCGACGACTCGTGCAGCGTGTCGAAGACCTTGCCCAGGATGTGCATCAGGTCATCCAGCACCTGCCGGTCCGCGACGATACCGGGCATCACCGACCGGTCAAAGCACTCGCGCCCGATCCGAAGCAGCTTCTCCTTGCCAGGCGTCGGGGCCCCCGAGGCGTCCGCCTCGCGCCACTCCCGATAGAACCGCTCCAGCGCCTTGTGCGCCACCTGCCCGAGCCCGATCTCCGTCGTTTGAGGCTCCGGGAACCCCATGACATACTTGATGTAGTAGCACCGCGGGCAGCGCAGGTACTCCGAGATCGTCGTGTGGCTCAGCTTCAACGGCGCCTTGGGCGCCCGGATGAACACATCCTCGAAGTTCGCATCCTCCGGCGCTTCGCGCACCAGATCCCCGAGCCGCTGCGCGAAGAGGCGGACTGCCGCGCTCTCCTGCTCCACCCACGAGGGCGACTCTCCCGACTTCTCGAGCGCCGAGGCGATCTCCAGCATGCGGGCCGCGTCCGCGAGGGTCGCCGCGATCGCCTGACGCTGCCCAGCATCCAGCACGGGCTTGTCGGCCTCGCCCAACGCTGCCGCCGCGATCATCCGCGCCGAGCGCCTGGCCTGGTCCAGCAGCATCCGCCTGGTCTGACGCCTGGGCAGATCGGCCATCACCGCCTCAAGCCCGCCCGCCCTGGCCAGATCCACGCCCGCCTGCCGCGCCTCCGCGATCAGATCATCGGGCATCCGCTCGATCGCCAGCCCGAGCAACGGCCCCGCCATCGCTTCGCGAATCTCGAGGCTGAGCACCGCGGTCGAGCTCTTCTTGAGATCCTTGGGCGTCGGCGCGATGAGCAGGAGCCTTCGCTCGGCGCGAGTGCACGCCACATAGAACACCCGCCGCGCCTCGGCCTCCGCCAGAAGCGTCGCGGAGATCTTCTCCACGCCGTGCGTCTCAGGAAGATCCGATGGCAGCGTGAAACCATCATCACGCACGCTCGTGTTGTATCCGTTCTCGCCCACGCGTGGCACGTACACCGTGTCGAACTCGAGCCCCTTGGACTTGTGCGCCGTGAGAACCTGCACCGCGGGCTCCGCGTCGGCCGAGCCCTCACCGCCATCACCCGACACCTGCTCCTCGGGCGCGATCCCCTCATCGGCCTCTTCGACATCATCGAGGTACCGCCGCAGGGCCGTCAGATCCGACGGAATCTCCATCATCGCCAGCCTGCTCTGGACGTAGCTCATGAACGCCGCCAGGCTGCGCACGCGCTCGGCGCGATCCCGCGCGGGCAGCAGCTCGGTGTCGGGCGTGCCGATCGCCGCGATGATCTCGAACACCGCGCGGTCCGCGCTCACGCCCGCCGCGACTTCCCAGAGCCTGTCGAAGATCCCCAGGAACCGGTCCAGGGGCCCTTGCACGCTCACGAGGGTCTCGCGCTGCTTGCGCAGCCAGTCGACGTAGGCCCGCACCGAGTCCAGCGCACCTCGGGCCTGCTCGCGGTCGAGCGTCTGCCGGGCCACGCTCTCCTCGAACGCCCGCCGCAGCGCGACCGCTTCGCCGCCTCCCATCCCGATGGGAGGCCGGCACAGCACATGGCTCACCGCCCACGCCGCCGAAGGAACCGTGAGCAGCGTGATCCACTCGCGCACGTCCTTGACGCCCGGATCATCGAACAAGCTCCGCCGCGCCAGGAGCTCGCAGCGGATCCCTTCGAGCTGGAGCGTCCGGAAGATCCGTTCCGCGTCCTTGTTCTGCCGGGCGATCACCGCGATCTTGTTCAGAGGCGTGGGAGGCAGCTTCGCGGTCTCCGCGCGACGCTGATCGGCCAGAATCGACGCCGCGATCAGCTCCGCGTCCCGTGCCCACTCCGTCCGCGGGACACGCACGACCTCAACCGGAGGCCCGCTCTGATGCTCGGGCTTGCTCTCCGCCACGCGGAGCGTCTTGGTTGCGTCGTACCGCACGGGCGCATGACTCATCACCACGCCCGCGAGCGTCACGATCGGCGCACGCGAGCGGTGGTTCTCGTCGAGCGTCACGCGCTCCACCCGCTCCTTGCCCCAGATCTTCTCGAATCGCTCGAACCCGCGATCGTCGGCGCCGCGGAACCGGTAGATCGACTGGTCGTCGTCCCCCACCACGCACAGGTCGGGCCTCGAGGAGGGCGGACACAAGAGCTCCAGGAGCTTGATCTGCGCCAGGTTGGCGTCCTGAAACTCGTCGAACAGCACGCACCTGCACTCTTGCCGGACGATCGCCGCCACCATCGGATGGTCGCGCAAGAGCCTGATCGCCAGCGAGATGAGCTCGTCGATGCAAATCCACCCGCGCTCGTGGCTCCGCTTCTCGAACGCCTCCGCGAGCCGCGCGTGCTCCGCGAAGCGCCTCTGCCTCCCCTGGTCCGCGAGGAAGTCGTCGCTCGGTTCTTCCCCCGCGCTGTGCCGCTGCTCAAGCTCCAGCCCCCAGCGCTCCGCGAACGCCCGCGCCCGCGTGGTCGTCACGTTGCTGTTCCGGCACGCACCGATCATCTTCACCGTCTCGGCCAGCGCGCCCTCCCGGCCCTGCGCCACCAGATCCGGGAAGCTCCCGAGCTCCCGCGCCAGCTCGCGCAGCGTCCGCCGCACCACCGGGCCATCGATCAGCTTCGGAGGCTCCGCAAAGCCGAGCACATCCGAGAACCGCGTCACCAGATCCCGCCCGAACGAGTGCGAGGTGCACGCCCGCACCTGATCGGCGCGGTTGTCCCCGAGCTCGATCGCCAGACGCCGGCGCATCTCCTCCGCCGCCTTGATCGTGAACGTGATCGCCACGATGCTCGCGGGGTCCACACCCCGCTCACGGATCGCGTGCGCGATGCGCTCGACGATCACCCGCGTCTTGCCCGTTCCGGGGCCCGCCAGCACGATCAGGGGACCATCGGCGTACTCAACCGCCCGCCGCTGCGCCCGCGTCAGCAGCGCCGCCCGCTTGGACACGTCTACCGGACCGGCCATCTCCCCCTCCGTGCTCCGGACCGCGCTCCCCGCCCGGGTCAGGCCGCCGCCTTACGACGGCTTCTTCATATAGAGATGCACCGCGGTGCTCCCGTACTCGTGCGTCTCGGGCCCGATCGCGCCCAGCATCGCAAGGTCCACCGGGAAGCGCCGGCCCGGCCCCTGGGCCCGCGGATCTTCCGAGGCTTCCTCTTCGGGCTCCTCGTCGAAGACTTCCGCGGGCTCGCCGAAGCTCTCGAGCTCCTCGATCTCGCGCATCTTCCGCGGGCCGCGCCGTTTCTCGGGACGGTGCCGCTCCCGAGGCCTGGTCGCCTCCAGCAGGTCCGCGTCCGACGCGGGCTCCACATCCTCCTCATGCAGGAAGGGCCAGGGCGTGCGGATGATCGCGTAGCCCGTGGGGTCCAGAAGCTGGACCGCCGCCTCGAACTGCGCCTTGATGCGCTTGTACGCGAGCTTGTCCCGCATCATCTCATAAGGCGGATCGAAGAACGCCAGGTGCAAGGGCCGCGGGCACCGCGCCAGCGCCCCCGGGCCCAGCGCATCGCCGATCACGATCTCCACCCGGTCCTCGCACCCAAGCTCGCGGGCGTTGCGTTCCAGGATCTCCGCGACCCGGCGGTCCTTCTCGACCATCACGACCGTCGAAGCCCCACGACTCACCGCTTCGAGCCCGATCGCGCCGACACCCGCAAAGGCGTCCAGCATCGCGACGCCCTCGAAGTGCCCCCGCAGCAAGTTGAAGATCGATTCCTTCACGCGGTCCGGAATCGGACGCGTGATGCTCCCCTCAGGAGGCGAATGCAACTTCCGGTGCCGAAACTCCCCCGCAATGATGCGCATGTCCACAGCCTAGCCGCACCCGCGTCCACCGGCACGCCGCCCCGACTGTTCCCACATCCACCAGGAGGCCCGGAAAGACGCCCGCAAGAGCGCTCCGGACGAGGGACCGGCTGGGCCCGGTCTTCTCTCTCTCCTACGACTCGGTTCGTCGGGGCAAGCCCCGACGCGGAAACGACCCTTCCGGCCGCACCCGTCGGGCGCTCGATCGCCTGACGCCCTTCCGAGCCTCCTGGGGGATGTGCACGAATCAGTCTGACGCCGAACCCACCTCACTCCACATTCCCGCCGGCGCATCCACCAATGCGCCAGCGAGGCTGCTTCACGAATGCCGTCTTCCACATGCACCGACCCGCTAGCGGGTCAGTTGATCGATCGCGTACCGCAGCACCGGGGGTTTCTCGATGCCCGTCACGACTTCCCAGAACGCCTCTCCGCACCCGTCGTCATACCACGCGTTGAACTGCGAGGTCGGGTTCTGCCCGTAAAGGTCCAGGAGCGGACCTCCGATGAGCACCGCCCGCTGGATGAACAGCAGGTCGTCGGAGACGTACTCGGCCTCGGCCGCCACCCCCGCCAGCGCGTCGACGACACGCCCGAAGAGGTCGCGATCGGCCTTGAGCAGCACGTCCGCGTCGTTCCAGATGTAGTAACGGAACCGGCTGGCCCGCCGCCCCGCGACGATCTCGCGGTGCCGCAGAAGGCTCGTGATCCCGCTGGGTCCATCGATCCGCCGATGCAGATCAGGCCCCGGGATGCAGCGCTCCAGCTGGGTACACAAACTCTCGATATTGTCGATGGATCTTCCGTGGAGAACGCAAACCTCCGCGTCGTGGATCCCGCCCAGGAACTGGGCCAGAGCTGATCCGAAGTGGACCCGAAGCCGCGCCTGATCGCTGAAGGCGACCAGGTGGTTCTCGTCCAACAACGCAGTGATTTCCGGCTGCCACGCCCCAAATGAAAAGGGCGATCCGGCTTGTCTCGTCAACGCACCCATGATCTGCCCGTCGTCCTTGACTGGGGGGTTGGCAGGGCCCGACTTCCCGCCATCCTTCCTGTCGCCGCGCGGCCTTCCTTGCAATCCGCGAGGCAACACCCCGGAAGCGGTCAAGCTTCCGGAGGCTAATGTGCGCTATCCCGCGTCAAAGACCACACAAACCGACCACGATTTCGCGAAATCGTTGAAACCGTCTCAAGCGCTCCCTCGGAAAGAGCGCCCGCGCCGCAGCGGACCGAGAACTGTTCCTCCCCCAACCTCTTGAAGCTGGGCGCTCCGGGCGCTTTGGCCCGCTGGCTCGGACCCCCAAGCCGGTCCCATCAACGGGCCGGCGCCGAGGCCCCCGCCGGCTTGGGCTCCGCAGCCAAGCGCTTCTCCCCTGAACCGGCGACCCCGGGCCGCTCGTGATCCGCCGCCTGGCGCCCATCCTCGGTGATCCGGTAGGTCAGGCCGATGGTCTTCTCAGGCTCACCCTGGATCAGCCGGTTCACCAGCTCCACACCCTGCATCAGCGAGTGGTCGGTGTTGGCGACCTCGTACTTCCACATCCCGAAGCGTCCACGGCTGTAGATGTTCCGCGACTCCAGGTGCGGGATCACCTGCGACAGGATCGCGTCACGCTCCACCGAAGGCGTCGGATAGCTGTAGTCCGCGTAGTAGTGCCACACGTCCACGATGTCGTTGCGCTCGCCGGGCTCCAGAAGCCCCGCGTTCTCCAGACCCTTGATCGTGTCCTCCACGATCGCCGACTCGCTCACAGGCTTGTACGAGCTGGCGCTGGTCTCGCAAAGCAGCGAGTAGTACCGGCTCTTGTCGGGCGTCATGTTGGGCGAGTAGTTGCTCAGGTACGTCACGCGATAGAACGGGCAGTTGGCCTCCGGGAAGTACATCCAGCTCTTGGTGCTCGGGCAAGGCCGCTTGATGCCCACGCCCACCATGTGCCCCGAGGAATGCAGCAGGCGCGACGCCGCAGCAGTCACCGCCGGGGCGATCTGGCCCCCCAACATCCGATCGCAAAGCACGTCCAGGGGCATCGTGGAGATCAGCACGTCGTAGCTGATCTTCTCCCCCGAATCCAAGGTAAGCACTTGATTCTCAGCATCGATCGAGCAGACCGCCGAGCCGAGCCGAAGATGATGCTGAAGCTCCAAGCCGAACCGGCGATAGAACTCCCCGGTGCCGCCGCGCAGCGGGAACTTGAATCGGTTGTTGGGGCCCCAGCCGTAGTCGTCCTGCTCGAGCAGCACATTCTTGAGCGCCCGGTCGACATCGATGACCGCGACGCGTTCGCCGATCCAGGTCTTGTTCATCATCTCGGGCTCATGGGCCCAGACCTTGAAGTTGTAAGGCCTCATGAAGTACTTGGCGATGCCCTCGCCAAAGACCGCGTCGATGAACTCGCCGAAGTTGGTCGCTTCCGCGGGAGTCTTCACGCCCCCGCGGCCCGTCTGCGCCTTGATCAGCCCCGAAAGACACTCGTAACGCGCCTGAGGAGGGAGGTACCGGATGTTGTTCTGGAAGGGATAGGGGACCCAGCGGTCGAACATCCGCACCCAGCTCTCGCGGTCGTTGAGCGTGAACTCATCGCCCATGAGCTTCTCGAAGCACTCGTCGTAGTACTTGTAGTGGCTGAACATCACGTGCCCGCCGATGTCCCACGTGAAGCCCGCCGCATCGGTGAAGCTGTGCGACAAACCCCCGACGTACGGATGCCGATCGACGATCACAAAGTTGTTGTGCCCGAGCTCCTTCAGGCGGTATCCCGCGCCAAGTCCCGTCGGACCGGAGCCCAGGATCACGATCTTGGCGTCCTTTGCTGCGCCCGCGCGGTGGGATGCAATCGCCTGGGCAAGAGCTGCGTGTCGAGCATTGGGCATCGCGAAAAGTCCTTTGAGAAGCCGTTGAAAAGCCGTCCGCGATGATATGCACCCGCACAATCCATCCCCCGGAACCGTGAGAAAGCAGCATTTTCGTCGCCTTTCCGACGCATGCGCCGGTGCTTTCTTCTAAGATCGAGCAAGCCCAAGGCGACACGACGCCTCCGGCTGGGAAACCGCTGATGGCCACCCCGCACAGCACGACGCAGCATCTCTCCGACGAGACGCTCCGCGCGATTCCCGATCCCGCGCTTCTCGGCGTGACCGCGGAGGTCGCCGACCGCATCGCGGCGCTCCCCGCAGTCGCCACCCTCGACTGGTGCGATCGCGCCGCCGAGTGCTACATGTCCACGCCCGCCATCCGCGTCGCCGGCGTGTGGATCCTCACGGTCAATCCGAGCGGACGCATCATCGATCTCGAAGCCGCCGGCTTCGCGTCCATCGATCCGGAAGACCACGCCCGCGATCGCCTGCTCAGCATGCGCAGCCGCACCGACGCGCTGCGCACGCTCGGCTGGAACCCCGAAGATCGCGCCGCCCAGCGGAGCACGCCGCAGACGCCGATCTGGGGCACGCTCACCCAACTGGCCGGCAACGACGCCTGGCGTCTGGGCCCGCTCGGCGCTGTCCTCGGCGACTACGCATCGCTCGAGCCCGTCATGGCCTGGCTCCCCCTGGGCACGCAGGTTCCGGGGCGGTGCGTGCTCTCACTGGCTGTCGCCGCGCCCGCCGGCGCTCCCGCCGCCGCCGCGGTCCTGGGCGCCACGCTCCCGTGTCTGCACCGCAAAGCGCTCCGCGCCATCGGCCCGGCCCGCTCGGCCCGCAACCACTGGCTCAGCCCCAAGGAACAGCTCGTGCTCGAGCTTCTCATCCTGGGAAACTCGGTCCGCGAGATCGCCGACCGCATCGGCCGCAGCCCGCACACCGTGCACGATCACGTCAAGGCGCTGCACCGCAAGCTCGGCGCCTCCAGCCGAGGCGAACTCGTCGCCCGCGCGCTGGGACACCTGGCGCCCCCCAGCCCCGGATCGGTCATCGCCGAGCCCAAGGGCTGAGGCCTTCAGCGTCGCCGCTCGTTCATCCGCGCAAGAAAACGGCCCCGCCATGCCTCATTGGGCAGCGGGGCCTTGCTCGTCTGTCGCGCATCCGGACCGGGGGCTTTACGCCGCCCGCGGACGATCAGGGTCGGCCTCGAAGCCGATCATCCCCGCCAGATCGCGGGTGTGCTGCTCGACCTGGGCCAGGGCCCGCTCCACATGACCGATGGAGTCCAGCACGTCGCGCTCGCGACTGTGACCTTGCGCTCGCTCGGTCGTCGGCTGGGGGTCCCACCGGCCGACCCGGCTGACCACACGACCCGGGAACGGGATCGGATCCAGTTCCCAGCTCTCATCGCGACGAAGCCTCAGACTGCCCATGCGGACCTCCCACTGTCCATCCCACCGGCGGATCACAACCGGTCTGTCATCGGCCCCGATCGCCCGTCGCTTTGCTCGTCCCGACGCGCAAGTTTGTCGCCCGTCCGAGATCGCGCCGCGCTGCCGTTGCCTTGCCCCCAGCTTGAACCTGGGGGTCGCTCCGACGCCCGAGAACCGGATGTCGAGCTGACTCACTCGGACCAATCCGCTTTCCCGGATAAGAA
This sequence comes from uncultured Phycisphaeraceae bacterium, assembly GCA_964531675.1. Lineage (GTDB taxonomy): Bacteria > Planctomycetota > Phycisphaerae > Phycisphaerales > UBA1924 > CAZHFW01. Next base: position 125,986 of record CAZHFW010000006.1, on the reverse strand, counting down.
ACAGCCTGTCCACATCTGGGTGTGAATCCAGGTCCGATAAAAATGTTGATTTGGCGGCCGCTTTAGGGCTTCACGGCCCGCTGTCCGATCCGCGGCTCGGTCCCGGCACGCAGACGCCGGATGTTGGCGCGGTGCGTGAACACCACAAACCCCGCCATGAGCAGGCTTACCCCCAGAAAGGGTGCTGCGCGCCCGAGCCAGCCGGGATCGCCGGCGTTGGGCGCCAGTCCAAATGCCGTCGCGACCCACACCGGCAGGCTCACGCCCGCCAGGATCGAGGCCAGCGAGACATAGCGCCAAAGCTTGGCTGCGGTGATCCACACCACCAGCGCGCCCACGCCCGCGACCGTCATGATCGGGAAGAGTCCCAGCAGCGCGCCCAGGCCGGTCGCGACGCCCTTGCCTCCCTTGAAGCCGAGCCATGGGCAGAAGACATGTCCCAGGATCGGCGCCAGTGCCGCAGCGATCCACACCCACGCGTTGGCGGGGGACCAGCTCCCCGCATCCTGCAGCGCGATGCCCGCGCCGAAGGTCGGGAATAAACCCTTGGCCATGTCCAGCCCGAAGCAGATCCGCCCGAGCTTCTTCCCCAGGACGCGCGTGACGTTGGTCGCGCCGATGTTGCCCGAGCCATGCTGGCGGATGTCGATGCCCCGGGCCTTTCCGATGAGAAAGCCGAAGGGGATCGAGCCCACCAGGAATCCGATGACGATCAACGCAGCGTGCACAGGGGCCAAGCGTAGCGGGCCCCGCGCCTTGCGTGCATGCTCAGCCGAAGCTCCGGCCCGACTCCAGATCAACCATCTTCCACCCGTTGGCCTTGCAGATCCGCACGAGCACGGGCCAGGCGGTGTCTTCCTCGCTGACGGTGATCATGGCCTGCGCGATGAGAGGCTGGCCATCGGGGATATCCACGACGAATCCCGGGCCGTGGAGGCGCTGGGTGCCCATGGCTTTGGTCGGTCCGCCATCGGGCGCGGTGTTGAACCCCGCCAACGCTGCCATCAGCTCCTTGGGGCTCCCCAGGGGCGGCGCAGGCTCGCCCGGCTTGGGGGCCGGCCTGGTGAAGACGAACTGACGCTTGGGCATGACTTCAGAATAGCGTCGCCATCACCCGCGCCCAAAGCCCGGTTTTCCCAGCGGTCTCACGCTTCTGAATCGTCGGCCGCATCGGCCTCGTCCAGCAGCTCGAGCGTGACCTCGAGCAGGCGGTCGAGCGGGACGGGCTTGAGCAGATAGCGGTCCGCGCCGAGCGACTCGGCGTACGCCTGGTGACGCTTGCCCTCGTTGGCGGTCACCATGATCACGATGGGCGAGTCTTCGCGCCCCTTGATCTTCTCCAGCACCAGGAACCCCGAGCGCTTCGGAAGCATCATGTCGAGGATGACCACGTCGGGCGGATCCTCGTGACAGATGCGCACCGCATCCTGCCCATCCGAGCACACCTGCGTCAGCGCGCCCTCGGACTGGAACGCCGCCTCGAACGAATCGCGGATGTCCGCGTCGTCGTCGACGATCAGCACGCGCACGCTGGACAGACGGCCGTCCACCACCACGCCTTCTTCTTCATCGGCATCGTCGCGCTCGCCTTCGGACGAAGCAGCATCCTCAAAGAGCGGCTCGTCGGCGTCGGGATGGTCATGGCCTGCGTTCTGGTCGAGCATAAAGGCTCCGCGGGGCGCAAACGCCCCAAGCCGATACTACAGACGCCCGGACCCGGTTCGGGTTCGAGGGCAAAACCGCCCCTGGACGGCCTCCTCTTCACAAGATGCACACAGAGCCTCCTCCAGGCAAGCCCGACGACGCCAGAACAGCACGGAACCCGATCGAGCCACTGCCGGTGCCACCACCAGCAACGTCCGCGTTGCTGGTGGTGCGACCGTCCCAAGATCCCCAACCTCACGCTCGCCTCCTTCAACCCGCGTCGCCATTCGCACCACCCGCTGCGCCGAGCCTGCGCGGGTGGTGGCACCGATTCCTGTCCTCTCCGGGTGCCACCACCATCTGCGTCTTCGCGGATGGTGGTGCGGGCGTCCCAAGACCCCCAATCCTCGCGCTCGCCTCCTTCGACCCGCGTCGCCATTCGCACCACCCGCTGCGCCGAGCCTGCGCGGGTGGTGGCACCGATTCCTGTCCTCTCCGGGTGCCACCACCATCTGCGTCTTCGCGGATGGTGGTGCGGGCGTCCCAAGACCCCCAATCCTCGCGCTCGCCTCCTTCGACCCGCGTCGCCATTCGCACCACCCGCTGCGCCGAGCCTGCGCGGGTGGTGGCACCGATTTCTGTCCCTTCACACTCCCAAAAACAAACCCGCCCGCGGGATGCGCGGGCGGGTGGATGAGTGCTTGGAGATTCCGGCTTACTCGAGGGCTGCAGCACCCGAGATGATCTCGGTCAGCTCGGTGGTGATCTGGGACTGGCGGGCGCGGTTGTACTTGCGGGTCAGCGCCTTGCCCATCTTGCCGGCGTTGTCGGTGGCGGCCTTCATCGCGACCATGCGGGCGATGTTCTCCGACACGATCGACTCCTGGATCGCCTGGAAGAGCACCGCCTTCACCGCAGCCGGGAGCAGATCCCCGAGCAGCGTCGCTGCATCCGGGCTGAACTCGTAGTTGATGCTCGCCTTGGACTTGGCGCCCTCGGCGGAGCTGTTCGCCGGCTTGGCTGCGGAGGGATCGAAGGGGAGCAGCTGGAGCACCTCGGGGGTCTGGCGACCGGCCGAGATGAACTTCATGTAGATCACGCGGACCTTGCTGATCTGGCCCGAAGTGAAGCGCTGCATGTAGTCATCCGCGATCTGCTGGACCTGCTCGTAGGTGGGCTTGTCGCCGATGGCGTGGAGCTTGGCGACGGGGATCTTGTTGAACTTCATCGCGCCGGCGCCCTTCTTGCCGACGAGCTCGATCTGCCCGGACTTCACCGAAGGATGCTCGCGGACCAGGGCCATCGCCCTGCGCAGCACCGACCCGTTGTACGGACCGCAAAGACCGCGATCGCTGGTGATGATGAGCGTCAGCTCGGGGCCCGAGCCCGACTCCTGGAGCAGCGGGTGCGTGACGTCGCCCGCGGCGCCGGCCAGATCACCGACGAGCTCGAAGATCGTCTGCGTGTAAGGCTTGGACGCCACCACGCGCGACTGCGACTGGGCGAACTTCGCCGTGGCGATCATCTGCATCGTCTTGGTGATGCGCTTGATGTTGCCGACGGCCTTGATGCGCTTCTTGATCTCGCGGGTCTTCGCCATAGGGGGAGAACGATAGGCGCGGGCCCGACCAAACAGAAACCAATCCGGTCACACCACCCCGGATCCCATCAGCCCCGCGATCACCACCAGCATCACCCCGACCAGGAGGCGTACCTGCTCCAAGGTCACGCTCCGCAGCAGTCTGGCCCCGGCCATGGTCCCCAACAGCGCCGCAGCACAGGCCGGGAGGGCGAGCCACAGGGTGCGGGCATCGGTCAGGCGGTGGGCTTCGGCCGCAGGAAGGCCGACGCCGTAGACCAGCAGCCGGATGCTGTCGACCACGCAGGCCAGCACCACGCGCGTCCCGACGAGGCCCTCCTTGGAGAGCCCGGCCCGGACCAGGAAGGCGGATCGCAGCGCGCCCTGGTGCCCCGAGAAACCTCCGAAGAACCCGGAAAGTGCGCCGCCCAGTGGAAGCCATCGGGGGTCCAGCTCGAGCTTCTGAAATCGAGGCGAGAGTTCGAGCACCGCGAAGAAGCCGATCACGCCCGCCAGCACGAGTTTCAGAGGCGTGATCTCGCAGAGGCGGTGCCCCAGGTGATAGCTCGCCAGCGCGGTCGCGCCCGACATGGTGGTCAGGAGCCAGGCGCCCAGGAACGTGAAAGGCACGGTGCCGAGCCCGAAGCGGATGAGCACCTTGCGGTCGGCGTGCCGCCCCATCAGCGCGAGCTTGAACAGGTTATTGATCAGGTGCACGACCGCGGTCGCCGCGATCGCGACCGGCGCAGGCACGAAGAAGGCCAAGACGGGCATGAGCAGCGTGCCCAGGCCAAAGCCTGAGAAAAACGTGAGGCCCGCTGCGGCCAGCGAGACCAGCGCGACGATCAGAATCGACCACCAGTCGGGCATGCCGGATGCTACGTGGGTGCCACCACCCGCAACGTCCGCGTTGCGGGTGGTGCGACCGTCCCACAAACCCCGGTCGTCACGCTCGCGTCCACCGGCCCGGTCGCCGTTCGCACCACCCGCTGCGCCAAGCCTGCGCGGATGGTGGCACCGATTCCATCCTTTCGGGTGCCACCACCCGCAACGTCCACGTTGCGGGTGGTGCAAATGACCCACAACCTCCAACCCCCACGCTGGAGTCCACCAACCCGGTCGCCGATCGCACCACCCGCTGCGCCAAGCCTGCGCGGATGGTGGCACCGATTCCATCCTTT
>CAZHFW010000006.1:117906-121482 GCA_964531675.1 uncultured Phycisphaeraceae bacterium | reverse complement strand
GTCCACCAACCCGGTCGCCGATCGCACCACCCGCTGCGCCAAGCCTGCGCGGATGTTGGCACCGATTCCCATCCTTTCGGGTGGTGCGAACGTCCTAGAGTCCGCCGCTTGGGCCTTGGGCCTTGCAAACCCGCGGGGGTTTGGCGATGCTGGGTCCTCGTGGATCTCTCGTGATGCCCCCCACCGACACTTCCATCCCTGCTGCACCCAAGCGCGACCCGATCATCTCGTGCAAGAGCGTGGTCAAGCGCTTCGGCCCGCAGACGGTGCTCGACGGCATCAACCTGGACATCTATCCGGGCGAGACCATGGTCATCATGGGCGGCTCAGGCTCGGGCAAGAGCACCATGCTGCGCCACCTGATCGGCTCGTTCCAGCCCGACCAGGGCGAGATCTGGATGCTCGGGCACAACATCGCGGACCTGGACGAGGACGCGCTGAATGAAGTGCGCAAGCGCTTCGGCATCCTGTTCCAGTCGGGCGCCCTGTTCAACTCCATGACGCTTGCGGAAAACGTGGCCCTGCCGCTCCGCGAGCACTCCGACCTGGACTCCGACATCATCGACATCCAGGTCAAGATCAAGCTCGAGCTGGTCGGCCTCCGCGAGCACGCGGACAAGTACCCCGCGCAGATCTCCGGCGGCATGAAGAAGCGTGCGGGCCTGGCCCGCGCCCTGGCCCTTGACCCCCAGGTGCTCTTCTACGACGAGCCCTCGGCGGGTCTGGACCCGGTCACCAGCGCCCAGATCGACCAGCTCATCATCGCCCTGTCCAAGCAGCTCGGCGTCACCTCGGTCGTCGTCACCCACGAGATGGACTCGGCGTTCACCATCGCCGACCGCATGGCCATGCTCGACAAGGGCAAGATGATCAAGGTCGAGAGCCGGGACTGGTACGACCGCCTCCGGCGCATGACCGAGGCGGAGTCGTCGGGCCTGCCCGAGCCTGAAAGGCTCATCCGCCAGTTCCTCCGCGGCGACGCCGAGGGACCCATCACCGAGCGCAAGAACGCCAGCAGCTTCGCGGACGACCTGCTCGGCATCCAGCACGAGCCGGCGCCGGTACCCAGTGTCGTCCCCAGCCGCTGACCAGCCCCGGATTGCTCCCGGGCACTCCGACACGGGCCGGATCGGCTAACCTAACGGACTATGGCTCGAGGGTCGTCTCGCAACAACGTGCTCGCGGGTGTGTTTGTCGTCGGCAGCCTGATTCTGGCGGTCGCGATGGCCTTCACCCTGGCTTCCATCTCCGGGCTCGGACCCACGGTGAAGTACACCGTGCGCTTCACGGTCCAGGACGGCGCCGTCGGCCTGAAGAAAGGCTCCGACGTGCAGCTTGGCGGCCAGCTGGTCGGCAAGGTGCTCAGCGTCGAGCTCGCCAAGGCGCAAGCTGCGGGCGGTGACTCGGTCGCCGACGGCATCGACGTCGCGATCGAAGTCAAGAAGGACGTGACCCTCTACAAGGACGCCAAGTTCTCGCTCGAGCGCCCGCTGCTCGGCTCGCTGACGACGATCAACATCTGGTCGATCGGCGATCCGTCGGGCAAGGCCGGGAGGCTCGAGGCGGGCGCGACGATCAAGGGAGGCCTGGCGCCGCCCGGGTTCCTGGCGCAGGCCGGGATCGGCCCGGACGTGATCAGCCGGATCCCGGAGATCATCACCGACGCGCGCGACACGATGCGCAACTTCAAGGAAATCACCGAGACCAACAAGCCCAAGATCAACGAGACCGTTGAGAACGTGCGCCAGATCACCGCGGACGTGCGCGGCAAGGCGGGCGAGTGGACCGCTGCGGGTGACCGCATCGTGAACAACGCCGAGGGCTTCTCCAAGCGGCTCGACCCCTGGATGAACCAGGCCGACGCCGCGGTCGCCAAGGCCAAGGACTTCACGACCGGGCTCGACAACGCGCTCAAGGACAACCGTCCCAAGATCGACCAGACCATCGCCAACGTCACGGACGTGACCGAGCGGTTCAAGACCCAGACCATGGACCACGTGGACGCCGCGGTCGCCGCCGGCAAGGAGTCCCTGGAAGAGTTCCGCAAGCTCGCGCTGAACGTCAGCGGTCTGGTGACCGAGCAGACGCCCAATATCGAGAAGGCGCTGGCCAACGCCCGCCTCGCGACCGACCAGCTCAAGCTCGCGATGATCGAGATCCGGGCCCAGCCCTGGCGTCTGTTGTACCGCCCGAGCAAAAAGGAGACCGAGCAGGAGCTGCTCTACGACTCGGCCCGCGCGTACGCCAGCGCCGTCAGCGACCTCCGCGCCACCAGCGAGTCCCTCGCTGCGGTCCTGGAGGCCTCACGCACCGGCGCCTCGCCCGAGCAGGCGGTGGAGATCGAGAAGCTCCGCACGAGCCTCCGCCAGAAGTTCGAGAAGTACGACCAGGTCGAACGCGATCTGCTCGACCGCATGGTCAAGGACCAGAAGAACTAAGTCGGACGCCGGGTGCCGCGTGCAGGGTGCGCGCTGGGTGCCACCACCAGCAACGTCTTCGTTGCTGGTGGTGCGAACGTTCCACAACTCGAAACTCTCCCGCTCGCGTCGATTCACCCGAGTCGCCGATCGCACCACCCGCTCCGCCGAGCCTGCGCGGCTGGTGCCACCGCGCGACACAACTTTGTGGGCGCGGATTGATCGTTTTGTTCCCCGCAGTGGCTTTCTACACTTGGTCGCGGGGCCTCCCCGCCTGGGGTGCGCCCATGCCCGCGGAACTCTCGCCTTTGACGCAGCGACGCCACCATTACGAGCAGGCCTTCGAGACCTTTCTGAGGTCCCGGCGGATCCCCTACGTCGCGGTGGACGAGGCCAAGCGCGCGCTCCTGCCCGAGGATCACAACCTCAGGCTCACCATCACCGACCAGGCGGGCCAGAAAAACGTGGCGCTCAAGTCGTTCGACTTCGTGATCTATGGGCAAGACGGCGTGCGTCCCACCGATCCGAATCAGCCCGCGAACCTGCTCGTGGAAATCAAGGGACGCAAGGTCGCACGCCGCCCTCGCAAAGCGGGTGACTCCGAAGAACACCCGCGCAGCTCAATCCCGACCGCGGGCCAGAACCGAGGCCGGCTCGAGTCCTGGGTGACGCAGGAAGACGTGGACTCGCTCCACACCTGGGAGAAACTCTTCGGGCCCGAGTTCGCCGCAGCGTTCGTCTTCGTGTACTGGTGCGACGAGCAGCCTCCCGACGGGCTGTTCCAGGAAGTCTTCGAACATCGCGGCCGTTGGTACGCGATCCGCGCCGTGCGCCTGGACATGTACCGACGCCTGATGAAGCCCCGGAGCCTGAGCTGGGGAACGGTGCACCTCTCCACCGAAGACTTTGAACGTGCCAGCCAGCCCTTCTCGGGCCGGGTGGAAAGGCTCTGATCCGGGTGCCACCACCAGCAACGTCTTCGTTGCTGGTGGTGCGAACGTTCCACAGCTCGCAACTCACCCGCCGCGTCGATCGACCCGTATCGCCGAGTCGCACCACCCGCTGCGCCGAGCCTGCGCGGATGGTGGCACCGATTCCGCCCTCTCCGGGTGCCACCACCAGCAACGTCTTCGTTGCTGGTGGTGCGAACGTTCCACAG
>CAZHFW010000006.1:0-117806 GCA_964531675.1 uncultured Phycisphaeraceae bacterium | reverse complement strand
ACGTTCCACAGCTCGCAACTCACCCGCCGCGTCGATCGACCCGTATCGCCGAGTCACACCACCCGCTGCGCCGAGCCTGCGCGGGTGGTGGCACCCTGCAGGCGCGACTTCGAGGTTGATCGGGACTCACCCGCGCATGCGGGCCGCGAGGATGAACGCCAGTTCGAGCGCCTGGGAGTAGTTGAGGCGCGGATCACAGGCCGAGGCGTAGTTGAGCGTGAGGCCTTCTTCGGTCACGCCCGCGCCGCCTCCGATGCACTCGGTGACGTCCTCGCCGGTCATCTCGAAGTGCACGCCGCCGAGATGAGCGCCGGCCTTCTGGAGGGACTCGTGGGTTTCCTCGAGTTCCTGGCGGATGGAGTCGAACGAGCGGGTCTTGATGCCGCCCTTGGTCTTGATCATGTTCCCGTGCATGGGGTCGCAGACCCACAGCACGCGGATGCCCTGATCCGCGACGGCGCGAACCAAGGGGCCGATCGCACTCGGGGCCTTGCCCGCGCCCATGCGGGTGATGAAGACGAGCTTGCCCGCCTCGTTGTCGGGGTTGAGCTTGCGGGCCAGCGCGACGGTGTCGGCGGGTGAGGCCGAGGCGCTGATCTTGACGCCCACGGGATTGCGGATGCCCCGGAAGTACTCGATGTGGGCGCCGTCGAGCTGACGGGTGCGCTCGCCGATCCAGGGCAGGTGGGTCGTGAGGTTGTACCAGCCCTGGCGGCGCGGGACCTGCCTGGTCTGGGCGGCCTCGTACGCCAGGACCAGCCCCTCGTGGCTCGTGAAGAACTCCACGCGGGTGAGATCGTCCACAGCACGCTCGCCCAGGGCTTCCATGAACTTGAGCCCGTCGGCGAGGTTGCGCGTCATGCGTTCGTACTCGCTGCGCCGCTCGGGCGGCAGCGAAGCGTGGTGCATGAACGCCAGGTTCCAGTACTCGGGATGGTGCAGGTCGGCGAAACCGCCATCGAGCAGGGAGCGGATGAAGTTGAGCGTCACCGCAGCGTGCTTGTACCCGCGCACCATCATGTGGGGCTGGGGGCGGCGCGCCTCGGGCGTGAACTCCGCCTGGTTGACCAGATCGCCGAAGTAGCTCGGCAGCGTGATCGACTGGCCCTCGACGATGCGCGTCTCGGTCGCGCTGGAGCGGGGCTTGGAGTACTGCCCCGCGAAACGGCCCACGCGGATCACGGGCTTCATCCCGCCGTGGACCAGCACAACCGACATCTGCAGCAGGATCTTGAGCTTGCTCGTAATCGACTCGGGCGTGCAATCGGCCAGGGCTTCGGCGCAGTCGCCACCCTGAAGCAGGAAACGCTTGCCTTCCTGGGCCTCGGCCAGCAGCGCCTTGAGGCGCTCGATCTCCCACGAGGTCACCAGCGGCGGGAGCCTGCGGAGTTCATCGCACGCGGCCTTGAGCGCGCCGGGATCGTCGTACGGCACCTGCTGCGCCGCCGGGCGAGCTTGCCACGACACCGGCGTCCAGTCGCGCGGCGTGGGGTCGTGGGCGGAAGCTTGGCTCGGAGTGGACACAGCTGATTCCTCTTTCAAACGCTCGAAAAGGCCCTCCGGCGTCGGAGGTCGCATGCAATCTTCAGCACGCGAGCGTGAAAATCGACCGGAAGCGGAGGATTCTTGGCCAAAGCACTGAATCGTGGGATGAGTCGCGTCGATGTGCCGGATAACGCCCGCGTTATCCGCCCCGATCATGTGACGGGGCATCTCCCGGCCGCAAGGGGCGGCCAGCGTCGGGCCATCGTTGCTTCCGCAACACACAGATCCGAGGATTTTTCATGCCGACGTTCACCAAGCGCACCGCCACCCGCACCACCAAAACCCGCAAGGCCCGCCGCACGAGCAAGCGCCGCACGACGACCGCCAAGCGCACGACGACCAAGGCCACCAAGACCACGACGGGCAAGACCACCGCCCGCAAGACCACCACCAAGGCCCGCGCCAAGACCCGCACGACCAAGGCCCGCAAGACCACGACCGCCAAGAAGACCAACACCACGTTCGCCAAGACGTGGAACACCTGGTCGTTCTCCGGCCGTCGCACGACGCGCAAGGCTGCCTGAACCACGACAAGCCTTTCTTCACGACGCACGCCCGGGGAATCGGGCGTGTTGTCGTTTTGCAAACGCCAGGTCTCAGGTGCCACCACCAGCAACGTCCGCGTTGCTGGTGGTGCGAACGTCTCACAACTCGCAACTCACCCGCTCGCGTCGATCGACCCGTATCCCCGATCACACCACCCGCTGCGCCAAGCCTGCGCGGGTGGTGGCACCCACACGTCGGATCCGCCTTCTCCGGGTGCCGCCACCAGCAACGTCCGCGTTGCTGGTGGTGCGAACGTTCACAACTCCCGACACACCCACGCGCGTCGATCGCCCCGAGTCGCCCATCACACCACCCGCTGCGCCGAGCCCGGGCGGGTGGTGGCACCCACGTTGGTTCCGCGTTCGCCTTCGGGACGGGTTGCGCATCGGGCAATTGGTGCTTCGGAGGAAACGTGCACCGCACGCTCCCGGCGTGATACGATCAAAGCCTGAACATCCGGTGCCGCCTGCGCCGCTGCCATGCCTGTGCCGACCAAGAAATCCCCGAGTCGCACGATCGATCTGAGCAAGCTCGATGATCCTGCGTTGGTGGCGGCCATCCGGCAGAAGACCCCCGGTTCGTGGCAGGAACTCATCATCCGCTACCAGGACCGCCTCTATTCGGTGTGCCTGAAGTACGTGGGAAATCGCGGCCTGGCGGAGGATCTGACCCAGGACGCGTTCGTGAAGGTCATCCAGGGCCTGGACAGCTACGACGGCCGGGCCCAGCTCTCGACGTGGATGATCCGCATCACGATGAACGTCTGCATTTCCAAGCTGCGTTCCGAGAAGCTCCGCCGCCACGCCAGCCTGGACGCCAGCGACGACCGGTCGGAGAACTCGGGCCGGGGAAGCTCTTGGGGGGGAAACCTCCAGCAGCACCGGGAACCGGGCACGGGCGAGGGTGTCTCACAACACGAGGAGCGGTCTGAGCTGCTGGAGGCCCTCTCGAATCTGGACGATCAGCAGCGCGCGATTCTCATCCTCCGCGACTCGCGGGGTCTGGACTACGACCAGATCGCGGAGGTTCTCGGGATCGCGGTCGGGACCGTGAAATCCAGGTTGTTCCGGGCCCGGACCGCCCTCCGCGAGGAGATCGAGCGGGCCCGAGCCGCGTCGGTCCGTCGCGAAAATCCGCCCGGAACCGCGTGAGCGTTTGAGGATCGTGCCAGCCGTCGTCAGGGAACCCAGTCAGGATCGTGATGTCCGAGTCAGGCAACAACCCCAGCAATCCTCAGGCGAGCCAGACCGGCAAGCCCGGGTCGCTGCGCGCCGGCCAGGCCTTGCCCCTGAATGCTGCCGAGAACCTGATCGCGGATCTCATCGAAGGCCAACCCACCGCCGAACAGCTCTCCAAGCTCGACCCCAAGGTCCGGGCCCAGGTCGAGTCGCTCCGCAAGGACCGCGCGGTACTCATGGGCATTCCCGATCAGGCGGCCCCCGCGGGACTCCTGGACGCGGTCATGTCGCGCCTGGAGCGCGAGTCGCTCTTTGAAGACCCCTTCGCGGACCAGAAGCTCACGCCGGGCGTGCTGCTCACCGCGGAACAGTTCGGCAAGCAGCTCGAAGCCCAGGAGCTGGCCGAGCGCGAGGCGCTGGTCGGTTCCGCGCTGGACCCCCATCTGGCGGGCAAGATCGGACAACCGACCTTCCGCACCCGCGGGATGGTCGCCGCAGCTGCCTTGCTGCTGGTCGGAGGCGGGCTCTATCTGGCCAGCCTGACGATCAACCCCACGCCCGCAGGCCCGGGCCCCTTGGCGCTGAACACCCATCCAGCCGAGTCGGAAACCACGCCGGGTGAGACGGGCGTCGCAACGCCAGACAAGCCCAACGCTGGGCCGACGCTGGCGCAGAACAACACGCCGAACGCCACCAACACCGCTTCCAACACCGGGCCCACCGCCAACTCCCCCGACGCGGCGCCGATCCGGACGCTGGCTCAGGAACCGAACAAGGCGACCGATCTGAAGCCGGTCCCGCAGCCCGAGGTTGCTCCGGTCCGCGTCGCGATGGAGACCGGGACCGTGGGACCCAGCGGCGTGTCGGGAACCGCGATCGCCGCGGCCCTGGCTGCCGCCGACCGCTCGCGCGTGCTGGATGGGCCTGACGCGCCCGCCCGCGCCTTGCAGGCGGCCCGCGAAGGACGCTTGATCATCCGCGTGCGCTCCAATGCCCCGGAAACCGCCCGCGCCAGGCTCGCGAGCGTGGTCGATGAACGCCAGCCCGAGTCGCGCACCTGGCAGCTGAGCCGTGCAACCCAGCCCGAGATCATCGCCGCCGCCACGCGAGCGGTGCCCACGCTGGCCGAGCGCGTTCAGGCGGAGCAGGAACGCCTGGCCCGCGCCCGCACGATGGCCTCCGACGTTTCCAACAGCACCCAGCCCACGATGGAGCTGACGCCTTCCAAGCCCGCCTTTGATCCCCGGCAGAATCAGGGCGTCTTCCTGCTCGACGTTCCTGCAAGCGACGACGCCATCTCGACCGCCCGCGTCGTGCTCGCGGGCGTACTCCTGGGCCGTGCGCCGGGCCTCGAGCCCGCTGCCGACGCCATCGAACTGGTCGAGCTCGACAACGCCATCCCCGCGCTCCCCTCCACGCAGGTCGAAGCGGTGATGTGGTGGACCCAGCCTCCCCGGAACTGGATCGGTCACGCCAGCGTCCCGGTGGTCATCGAAGAGAACTGAAGCCCGCGCATCCAACCCCCCGCGCCCGGACCACCCCGGGCGGCTTCTACACTTGCGCATGGCCAATCTCCCGATGCAGATCTCCCAGGCGTCCCGCGCTCTTCACCACGCCTGGCTCGCGGAAGTGACCGCCCTCCCCACCGCCTCGGGCAAGGAGCAGCGCGTCATCGACTGGATCACGCGCTGGTGTGCCGCCCGACCCGACATCGAGCTCACCGCGGACCCCTCGGGCAATCTGCACCTGGCCTTCCGTGATGTGGCGCGTTCCGAACGCCCGGTCTACTTCACGGCACATCTGGACCACCCCGCTTTCGTCGTCGAGCGCGTGCTCGGACCCGATGAACTCGAGCTCTCCTTCCGCGGCGGCGTCATGGACGAGTACTTCATCGACGCCCGCGTCGTCGTCCACGACGCCAGCGATCGCGCCTGGAAGGCCTCCCTCAAGGGCGAAATCACCCCCGCGCCCGCGGGCGGGAACAAGCACTACCGCGCCAAGCTCGACCAGGCGTCCGCGACCATCGCGATCGGCGATGTCGCGGTGTGGGACGTCGGCCCCGCCGAGATCATCGAGGGATGCATCCACACGCTGGGATGCGATGACCTCTCCGCGGTCGCCGCTTCCCTTGCAGCCTTCGACGAGCTGCGCCGGTGCTCCCCCAGGCCCGACGCGCGGGTCCTGTTCACACGCGCCGAAGAGATCGGCTTCATCGGCGCCATCGCCGCGTGCCGGCACAAGACCATGCCCATGGGCGCACGCGTCATCGCGCTGGAGAACTCACGCTCCTTCGCGGACAGCCCCATCGGCGGCGGGCCCATCGTCCGCGTCGGTGATCGCCTGAGCATCTTCGCGCCCTCGCTCACCGACGCGATCGGCAAGCGCGCCGAGCAGATCGCGGGAGGCGCCGCCCCCACCGCGTCGCAGAAGCTCTCCAGCGCGCCCGCGTGGAAGTGGCAACGCAAGCTCATGGCGGGCGGCGCGTGCGAGGCCTCCGTGTACTGCGCGTATGGATACGAAGCGACCTGCGTCTGCCTGCCGCTCGGGAACTACCACAACATGGCGGACCTGACCGCGGTGCAGGCCGGGACCAACACCACGCCCCCGAAGGTCGGACGCGAGTATGTCTCGGTCGCCGACTTCGATGGCATGGTCGAGCTTCTCATCGCCTGCGGCATCGAACTCCCCGCTGCCGGCGGATTCATGGACCGCCTCGACAAGCTCTGGAACGACAAGAACGCGGTGCTCGCCCGCTGACCTGCTGTGCTGGCGTTCCCACCGCGACAACGTCAGCACTGTCGCCCGCTGCTCGAGTTCTCACCCCCGGAGCTCTTGGTCGTCCGCTCCTCAACGGACAACGCATCGCGGCCGGCCCGTCAACCCTGACGCGCCGGCCGCGCTTCAACTCTGGCGTGCTCCGCTTCAGCCCTTGGCGAACACGAAACTCGGCGACTTGTAGTCCACGCGGATGTGATCCCCGGGGCCGAACTCGCCCGCGAGGATCCGGCTCGCCAGCGCGTTCTCGATCCGCTGCTGGATCGTGCGCTTCAGAGGCCTGGCCCCGAACTGCGGGTCCCACCCCTCGCTCCCGAGCTGGACCTTGGCCTGCTCGGTGAGCTCGATGGTCATCTCGCGGTCCTTGAGCCTGGCGACGAGCCGCTTGAGCTGGATCTCCACGATGCTGCTGATCGCCTCGCGCTTGAGCTGGTGGAAGACCACGATCTCATCGATGCGGTTGAGCAGCTCGGGCCTCATCAGCCCGCCGTTCATCTGCGTGGCGGCCTTGGTCATGACGTCGCGCACGTTGGGCGGCAGCCCGGTCGCCTTTCCGAACTCCTCCGCGACCATCCCCGCCGGACCACGCTTGATGAGCTCGCGCACCGCCGCCTCGATCTCCCAGTCCTCGGCGCCCTGCGCGGTCAGCTCCTGGATCTGCGCGCTGCCGTAGTTGCTCGTCATCACCACGATGGTGTTCTTGAAGTCCACCGTGCGGCCCTGGCCATCGGTCAGGCGGCCATCGTCCAGCACCTGGAGCAGCACGTTGAACACCTCGGGGTGCGCCTTCTCGATCTCGTCGAGCAGCACGACGCAATAAGGCCGACGCCGCACCGCCTCGGTGAGCTGCCCGCCCTCGTCATATCCGACGTAACCCGGGGGCGCGCCGACGAGCCTGGCGACCGCGTGCTTCTCGCCGTATTCCGACATGTCGATGCGGACCATCGCCTCCTCGGTGTCGAAGAGGAACTCAGCCAGCGCCTTGCACGTCTCGGTCTTGCCCACGCCCGTCGGTCCCAGGAACAGGAACGAGCCGATCGGCCGGTTGGGGTCCTGCAATCCCGCGCGGGAACGACGCACCGCGTCCGACACCGCCTTCAGGGCGTGCTCCTGACCGACCACGCGCCGGCGCAGCTGCTCTTCCATGCGGATCAGCTTGTCGCGCTCGCTCTCAACCAGTCTGGACACGGGGATTCCCGTCCAACGCCCCACGATCTCCGCGACGCTCTCGGCGTCGACTTCTTCCTTCACCAGCGCATCGCCCTTGGCCTGACGATCATCGAGCGACTTCTCGGCGCCCTTGAGCTGGGCCTCGAGCTCGCGCAGCTCGCCGAAGCGGATGCGTGCTGCAGTCTCCAGATCGCCGCGGCGCTGGGCCTGATCCAGCTCGACCTGCTTGGAGGCCATCTTCTCCTTGATGGACTTGACCGCGTCCAGCTCCTTCTTCTCTTCGTCCCAGCGCGCGGTGAGGGCCCGGTTCTGCTCCTGAAGCTCCGCCAGCTCCTTCTCCAAACGATCAAGCTCGCGCTTCGCGCCCTTGTCTTGGGTACCCCCACTCTCCGAGTGGGCTTCCTTCCGCCTCTCCCCAGCCTCGATCTTCACCGCCTCGCGCTCGATCTCGAGCTGCATGATCTTCCGGCGGAGCTCGTCAAGCTCCGAAGGCATCGAATCGTTCTCGATGCGCAGCCTGCTGGCCGCCTCGTCGATCAGGTCGATCGCCTTGTCGGGCAGGAATCGGTCGGCGATGTACCGGTGCGACAACGTCGCCGCCGCGAGGATCGCCTCGTCCTTGATCCGCACGCCGTGGTGCGCCTCATAACGCGGCTTGAGCCCGCGCAGGATCGCGACGGTCTCCTCAACGCTGGGCTGACCGACGTACACAGGCTGGAAGCGCCGCTCAAACGCCGCGTCCTTCTCGATGTGCTTGCGGTACTCGTCGAGCGTGGTCGCGCCGATGCAGCGGAGCTCGCCCCGCGCCAGCGCGGGCTTGAGCAGGTTCCCGGCGCTCACCGCGCCCTCCGCCGCCCCCGCGCCGATGATCGTGTGCAGCTCGTCGATGAACAGGATGATCTGCCCCGACGCCGCCTGCACCTCGCGCAGCACCGCCTTGAGCCTTTCCTCGAACTCGCCGCGATACTTGGCGCCCGCCAGAAGCTGGCCCACGTCCAGGGCCATGATCCGCACTTCACGCATGCCTTCCGGGCAATCCCCGTTGACGATGCGCAGGGCCAAACCTTCCGCGATCGCGGTCTTGCCCACGCCGGGCTCGCCGATCAGCACCGGGTTGTTCTTCGTGCGACGGCTCAGGACCTGCATGCACCGCCTGATCTCCTCGTCGCGCCCGATCACCGGATCGAGCTTGCCCTGCTGGGCCTTCTCCGTCAGGTCGATCGCGTACTTCTTCAGCGCCTCAAAGCTCGTCTCGGCGTTCTGGTCCGTGATGTTGCTCACGCCCGACGCCTTGCGAATCGCCAGCACCGCCTCTTCGATGCGGCGCGGATTCATCCCCACCGCGGTCAACGCGTCCTTGCCCGGCCCGCCGGTCTGCGCGATCGCCATCAGCAGGTGCTCACAGCTCACGTAGGCGTCGCTCAGCCTCTTGGCCTCCGCGTCCGCCTTCCCGAGCAGCTCCACGATCGCACGGCCCGCGTTCCCCACATTGGTCGATGTCACCGGCAGCGACTTCAACGCGGCATCCACAACCTGCGCGACGCGCGACG
Source organism: uncultured Phycisphaeraceae bacterium (assembly GCA_964531675.1). Lineage (GTDB taxonomy): Bacteria > Planctomycetota > Phycisphaerae > Phycisphaerales > UBA1924 > CAZHFW01. The sequence continues at coordinate 109,042 of CAZHFW010000006.1, read as the reverse complement.
CGTCCACGCCAGCCTTGTTCATGATCGACACGCCGGGCCCGTTCTTGTCCTCGAGCAGCGCGTGCAGCACATGCAGCCCCGTGACCTCGGGATTGCCCCGTGAGGCCGCATCGGTCTGGGCATCGGCAAGAACCTGCTGGGCGGTGGTTGTCAGGCGTTCAGGTCTCATGCCCAGAGACTTGCAAGCCGCATGCCGACGCCCCACACGCCCCAACCCCGCGCCGCAGGCCAGGAACCAAGCCCGGACCTGCCAATTGGGCAGCCTCCGTGCCTCCGTGACGCGTGCGACCAGGATTCATGTGACCAGGATTCATGTGGCCAGGATGCGTGTGACCACGACAAGTGCGACCACGACGCGTGCCACCGACCGCTTCCGAGCGGTCGGTGCTCCTCAGTGAGCCGGGGCGTCCCGCCCCGGTCGACCTCGCGGAACCCATCGGATCACAGAGCCCAAGCCGAGCCGGACAGTCCGCACCGCATCACGATCGCAGCTGTACACCATCACCGGGGCGGGACGCCCCGGCTCACCGCGAAGCCGGCGGGTGAACTCCGTCCGAGCCTCCCGCGCAAGAGGGAGGAACCGAACGCCCAAGAGCAAGCGCATCGAGCGGCCAGGTGGCATCACAGTCGTTTTGACGACGTTGATGCCACCCGCCCTCATCGAAGCCGCAAAACGCGACTTCGATGGCACGAGGCATGAGCTTCGATGCCACCTGCCGGTTCACCAAGTGCAAAAACGCCCGGGCACATTCGCCCGGGCGTAGGTGTCTCTGAATTCGGGCGCTCCGTCCCTGCTCACGCCGCCTTGCGCTTGGGCGTATTCGGCTCGCCCTCGACCGACTTGGCGTGGCGCTCGTACCAGCGTGCGGTGCGCACGTTGCTCGGCGCGTCCCAGGCTTCCTGCCAGTCTTCGGCGTTGGCCAGGGTCAGCTCGCTCTTGGCGGTCTTGCGATAGCCAAGCAGGCGGATCACCTCGAGCACATCGCTCCAGGCGGGGTACGCCTTGCCGTTGGCTTTCTTGAAGGACTCGATCGCCATCAGGAACAGGAACTGTTCCTTGGTGAGCTCGCCTTCCTCGGCGCTCTTGAGCGAGTCGCTGAGCCTGCGTCCCGGTCCGCGGCGGCGCTCCAGGCCCGTCGCGCCCTGCTCGGCGACCAGCCTGCGGACCACGTCCGAGCTGGCGTCGGGCCGGAAGGGAATCACGCCCGGTTCGCCCACCGGCTGGCCGGCCTGCTGGCCCGAGGCGGACTGTGCTTCGAAACGACGGCCCTGGAAGCTTTCCATGCGTACCTCGACGAACGGCTCGAACGCCGACGTCCCGGCACGCGCTCTCGGACCCGAAAATTCAGGGCCCGCCCGCGTCCGAGTACCCAGGGCCCACCGGCCCCGGCCCCCCGATCACGCGCGGGCCCGCATCACGCCCGAGAAAACCACTCGGGCCGGCGGGAACGCGGGATCAGAGATCCTCGTCGTCGTCCTCGCTGTCTTCATCGTCCGCGTCGTCGTCCTCTTCGAGGTCTTCGTCGTCTTCGAAGAACTCGTCGTCCCCCTCACCCTCGCCATCCTCAAAGTCGTCATCCTCGAAGATGTCGCCATCTTCGTCCATGTCCTCATCCTCGTCCTCGTCGTACATCACCGCGGTCGTGCCGAAGCCCGACTGCTCGGAGGCGTACCCGAAGCCCGGGGCGAGTTCCCAAGGCCGTTCCACCTGTTCCACCATGCTGCCTTCCATAGACACCTTCCCGCTCATCGTGCGTCCCATCCCTCGTGAACTGCCCCATCCCGCCCTGCGGGCCTTCTTGATCGGACCATCGGGCCCCGCCCATGAGGACGAGCGCCGGCCCCGATGCGGCCGGTCCATACCGGCCTGATTCCGTCGTCCGGCCCCTCGCGGTTCCGCCAACAGCGCCGACACGGTACTTTCCGCGCCGCAACTGTCAAATCCTTCCCCGCCCGGGTCAAGCCCCAACCACTGGGAACCTGCGCCGTCCGGTTGGCCGACGGTAGACCCCTCACCGCCGCGCCGCCACCACTTCCCGGTTGCACGCCAGCCCGAGGCCCCGCCGAGCCGATACCTTCGCTTCCATGTCCGAGGCCCCCGCCACCCCCGCCTCCACCAACGGCCCAGCGAGCAGCCCCATCGGCGTCGAGGGATTCCACCCCATCGCGCTCCTGGCCGCCATTGCCTTCCCCGGTGCCGGGCACGTCGTCCGCGGTCAGATCGCCCGCGGCGTCCTCGCCGGGCTGGGCGTCCTTGGCATGTTCTTCGGCGGCCTGCTCATCGGCGGCATCGAGGTCGTCGACCGCAAGGAAGCCCGCATGTGGTTCATGGGCCAGGCCTGCGTCGGACCCATCGCCTTCGGCGTCGACTACATCCACCAGACCAGGTTCAAGGGAGTCCCCGAGGAAGCCGTCCGCGCCCGCCGTGCGGATATTCGTCGCGCCCCGCTCCCTGGTGAATACATCCGCCAGGGGACCATGACCGACGTCGACCCCAAGACAGGCGCGGAGCGCACCGTGCAGGCGCCCCTCCTGGTGCACTCCCCGGATCAGGCCACCCCCGGAAACATCAAGGCCCTTGGCAAAATGGGAGAGCTCGGCACCCTTTATGCATGCATCGCGGGGTTTCTGAACCTGATCGTCATCCTCGACGCGGGATTCCCATCCGCCAGGCGTCCCCGCCCGCGGGAGGCCCGCGCGTGATCCTCACCATCGCCCATCGTCCCTTCATCGACGCCCTGACGCTCAACCACGTCTGGTTCACGATGCTGGTGCCGCTGTCCCTCTTCATCGCGATAGCGTGGAAGGCGGTCCGCCTGCCCGACGACCTGCTCCCCGATGGGAGGCAGGTGTTCCCCTGGCGTCGCTATCTGCTGGGCGTGCTTTCCATGGCCGCGCAGATCGTCCTGTCCATGTTCGCGCTGGGCGCTGCCAGCTATCTGCTGGTGCAGTACGCGGTGCCGGCACTGGCCCCGCGTTGATCGCGGCCCCGAGCATCACGCCAAATCCTCACGCCAGGTAGTTCGCATCCCGTGTCTGGGCCGGGCGGTCCAGGTTCTGCACGAGATAGCGCAGCGCATCGGCCGCGTGGTCGGTGTCGTCCTTCACCGGAACGGTGCTCTCGGGCCGGTCGATGGGGTAGTGGTACTTCTCGAGGCACTCGATCAGGTGCGTGCAGCGGGCGTGGATGAAGAGCCTGGGAGGCCCGTCGCCCGCGGGACGGAGCCTGGCCCGCACCGCTTCGAAGCCCTGATGCTGGGGACGCTTCACCGCGAGTACGCGCAGGCCGTGCTTGGCCAGGACGTCCGCGGCGTTGATGCCGGTCTGATCGCTGCGCTGCTTGCCCGCGGGGTCAACGCCCACCCACTGGGGCTTGCCCGTCCAGCCCGGCCCGGGCGGATCGTCTTTGGATCCCAGACCGTTGACCAAGGCCGCAGCATGCTCGGCCAGAACCGTCTGCGCGACGGCGCGTTCGCGAACGATCCAAAGGGTGCCGTCGGCGTCCACCGCGCCCAGCAGGATCACGGTCGGCGCACGAAATCCGAAGTCCATCCCCGCGACCCACATCACCGGGGCCTCGGCCTGTTGATCCCAGGGCAGGCTCGCAACCACATGCGCCCGGGCCCGAAACTCCGGATAGACCGTGTCGTCCCGGCGCGGGCGATCGCAGAGCATCTCCGTATCCCAGGTCGCCTGCGACACCCGTCCCTTGAGCCGGATCGCCTCGGCGATGCTGATGTGCCCGCCCGAGCGCGCCGCGTCCTTGGCTCTTCCCCGGCACTCGTCCCAGAGCTTGCACCGCTCTTGCCCTTCCTCGCCGCAGACGTGCTCGGGAGGGCAACGCTCCAGCACATCCAGCACGCCCCACTTGAAGAGCGTGCGGGTCGCGTCGGCGCCGCCGATCTCGACGCGTTCGGCCAGATCGTTCCAGCCCGCATCGCGCACGAGCCTGGACATCAAGCCGAACGGCAGGTGCATGGTGCTGAAGCACTCCACGCTGCCGCGCACCTTGATCCGGCCCACGCCCGGCACGTCAAAGCTCCGCTCGCGGGTGATGAGCTGGGCCGCCTCCCAGACATCGGGCCTGAAGAGTTCGACCTCATCGCAGCGGAGCTTCTGCACGCGCGTGCCGCGGACCGCGAACTGGGACTGGCCGAGGATCTCGACTTCGGACCCGTTGTGGAGCTTGAGGCTGTCGAGTGTGACCTTGCCTTTGACCATCTCCGACAGCGCGGGGCGCTCGAAAAGTCTGCGGAGGTGCGTGTACATCCGCCGGGACTGGTCCATGGAGCCTCCCAGGATGCGGATCTCGATCCCGGGCTTGAAGATCAGATCGAGCATGGTCGCGACCGCACCGATGAAGGTCTTGCCGCCGCCGCGATTGGCCCACACGACGCAGTCGGGCGGGCTCACGGGGCCCGGGCTCCCGAAGTGCTCGCATCCTTCAAAGAAGGACCACGCCAGATAGTCCAGCGCGGACGCGTGTCCGGGCCTGATGGGCTGGGCCCAGTGGTCCAGGCCCGCGTTCGCTGCGAGCCAGATCGCCAGCTCGGCGCGCGTGCGCGGAGCGCCCGGCTCGGGCTGAGGCTGCGCCGGTTCCGGGCTCTGCTGATCGTGCTGCGTCGGCTCGGGCGCTTTGGTCCGCTTTCTGCTGCTGGGCATGTTCCCCTCCTGTCGTCGGTCCCTGAACGTCATGGGGTCACGAAGATCGCGGGGGGTGCGCACGCTGCCGCGGCAGCGGCCAGCGCGAGCTTGTCGGGTTCGTCTGCGAGTTTGCGGGTGTGCTGGGCGCGAGAGGCCCAGCGCTGCAGCGCCGCCCGCAAGCCCGCGTGGGGCGAGCGCTCGGCGAAGGAGAGATCGGCGAGCCTCCAGGGAGGCACGCCCAGCCTTCGGAGGTCGCGCCTGAGTTCCAGATCACGCGCGGGCGGCGCAAGTTCAACGCGCCGCATCCCGGCCGCCTGCAGAAAGGGCGAGTGCCTGCCCATCGCGGCGATCGCTTCGGTGTGCGTGCTCAGGGGGTCATCCAGGTAGGTCCGCACGAGCTGGCGCGCGATGCCGCGCCCACGATCGCGCGGATCCACGACCACGCGCCCGATCCTTCGGACGCGCTGGTTGATGATCGCGATCCGCGCCCGTCGATCCGACTCGTCGAGTTCCAGCTCGGGCCATGCCACTCCGCGCCAGCGACCCATCAGCGTCGGCATCGTCACCACCAGCACGCCGACGAGCCTGCGGCGCTCCATCGCACGCAAGACGCGCACCGGGACCGCGGGCGAGCCCGCGCGGTAATGCCACCGCGCCAAGGACTGGTAGTCCCCGATGTCGCCAAGCTCGATGCGCACCCCACACCGCACGCCCGCCCCCGTTTCCCGTGTTCAGGTTGCGACGCTGCAATCCACGACCAGGTCCGCGCCCAGCCAGCGGACCACGTCCTCGTGCGCGGTGGCGCAGAGCAGGCCCGCGATGCGTTCCCGGCGGATCCAGCGCTGGGCGGTGATGCACACCCCCCGTGCTGCGGGCCGATCCAGCGTGGAGCACCACTCATCGCACACGATCACGGCTCGCGGGTGTTGCCTGGCCCGGAGCATGGCGCACGCCAGCCCGAAGCGCCAGCGCTCACCTTCCGAGAGCTCCCGGGGCGTGCGGGCGAGCACGCCCACATCCGCGAGCCCGGCGCTGGCCAATGCTCCGATGGCCTCGTCGAGCGTTCCCGGGAGACAGTCCAGGATCGTGCCGCTCCGAGCACAAGGCGGTCCTGCATTGATCATGTGGACGTCCAGGGTCGACGCAGCCCGGCGGGCCCGCATGAGCAGGCGCGACTTTCCGCTGCCGCTGGGCCCCGAGAGGAGGACGATGTTGCCCGGCCCGCAGACCTCAAGCAGATGAGATGCGACGCCATCGGCCTGGAGGCGAGCCCTGGGCCTTCTCCGGACTCCGACACCAAAGCCGGCGCAGGCGCGCAGGAGTCTGGAGCTCGGACGCACGGACGTTTGCAGCACACGCATGGCTCACCTCCCGATGCGCCGCAGCGGAGCGGGGCGCTGCTGCGCGGCATCGAAGATCGCTTCGATCGCGTCGCGGTGCCGTCGAACCGCATGAAAGGACAAACCGGCCTTGGCCGCGGTCTGACGCACCGACATGCCGTCGATGTAATGAAGCGTGGCGATTCGACGGCGGGTGGGGGTCCAGGCCCCGCGATGCTCCAGCACAAACGAGAAGCGTGCGCCGAGAAGACGAGAGACGGCACGCTTGATGCGCCGCCGGAGCGAGCGCTCCGAGCTTCCCACCAGCGGCGCCAGCTCGCGCATCGGACGGTGGTCCACGAACACCGAGCGGAGCAGCTCCCGCTCCTGATCCGGCAGAAACTCCAGGCGAATCACGATCCGCTCGGCCATTCCCGGCGAAAGCCGTCGCCTGAGATCCCCGGCCTGATCCGAACGTCCGTGCTCGATCAGGCCCTGCTTGCTGCCCGCGTCATCCATGACAAACATGCCCCGCGCCTCCTGCCCGGCCCCCCGGACACGCTTCTGTGGATTTTGTGGATGCAGTTCCACAATGCTGTGTTGCGAGTGTTCACGACGATCGTGAACTTATGTTTTGTCATGTTCTACACGCCGCACTTTCGATTGCAAGGCTTGGCGAAGGCATATCCTGAAAAATGCGCACAAACGCGGACATGCGTGCGCGATGAGACGCGAGAACGGGGGAAGGGGCGTGGAGTCATCGCGTGTGGACGTCGGGGGGGCGGGGCCCGCGGGCTCGCGATTGGGCGAGCTGATTCGCCGCGCACGCGCGGAGCGCGGGCTCACATTGCAAGGACTCGCCGATGCGCTGCGCGAGCTTGGTCAAGCGTGCAGCAAGTCGTATCTCTCGGAGCTTGAGAATGATCGGAGGCCCTTGCCCGAAGATCATGTGCTCGAGGCAATGGAGCGCGCGCTGCGCCTGCGCGCCGGGACGCTCGCGGATGCGGCGCGATGGGCGCGCGTGCCCGAGTCGGTCAAGCTTGAGGTCTCCTCGCTGGCCAGCCAGCACCGGGACGAAGTGCAGCGCAAGCGGCGCACCGCCCAGCGGCTCCAGGAGATCCTCAAGCAGACGCGGACCGACGACCGCGGGGGCGTTCGCGGCAGTCTGGATGCTGCGTTTCGCTCGGGGGAGCTCGAAAAGCTCGTGCGCGAGCTCGAGGGTCAGAGTGCGCCGATGACAGCACGGGGCGTCATTCCGGTGGCGCTGGGGCACGAGGTGCCACTGATCAACTCGGTCGCGGCGGGATACCCGCGCGAGTTCACCGATCTGGGCTATCCCGCGCGGGTCGCGGATCAGTACGTGCGTGTGCCGGATATCGCGGACGCCGATGCGTTTGCCGCACGGGTGGTGGGCGATTCCATGTTTCCCTCGTACGTGGAAGGAGACGTGGTCGTGTTCTCGCCCGCAAGGCAGGCGACCAGCGGCGCTGACTGCTTCGCCAGGCTCGAGCCCGATCACGAGACCACGTTCAAGCGCGTCTACTTCGAGACCTCGGAAGCTGGCGAGGAGCTGATCAGGCTTCAGCCCATCAATCCCGCGTATCCCGCGCGCACGCTGCTCCGCGAGCAGGTCGCGGGGCTCTACCCAGCGGTGACGGTCATGCGCCGCATCGGCTGAGGGCGTTATTGCCCATCACGCAGGCGCTGCATCCAGAGGCGACGCTGTTCGGGCGTCAGAAGCTCCATGATCTGCTGATTGGTCTGACGGCGGAGTTCGGGGGTGAGGTCGCCATCGGTGGTGGATTCGGCGGCCTTGCGGATGATGGCGCGGATCTTCTCGCCAACCTCCGGGGACGCGTCCACCGCGAGCAAGGCTGCATCGAGGCGCTCACGCCGCTCCTGCACCGTCGCGCCCAAGGTCTGGGCAAGCTCGCGGATGGTCTGCATCGCCTCCAGCCGCCTGGCCTGCATTTCGGGAGGTGCTTGACGAGCGGCACCCTGCGGACGCTCGGCAACCTGATCGGCGATGAACGCCTGGTTGTACTCGTTCACGAGTCTCTTGAACTCGGCGACCTGATCCGGCGGCAGCACCGCGACGTACCGGTCTACCAGAGGCGGCTCGAAGAGATCGGGCGCTTTCTCGCGAAACTCGCGGATCTTGGGCATCGCGCCGGCCCGATCGCCCGCCTGGTTGGCCCCCTGAATCTCCAGGAGGAGGGCCCGATGGGCCTTGAGCGCCGCGGCGATCTGGGCAGCGCGATGGCGTGTGATGTCGTCGGCCGCACGCCTGGTCGGCGCATCCAGATCAAGCATCGCGATGGCTGCGGGCTCGGGCCTGATGTCCAGCCGCTCGAGCTTGCCTTCGTAGTCGCGCTTCACCAGCGTGCGGGCCGCCTTGGACGCCGGAGCTTCGGCAGCTGCGGGTCCCTTGAGCAGGTCCTTCTCGTCCTTGGTCTCGGCGGGCTGGGCCGATGCCTGGCTCGTGAGTGTGGAACCCGCGAGGATGAAGCACGCGAAGAGCATCGACGGGCCCACGGGTTGGATGCGGAGGGTCATGCCCCGCCAAACGCCCGAGTCCGACGGCAATTGCCGGTCAACCCGGCCTGGGAGGCTCCTCGGGCTTCATAGCGCCGGCGCGGGTGATGGCGCCCTTCCCGAAGCGGGCCTCGATCGCATCCGTGGCCTTGTCCACGCGGGTCCGCCTGGACGCATCCGCGTCCGGGAACAACCCGAGCTGTTCCCCAACCGCGGAGGAAAGCTGGGTGAGCCTGACCCCCACCAGCCGCAACGGCGCGACCCCTTCGCCCTGCCTGGTCGACGCGCACCACTCGTCGAGCAAGCGCTTGGCCTCGGGGATCCAGAGGTCGGTGCGGTCGGTCGCCTCCGCGATCGAATGACCCCGGCTGAAGGTCGAGAAATCCGCCAGGCGGAGCTTGAGCGTGATCGTCCGCGCGTGCAATCCCGCACGGCGGAGCCTCCGGCACACGTGATCGACCTGCCCCACGAGGATGCGCTGCAAGATCGCGGGCTCGCCGATGTCGGTGTGAAAAGTCTCCTCGTGCCCGATGCCCTTGGCCTGACGGTCCGGCACCACCGGGCGATCGTCGATCCCGCGGGCCAGGCGGTAGAGCTTCTCGCCCCACACGCCGAACTCCTGCACGAGCCTGGCTTCGGAGAGCTCGCGAAGCTCGCGCCCGGTGCGCACGTTGAGCAACGCCAGCGCGTGCTCGGCCTTGGGTCCGACGCCCCACACGCGCCCCACCGGCAGCGCGTCAAGAAAGTCCTGGATCATCCCTTCGCGGACGACAAAGAGCCCGTCGGGCTTCTTGTGATCGCTCGCGAGCTTGGCCAGGTACTTGTTGGGCGCCACGCCCACCGAGCAGGTGAGCCCGGTCTCGGCTTTCACGTCGGCGCGGATGCGCGAACCGATCGTCTGCCCATCTCCGAAGAGGCGCGTGGACGCGGTGACGTCCAGGAACGCCTCGTCGATCGACAGGGGTTCGATCTCGGGCGTGTACCGCTCGAAGACCGCAAAGACCTTGTCGCTGGCGGCGCGGTACGCCTCAAAACGCGGGCGGGCGATCACCGCCTGCGGGCAGAGCCTGATCGCCTTGGCCATGGGCATCGCGCTGCGACAGCCGAACGGCCTGGCCTCGTAGCTCGCGGCCAGCACCACGCCCCGGCCCGAGCGCCCGCCAACTAAGACAGGACGGCCGCGCAGCGTCGGATCGTCCCGCTGCTCGACCGACGCGTAGAACGCGTCGAGGTCAACGTGGAGGATGGTGCGCAGCGTGGGCATGGACAGGCCTCGGCGTCCGAACCGCCGGCGCGAGCACGCAGCACTTTGCGGGCATCAGGCGCGGTACATGAACTCTTCGGTCACGATCTTGCCGTCTTCGACGGTGTAGACGCCGACCTCTTCCATCTGGGAGCGCTTGCCGGTGGCGATCTCTTCGACGTCCATGCGGAACTTGACCGCAAAGCCCGTGGCGCCGACGTAGGGACCTTCGGCGCTGGCGCCGTGGAGCTTGTGCTCGGACTCCCACCAGGCGTTCTTGGCTTCGACCGCCTTCATGCCGACCCAGGCCATGGACACGCCGACGCCCTCGACGGAGATGAGCTCATCGGACCAGAGCGAGCCCTTGGTCTGGGCGTTGCCCTGATTGAAGCGCGACACGAGCAGATGCCCGAGCTCGGCGGGCGAGGGGCCCTTGCCGGTGGTGATGAGCACCGGATCGGTGCTGGCGCCCTTCTTGGACGAGGCCTTCTTGCTGGCCTTCTTGGCGGGCTTGGTGCCCTTCTTCCCCGCGGGCTTGGGAGCCTTCTTGCTGGCTTTGGGTGCGGGCTTGGACTTCTTGGACGCCTTCTTGGCCATGGTCGGATCTCCGGCGCGGATGCGCGCTGCTTGTGTGTGCGGGAGCATAGCCGAACACCTGCCGAGCGTTGGGACTAAACCGCAAACGCCGCCTGAAGATCGCGGAGGCGTTCAGCCGCGAGGGCGCGGGCCTGCGACTCGGCGCGGGCCACATCCGCGAGCGACGTGATCGGCGTCGGCGCGATCGCGTCGAGCACCTCGCCCACCACGCGCGGGATCAGTCCGAACGGCATGGGTTGCGTGCTGTCGGCGCTGGCCAGGAAGCGCTGGACCACGACCTCGTTGGCCGCGTTGAGAATCGCGCCCGCGGTCCCGCCGGCCCGCATCACGCGGTACGCGAAACCGAGCGACGGGAAGCGCTCCAGATCCGGCGCGAGGAACTCCAGAGAGCGGAGCGTGTGCAGGTCCAGGCGCGGCGAGCAGGGCGCCACCCGCTCGGGCCAGGCGAGCGCCTGCTGGATCGGGTGCCGCATGTCGGTCGCGGAGAGCTGGGCGATGACCGCACCATCCTCCATCTCCGCCAAGGCGTGCACCGTGGACTGGGGGTGGATGATCGCCTCGATCGCGTCGGGCGCAAGGCCGAAAAGCCAGTGCGCCTCGATGATCTCCAGGGCCTTGTTCATCAGCGACGCGGAGTCGATGGTGACCTTGGGCCCCATGGACCACGTCGGATGGTTCAGCGCCTGCCTGGGCGTTGCGACGCGGATCTTCTCGAGGCTCCAGGAGCGGAAGGGGCCGCCGGAGGCGGTCAGCACCACGCGGCGCACCCGCGGCACGTGCTGGACCGGCGGAACCAGGCTCGCGTCCACGCTCTGAAGGCAATGCCAGAGACCGGCATGCTCGGAATCAACGGGGAGCAGGCGCGAGCCGCTGCGCATCGCCTCGCGGACGACCAGCTCGCCCGCGGCGACCAGCGTTTCCTTGTTGGCCAGCGCCACATCGCGGCCGAGCGCGATCGCGGCCAAAGTTGCCGGGAGCCCCGCCGAGCCGACCATGGAGGCCAGCACGATGTCCGCCTCAACGTTGCGCACGAGCTGCTCGGCAGCATCCGCGCCCGTGTACGTGAACCCCGGTGCGCCGGCAGCCAGGGCGGTGACCGCCTTGGGATGCTGGGACGCATGCTGACGCAGGAGCTCCGCATTCGCGCCCGCGGCCAACCCGACGACCTCGACGTGATGCGGGAACTGGTTGCGGGCGTGCAGCGTGTTCAGATGCGTGACGACATCCAGGGCCTGCGTGCCGATGGACCCTGTCGATCCGAGGATGATCAGTCGACGCTTCATGGGGAGAGCAAAGCACGCCCCGGGGAGTAAGCCCGGGGCGCGCGAAAATTACTCGGACTTGGGCCGCTTGTTCAGTTCGCTCGGGGAGAGCTTGCGGAAGTTGCGGTAGAGGATTCGAGGCTTGGGTGCGCCGGAGGCGGGCTCGGAAGACTGCTTCGGGGGCTCGGCCCGGACCTGGGGACGGTCCTCGCGCGGCCGATCGTCATTGCGCGACGGCCGGTCTTCGCGCGGAGCCCGGTCTTCGCGCGGGGCTCTGTCTTCACGCGGAGCTCTATCTTCACGTGGAGCCCGGTCGGACGACCCGCGATCGCCTTGAGCGCGCTCGCCGACCTCGCGTGGGGCATTGCTGCGTTCACCGGGGCTGCGCTCGCCTTGGCCTTCTTCAGCGAAGCCGCCCTGGCCTCCCCCACCGCCGCCGCGACCACGACGGCCGCGACGACGACGACGGCGCCGACGGCCGCCTTCGCCGCCCTGGCCATCGCCTTCGGGGCGATCGCCATTGCCTTGCGGACCGCCCTCGCGATCATCGGGGCCCTGGTCCCCATCGTGATCGACCGAGCCGCCCTCGTCGTCGTGACGATCGTCCGGACCTTGATCGTTCACGCGAGCATCGTCTGGTCTGCGATCATCGCGGGGCTGGCTGCGCTCGCCCTCACGGGGGCGATCGTCGAACTGCTGACCGTCCGGGCCTCCCTGGGGAGCGCCGTCTCCGCCGCGTCCACGGCCGCGACGACGGCGGCGACGCCGACGGCGACGCCCGCCTTCACCCTGGCCTTCGCCCTGATCGTTCAATCCGCGCTCGCCTTCGGGGCCATGATCGCCCTGACCACCCTCATCGGCGTGGCCTTCGAAGTCGTCGCCGTGGTCGCCCGCGTTGACCGGGCCATCGTTGACCGGGCGATCGTGGTCGGGGCCATCGCGATGCGGGCCATCGCCTTCGTGCTCCTCGCGATGGTCGCCAGCACCGACCGGCATGTCATCGTCGCCATGATCGCCGGGCGGGAGAGGCTGGCCGGGCACAGGAATCGGCGCGGGACGCCGGGGTGCCGCACGCTCGTCATCGCGCGGGTCGCGACGCTCGGGGGTGCGCCGGTCATCCACGCGCTGTTCGGGACGACGGTCATCGCGGCGGTCACTGCCGCGGCCGTCGCTGCGCCGGTCGTCATTCCGCCGGTCGTCGCGACGATCGCTCGGACGGGCATCGCGCCGGTCGTCCCGGCGCTCGCCTCCACGGCCTTCATTCCGGCGTTCATCGCCGCGGCGATCGGTCCCGCGGCCGCGCTCATTGCGTCCGCCGCGACGCCCGCGACGGCCGAGCTGCACGCCCAGGGTCGGGTCGAGCTCGCCTTCAATCGGCTCGTCACTCTCACCGGACTCGATGGGATGCATGTCGCCAAGGCCATCGTCGATGATGTCGTCTTCCTCGACGTCCTCGATCGGCTCGGGGGCCTGTTCGTCCCACGCGCCGGGATCCTCGCTCAGGCCCAGGTCGAACTCGACCAGGCCCGCGGGGGTCTTGGGCACCGGGAGATTGCCCAGCTCGATGTCCGAACCATCGGCGGCGTAGGCGTAGAACGTCACGCGATCGACGGAGAGCGCGTCAGAGACGCGCACGTCGATGTGCTTGCCCGACTGCTTCTCGATGCGCGTCAAGAGACGCCGCTTGGTGGAGAGCAGCTCGCCCGCGATCCGCGGCGCGACGACCAGCTCGATCTTGGCGATCTTCTCGACATCGAGCAGCGAGGCCAGCTCGCGGAGCGCGTCGGCGCACACCGAGTCGGGGCGCTGCACGACGCCCCGGCCCCGGCAGGTCGGACAGTCGGTGAAGTGCACGCTCTCGTGGCTGCCGCGCATCCGCTGACGCGTCATCTCGAGGATGCCGAACTGGCTGATCCCCGCGACGGTGCTCTTGGCGCGGTCGCGCTTGAGGCGTTCCTTGAAGCGGTTCTCGACCTCCCGGCGGTGCGCCATGGAGCGCATGTCGATCAGGTCGTTGATGACGATGCCGCCCAGGTCGCGCAGACGGAGCTGGCGGCAGATCTCGTCGACCGCCTCCAGGTTGGTCTGGAACGCGTTTTCCTCGGCGTCCCGCGCCTCGCGGCTCTTGCCCGAGTTGACGTCGATGGCGACGATCGCTTCGGTCTGGTCGATGACCAGACGCCCGCCCGAGGGCAGAGGCACCTCGCGGGCGTGGATCATCGCGATCTGCTGCTCAACGCCGAAGGCGTGGAAGATGGGCGCCCGGCCCGTGTAGTGCATGAGCTTGGTGCCGCCGCGGGGCGCGACGATCTTGAGGAACGCCGCTGCACGGAGCAGGGCCCGCTCGTTGTCGACGACGACCTCGTTGATGTCCGCGGTCAGAATGTCGCGGAGCGAGCGGACGAGCAGGTCGGACTCGGAGTACAGGAGCCTGGGCTTTTCGCCCGACTTCTGGCGACGCTCCATGTCCTTCCAGAGGCGGACCAGGTACGCCAGGTCGCGCTTGAGCTCGGTCTTAGTGCGCTCCATGCCCGCGGTGCGGACGATGAAGCCGAAACCGTCGGGGAGTTCAAGATCGTCGAGGATCTCGCGCATCGCGCGGCGCTGCTCCTCGTCCTCGACCTTGCGGGAGACGCCCACGCGGTCCATCCCCGGCATCATCACCAGGAACCGTCCCGGGATCGACAGATAGCTCGTCAGCGTCGGGCCCTTGGTCCCGATGCCTTCCTTGAGCACCTGGACGATCACCTCATCGCCCCGGCGGAGGGCCGACTGGATCGGCGGACGCTCGCGGCGGGGAGTCTTGTGGCCCACGCTCTCGGTGGTTTCTTCGGTCTCGCCCGGGAAATACCGCGGGTGGAGGTCGGAGACGTGGAGGAACCCGTTCTCTCCGACGCCGAAATCGACGAACGCCGCCTGGATCGCGGGCTCGACGTTGGTGACCTTGCCGACGTAGATGTTTCCGACGCGCGAGGCGCTGGCGAAGCGCTCCACGTGCAGCTCTTCAAGCTTTCCGTTCTCGACGATCGCGACCCGGCACTCTTCGCCCGGGACGTAGTTGACGATCATCCGGCTCAGGCTGGCGGCAGCCTGCTCGGCCGCCGCAGCGGCGCCCGATGACTTCTTGCGACTTCTTCTCTTGGCCATGGCGAAAATGCCATCCCTTCACACGATGGCGTCGGTCCTTCGCCTGGTTCGTTCGCCGGCCTTGGGCCCGCGCTGATCGCGCCGAGATGCACGCCTTGCCTGGCCTTGACGCCCTGGGGGCGCCGCGAGGCGGTGGGGTGCGGTCGGCCCCGAAGCGGCTCGCCTCAGGGGCAAACCATGCTCCGGGGATCGTGCCGCCGGTCCGCCCGGGCTGTCCGGCGCCCGCCCGAGCTTCGGGAGACGCGCGTGACGCCGGGGATCCGACGGAAGCGGCTTGGCCGGCGCCCGGCCCATCGCCCGCGGACGCGGGGAGACCTGACGCCGATGAACTTGCACCCGTTGGCGGACGCCTCGACAGGGACAGCTTGCGCCATCCCCGGAGAAGCCTCATTCGGCGGCACGACCGTCGAACGCCTCCGGGACGATTTTTCGAGCCCGGTCCCGCAAATACGCGGAAACCTGCGACTCGGAATCGAACGACATCGCGTGTCTGGCGATGCGCTCACATTGCGAAACGTTCACCGACCTGATGAGCCTCTTGAGCCCGGGGATCGAGGTCGATGTCACCGATAGGGTACGCAACCCTAACCCGATGAGCAACAGTGCATATTCGATGTCGCCCGCGGCCTCGCCGCAGCACGAAACCGGGATCTCGCGCCGCCGCGCCGCCCGGATCACGTCCCGGATCAGGTGCAACACCGCCGGGTGGAACGGGTTGTACATGGTCGCGACGCGCTCGTTGGTGCGGTCCACCGCCAGCGTGTACTGAACCAGGTCGTTGGTCCCGATCGAGAAGAAATCCACCTCGCGGGCGAACGTGTCGGCCATCAGCGCCGCCGAGGGCACCTCGACCATCATCCCGATCTTGACGTTGCGGTCGAAGGGGATGTTGTCCTCTTCGAGGTCCTCCATTACGTCGTTGACGATGTACTTGGCGTGCCGGAACTCGCCCGTGGACGTGATCAGGGGGAACATCACCTTGATCGGCCCCAGCGCGCTGGCCCGCAGGATCGCGCGGAGCTGCCTCTTGAACATCGGGATCGCCTGGAGCGAGTAGCGGATGCTCCGGCATCCCAGGAACGGGTTGCGCTCGGGATTGAGCGCACGCTCCTGCGTGTACTTGTCGGCGCCCAGGTCGAACGTGCGCACCGTCAGGGGCTTGCCGTCGAGCAGCTCCACGGCCCGCTTGAGCGCGGTGAAGTGATCCTTCTCGGTGGGCTCGTCGTCACGGGTCAGGAAGATGAACTCGGTGCGGTAGAGCCCGACGCCGTCGCCTCCCGAGGAAACCACGCTTTTGGCCTCGTCGGGGAACTCGATGTTGCCCAGGAGCTCGACCGGCGTGCCGTCGGTGGTGACCGAGGGCAGATCGACCAGCTCGCCGAGGGAGAGCTGGAAAGTCTTGCGCTGCTCGATGTACCCGCGGTATTCCTTGAGCTGATCGGCGTCGGGATGGATGATGACGTTGCCGCGATCACCATCGAGGATGATGGTGGCGCCGTCGATGGCCTGCTGGGTGACGGACTGGAGGCCGACGACCGCGGGGATTTCCAGAGCGCGGGCGACAATGGCGGTATGGCCCGTGCGGCCGCCCATGTCGGTCGCGAATCCCACGATCTTCTTGCGATCAAACGACGCGGTCTGCGAGGGCGTGAGGTCGCGGGCGATGACGACCGAATCCGGCGGCGGGTCCTTGAGCTTGCTCCGGGACTCGCCCATGAGCTTGTTGAGCACACGCCCCGCAAGATCGTCGATGTCGTTGACCTTGGTGGTGAAGGCGCTGTCGGCGCTCTTGCGGAAGCGGGCCGCCAGGGCCCCGAAGACCTGCGCGACCGCGGTCTCGGAGTTCACCAGCTCGGAGGTGATCATCTCCTTGAGCGGATTGACCACCATCTTGTTGTCGCGGAGCATGAAGCTGTGGGCCAGGAAGATCTTGGAGGCTTCCTTGCCCATCGTGGCTTCGGCGCTCTTCTGGACCTCCTGGAGGTCTTCGATGGAGGCCTTGATGGCCGCATCGAGCCTGGTGGTCTCGGCCTTGATGCCTTCGCGGGTGATGGAGCGGCGCGGCACGCGTCGCAGGTCGGTGTCGACCACCAGGGCCTTGCCGATGACAATTCCCGCCGACACGCCAAGACCCTTGATGATCACCGGCGCGGGCGGAGGGGACTGTTCTGTCTTTTGACGATTGACCACAGGCAACGACCGAGACGTGAGACGGACCGGAACGACCCCTCCCCAGCGTCATGTCGCGGGAAGGGCCCCGGATTGTACTTTCTCGGTCCAAGTCGACCCGGTCTGGGACCGATCGTCCGGAAAAACCTTGACATTGGGGTGAAACTCGGCTCTGATTTATCCGACGACTGATGTGGACGGCGCCGTACCGGCCGCCGTCGAGATTCCAGCCCGGGGCCGCCTGAAGACCCCGAGCGATCTCTGCTGGGGGAGTCCCCCCATTCCACCGCTTATTTCGGGTGCCCTTCCTTGTGGGCATATCTTCATTTCCCTTCCGCGGGGCTTGGCGGCTCGGTCCGTGCTTTCGGGTTATGCTCCAGGCTCCAGACTGCTGAAAAGATGTTGATTCCCGCCGTGGGACCTGGTTCCCAGGGCAATCCCGCACACGGGTCCGTTCGCGAGGCATCCGACGCTGAGGCCATCTGGCCCCGCCGGCGTGCAACCCGCAAACCCCGCGCGCAACCAATCGAGAAGAAACCGGTGACGGATTCTTCCGGATGGGTTCATAAGTCGCCTTGCACGTTCGCCAGCATCGGCCTTGGGCCACGCTGGCCGCGCAGTTCATCCTGCGCCGCATGCAGGTCGGATCGTCTCCAACGCGCCTGGGCCTGACCGCCCGACGCGACGTTCAAACTCGTGGGTCCGATGCGGCACGCCCGCCCGCACCCGCGCACGCACAACGACCCTTCCGGCTCACACCGGATGTTTGGCACCGCCCAGGGCCACGCGCGACGTCAGCGCACGCCCGAAGGCCACCGAGAGCGACCGTGCTCAACCGCTGGACTCGTAAACGCGGGACCAACCCGCTCACTGGCTCGACCGACCCCCATGCGCCGCTTCCCAAGAGCGGCAGCAGGCCCGCGCCCAGCGCGAGCCCGCCCCCCGCCTCCGCATCGAACTCCGGTGCGGCCTCGGGTGCCGGCTCTGGTCAGAACGCTGGCCCCGCCCAGGGACATCGCGCCGGCCCACCCGCGCCCACCAACCAGCCCGCGCGCCCACCCGAGACGCGCAGCCAGCCTGAAGCCAGAAGCCAGCCTGAAGCCAGAAGCCAGCCCGAAGCCCGAAGCCAGGGCCCGCGCCAAGGCCAGCCGTCCGGCCAGCATGCTGCTCCCCAAAACGGCCAGCACTCCGGGCAATACTCCGGCCAGCACTCGGGCCAGCAGAACGGGCGCCACAACGGCTCGCGTCCCCCGCACAACCGCAGCGGGCAGGATCGCCGGGGCCCGGCCCCCGCGGCCGGCTTCCAGATCGACTTTGAAGGCGTCGACTTCTCCACGCTCCAGACCGTCAAGGCCTGGGACGAGCTGACCATCATCGACCCCCAGCCCAGGCTCACGCTCGAGTATCCGGGATGCCCCGCCTCGTGCCGGCTCATCGACCTGTTCTGCCCGATTGGCCGCGGCCAGCGCGGCTTGATCGTCTCCCCGCCCAAGGCGGGCAAGACGACGCTCCTGAAGGACATCGCCACCGCGCTGCTGCGCAACCACCCCGACATCGAGATCGTGGTCCTGCTCGTGGACGAGCGCCCCGAGGAAGTCACCGACTTCCGGCGCACGTTCGCGAAGGTCGACGCTCTGGACGCCGAGATGGCCGCCCGCGGCAATCAGGCCGCCATGGAGCAAGGCCTGGCGGTCGCCACCGCGCCCAGGCAGCGCGTCCGCGTCATCGCAAGCTCGAACGACCACACGGTGGACCGCCATATCGCGGTCTCGACCCAGACCATCGACCGCTGCAAGCGTCTCGTGGAGGCCGGCAAGCACGTCGTGGTCCTGCTCGACTCGCTCACGCGACTGGGCCGTGCGTTCAACCAGAGCCGCAAACACGCCAGCTCGGGCCGCACGCTCACCGGCGGTCTGGACAGCAAGGCGCTGGAAGTGCCCCGCCAGATCTTCGGCTCGGCCCGCAACACCGAAGAGGCCGGGAGCCTGACGATCATCGCCAGCTGCCTGGTGGACACGGGCTCGCAGGCCGATCAGGTGATCTTCGAAGAGTTCAAGGGCTCGGGCAACATGGAGCTCATCCTGGACCGCAAGATCGCCGAGCGGCGGATGTTCCCCGCGATCAACCTGGCCGAGAGCGGCACGCGCAAGGAGCACCTGCTCATGCGCGAGGATGAACTCAAGACCATGACCGCCCTCCGCCGCCGGTTGCTCGCGATGCACCCGCACCAGCAGGTCGAACAGCTCTTGGCAGCCCTCCAGCGCTTCCCGACCAACGCAACACTCGTGGGCAGCGCGGGCTGATTCCATCAGAGCCGAGCGGCGCAAGCCGCCGGCGCCTTGGTCTTGTTTCGAAGCAAATTCCCGGCGCCCGACCGGTCGCTCGCGCGACACGGCTCTGACGCGCTTGTCTGCGACTTATCGCGCCGCGGCCCTGGTCCGGCGTCTGATCCGCTCGTCCTGCACAAGCCTGATCGCGGTCCCGATCGACTCGTCGAGCTTCTGATTCACCAGGAAGTGGTCGTACACGCCGCACGACTTGGCGTCGGCGATCTCCTTGCGCGCTGCGGCGAAGCGGCGCTGGATCGCTTCTTCGCTCTCGCGCTTGCGGTCGCGGAGGCGCTGGAGCAGGACGCCTTCATCCGGCGGCAGGATGAAGATCGCGAAGGCCTCGGGCATCTTGCTCTTGACCTGACGAGCGCCCTCGACGTCGATCTCGAGGATGACCAGGCGGCCGCGGTCGAGCTGGGTCTGCACCCAGTCCTTGGGCGTGCCGTACTTCTTGCCGTAGATATCCGCGGTCTCGAGGAACGCGCCCGCGGCCTTCATCTTCTCGAACTCGTCGTTGTCGATGAAGTGATAGTCCACGCCCTCGACGTCGGCCGGGGTCTTGGCGCGGGTCGTGCACGACACGCTGAAGACCGCGCCCTGAATGGTCCGCTCCACGCCGCGCGTGATCGTGGTCTTTCCCACGCCCGAGGGGCCGCTGATGATCAGCAGCATCCCGTCGTCGGTGTCGGTCGCGAGCCTGTGGGAGTGGTCGGACATGGGAGGGCAGGATATCCGACCGGTGCAGCGTGGTCACGCTTCCGGCCGAGCCTCTGGCCCGAGCCAGAGGACCAACCCGCAATGGCGCAGGGCCAAGCCCCAAGCCCCGGCCTGATTCGACGCCTCTGGTAGCCGGAAGATTCCTCTGGCTTGCGCCAGAGGCTCAGTTCAAGTCACTTCGTAAACGCCTGCTCCGCCAGATCGATCGCACGCCCGAGGGCCGCGGACTTGTTGACCGTTTCCATGTACTCGGGCTCGGCCTGCGAGTCCGCAACGATCCCGCCCGCAGCCTGGAGGTGATATGTCCAGCTCGCCTGACCATTTCCCTGGTTGGTCCCCTGATCGCCCGCCTTGTAGAAAGGCGGATCGGTCGGCACGACCATGGTGCGCAGCGCCAAGGCGATGTCCATCTGGCCATCCAGGCCGATGTACCCCATCCCGCCGCCGTAGGGCCCGCGCCGGATCGGTTCGAGCTCGTCGATGATCTGCATCGCCCTGATCTTGGGCGCGCCGGAGATCGTGCCCACCGGAAGGGTCGCAGCCAGCGCGTCCCAGCAGTCCAGTCCCGGGCGCAACGTCCCGGTCACGGTCGACGAGATGTGCATCACATGCGAGTAGCGCTCGATCTCCATCACGGTCGGGAGCTTGATCGAACCGGGCACGCACACGCGCCCCACGTCGTTGCGTCCCAGGTCCACGAGCATGATGTGCTCGGCCCGCTCCTTGGCGTCGGCCAGCAGTTCGACCTCGAGGGCCTTGTCTTCCGCAGCAGTGCTGCCGCGCTTGCGCGTCCCCGCCAGCGGGCGATTCGTCAGCGTGCACGAACCATCGGCCTCGCGGCGCACCCGGCACAGGATCTCCGGGCTCGACGCGACCAGGATGCACCCCTGGCCTTGCATGTACACCATGTAGGGGCTCGGGTTCACCACGCGCAGCGCGCGGTACACGTCGAACGGATCCGCTGCCGACACACGCTCGAAGCGCTGCCCGAGCACGACCTGGAAGATGTCGCCCGCGCGGATGTACTCCATCGCCTTGGCCAGCATCTGGGCGTGCTCCGCGCGGCTCAGGTTGGACTTGGCGGGCGTCGCGCCGGCGCCGGGGTTGGCCCCGACGCGCCCCGCGGGCAGAGGCTTGGAGTGCTGTTGAACTTCCGCGACCCGCCCCTCGAGCTTGTCCCACGCGCGATCGAAGACCTCGCCCGGCTCGTCATGAGGCCCGACAAGCGCGAGCTGCACGACATACGCGAGCTTGTCGACATGATCGAACGCGATCACGCCGTCGTAGAACGCAAAGTGCAGGTCAGGCAGATGGCGGTCGTCCGTTGGCGCGTTCGACCACGCGAGCTTCTCAGGCTCGGCGTAGCGCACCGTGTCGTATCCCGCGAATCCGAACCATCCACCCAGGACGCACGAGGGAAGCTCGGGGCGTCCGGTGGAAGGCATGATCGCCAGCGTGATGCCCGCACTGAGCTTGCGGATGGACTCGAGCGGATTGGCGACCCGCTCGGTGCGCACGCTCCCGGCCAGCGCATCGGTGATGGTCACCTGCTGCTGGCGGGCCACGACCTCGATGATGGGCCTTGCGCCCAGGATGGAGTAGCGTCCCTGGCGTTCGCCTCCCTCGACGGATTCCAGGAGGAAGGAGGGCGCGGTCCGGGCGTCGGGCGCGACCAGACGGCGGTAGGCCAAGACGGGCGTGAGCTGGTCCGAGAGCAGGCGGATGCAAAGCGGGACCGCCAGCGTGCGTCCGGGATGGCCCGTCCGCGCGGTCTGCACGAACTTCAGGAAGCTCTCACGCGTCATACCGCTCATGCGGAGTCGAGTGTACGCGTCCGGCCGCGGGCCGATGGTCCCTGACGGTCGCCCAAGCCGCTCTGACCCCGGGCCAGAGTAGACTCCACGCCAACGCAGGAGTCCGATATGAACGCCCGCCGCCGCCACGCATCGCTCATCCTCGCTGCACTTACCCAAATCGGCACGCTGGCCGGATCGGCATGGGGCCAGGACCAGACGAAGCCAGATCAAGCCAAACCTGATCAGGCCAAGCCTGAACAAGCCAAGCCAGAACAACCGAAGCAGGACCAGCCAAAGCAGGACCAGAACAAGCCCACGACCGGGGCCGAGTCGCCCCTGGCCAAGCTCCCGCCGCCGGTGCGTCTGGGCGCCCGCGTGACGATCGTAAAGCGGGCCAGCCGGATCGCGGATTTGCTGGTGATCGTGCCCACCGACGCCGCCTACGCCGCTGCGATCGCGTCATGGACCCCCGACG
The DNA here is from genome assembly GCA_964531675.1 of uncultured Phycisphaeraceae bacterium. Lineage (GTDB taxonomy): Bacteria > Planctomycetota > Phycisphaerae > Phycisphaerales > UBA1924 > CAZHFW01. Next base: position 86,808 of record CAZHFW010000006.1, on the reverse strand, counting down.
TGCGCTTCCCGGTGCTCGTGGACGACGGCACCGCCGAAGCGGCCGACCGCATCGCGCTCTTTGCGCGGAGCTACAAGCCCGCCAAGATCGTGCGCTGGGAGGGCAAGAACACCTCGTTCCCCGCCGAGCCCGGGGCGCGCATGCAGGCCATGGAGTCCATCATCTCCAGGACCCTCGGACTGAGCGAGGAAGAGTCCAAAGCGCCCGGCGCGCTCGACAAGGCGATGGAAAAGATGGCGGGGCTCAACATGCCCCCCGTGGGCGTCGTGCTCGTGGACGCCGCCGACGCGAGCTGGACCGCGGGCCTGGCCCTCGCTGCGGGCCATGCCCAGCCCATCGCGATGTTCCGATACGCCTACGGCCCGGTCGGCTCGGTGCCTCAGAAAGAATCCGAGCAGATCGGCAAGCTCGCGATCGCGGTCGCGGAGCGCCTCAAGCTCGACTACAAGACCCTGGGCGACACCTTCGACGCCATCACCATCTGCGCCAACATCCCCACCAAGGCCGACACCGCCAAGCCCGGGGAGTTTGCAGCCCTCACCGACCTGGTTGGACGCGTCGAAGGCTCCGACACCGAGCGCTGGGCCTGGTCGGGCCAGGTCTACGCCCGCACCGCCAGCGAAGGCGCGTACAACGCGATGTGCAGCCTGTTCCTCACGCCCGACACGGGCTGGCTCTTCAATGGCTACGAGTCGGGCAAGGACTGGGACACCTACGCACAGCGCGGCGCCGCCGAAGCCTTCAACCTCGCCAAGCTCAAGGCCTCCATCGTCGAGTACCCCGACGGCACGGACCGCACGTGGAAGGCCCGCACGCGCCAGGGCATCGACGCGGGCATCGTCTTCATCGGCTCCATGGGCAACGCCGACTTCTTCGATCTCCGCGGCGGGCGCGCCAAGCCGGGCGATATTCCGATGCTCAAGCAGCCCGCGGTCGTCTACATGATCCATTCATGGTCGATGACCAGCATCGCCTCGCGCGAGACCGTCGGCGGACGCTGGCTTGATCGCGGCGCGTTCTGCTACTTCGGGTCGGTGCAGGAGCCTTACCTCAACGCCTTCCTGCCCCCCTCGCTCTTTGCCGCCCGAATGCTCGCGGGTTGCCCCTGGGGCGCGATGTTCGGCACCGACAAGCGCGAGCTCTGGAAGGTCGGCAGCGTCGGCGATCCGCTCTTCACGATCACCAACGTGTTCGGTAAGGACCCCGCCAGGGTCGCCGCAGCCTTCCCGCTCGCCAACGCTGAGAACCCGGCCCGCCCGCTCGACGAACTCATGCGCGAAGCGCTCAAGGGCCAGGACCTGGCCGAAGCGGTCCGCAACCTCACGCTCATGGGACGCGACAAGGACGCGGTCGACGTCTTCACCGCCACGCTGAAGGACGCGCCCAAGAAGGTCGACGCCAAGCTCGCGCGGGCCGCGATCGGCGCCTGCGCTCGTGAAGGCTCCTGGAACGCGGTCGTCCGCGCCTTTGACGCGCTCTCGCCCTCGGACAAACTCGAAGGGCGCTTCCGCGATCTGCTCTGGCTCGCTGCGGGCGATCCGACCGCCAAGCCCGACAGCATCACGCTCGGACTGCTCCGCAACAGCGTGCGCAAGGAGCAGGCTGCACGTGACTGCGTCGACCTCGGGAACCTGTGGTCCCGCGCGTACAACAAGGCGCAGGCCGCCACCATGCTCGAGCAGGTCCGCGATCAGTCCGCCGACGCCGACATCAAGGCGGGTGTGACCGAAGCCCTCAAGGCCTTCCGCTGATCGAGCCGGCCCGGCTTTGGCTGGCCCTGACTTGACCCGCGCGCATTTGGCCCACACGAATCTGGCCCGACCCGAGTACTTCGACCCAGGCTGCCCCGCGCGCGGTGGAAAGCCACGAGGACTCCGCCCGCGCCGGATCCCAGCGCGGGTCCTCCGTCGTCTCCGAGGTCGACCGCACGATCACCGCGGGGCCAAGATCCATTGTCCACGCGATCGAGCTGTGCTCGGAAGCTCCCCGGGCGGGCGCTTCCACGATCGTGGCCTTGAGTTCCGGAAAGGCCTGCCGGAGCCCCGCGATGGCGCTCGTTCGTGCCGCGGACGTGAACAGCACGCTCCGCCCTTCCGCCTCCACCCGCAACACCATCGCGCGATCACGCTGCACATCCTGAGTCCTCGCGGCTGGAGGCCAGAGGCATGTCGCGCGGGCGGAGCCGATCGAGAAGCCATCGCCCGCATCGAGCACGCCCACCGGCACGTGCTGCGCGTGCAGCTCGTTGAGCAATCGGCCGAGCCCGCCGGTCGGGGCCGCGTCCGCAGCCCGGAGCACTTCGGCCGCGACGAACACCTCCCCCACCGGCACCGAGCGCAGCATGTCGAGGGTCGCGGAAGTGCGTGACGGATCGGGCGACGTCAGCACGAGCCGGTCGATTCGGGCGATCCCAAGCTCGCGCAGCGCGTCGGGCACCACGCGTCTTCCCAGATCCGTGCGCGTGGAGCCGCAATCGACCATGAGGACGCGTGTGCGCGTGCCGTCACGAACGCGCAGGACCTGGCAGGTCCCCTCGCCCATCGCCAAGGCGTCGAGCCTGAAGCGGACATTCGCGGAAAGCTCGCCCGCGCGGGAGACAAGCACGACGAGCCAGACCAGCAGAAGCCCAGCCGCTGCCCAGCAGCGCGCGTCCCGCCAGTGTCCGACGCGGTACCACATGGCGACCACCAGCGTGGCGGCGATCGCCCAGACCATCGACACGCCGACCACGCGCACCGAAGCGCCGGGCGTCTGCTCCAGTGTGGTGACCAGTGCGAGACTTTGCTCAAGTGGCCAGGCTGCCAAAGGCCCGATGACGCCCGCGACACCTGGCGCGATCAGCCCGATCACCAGCACGAAGAACCCCAACGCCATCGCGGGCGCGACCAGAGGCGTCACGAGCAGCGTCCACAGGATCGCCAGGGGCGTGATGGTCCCCGTCCGCGCCAGAATCAGTGGAAAGGCCAGCGACCAGCACAAGACGCTCGTCGAGATCGCGCCCTTGGATTGCTCCCAGGTCCAAGGCACAAGCCCGCGTCCCGCTCGGTCGAGCGTGCCGCGGAGCTGGACACCCCAGAGCCTCTCGTGCGCGACATCGCCCAGGGACAGCAGCGCCGCGGTCAGCCCGAGGCTGAGCGGGAATCCGAGCGTGAGGATGTCGCCGGGCCTCCAGAGCACCAGACCGACGCCGATCCATCCGAGCAGGGTGAGCCTGTCGTAGCTCCGCCCGAGCATCTCCGCGACGAGCATCACCAGCACCATCACGCCCGCACGCATGACCGGCGCGCCCGCGGGCACCAGCATCAGATATCCGATCACCAGCGCCGCGACGATGACAGGCTCAAGCCTCCCCCACTCACCCGCGAGCCTGACCAGGAACAGGCACACCGCCGCCAGGATCACGATGTGGAAGCCGCTGATCGCCAGAATGTGCGATAGACCGAGCCTGTTGAACGCGCTATCGATCTCGGCATGCTCCGCATCGGAGCGCCCGAGCAAGAGCGACATCGCCAGCGCCCGGACCTGACCCGGCCCATCCGCGGTGCCGAACGCGCGGTCCAGAGCTGCAACCGCCCGGCGAACCAGCGCCGCCCGCGTCCGCAGCAGCGCGGATTCAACATCGCCCATCAGGCCTGGCGGCGCGACCACACGGATGAGCTGCGCATCCGGACAGGCGAGCCTCCCGACGATCCCGCGATCACTCGCCCAGATCCGAAAGTCGAACGAGCCCGGATTCAAAGGGCCTTCCAGCGGGCGGAACATGGCGGTCAGCTTCACGCGATCACCGGCCCGCAGCCCTCCAGCCTCGCCATCCACCGACGCCAGCAGCACGCCGGAGCAGGACCGGGAAGGTTCGCCCACCGCACGCACGCGGAGCTCAAAGCGATGCCTCAGCGGGAGCATCCCCGGGAACATCGCGCCCGGCGTCTGGCGCACGCGCTCCGGATCCGTGAGCAGCACACCTTCAACCTGAATCGGCCTCGGATCCTCGCCCAGTGCTGCGATCTCGCGCAGGTCGCTCGGGGACCTTGAGGCTTGCTGGAGACTCCACCATCCCATGCCCCCGCTTGTGATCGCCGCCAGCAGCAGGACGCGCACCAGCCAGGGCGTGAGGCGTCCCCGGACGAGCATCGCCAGTGTCGAAGCTGCAGCCGCCAGCGCGAAGCACAGAGCGGCATCCGCGGGGCGCTCGCGCCCCAGCAGAAGCCCGATGCTCACGGCGGCCATCACCCACCACGACCGCCGTGCCACGGGACGAAACTGTGCACCCCCGTTCCTCACATGCGACAGCGTGGCGTGGATGTAACAATCTGTCAAAGCAGGTTTGTGCAAACAAAAACCCCGAGCACGGGGCTCGGGGTTGAATCACACCCTGATGTGGGTCTGGCTTCGAGGCCGGCTGCGAAATCAGTTGCCGCCGGAGATCACGATGTCGTCGAAGTCATCCTTCTGATCGAAGGTGCCTTCCTTGCCATCGCGGTCCTTGAGGCGATCGGCCTTGACCGCCTTGTCGGTGCGGTAGAAGTTCATCGCAAAGGCCAGGGTGTCCGAGCCGCTGGTGACGCGCTTGCCGCCGCGGTCGCGCTTGCCCATGTAGTAGCCATCGGTGCCCGCGGACTGGACGACCACCCGCCCGCGGCCGGCGGTCGGCAGGACCGGGTCCTTGGACAGGTCGGTCGGCAGATTGGGATTGCCGAGCAGGACCGCCATATTGCCCTGCAGGTCGGTCGTGTTCACGCCGCTGCCGAGCATGCTGTAGACGTTTGAGCCGCTGACCTTGGTCTGGTTGGTGCGGGCCCGGCCCAGGGCGTTGGCCTTTAGGAACGCCGCGTTTTGGTTCCAGTAGAAGTGGGCGGCGTTGGTGGAGTCGATGGCTGCGAACTTGGCGACGTCATTGGTCACCGAAGGCGACGCGTCGTCCTCGGTCCAGACCAGGAACGGGTTGCCCCAGGCGTCGATGACGTCGGGGATCTGGATGTCGGCCTCGGTCTTGCCGGTGGGGCCATCGATGCCGAACTGTGCGACGTCGTTGCTCCCGCCGCCGTTGAGCTGGACCGCGAAGTACTTGGCCTGGGGGACGTAGTACGCCTTGCTGCCGCCCGCTGCCGAGCCGATCAGGCCGGGCTCGACCCAGACCTGATCAACCTTTCCGCCGGAGGGATCGATGGGGCTGACCGCGATCGCCTTGGGGTACTGGGTGGGCTTGGTGTTGCCCTCGCCGACGACGCCGCCGGCCAGATCGAGCATGAGGTTCTCCATGCCGGAGAGGCCTCGGGTGGCGTTTTCCTTGTCGCCCATCTCGCGGGCGCTGAAACGGCCCGGGACCCGGCGGTTGTCGAGCTGGAAGGACTCGGACGCCTGGGTGATTTGGCTGGCCATGCTCGTGGTGGTCGCGGACTTGGCCGCGTTGCGGGCCCCACCCAGGGCCGGGAGCAGGATGGAGATGACCAGGGCGATGATCGCCATGACCACGAGCAGCTCAACGAGCGTGAACCCGCAGCGGCGCGGCGAAAGACCGGTCTGATTCGTCCGAGACATGCATCGCTCCTGGAGCGTGAGGGGCATTTGAACGCCTTGGCCCGCGAGAACCGCGGCCTTGGCTGCACGAGGCGGGGTGCAGGATAGTGCCGATGGTACAGCATCGACCCGCCCGCCCCGTAGTCTGTTCGGATTCCAACGCGCGGATGTTGCGTCCGCGTCCGACCCTCCCACTCTACCGCTCAATCTCCCCTCGGCTGCACGCCCCGCCGATCCGCTGCAATCAACCCGAACACAAGCCTATTTCGGGGTGGTTTGCCCTCCCTGCCGCTTTCACCCATACTGCCGGTCCTTCGTGACCCTCTCCCGGATCAGCCTCCAAAGCGCGCCGCCATCTCAGAAGGCCGCTGCCATCGCCGAAGCCGCCCGACTCATTCGTGAGGGCGGCTTGGTGGTCCTGCCGACCGAGACGGTCTACGGCGTCGCCGCCAGCGCTGCATCCCACGACAGCCTGCGCAAACTCGCCGCGATCCCGGGCACCGCCAGGCAGGCCCCCGACGTTGGGGAGTCCCAGCGCCGCGAACGCCCCTTCGGTACCTGGCACGCGCCCTCCACCGACGCGGTCCTGGACGCCCTCGACATCACCGCGCCGCTCCACCGCCGCATCCTCCGCAAGCTCACCCCCGGGCCCATCCGCCTGCTCGTGCAGAAGCCCGAGGAGCAGATCGAGCCCCTCATCCGCAAACTCGGCGTGGTGCATGGCTCGATCGACGGCGGCGGCGTCATCAGCATCCGCATCCCCAACCACCCCGTCACCGTCGACGTCCTGACCAAGGCCGGCGTCCCCGTCGTGCTCGACCGGACCTCGATCCTCGGCCTTGGCGACGGCCGGGACGCCATCGCGCCCGCCGACTCGGACCGCGCGGCCAGCGCCGGCATCGGCATGATCCTCGACGACGGGCCCACCCACTACGGCAAGCCCTCCACCACGGTCCGCCTGCTCACCGATGGCGGCTTCGAGGTTCTCGAGCAGAACGCCCTGGAAGAGCGCTACATCCTTCGCCAGCTCGAACGCCACGTGCTGTTCGTGTGCACCGGGAACACCTGCCGGAGCCCCATGGCCGAGGCGATCGCGCGCAGCCTCGTGCACGCCCAACCCGGATCCCTGACCCGGGTCTGGTCCGCGGGAACCTCCGCAATCTCAGGCGAGCCCGGGACTTCCGAGGCGGCCGAGGCACTGGCGGCCATGGGCATCACCCTGGGCGCCCACCGCTCGCGGGCACTGACCAAGCAGATGATCGCCGAGTCGGATGTCGTCTATGCGATGACCGCCAGCCACCGCCGGGCGATCCTGGCGCTGGACCCGGCTGCCGAAGCCAAGGTGCAGATCCTGGACCCCAGCGGCGCGGACATCCCCGACCCGATCGGCGGGCCCCTGGAGCTCTACAGGAAAACCGCCGAACGGCTCGCCGAACTGATCCGCGGGCGCTTCAATAGCTTCGACCGGTGAGCGTTCATCCACCGGCAGCCTCCGGGACGTGCTGGGGGCGGGTGGAAGACTGACCGAAAGGCGGACAGGCATGGTCATCGCGCTGGGTGGGGATCACCGTGGAACCTCGGCCATCAAGAACCTGGCTGAGAAGCTCAAGCGGGAGGGGCACGAGGCCCTTCTGCTCGGTGATTGCTCCGGTCAGAGCGTGGACTATCCCGAGCCGGCCTACCAGGTCGCCCATGCGGTCGCCGACGGCAAGGCCAAGTTCGGCGTTCTGATCTGCGGCACGGGCATCGGAGTCTCCATCGCGGCCAACAAGGTCGACGGCGCCCGGGCCGCGGTCGTCCACGACGAGCTCACCGCGCAGCTTTCGCGGAGCCACAACGACGCCAACGTGGTGTGCATGTCGGGCGATCTCCTCGGCCAGCGCCTGATCGAAAAGATCACGGAAGTCTTCATCAACACCCAGTTTGAGGGCGGCCGCCACCAGCGGCGCGTGGACAAGATCACCGCCATCGAGCAGGGCAAGAACCCCGCGTCGCTCTGAAGCAGCCCGAATCGGCGCTCAGGAATCAAAGGAACCGGGCAATCCGGGGCGCGCCCGGGGCGTTGTGCTGTCCTCGTCGTGGAGGTCCGAAAACCAATCTTGGGTTTGCTCGGCGAACTTCCGCGCGCCACATGCGTCGGAGGAGACGCAAATCCGTCTCGGAATTCCGGACCTTCTCGCTAGAATCGAGCCGTCATGCCAAAGCCTTCCGGCGTGCGGCCCAAGTCGGCCGCCGCTTCCAAACGAAATGCGATCGGAAGCCGTAAGTCTTCCGCCCGCCGATTGAAGCCCAAGCCCCTGGCCGCCGAGCGCGGCGAGGCGGCCTCGCTGCCGCGCTTCCCCAAGTCATTCCCGGGGTATCAGGCGGCGGTCGACTGGCTCTATGACCGCATCAACGTGGAGCGGGCCCGCCCCTCCCAGATCGACAAGCACGTCTTCAAGCTCGAGCGCATGAAGGCCCTGATGGAGTCCCTCGGGGACGTCCACCGGGCGTTCCGCTCGGTACACATCGCGGGCTCCAAGGGCAAGGGCTCAACCTGCGAGATGACCGCCTCCTGCCTCCAGGGTTGCGGGTACACCGTGGGGCTCTACACCAGCCCGCATCTGGTGGACATCCGCGAGCGCATCCGCATCAACCAGCAGGTGATCTCCGAGGACGACTTTGCGCGCTTGCTGGCCAAGGTCTCCCAGGCTTCCGAAAAGGTCGCCAAGGAGCACGGCGAAGCGACGTTCTTCGAACTCCTCACCGCCCTGTGCTTCCTCTACTTCGCCGAGCAGGCGGTGGACATCGCGGTCATCGAGGTCGGCCTGGGCGGCAGGCTCGACGCGACCAACGTGATTACCCCCGAAGTCACCGCGATCACGAGCATCCAGCTCGAGCACAAGGAGCTCCTGGGCGACACCGTCGAGAAGATCGCGCGCGAGAAGGCGGGGATCTTCAAGCCGGGCGTCCCCGCGCTGACCTATGGCCAGCAGCCCGCGGTCATGACGGTCTTCCGCGAGGTCGCGGCCGAGGTCGGGTGCCCGCTCTTTGAGCTCGGCAAAGAGATCGACTTCAGCTACCGCTTCGAGTCCAACAACGAGCTCGGGCCGCACGTGCGCGTGTGCCTGAACAGCCAGCGTTCCAACTTCGAGCACCTGCCTGTGCCGCTCAAGGGCGAGCACCAGGCGCAGAACGCGGGCCTGGCCCTTGCGATCGTGGACAAACTCCGCGAGCGCGGCTTTGAGACCCCCGAGCGCAAGGTCGCGAATGGCCTCTCCTCCACGCCCAACCACGGCAGGCTCGAGTTCGTCTGGACCCAGCCCCGCATCCTGGTGGACGGCGCCCACAACCCCGAGTCCGTGGGCGCGCTGATGCGCTCCATCGGCTCGCACATCCGCTATGACTCCATGGTCGTGATCTTCGGATGCGCCGCCGACAAGGACATCCCGGGGATGCTCAGCAAGCTCTCCTCCGGCGCCGACAAGATCATCTTCACGCGGAGCGACAACAACCCGCGTGCGGTCGATCCGCGCGATCTCCAGCGGCGCTTCGCGGAGATCTCGCACAAGATGACCCAGATCACGCCCGACCTCAAGACCGCCCTGAACCTGGCGGCCCGCGCGGTCGGACGCGACGATCTGATCTGCGTCACAGGCTCGTTCTACCTCGCGGGCGAGGCCAAGAAGCTCCTGCTCGAGAAGAAGAACAAGCCCGCGGAGAGCTCCAAGCCTGAGACCAGAACGCCCGACGTGAAGATCTCGCGTCCGCCTCAGGCCTCCGCGGTCAACCTCGAGGCCAAGCCCGAGAAGAAGCTCAAGAAGAAGTGAGCACTCGCGCACTTGCCGGGTTGTACCATGGCCTGATGGACGCACGGGTGCACATCGCGGCGCACGCGAAGCTCAACCTGACGCTGGCGGTCGCGCCGCCCGAGCCTCAGGGGAGCGCCAAAGCTGGCTGGCACCGCATCGCCTCGTGGTTCCACGCGATCGAGCTCCATGACGATGTGGAGATCGTCAGGCTTGCATCCGGAACTTCGCGATGCCGGATCGAGTGGGCCGGCGACGCGCCGCGGCCTTCGCCCATCGACTGGCCCATCGAACGCGATCTGGCAGCCCGTGCCCACGCGTTGCTCGAACGCCACACGGGCCAGTCGCTCGCGTGCGACCTGCTCGTGCGCAAGCGCATCCCCGCGGGAGGCGGGCTTGGCGGCGGATCGGCGGATGCCGCGGCGACGCTGATGGGGCTCAACGCGCTCTTCGACCTCGGCCTGGCGACGAGCGAGCTCCAGCGACTCTCGGCGAGCCTCGGATCGGACATCGCGTACTTCATCGATGACGCGCATCAGCCTCCCAGGCCCGCGCTGGTTGAGGGCTTCGGCGACCAGATCGAGCGGATCGACCGGGTGGGTGGCGAGGCCGAGCTGATCTTCCCGCCCTTTGGATGCGACACCCGCGCGGTGTACCGCGCATTCGATCAATCACTCGCGCCGGGCCACGCGCTGCGCGCTCAAGAAGTCCGGCGGATCGCGCTGGACGCCTCACGCACGAAGCAGATCGACGCGCGAGGCCTGTTCAACGACCTGTTCGCCGCTGCGGACAGTGTGAGTGGGAGAAGACTGGCCCCCTTGGTTGCACGCGCCGCGGGCATCCACATGTCCGGCAGCGGCAGCACGCTCTTCCGCCTCGGCCGAGGCCTCGACGCCCGGGCCTTCCCGGACTGCGCGATCGTGCGGACCACGCTCGCCTGAGGCGAGATGCGCCCGTCAGAGCCGAGTCGCGCAAGCGACCGGCAGGCGTGCACAAACACCGGGATCTGAAAGCCCGGCCGAGATGTCGCAACGACGAGCGCGTGCGATGTTCTGAGCTTGGACGCGACCGGGCCGGTCGCTTGCGCGACACGGCTCTGACGCGAAGCCCCGACCGTTGGCTCGCCGCCGCTCAGCGCTTCTTCTTGCTGCCCTGGACGTTTTTGGACGAAGGCTTCCTCGCGGGAGCCTTCTTGCCCAGCGGCTTCTTGGCAGGCGCGTTCTTTCCCGAAGCGGGCTTGCCGCCCGGCTTCTTGCCCGAGGGCTTTCCGGCTGGCTTGGCGTTCCTGGAAGGTGCTGCAGGCTTGGCTGTGCCCGACTTGGAGGACGACTTGGCGTGCGACTTGGGCGCGGGCTTGCCCTTGCTCGATGCGGGGCCCTTGCCAAAGCCGGACTTCTTCGCGCCCGCCGCCTTGTGCTGCTTTGCAGCGGCGCTGGGCTTGGAAGACTTGCTGGACTTGGCGGGCGCACGCGCGGGGCGTTCATCCTCAGCGTCGTCCGCGCTGGAGTTCGACCCGGGCGCTTCATCCTCCGCGGTGAATCCGGACTCGTCGGCGCCGTCATCGTCGCCAGCGTCGTCTTCGGAGTCATCGCTGGCGTACACCGGATCGTTGCCTTGCGGGGCTTCGGGCTCATCGGCGTCGGCGCCGAGCGCGCGGACTTCCATCTCGGCCAGCGCCTGCTCGAGGGCCGCCTCGTCCAGATCGTCGTCGATCCGGGGTACGCGGGTCTTGCCAGGCCTGGCGGGCGCGGCCTTGAACTCGGGGATCGGCTCGTCGAAGTACGCGTCGGCCTCGTTGCCCACCGCTTCGCGGGCGGCAGCACGCATGCCGAGCAGCGCGTCCTTGCGGAGCTGCTCTTCGCTGGCGCCGGGGTGCACGCGCGTGTCCATTTCCTCGACCTCGCCGCCGCGCTCGGACTGGAGCGTGCGCTTGCGGTCGCGGATGCTGAGCTTGACGGGAACCTCGACGAAGTCGGAGTTCTCGCGGAGGCGGTTGATGAGGAAGCGCTGGTAGTTGGGGGTGAAGAGCTCGGGGAAGTTCACGACCAGCGTGATCGTGGGCGGCGCGACGCCGGTCTGCGCGACGTAGTAGACCTTGGCGACCTGTCCGGTCTTGCTCACCGGGCCGCGGAGTTCGACGATCTTGCGGAACAGGCGGTTGAGCTTGCCGGTGCCGATGCGCAGGTGGGTCTGCTCGAAGAGGTCCCACGCCAGATCGATCGTCTCGCTGACGTTCAGGCCCGTGCCGCCCGAGAGGAACGCGATGGGGGCAAAGTCCACACCCTTGAGTTCCCGGCGGATGTACGCCTCATAGTCCTGGACCGTCACGGGCTTGCCGTTGCGGCCGGGCTGTCCTTCGGCAAGGTCCCACTTGTTGATGCCCACGATGATGGGCTTGAAGGCCTTCTGGGCGATCATCGCGACCTGCTCGTCGACCTGCGAGATCTTGGTCGTCGCGTCGATGAGCAGCAGCACGACGTCGGAGCGGTCCACCGCGCGCTGGAGGCGGTCGTAGGCGTACCACTCGACCTGTCCCTGGAAGCTCTTCTTGCGGCGGAGTCCCGCGGTGTCGACCAGGACCAGGGTCTTGCCGTCTTTCTCGACGCGCACGTCGATGGCGTCGCGCGTCGTTCCCGGGATCTCCGAAACGATCACGCGCGGCTCGCCCGCGATGTGGTTCACGAGCGTGCTCTTGCCCGCGTTGCGCTTGCCGATGATCGCGATCTTGAGGTCGGCGTGCTGGGCGGAGCGCTTCTCGATGGCGGCGTCCTGGTGCTCGGGCATGAGCTCCCAGACCGCATCGAGCAGGTCGCGGCGCATGTAGTTGTTCTTCGAGGAGCACATGAGAGGCTGCCCGAAGCCGAAGGCGGAGAACTCGTGCGCGTGCATTTCCCACCGCGGGCCGTCGACCTTGGTCGCGACGACCTGGACGGGGATGAGGGTGCCGTCGCTGCGCTGACGCTTGCCGAGCTTCTGCTCGCGGAGGAGCCTGGCGATCTGTTCATCCGCGGGCGTGATGCCCGCCTGGGCGTCGACGCAGAAGAGGATCAAATCGGCGCCGGAGATCGCCTGCGAGATCTGCAGCTCGATGTCGCGGGTGAGGCGGCGCAGGTCGTTGCCGACCTCGTCGAAGCGGGCCTGGGGCTCGAAGTACGCGCCGAAACCGCCGGTGTCGGTGAACTCGACGGGCTTGGTCGCGCCGCCCCTGAAGGGGGACTCCAGGTCGACGATCGCCGAGACACGATCACGGGTCACCCCGGGGGTCGGATCGACAATGGAGACCTTCGACCCCGCGATCATGTTCATGAGGGAGGACTTGCCGACGTTGGGTCGGCCGACAATGGCGATCCGGGGAAGAGGCATGCCGGAGGGTAGGGGGCAAGGCCCGCGCCTGCGTCCGCTGCGTTCCGAACCCGGTTTTGGTGTGCCCGAGGCCCTTCAGGCGACGATACTGTCGCGCATGGGAGGTTTGTTCCCCATCATCGTCGGCCCCACCGCGGGCGGGAAGACCGCGCTGGCGGTGGAACTGGCCCATGCGCTCGGACCGGAGCGCTGCGCGGTCCTGGCTGCCGACGCCTTCCAGATCTATAAGAGGATGGACATCGGGACCGCCAAGCCCACCCTCGAGGAACGACGCGGGGTGGAACACCTGCTGATCGATTTGGTGGAGCCTTCGGACCGCTTCACGGTGCACCAATGGCTGGCGTCCGCCGAGCGGACCATTCAGGACGTGCGCGAGCGGGGCGGCACGCCGATCGTCGTCGGCGGGACGAATCTGTACGTGAAATCCCTGCTGGACGGGCTGTTCGAGGGCCCCGAGCCCGATGAGGCCCTCCGCGAACGCCTCCGGCAGATGACGCAGCTGCAGCGCCGGGAAGAACTTGAGCGCGTGGATCCCGCCGCCGCCGCACGCATCGAACGCAACGATGAACGCCGGACGATCCGGGCCCTGGAGGTCTTCACGCTGACGGGGACGCCCATCTCGGATCTCCAGCAGCAGTGGGACAAAGGTCGGAAGAGATTGCCGTGCGCGGTCATCGGTTTGGATTGGCCCGTGCCCGAGATCAACCGCCGGATCAACGCCCGCGTAAAGAAGATGATGGAGGACGGGCTGCTGGAGGAGTGCCGGGGATTGCTCGCGTCGGGGGCGCTGGGCCCGCAAGCGCGGGAGGCGCTGGGGTACAAGCAGCTTGTGGATCATCTCCAGGACCGCTGCTCGCTTGAGGACGCCGTCGAGCGGATCAAGATCGACACGCGCCGCTTCGCGAAACAGCAGCGGACGTGGCTCCGGCGGATCCGGACCACCACCGCCAGCCCCATGCTCTGGATCGATGCCGCAGCGATCCCGCCGGAACGCTGGACCTCCATGGCGTTGGAATTCCTTGCCTCCGCCAGGGCAGAAGGGGCGGTTTGATTGGTTCTTGTTTGGGTGTCCGACTTGACTCCGGGGCCCGGACCCGCTTAGGTGAGCGACCTTCGGAGGGTTTTCTGCCCTCTGTGATCCGTTGGAATCGATCTGCTCATGGCCAAGAAACCCGCTTCCAAAGCTGCCGGCGACGCACCGTTCGAGGCTGGGGTCGCTGCTGCGACCGCCAAGGTGGGGCGTGGCATCCCTGTTGAGGATGCGCCCGCGGGCGAGTCCGCCGCCAAGTCCGAGGCCAAGTCAAAAGGTAAGTCGGAAGGCAAATCCGCCGGCAAGGGCGGCGCGAGGTCGGGCGGGCGCGGCGCCGGCCGTTCGTCAGCGCGGCGCGGGTCGAGGCAGTCGTACACCGCCGGGAGCGCCAAGGGCAAGGATCTGGTGATCGTCGAGTCGCCCGCCAAGGCCAAGACGATCAACAAGTACCTGGGCGGCAAGTACGTGGTGCTCGCGAGCATCGGACACATCCGCGATCTGCCCAGCAAGAACCCCAAGGGCGTCAAGAGCCCCGTGCCCGGCGTGGACCTGGAGCACAAGTTCAAGCCCACCTACGAGGTGCTCGAGGGCAAGGACAACGTCGTCACCGATCTGAAGCGCGCCGCCAAGGACGCGCTCTCGTCCGGCGGACACGTCTGGTTCGCAACCGACTTGGATCGCGAGGGAGAGGCGATCGCGTGGCACCTGGCGCATCTGCTCGAGATCGAGCCGGCGCAGGCCAAGCGCGTGATCTTCCCCGCCATCACCAAGGGCGAGATCGAGCGCGCGTTCAACAACCCGCATCCGATCGACGAGGACCGCGTGAATGCGCAGCAGGCGCGGCGCATCCTCGACCGCATCGTGGGCTATCAGGTTTCGCCCCTGCTCTGGAAGAAGGTCGCCCGAGGACTTTCCGCCGGACGCGTGCAGTCGGTCGCGGTGCGGCTGATCGTCGAACGCGAGCGCGAGATCCGCGCGTTCGTGCCCGATGAATACTGGTCGCTCGGCGCGGACTTCGTGCTCACCGAGCAGCAGGCCCGTTCGCTCGCGCCCGACTTTGCAGCCTTCATGGCCCGCCGGGATGAGAAGGGCAATCCCCCTACCCTCAAGATGCAGAACACCTGGATGGGCGACAACGGCGCCATCCGGGCCGAGCTGATCGAGGTCGGCGGCAGCAAGTTCGACGTGCGCTCCGATGGCGCACACGCCATGGCCGATGGCCAGGCCCGCCTGAACAAGGTGCTGGAGATCGCCAGGCTCGCGGGAATGAAGGACGTCAAGGCGACGTCCAAGGAGAACGCCGACGGGAAGGGACCCGCCAAGACCCTTCGCACCGTCACCGGCGCGATCGACCCCGCGACGCCCTACCAGATCGCCTCGCTTGAGACCAAGCGGACCAGCTCACGGCCTTATCCGCCCTTCATCACGTCGACCATGCAGCAGTCGGCGGCCTCGCGCCTGGGCTTTGGCGCGCAGCGCACCATGCGGGCGGCCCAGCAGCTCTACGAAGGCGTGGAGATCCCGGGAGAGGGACCCGTCGGCCTGATCACCTACATGCGTACCGACTCGACCCACATCTCGGGCGAGGCGCTCAACGCGGTGCGCTCGTACATCGGAAAGGCATTCGGCGACAAGTACCTGCCCGAGAAGCCCAACTTCTTCTCGTCGAGCAACAAGGCGGCCCAGGAAGCCCACGAAGCGATCCGTCCCACGAGCTTCGAGTATCCGCCCTCGCGCGTGCGCAGCGCGCTGTCGCCCGATCAGTTCCGCCTTTACGAACTGATCTGGAACCGCTTTGTCGCGTGCCAGATGACCAGCGCCCAGTGGGACTCCACCACGGTGCTCATCAAGGGCGGCGCCAGCGCCGCGACGCCCCTGACGTTCAAGGCGACCGGCCGCGTGCTCGTGTTCGACGGCTTCTACCGGGTCGCGGGCATCCCCTCCGGAGGCGATGAGCAGAACCTCCCCACGCTCCGCGAGCAGCAGCGCACGTACGCCTTCGCGGGCCACGTGGATCAGAAGTTCACCTCGCCCCCGGCGCGCTACTCGGAAGCGAGCCTCATCAAGACGCTCGAAGCCGAAGGCATCGGCCGTCCGAGTACGTACGCGTCGATCATCTCGGTGATCGAGGAACGCAAGTACGTCGAGAAGGTCCAGGGACGCTTCTTCGCAAGCGACCTTGGCGAGGTCGTGACCGACAAACTCGTCGAAGCGTTCCCGCAGATCCTCGACGTGGGATACACCCGCGAGATGGAGAAGGAGCTCGATCAGGTCGAGGAGGAACACCTCGACTGGATCAAGATGCTCCAGGACTTCTACGGCCCCTTCAAGAAGGCGCTGGCGGACGCCGAGACGACGCTGAAGCACGCCAAGGCCGAGACGGTCCCGGCCCCGAAGGAATACACCTGCCCGACGTGCGAGAAGGAAGGCCGGGGCAAGTCGCCTCTGGTCTACCGCTTCGGCAAGAACGGGCGCTTCCTGTCGTGCTCGCTCTACCCGACGTGCAACTACGCGTCGCCGGTGGACCGTGACGGCAAGCCCCGCCCCGCCGCCGAGGCGGTGAACGTCGCGTGCCCCAAGTGCGGGTCGCCCATGACCAAGCGCACCGGCCGGTTCGGCGAGTTCCTCTCGTGCACGCGTTACGGCGACAAGACCGCCCCGTGCGATGGCATCCTCAACGCCGACAAGAAGACGCGCAAGATCAAGGCGCCTTCCCAGCCCGCGCTGCTCACGGACCTGCCTTGCCCGACGTGCGAGTCGCCCCTGAACCTGCGCGACGGCCTGAAGGGTCCTTGGCTCGGATGCTCACGCTTCCCCAAGTGCCGCGGCCGCGGCAAGTGGGCCGAGCTCCCCGAGGCCAAGCGCGCCGAGCTCGAGAAGGCCCTGTCCGAGCACGCCAAGGCGCACCCGATCCCGATCATCAAGACGCTCGACGGCAAGCCCCTGACCGACGCGTCGGGCAAGCCCCTGAAGGACGCGCCGACGATCGACCAGCTCGGCGGCAGCCTCGCGGGCGCCGCGGACACCGAAGCGCCGACCAGCGAGTCGGTGGAGCAGGGAATCGAAGAGCCGGTGTGATCCGTCGGGTGTGGCCCGTCGGGTGTGGCCTGTCAGAGCCGCGTCGCGCGAGCGACCGGCCGATCGGATTGGACCGCGTGAGCTCGAGGATCAGGTGTGCGCCGTGCCGGTCGCTTGCGCGACACGGCTCTGATCAGGCACATTCGCCTGGCGCACTCACCCGTGGAGCTTGCCCGCGATGTGGGCCACGCGTGCGCCGACGTTCTTGAGCATGGCGCCGATCTTTTCGTCCTTGATCGAGCCATCGGGGTTGAAGACTTCGTGGGCCTTCTGGACCGCGACCTGCTCGGGGATGACCAGGACGTTGATGTTGCCCAGGATGGCGCGGGCGTGGACCAGGCCGCGCAGGCCGCCGAGTGCGCCGGGGGAGGCGGAGACCAGGCCGCAGACCTTGTGGCTGAACGCGGCCAACGGCGCTTCGGGCGAGCCATCGGGCTTCTTGCCCGGGCGGGTGGCCCAGTCGATCGCGTTCTTGAGTGCGGCACTGACGGAGCTGTTGTACTCCGGGCTCGCGATGAGCATGCCCTGGCTGGCGATGAGCAGATCCTTGAACTTCTGAGCGTTGGCGGGCATGCCCTGGGCCTTCTCCAGGTCCTCATCGAAGATGGGCATGGGATAGTCGCGGAGATCGATGAAGGTGACGTCGGCCCCCGCGGCACGAGCGCCCTCGGCTGCAATCTTCACCGCGAGCTTGTTGTACGAGCCGACGCGGAGGCTTCCCGCAAAGGCGACGATCTTGGGCGTGCTCACGCAAAATACTCCCACAGAAAAGGCGTGCGATCACTCTGCCAGCAGAGAATACCTGACTTGAGCCCGCAGCATGACCATCGCACGCTTGTTCACCATCGGGCCGCCCTGGGCGACACGATCCTGATCTGGCCCCTGCTGCGCGCACTCCGGGCCGGGAACCGGTCAGGCGTGACGCTCGCTTCTGATGCCAGCAAGGCGAGGCTGGCTTCACGAATCCTCGGAATTGATGCCCTCGACGCCGAAACCCCGGCGATCCGTGATCTCTGGCGGGACTCGACGCCGCCGTTCAAGGAAGCGTTTGCGCGGGTGATCTGGTTCGGCCCGCCGGCTGAAGCTCAGTCTGTCGAGCGCTTCGAGCGCAACCTGCGGGCGTCATTTGGCGCGTCGGAGGTTCACCTGATCCACACGAGGCCCGATCGCACGACCGCGCCGAAGCTGATCGGGATGCTCGGGCTCACGGAGGTTCCGATCACGGCACAGCGAAACCGCACGGGGCCGGTGGTGCTGCATGTCGGCGCGGGGTCCGAGACCAAGCGCTGGCCGATGGAGCGCTGGTGCGCCGCGGCGGGCGAGCTGATTCGTCTGGGAAGGCCCGTGTCTCTGATTGCTGGGGAAGTCGAGATCGAGCGGCTGGATGCCAAGGATCGGGCGAGATTCATTGCGGCGGGCGGCAAGTTCCTCGACACGCTCGACGCACTGGCCGACGCGCTGGCGGGCGCGTCGGTGGTGGTCGCGGGCGATACAGGGCCCGGGCATCTGGCTGCCCAGCTTGGTGTTCCGACGCTCTCGCTCTTTGGCCCGACGGATCCGGCCCGATGGGCGCCGGTCGGGCCGGCGGCACGGGTGCTGGCTCCGAAAGCGCCGACGCCGATGACGTGGATCACGCCCGACATTGTGATCCATCACACGCTGAAGCGGATTGCCGAGCGGTAGCCATCGCGATATCTGCCCGGAGCTGCGACACTCTCCGAAATTCCTTGCTTTCGCTGTGGGCTTCCCGCACACTGTCCGGCAGGCAATCGCACGCTTCGATCGGTTCTTGCAGCGAGAGGAACTCCTTATGCGTACCCGCGTGGTCTCCACAGCCTGCGTTGTTCTCGCGGGTGCGGCCCTGGCCGATCCGCCCGGCGAGATTTCTCGATGGAAGGCCGACGGAAACGCGGCGGACAGCGTGGGGCCGAACCACGGCGTGCTCAACAACACGGGCTTCTTCAACGAGGCGCAAGGGCAGTCGTTCAGCTTCGGGCCAACCGCGGGAAGCGTGTCATTTCCGAATCCGGGCGCAGGCGGGCTC
The DNA here is from genome assembly GCA_964531675.1 of uncultured Phycisphaeraceae bacterium. Classification (GTDB taxonomy): domain Bacteria; phylum Planctomycetota; class Phycisphaerae; order Phycisphaerales; family UBA1924; genus CAZHFW01. The sequence continues at coordinate 67,988 of CAZHFW010000006.1, read as the reverse complement.
TCGCTCACCAGCGGCGTGACCATCACCGCATGGGTGAGGCAGACGTCGGCATCACTGGGCGGCTCGATCTTCAATGTACGTCCCGCGAGCAACGTCGCGGGGTATGCCTTCGAGCAGGACGGCGCAAGTCCGACCACCGGGCTTCAGATGGGCGTGAACGTGCTTGGGGGATCGACGATCAACAGCTTCTACCTGCTCCGCACGCCGGCCGGGGCCATCCCGCTGAACACGCTCCGGTTTGTCGCGGCAACATACGACGCGGCGACGGCGCGGATCGCGATCTATGTCGGTGGCGAGCTGGTTGCCGAGCAGTCCTTCGGGACGCCAAGGCCGATCCTGACGAGTCCGGACTCGATCGCGGCGATTGGTCGGAACAACGTCGTGCCGAGCTTCTTCTGGCGCGGCCAGATCGACGACGTGCGCGTGTTCGGAAGGGCCTTGAGCGGTTGCGAGATCCGTGAAGCGGGCGGGCTTCCGCCCTGCGATGCGGACCGGGATTGCGACGGGAAGGTGGATCTCTCGGACTTCTTCGCCTTCTTCAACTGCTGGGATCTCTCCTCGCTCTGCGCCGACGTTGATGGCTCGGGCGAGGTCGATCTGGGCGACTTCTTCACGTTCTTCAACGGGTTTGACATGGGGTGCTGAGGCGTCCGCCCCCGGACGGCGTGCGGGCCAGTGCGCGCACTACCATCTAGGATGCACGCAACCCTCCCCGGCATCACGCGCGTTGAGCTCATCGTCGGGCTTGAGGTCCACGTCCAGCTGGCGACCCGGACCAAGATGTTCACCAGCGCCGGAAACTCGGCCCATCCCGAGAACGACGGCGCCGAGCCCAACACGCTGATCGATCCGACGGTGCTCGCGCTCCCCGGCGCCTTGCCTGTGATGAACAAGGCCGCGGTCGAGATGGCGATGAAGGTCGGGCTGGCGCTGAACTGCTCGATCGCGCCGTTCACCAAGTGGGACCGCAAGAGCTACTTCTACCCGGACTTGCCCAAGAGCTATCAGATTTCCCAGTACGACCTGCCGCTGTGCTTCGACGGCGCGGTGGAGCTCCCCGCGAGCGACGCCAAGGGGAACATCGATCCGGAAGGTCCCAAGCGGACGATCGGGATCATCCGGGCGCATCTGGAGGAGGACGCGGGCAAGCTTCTGCACGAAGCGCCGGGCGGGCACGCGATCGATCACTCGATCGCGGACTACAACCGCGCCGGCGCGCCCCTGCTCGAGATCGTGACCCAGCCCGACTTCCGCAGCGCCGACGATGTGGTGCTCTTTGCGCGCCTGCTCCGGAACATCTGCCGATTCCTCGGAGTTTCCGAAGGCGTCATGCAGAAGGGGCACATGCGCTTCGAGCCCAACATCAACTGCGTCCTGCACCTCGACGACGGCACGATCGTCAAGACGCCGATCGTGGAAGTGAAGAACCTCAACAGCTTCAAGGCCCTCAAGGGCGCGATCGAGCACGAACTGGCCGAGCAGCCCAGACGCTGGCAGGAGGACCGCCGCGTGATGGGCGCGGGCATGAAGTCCACCCGCGGCTGGGACGACCAGCGCAACACGACCTTCCTCCAGCGCGAGAAAGAAGACGCGCACGATTACCGCTACTTCCCCGATCCGGACCTGGTGCCGGTGACCGTGGACGCTGCGTGGCTTGAGCGCGTCCGCGCGACCATCCCGGAGCTTCCCGCCGCCCGCTTTGCACGCTATGTCTCGACGTTCGGGCTCACGCCCAAGGAAGCCCAGGCGCTGGTGGACGAACGCGACGTGTGCCTCTTCTACGAGGAATGCACCGCCCAGGTCCAGACCCACGGCATCGAACACACCCGTGCGGGCAAGCTCGCGGCCAACGCGATCCTGCAAGCGGGGCTCAAGCGCGCCAACGAGCGCCAGGTCATGGTTCATCAGCTCGGCATCGCGGCGGCTCAGGTCGGCGCCATCGCGGCACTCCGCGAGCAGGGCAAACTCAACAACCAGAGCGCCGATGAACTCTTCGGCATCTTGTGCGATCCCAACGCCTCGGGCGTGAACGTCGAAGAGCTGGCCCGCTCCAAGGGCATGCTTGTCGTGCGCGATGATGCCGCCATGGACCGCTGGGTGGACCTGGCGATCGCCGAGCAGCCTCAGGCCGCAGCGGACGTGAAAGCCGGGAAGCAGCAGGCGATCGGCAGGCTCGTGGGCGCCGCGATGAAGCACGCGGGAGGCCAGGCGGACGCCAAGACGGTGCGCGAAGCCCTGCTCAAGAAGCTGAGCTGATTCACGCTCCGCGTTGGACGGCTTTCAGAAAATCAGCGCTCGCCGCGGGTCAGGGCCGCGGGGTTCACGTCGTATTCGGCGTGCTCGCGCTCAAAGCTCATGATGCGGACCGAGCCGTCAAGAGCCAGGATGTTCCCGCGGGAGGGGGCATGCCAGCTCGCGTCGAGCTTGGCGTCGGCCGAGTCGCCCGGCACGCTGGCGAAGTACCAGACTGGGTCGCCCATCAGAATGAGGCGGCTGGAGACGCCGGCGATTTCGGTCTGCTTGAGAGCACGCTGGCGGTCATCGATCTGCGCGAACGTGGAATCCATGAGGTAGGGGTTGGCGCGATAGCTCGTGCCGTAGAACTCGTACGCGCTCTTGCCTCCGAGCACGCTCAGCGCGGGCTGGCCCGCGCGGGCCTGCGAGCGGTCCCAGATGCCCTTGTCCGCGGGGCAGCGGTAGAGCGCCGCGAGTTCGCGGGCGCCCGTTTCGTTGCGGTCCGCGTCGAGGTAGCGGTTGATGGGGCGCTCGGGATCAAGCAGCGGCAGCTTGGAGACGCCCGCGAAGACCACCCCGCCGTAGCGCCAGTCGGGCTGCGCGGAGTAACGCGGGAACGAGTCGTGCTCGTGGAGGTAGGTCTGCCAGGCGGTGCCGAGCTGGCGCAGGTTGTTGGCGCAGATGGCGCCGTAACCGGCGTTGCGGGCGTGCATAAGGCCCGGGAGGAGGATCGCCAACAGGACAGCCATGACCGCGATGCTCACCAGCAGCTCGATCAACGAAAAGGCTCGATGTGGGATGCCCCGTGGGCCCATTGGCGAGGGTAAATGTACCAGCGTTGGGCCCGGCATGAAAGTCGCGGCCCGGCAGAAGGGTTTGGTTTGGTATGGAGGACGCACGGGATCTGATTGGTGATTCACGTGTCCGGATTCCGTCCGGACGCGATCGGGGCCTGCTTTGTGCCGATAATGACTGCCCGGTCCGGAGGGCATGAACCGCGTGTGGACGCGGACGTATCTTCGGGCCGGGCCGCCGCGACAAAGCGCCGGCGGGCTGCGAGCTTGATCGAGAAGGAAACCACGCGATGAAACCGCTCAGGAAGATGTCGACGGTCGCCGGAGTTCTGATGGCTGCGGGCCTTGCGCACGCACAGGTCGCTCCGCCTCCCCCGGCTGCGCCGGCGGTGACCCCGCCCTTCAAGGCGCCCGAGCAGCCCAAGCCCCAGGCCCAGCCCAGCAAGGGGCCCAGCCCGAGCCAGCTTGCGGCCCAGGACGAGATCCAGCGCCGCCAGGAGGCCGAGGCGGTCGATTTCGAGAGCATCGCGGTCAAGGACGAGAACGGGAACATCAAGCCCCTTCCCGAGCCCATCGAGTGGTACGCGCTGAAGCACAACCCGATCGTCAAGCCCGTGAGGCTGGCGCTGTGCGAGCCCGTGCTGCGTGAACGCCGCGCCAAGTACGACACGCTGGTGATCGACAACATCGACATCATGGAACAGCTCGACTCGGGCGTGCTCGAGAAGCTCGACATGACCAACAAGACGGAGGTCAGCGCCCTGGTGCAGCAGGTCAAGCCCTTCCAGTCGATGGGAACGCTGACCAACCAGCTCAAGAAGGCCCGCGCGCTGGAGCCCACGCAGGCCGCGGTGAATCAGCGGATCGTCAACGATTACATCGCGAGGCGCATCGCGGCGGAGCGCTCCAAAGAGGGGCTTCCCGCGCAGATGAACCGCGAGGAGGGCAAGGAGGCCGCCCAGAACCCCGCCAAGGCCGGCGGCGTGAACATCCAGGTGCGCCTGATGCTCGAGGCCGCCCTGAACGAGGCGTTCTATTTCTACCACCAGCTGCTGCTGGACGCGGGCGCCAACTTCGACAAGCTCGGGATCACGGGCGCGCCGGTTGATCGCTTCCAGAAGGCGCAGACCGAGGACGAGAAGATCGACGCGGTCAAGAGCGCGATGATCTCGATGACGCTGGATCAGAAGCGCGAGATGCTCCGCAAGGTGCTCACGCTCCGCCCGCCGCTGCCGCCGTTGCCCGACACCGACAAGATGATCGAAGAGGCCAAGCGCGCCAGCGGCGTGGACCTGGTCGTGTGGCGCGGTCCGCGCGAGCTGACGGACGCGTGCCAGGCGCTGCACCAGAAGGTCAAAGAGTCCCGCGCCCTGTCCGAGGAACTCGCCGCGGCACTGGCCAAGGCCAGCGCGCCGACCGCCACCGCCGAGGACAAGGCCGCCCTGGACGCGTTCAAGCCCAAGCTTGCCGAGGCCAAGGCCGCGGAAGACGCAGCCCGGAAGACGGTGCTTGACCTGGTCGAGAAGAACCCGGAGTACAAGGTGTTCCTCGCCACCGAGCACGCCAAGAAGGACGGGATCTACTTCCCCCCGCCCGCCAAGAAGAGCCCCGAGGCGACCAAGACTGATGCCTCGATGCCCGCTGCAACTCAGCCCGCAGCGACCAAGCCCGACGAGAAGAAGTGACGCAATCCGATTGAGAGAAACGCCCCGGACCGCCGGGGCGTTTTCATGCGCGGATGGGATGGCGTGATCGTTGAGGCTCAGGCCGCCTTGCGGGAAGGCTCGGCGGGGGACTCGGCCGCGGCCTGCGCTGCCAGTTCGGCCAGCAGGTGACGCTCGTCGCCCGACATCTCCCGGCGGACCTGCGCGAAGTGGTGTTCGACACGCATGAACGCGTCCACGATCTCGGGGTCCAGATGCGAGCCGCGCATCTTGCGGATGGTCGCGACCGCCTCGTGGTGAGGCATGGCGTCCTTGTACACGCGCTTGCTCGTCAGCGCGTCGTAGATGTCCGCCAGCGCGACCAGGCGCGCGGGGAAGGTGATCTGCTTCTCGCGGAGACCGAAGGGATACCCGGTGCCGTCCCACTTCTCGTGGTGCTCCAGCGCGATCTGGATGCCCATATTGAGAAGCTCGTCGTCGCCGAGCTTCCGGCGGATGGCGATGAGCGTGTCACCGCCGATGAGCGGGTGCTGCTCCATCAGACGACGCTCGCCGGGCGTCAGCGCGCCGGGCTTGAGCAGGATGCTGTCGGGGATGCCGACCTTGCCGATGTCGTGCAGCGAGCTGGCGAGCATGAGCCGCTCGATCCACTCGTCGTCGACCTCAGAGTTGGTCTTGCGGAGTTCCTCGGCCAGGAGCTTGCAGTAGGAGCTGATGCGTTCCAGGTGCTTGCCGGTGTCGGTGTCGCGGTAGTCGGCGAGCTTGGCGAGTCCGAAGATGAGCGCGTGCCTGGTGATCAGGGCCTGGTGCATGCGGCGCTCGACCTCCTGCTCCAGGTGCTGATTGAAGCGCACCAGGGCGGTGTCGTAGCGTCTCATCAGGGCCAGGCCGGTGCCCGCGGACATCGCCAGGGTCATGACCCCGGTCCAGACCGTCAGGTGGACGATCTCGCCACGGAGGCGGTCCACACCCGCGTGATCCCAGACGCCGCTGTTCTTGGAAGCAACACGATCGAACAGATCGATCGAGAGCGCCAGCCCCGTCCCCAGGACGACCGCCTGGGCGCACACCATCGCGCCGACCAGCGCCCGGCGGGAACGGAAGCGAACCTGCGGCAATCTGAACTTGGGCACGGACACGTTCGTCTGAATCGGCCGCTTCACGCCCCCGACTCGGCCCGCACCCGATGAGCACCGGTCATCACGGGGCGCAAGCCTCTCCAGACGGCAGAGGATGCCATGATCCGGGATTATCCGATCCCTTGGGTGCGAGAACTCAGGCCAAGGCTCGCGCGCAGACCGCCATCGCCTCGGCGGTCGCACGCTCGACCCGCTCCCAGTCCACAATCCAGGGCGCGGGATACGCAAGGTCCGGGAATGTGGACGCAAGCGCCGGCCTCACCGGCGCGTTGCGCGATTCGCTCCGCGCGATGATCGACTCCCCCTCGGCGCTGAGCAGGAAATCGATGAGCCGTCGGGCCCCCGCCAGATTCGGCGCGCGCCGCACCAGCGCCACCGAGTTCGGGAGCAGCAAAGGTCCCATGGCCCGCACGCTGGCGGCGCTCCCGGGATCGGGCCTCTCGTAGTGCATCCCGACCGCCCATCCCTCGCGCTGGGCGGCGAACACATCGTCGGAGTCTGTGAGCCCCGCATCGATCTCGCCCTGCGCAATCGCCCGGACGACCGACGCGTTGCCGTCGTAGAGCCTGAGGCCCGCCTTGCGGGCGGATCGGAGCAGCTCTTCGACCTTGGCGGCGCCGAACACGTCAACCAACGCTGCGAAGTACGAACGCGTGGTCCCGAACTCCGGATGGGCCATGCCGACGCGCACTCCGAACATTCCCGCCAGCAGTCCCGGAGCGTTCAGGTCCGCGGGAGGCTTGGGCAGGCGCTTGGTGCTGAAGGCGATCACGCGCGCCCTGCAGGCCAGCCCCGTCCACGCAAAGTCGCGGGCGTACATCCCCACAGGCCACGCGACGGCGCCGGTCGCGTCGGCGACCTCCGGGCTGTGGTAAGGCTCGAGCACACCCGCTGCAGCCAGCTTCACGGATCCGAGCACCTCGCTCGACCACCAAACGTCGGCCCGCGGGCTGGATTTCTCGGCCTCGAGTCTGGCGACAAGGCCCGTGGTCTTGGTGGCCTCGGTGTCCCCCACCGCGTCGACCCTGAGCCCGGTCTTCTTCGTGAATGCCGCCACGACCTCGCGCACCAGCGGGTCGTCGGCGCTGGAGTAGAGCACGACCCGGTCCGCGGACGCCGCACGACACCCGCCGAGCTTGAGTGAAGCAGCACCCAGCGCGACCAGCCCGATCGCACGGCGTCGATTGACCTGAATGGAAGAAAAACCTGGAGCGCGGCGCGGCATGCGGGGCAGCTTACTTGCTGCCCGCATCCTTCGCGGGCGGCGCGGGAGCGGGAGCCGCAGCGGGTGCGCCCTGCTTGGCCTTCTGCTGCGCCTTCACCTTGGCATCAAGCGTCCCGAAGTAGTGCTTGATGGAGTCGTGAAGTTCGCGGGGAGCGGCCATGGTCTCCATCGCCTCCGATGCAGCCTGCTGGCCAGACTCGACCGCCTGCGAGAACTCAGCGACCGACTCACCCTTGATCTGCTCGCCGAAGACCAGGCGCGATCCGATGATCGGGCCGGCCTTGGTCGCGACATTGGCCTTCTTCTGCTCGATGGTGTAGTCCGCGGACTGGGCTTCGGGACCGATGCCGCCGTTGGAACGACCGGCCGAGCCGCTGCCGCTGCCCCGACGGCTCGCATCGCCGCTGCTCCACTGGCCCTGACCGGATCCGGCGCCACGGCCCTTCCCGCCCTTGCCGCCTTGCGAACCGGCCTGCCCACCCTGACCTCCATTGCCCTGCTGCTGGCCGTCGCCTCCCTGCCCTTCCTGCCCCTGCTGGCCGTCCTTGCTGCCCTGGCTGCCGGCGCCCTCGGACATCGACTCGCCGAGTTCCTGGAGCTGGGCCTGGGCCTCGGACATGGCCGCATCCACGGAGGCCATTTCCTGGGACATCATCTCGGCCTGCGAGAGTTCGCCCTGGGTCTGCTCCATGCCCTGCATGCCCTGCTGGTCCATGCCTGACTGGCTCATCCCGTTGGCCATCTGCTGCATGCCCTGGCTCATGCCCTGGCACTGCTGGTTCGCCTTGGCGGAGCTGGCGGCCATCTGCATCAGCGCCTGCTTCTGCTCGGGGCTGAGTTGGCTGAGCTTCTCCAGCGCCTGCTGCAGACCTTCGGGGGTCGCCATCGCCTTCTTGGCGTCCTGGCGGCTCATTCCGGCCTGCTCGAGCTTGTTCTGCAGCGCGTTGTTGTTCTTGGAGAGCTTGTCGAGCTGCTCGGCGAGGTTCTTGAGCTGGGCCTTGGCCTGCTCCTTCTGCTCATCGGAGAGCGAACCCTCGGCAAGCTGCTTGGAGAGCTCGTCGAGCTGCTGCTTGGCCGCCTCGAAGTTGCCCCGGGCCATCTGCCGCGCGAACTCGTTGAGGGGCCCATCGCCGGGCTGACGGAGCTGACGCATCGCGTCCTTCATCGCCTGGAACTGCTGGGCCTTCTCGCCGTTCTTCATCTGGTCGAGCTTCTCGGTGATCGAGGTGAGCTTCTTGACCGCGGCGCGCTGGACCTGCTCGGCGTTCTGAGGCTCGGGCTTCTCGGCGGGAGGCGACTCCTTGTCGCCCTCCTCGTTCTTCACCGACGCCTTGGCCTTGGCCAGAAGCTCATCGAGCTTCTTGTCCTTGGCCTGCACCTCCGCCTTCACCGACGCGAGCTTCTGCTGCTCCGCCTTGCGGTCCTCCGCCTTCTTGATCCGACCCAGCAGATCCCAGTTCGGAAGCGTGAACCACAGGGCCGCCAGCGCGACGACCAGGAACATCGGCGCCGACGCGAAACGTGGCCTGGTCAGAGGCAGCACGCTCCGCACGCGCAGGCCCGCGGCCCGCGACCGCGCGTTCTCCACCACCGCGGCCGACCAGGCGTCCGGAGACTTCTCGATCGCCAGCGCGGTGCTGAGCGACTCACGCAGACCCGCAGCTTCGTCGAGCGTCACCGCGACCTGCATGGTCTTGCGACGCGTGATGATCGTCCAGCCCAGCGCGATCAGGACGGCCGCCCCGACCAGCGCAGGCAGCACGCTCCACCAGGGGAGCATCAGACCCAAGATGCGATCAATCACCAGCGCGACGATCGCCAAGACCAGAACGCCCGCCAGCGACCATGTGAAACGGTGCACGAAGTCAATGAAAAACAGGCGTCGTGACGCGGCGCTCACTGCTCGGCGAACTTCGGTCATGACGCGTTCCTCACTTCCCTTGCCAACGTTGCACCCAATCCTATCGACAAAGGGACGGAATTGGTTCGGCTTTCGCCCTCTGGCGGCCTGATTCCAGCCTTGAGCCGCAGGCCCGCACGCGAGGCCCGCCATTGGACGAGCCAACGCCCTTCCCGGTTCACCATCCGGGCGAGGGTGCATCCCCCGCGGCGCGATTCCGCAGGCCCCGGACGAACAAAGGTAGTATTCCGTACGGACCCGGAGCCCCCGTTGCTGCAGACCTTGCCCACAGACTGGCGTCGATCTGGCTGGCTCAAGCCCGCCTCGGCGGAGCGCGACCTGGCCGCGTTCGACGCCGACCCCAAGGCGGCGCGGGTGTACCTCTGGGCCGCGATGATCGCAGCAGCCGCCTTGCTCGGCCCGACGACCATGACCGAATGGGCGGGCCTGCCTCTGCTCCTCTGCACCATCGCCAGACTCCGCACGACCCTGAACGCGGCCCGCTGGGCGATGGTGCAGCCGCTGTACATCGCGCTGGCCCTCTTCTGCATCTGGCAATGGACGTCGCTCGCGTGGTCGCCCGACGTGCGCGAAGGGATCAAGCAGGCCGGCGCGACGCGCTGGATCTGGTTCTATCCGCTCTTCTTCCCGGTGCTCAGGCACCGGCGCATGCTCATCGCGGCGGCGATGACCGGCTTCCTGATCGGCAACGCCACCCAGCTCGCGCACGCGCTCGGACAAGCGCTGCACATCCCCGCGCTGACGTGGAACAGATTGCCCGGGCGCAACAGCGGCTGGTGGGATCCCGTCGTTGGAGGCACGCTCCTCTCCGGAGCGCTGGGCCTTCACCTGGCCTCGCTCTTCTTCTGTGCTGGCCGGGGAAGGGTCCTGGGATTGCTCGGCACCGCGATCACCTTGCTGGCGATCTTCGCGACCGGCACGCGCGGCGCCTGGATCGCCTCCATCGGCCTCATCGCGATCACGCTGATCCTCTTCACTGTGAAACCTCACTCTTCGCAGCGTGAGCAACATCCCCGCGCCGGGCGCGTGGCGCTGGCGCTGCTCGTCGCGGGCCTGTTCATCGCGACCTCCGTCCTGGCGCTGGGCTCGGGCGTGCGCCACCGCCTCGAGCAGGCCTCAAGCGATCTGACCGCAGCGATCAAGGACAAGAACTTCAGCACCGACACCGGCGCTCGCCTCATGATGGCATGGTGGGGCGTGCAGGCCCTCGGCGAGCACCCGGTCGCAGGCGTCGGCGCGGGCGGATTCCGCGCCTGGAGCGCCGCCAAGCTCCGCGCCCAGGGCATCGACCCCGCAAGCCGCGACTTGCACGCCCACGCGCACAACGCGCTGCTCCACGCCGGGGCCACCACCGGACTCATCGGCCTTGGACTGGCCCTGGCCATCGCGTGCTACGGCATCCGTAACGCCTGGCGCGAAGGCACGCTCCACGCCCAAGGCTGGCCCAGCGAACTCGGACCCATGCTCGCGCTGATCGGCCTGTTCCTGGTGAGCGCGTTCGACACCATCCACGTGAACTCGCAGACTTCGGCGCTGCTCTTCCTGCTGCTGGCGCTCTCGCCCGGCGTCACGCCCAGGCAGCTCGCCGCTGCGCGGGCCTGAGCCAAGCCACGCACGCTCAGATGTTCTCGGGAAGCCTGGTGTACTCCGCGAAGTTGCCCGCGAGCTGTTCGCCCGCGGGTCCTTTGGTGACCGCGCGCACGAGATGGGCGCCGCCCACGAAGCAGCCCTTCCAGGACTGGCCGATCCCGCCGAACGACTCTTCCTTGTCGCCGCGCGAGCGCACCTGGTTGACGCCGAACTTGAATGCACGGCTCTCGGACTTCACGCGCTCGGCGACCTTGGGATCATCGGTCGCGATCGACGCGACCAGATTCCCGTTGGACACGTTCATCTCGTCCACGAGCTGCTCGAGCGAGTCGACAACCATCACGGTGTCCACCGGGCCGAAGGGCTCGTTGAAGTACAGCGTGCTCCGCGGCAGGTTCGCGAGCAGCACCGGCGCCATGTACGCCGAGCGGTCCTGTCCGGGCAGGAACAGCGCATCATCGAGCTTGCCCCGGTAGAGCTCCAGCGCCCCGCCGTGGGTCGCTTCGGAGATCTGGCTGTGGATCTCCTCGACCTTGGCCGCATTGATGAGTGGCCCGAAGTCGAGCTCGGGAGGCATCGCGGAGCCTTCGGGAGACGCGAGCGGATGGCCGATCTTCAGCGATTGCACGACGCTGCGGTGCATCTCCAGAAACGCGGGGAGCAGGTTGCGCTGAACGACGAAGCGGACGTACGCGGTGCAGCGCTGCTTCCCAAACTCGAAGCCCTTCTTGAGCTGCTTGGCGAGGTTGTTCCAGTCTGAGAAGTTCCACACGCCGTAGGCGTTGACGCCCTCCATCTCGAGCATGTGGCGCGTGCCTGGCTTGAGCATGCGGGCCGCGATGTCACGTCCGATGGTCTTGCCTCCGACGAACGAGAAGCACGCGACCTGCTCGCCGCGGACGAGGGCCTCGGAGAGTTGTCCGCCCGAACCCGAGACGAGCGACACCGGGATGCCGCAGGACCGGGCCATCGCGAAGGCCGCGGTGATGGAGAACGCTCCGCCGTCGGTCGGGGTCTTGGCGATGACGGAGTTGCCCGCCAGGGCCTGCACGATGCAGGTGTGCACGAGCACGCTCAGCGGGTAGTTCCAGCTCGCGATGTTGGAGACCAGGCCGAGCGGTTCCCGGCGGGTTCCACCCGAGTCGAGCATCGCGCCGATCTGATCGCAATACCACTCCACGCCGCCGATGGTGCGATCGGCGCTGTTCAACCCGCTGGCGTAAGGCTTGCCAAGCTCCCACGCCAGGCACAGCGCAAGCGTCTGGCGCTGCTGACGCATGAGCACGAGCCATTCGCGGACGCGCTTGATGCGTTCATCCAGCGGCGTGGAAGCCCACTTGGGGAACTCCTCGGCCGCGCCGGCGACCGCCCGCTGCGCCACATCAAGCCCGATCATGGGCAGGCGCCCGAGCGTGGACCCGTCAACCGGCGAGACAAAGCTCTTGCCATTGCCCGGCTCGCACCAGCGTCCGCCGATGAGGTTCAAAGGCTGGCCAAGGTCGGCGAACGCTTCGGGAGCAGCGCCGCGCAAACGCCGGGCGACCTGCGCCCAGCTCGACGATTCGTGGACATGGAGGGCCATATGGCCCCAAGGCTAGGCGGCGCGTGCGGATCAGACCGAATCGATGAACATCAATCCGGACAAGGCCCTGCGGAAGCGTCCGAACGGCGTCCGTTAGAGCCGCGTCGCGCAAGCGACCGGCAACGCGACCAACAAACCGCTCGGGTCCGATGTCGACGCCATGCAAAGCCCGCCGGCGGCTTGCGCCGCTCGGCTCTGACCGATCGCCCCCATCCACAACTCCGTGCGACCCTGCGTCCGCTTCCCACACTTCCCCGGCCGGTTCTTCACAATCCACCACAATCCTGGACCGCTCTCCGCGAGCTGGAACGTCGCTGGCACACTCCCGCCATGCCCGAACGTGCCCTCGCGTACTTCCTGACATGGACCTGCTACGGCACCTGGCTTCACGGCGATGCTCGCGGGAGCGTCGATCGTCGCCACCATTCCTTCGGCACGCCGTTCCTGTCTCCCGACGAAGCTCTGGTCAGACGCCGGGAGCTCGCCCTGAAGCACGCTCCCTTCCGGATGAGCACCGATCTCCGCAGCGTCGTTGGACGCACGATCGGTCTGCATTGCGAGCGACGCGGATGGACCCTGCACGCTGCCAATGTCCGGTCAAACCACGTCCATGTCGTGGTGAGCGCGGGCGTGCACACGCCCGAGCAGGCGATGGACCAGCTCAAGTCCTGGTCAACGCGCGCACTCCGAGATGCCGACGAAAAACTCCGTAGCCGCTCACTCTGGACCGAGCACGGCAGCACGCGCTACCTCTGGAACCAGACCAGCCTCGCCTCCGCAATCATCTACGTGCGCGATTTCCAAGATTGACGCGTCAGAGCCGCGTCGCGCAAGCGACCGGCAACGCGACCAACAAACCGCTCGGGGCCGATGTCGACGCCATGCAAATCCCGCCGGCGGCTTGCGCCGCTCGGCTCTGACGCGCAGACGCGCGTCCACGATCGGAATGTCGCTCACCGACCCGTGCGCATCTTCCCGAACATCCGCTTGGGCGGAAGCTTGGTCGGCACGACGCCTCCCGGGAACTTGCTCGGGTCGGCGCTCTCCTTGGCCGGCAGCGACATCTGGGTGCTGGCCTGGATGCGGTTGACCTTCTCCGCCGGCGGGGCTTCGGGGCCCTTGGGCGCGTTGGCGAGCGTGAGTCCGCCCTGCGGACGGCCTCCCGGACCCGCGTCACGCCAGCCATCGGGCTTGGGCGATGCGACAAAGTCGGGGTACTCGAGCTTGGGGATTTCCGCGTTCACGAGCATCTCGATGCTCGTGAGCAGCTCGCCCTGCTCGGGAGTCACCAGCGACCACGCGACGCCGTCGCGTCCCGCGCGGGCGGTGCGCCCGATGCGGTGCACGTACAGGTCGGGGTCCTCGGGCAGGTCGTAGTTGATCACGTGCGTGATCCCCTCGACGTCGATGCCGCGGCTGGCCAGGTCGCTGGCGATCACGACCGCGAGCGTGCCCTTGCGGAGCTGCTCCATCGTGCTGTTGCGCTTGCCCTGGGAGAGATCGCCGTGCATCGCGTGGGCCGCGATCCCCTTCTCGGAGAGCTTCTTGGCCAGCTCGTCCACGGTGCGCTTCAGGCGGCAGAAGACGATCGTCATCGCGGGGTCTTCGTGCTTGAGCAGGTGCACGAGCAGGCGGCGCTTGTCCCACGGATTGACCGCGAGATAGAACTGGCGCACGCGCGACACCGTGAGCGAATCGCCCGAAGTCGTGATCTTCTCCGGATCGCGCATGTACCGCCGCGCGAGCTTCTCGATCTCCGCGGTGAACGTCGCGGAGACCACCACCGTCTGACGCGTCGGCGGGGTCATCTCCAAGATCCGGCGGATGTCCTCGCGGAAACCGATGTCGAGCATGCGGTCCACTTCATCGAGCACCGCAAAGCGGATGTTCTTGAAGTGCAGCAGCCCGCGCTGGACCATGTCCATCACACGGCCCGGCGTGCCGACCACGATCTCGAAGCCCTTCTTGAGCTGGTCGGCCTGCGTCTTGATCGCCTGCCCGCCGTAGATCGTGCTGGCGCGGATGGGCGTGTACTTGCCAAGCTCGTTGATCTCGTCGGTGATCTGGATCGCCAGCTCACGCGTCGGCGCCAGGACCAGCGCCTGGAAGGGCGCGTCCTTGTTGCACAGGTGCAGCAGCGGCAGGCCGAAGGCCGCGGTCTTGCCCGTTCCCGTCTTGGCCTGACCGAGCACGTCCTTGCCGTAGAGCACGCGGGGGATGAGCTGGGCCTGAATGAGCGTGGGGTTGGTGAACCCCGCCTCGGTCACGCCCTTGAGCACGCTGTTGCGCAGCCCAAGGTCGGCGAAGGTCTTGGACGCGTCAAAGGTGTCGCCGCGGGTCTTGATGACGCCCGACTGCGGATCGTGGCTGTCATGCACGACCGGATGCTTGGCGTCGACCTCGAGCACCGGCGCGGGACCGGGCTGAGCGGGCTCACCGTCCACTTCGGGCAACGTCGCGCTCACGTCCTGGGAAGCCTCGACCTCGTCGTCGGCGGCATCACCCTCGGCGTGACCGGACTGTCCTTCCGTCTGGCCGTCAGACTGGCCTTCGGGCTGGCCATCGGGACGGGGGCCCTTGCCACGGCCACGGCCGCGTCCGCCGCGACGGCGGCGCTTGCGCGGACCACCGTCGGGCTTGGGCTCTTGCTGGCTGTCCGCCTTGGGAGGCGTGCGATCGTCGGAACCGGAATCACCGGCGTTGTTTTCCATGTTCATGCCGCCACTCCTGGACGCCGGCGTCTGATCAGACCAGTAGTCGACGTCATGCCCAAGGCCTTCAGCCCGGAGCAACGCCTGCGACAAACCCTGATCGACCGAATGACCCGCCTCTGGCGAATCCTCGCCCCGCGCCGGCGCGGAGCCTGGAACTTCTCGATGGCTCATCAAACCTTCCGCTCTGGTGCAAACGCCGGGGGTTTTCACCCGCCCGCGTCCCGCTCCCGCGTTTCACCCGGCGGAAGCGAAGCCTCTTGCCGGCCCGGAACCATCCCGGTCGCTCGGCACCCCATCGTAAGCAACCCCCAACCCCGGGGGGCTGGGGTTCCGCGCAAAAACACCACAAATCTCAAGCAGGCAATCGGTTAGGCCTTGTCGGAAGGCCCCGGCGTCTCAGCAGCCCGGGGCTCGGCCGCCTGTCCGGACAGTTCGATGAGGATCGCGTGCTTCATGGCCGCCCCCACGCCCGCCGAGGCCGAAGCGGCCCACCCGCGCCACCCATCGCGCCAGCCCTGTCGGAACACCAGTTGCTTGAAGAACGCCCCCGCAGGCGAGATCAATAGCCGCCGGTAGCTCCCGCGCTGGCCGCGGTCGAAGAGGCTCCGGGCCGCAGTCCGGCTGTGGCCCACCTGCTTGGCAAGGTGGTCGGCAATGTTCACGAAGGACTCATGTCGGACGTCTCCCGCCAAATCTACCTCGGGCGCGCCGGCGGCTGCGCCAACCAGTTCGAGCTTGTCGTGGGGATCAAAGCCCCCCCACCGGGCCAGACCCGCGCGCACGTCCTCGCCCCGGACCACCCGCAATCTCCACTCGGGTTGCCAGACGTGCTCGAGAAACCGGCCCATGTACCACACCTTGCGGTTCACGCGGGCAGCCCGCGCGCCGCGGGAATCGAGCACGAACGCCTCCAGCGCCCGGGCACATTCGGGCTCGAGCGATTCATCGCTGTCCAGATGGATGATCCACTCGCCCTGGCAGAGCTCCAGCGCCATCTGCTTGGTCGCGATGTGCCCCTTCCACTCCGTGCGCACGACGCGAGCAGCGGCACGGCTCAGCATGTCGAGCGTCGCATCGGTCGAGCCCGAGTCCACCGCGACGATCTCGCCTTCGTGTCCCTTGGAACGCAGCGACGCCAGCACGCCGGAAACACTGTCCAGCACGCGACCGATCGTGGACGCGTTGTTCTTGCACACGATGGCGACGGAGAGCTTCACGCACCAGCGCCCTTGAGCCAGGCCCATTGCTTCTGGAGCCCCTGCTCGAACGTCGTGCTTGGTGCGTACCCAAGCTCGGCTTTGCTGCGGGTCAGGTCCGCCCAGGTGCGCGTCACATCGCCGGGCTGATTGGACTCCCGGCGGACCTCCAGAGGCTTGCCCACCACCTTGCCGATCGACTCCACCATCTGCGCCAACGTCACGGGGCGATCCGAGCCCAGATTCCACACGCGATAGCCATGGGATGCGATGCGCTCCTCCGCCGCCAGCACGCCCGCGACGATGTCATCGATGTAGGTGTAATCGCGGCTGGTCGAACCATCGCCGAAGATCGTGATCGGCTGGTTTTCCAGGGCTTTGCGCATGAACAGGCTGATGGCCAGATCGGGCCTCTGCCGCGGCCCGAAGACCGTGAAGAAGCGGAGCATGCCCACAGGCATTCCCGTGAGGTGCACGTGCGTGCGCGCCTGAAGCTCGTTGGACGCCTTGGTGGCGGCGTAGGGGCTGATGGGCGCGGAGATGTCGGCGCTCTCGGAGAAAGGCGTCTGGGGAGAGTCGCCGTAGACCGAGCTGCTCGACGCGCACACGGCGCGCTCGACGCCGGTCACCCGGCAGCACTCGAGCACAACCGCGGTGCCCGTGACGTTCGTGTGCGCGTAGCCCGCGGGATCGGCGATGCTCGGCCTGACGCCCGCGCGGGCAGCCAGGTGGATCACGCTCTCGGGCTTGACGCGCTCGAAGAGCGACCGCATGGCCCCCTGGTCGCAAATGTCGACGCGGGCCAGCTCCATGGCGCCCGAAGCGCCGAACCCCGCCTCGCGTGCGTGGCGTTCCTTCAGGTGGGCAGCGTAGTAGTCGTGGAAGTTATCGACACCCACGACCTTGCGCCCGCGCCGCGCCAGTTCGGCGCAGACATGCGAACCGATGAACCCCGCGGCGCCGGTGACCAGCACAGTGCCCTTCATGACCCGCCAGCGTAGCCGCCCATCGGGCCGGGCTGTGGCGCGGGCCGGGCGCTCGCAGGGGCCTGGCTCTGGCAGGGGCCCGGCTTTCGCAAGTGTCAGCCGGCCCAAAAACCACAAGCAGGGCGCCATCGTTAGACAGCGCCCCGCTGGAGGAGAGAGAGATCAGGATGAAGGGAGCAAGGCTCCGCTGCTGGTCTATATCGGTCCCCCTCCCCAAAGGTTCTCCAAACTTCCAAGACACAAGTCCAATATCAAATACGAACACAACACAAACAAACGAGCTCTTGGTTGGATATCCATGAAAAAACCGGCGGGAGAACCCGCCGGTTCGAGGAGGCATGTGGGATGGCTTAGCGGGGCTCGGCGGGCTGGGTCTGCTGCTCAGCCGGCGCGGTGGCCTGGGTGCCCTGCTTGTTGGGGATGGGGTCCCAGGTGCCGCCATTGGACTTCAGGCGCTGCTCGATGCCGCGCATCATCTTGAAGCGGGTAGCGGTGTCGACCTTGGCCCAGCGCTCACGGATGTGCTCCGGGATGGCGGGGTTGTTGATGTTGTAGGCCGCGACGACGCTCTCGAGCTTCTTGATCTGTTCGGCCTGGCTCTGAGCGCGCTGAGCGCGGTTCTTGTAGGACTCCTCGGCGCGGGTTTTCACCGCGGTGCGCTGCTCGGGGGTGAGGACCGCGTTGACGCGCTCCTTGTACTCCTCGGCCTTGGGGGCCTCGGCCAGGAGGGCGCGGAAGCGGTCCATCGCGGCCTGCCACTCGGGCGTGCCCTGCTTGAGGGCGGTGACGGTCTTCTCGGCCTCGTTGATCTCGCGCTCGACCTGCTTGGGAGCAACGCCGGCGCCCGTCGAGGCCTCGACGAGCTCGTGCTCGGCGTACTCGCCATTGGTGTTCTCGCTGCCGAGCTTGGCGCGGAGCTCAACGAGCTCGGCGCGGTTGGCGCGCATGAACTCGGCGTACTTGGTGCGGAACTCCTGGGAGACTTCGCGGATGGTCTTTTCCTGCTCTTCGGTCACGCTGAGGTTGGTCTGCGCGCCCTGGCGGATGACCTTCAGGCCGTTGAGGTAGTCAGCCCAGATCCAGTAAGGCGAGCCCGAGGGCTTCACCGCTGGCTTGACGACCGCGTTCTTGGATTCGGTGGCCGGCGTCGTCTGGGCAGGCTGGGCCTGCTCCTGACCAAACGCGGAACCCGCCGCCAGCAACAGCGCCGCCACACCCACCTTCAGCATGCGATCCATCGTGAACACTCCTCTTGATTGACTGATCATTCTCCAGCAGAACCTTGTCGGTGCCGCTGGAATTCCGGAAGTTCTGGATCGCCGGCCTTCCATCCCGCGACCCGCCCCTGCCGGTTTGCCTAGCTTTTGACGTCCAAACCTTCGATGCGGAACTCCTGATGGCCCTCACCAAAGACGACGTCCTTGCCGCTCTGGCTTCGGTCCGAATCCCTGCCGAGATATCGGCGGCCGGAAGCCACCCCTCCAGCCCGAACCGGGGTCAGGCCCCCGGTTTTGCCGATCCCGTCAAAGCCGGGATCTTTCTCTGGTCCGCGGTGTGTGACACCTTCGTCTCCATCAAGTTCAACTGGAACCAAACATTCCCCGCACATCTCCGTGAACAGCTCACCCGGGACGCCGAGGCCGCCATCCGCAAGCGGGCCGCAGCCCCCGCCGACGGCCAGGGTGTCGCCATCGACTCGCTGATCATCGAATACGTCGATCACGGCGGGACCGTTCTGCACACCCACCGCTCGACCGGCAATTCCGGCGCAGTCGGGGCCGCTTCATCCCCCCCCGAGCCCCAGCCGCAGGCCAAACAACCAAGCCCACCCATGAACCAGTCTTCACCCCCCAGCGACGGCCATCGACCCATCCGCCTCAGCGGCCAGGCCGCTGCCACACCCGCGGGACCCACTGGGATCCAGGGCGTTCGCCACGTGATCGCGGTCGGCGCGGGCAAGGGCGGCGTCGGCAAATCCTCGGTCGCGATCAACCTCGCGGTCGGACTGGCCCGCCGGGGAATGGCCATCGGAGCCATGGACGGCGATATCTACGGCCCGTCCTTCCCCACCATGCTCGGGCTCGACGCCCTCGAGCAGCAGGTGCACGGCGGGATGCTCCAGCCCTTTGCGGTCCACGGCATCAAGGCCATCACCATCGGCAAGCTCGTCGATCCCGACAAGCCTCTGATCTGGCGCGGCCCGATGGCCCACGGCGCGTTCAAGCAGCTCACCGACCAGACCAACTGGGGCGAGCTCGACCACCTCATCATCGATCTGCCTCCCGGAACAGGCGACATCTCGCTCACGATGGCGCAGACGCTCCAGCTCACCGGCGCGGTCGTCGTGTGCACGCCTCAGAAGGTCGCACAGGACGACGCGGTCCGGGCCGCACGCATGTTCCAGCAGCTCGGCATCGAGGTGCTGGGCGTGGTCGAGAACATGTCCTACTTCGTGGGCGACGACGGCAAGGAATACGACATCTTCGGCCGGGGCGGCGCGCAGGCCATGGCCCAGCGTCTGGGCGTGCCCTTCCTGGGCTCGATCCCGATCACGATGTCGCTCCGCAAGAACTCGGACGAGGGCAACCCGTCGGCGAACTTCTCGGGCCAGAGCGGCGCGGACCTGGTGCTGGCGCGGGCCCTGGAAGAGCTGGTCACGAATCTGCAAGCGCAGATCAACCTGGCCGCGATGCGGAAGGGGCAGAGCAAGCCCACGCTGAGCATTTCCTGAGACCGGGCGATCCCGTAGTCTGTTCCGAGCGTGAACCCGATCGAGAACGCCATCAAGCAGGCCATGGCGCTCAAGGCCCAGGGCCGGGCCGACGAGGCCATCGAGCTGCTCCGCCGGAGCGTCCAGCGCGAGCCGGGCCTGGCCACGCTGCACCACGCGCTGGCTGCCATGCTCTTCGAAGCGGGCCGGCTCGACCAGGCGGGTTATCACGCGGAGCGTGCCTGCGAGCTTCTCAAGGGCGCTCCGACCGAGATCGTCGCGCTGAACACGCTCGGAGCCGTGCGCCACGCTGCGGGAAACCTGGAGGGAGCGCTCCGCGCGTACAGCTCCGCACTGGCCAAGCCGCCGCGACGTCCGGACGTGCTGCGCAACTATGCGCGCCTGCTTGGCGAAGTGGGCCGGATCGAGGACGCGTGCGCCGCCCTCCGCGAAGCATTGGCCTCCGTCCCGCCCGGGCCTTCACGCCGGGTGTTCCAGCAGGAGCTGGCCCAGGCGCTGAACTATCTGCCGGGGATCTCGCCCGCGGCCATCTGGCGCGAGCACGAAGCCCTCGGAGGGATGCTGGGAACATCAGGCATCACCAGGAAGCGGACTCGCGAGCCGGGCCCGATCCGCGTTGGATACCTGTCGGGCGACTTCCGCACGCACTCGGTCGCGTTCTTCTTCGAGCCCTTGCTCCAGGCGCACGATCCCCAGCGCGTGCACGTCACGTGCTACGCCACCACGAGCGAAGAAGACGCGGTGACCGCGAGGCTCAAGGGCCTGGCGCACGCGTGGCGCAACATCGCCAGGACCGACGACCGGAGCGTGCTTGCGCAGCTCGAATCCGATCGCATCGACGTGCTCGTGGACCTCGCGGGGCTCACTGTGGGCCATCGCCTGGGCGTGCTGGTGCACACGACCTGTCCCGTGGTCGCGTCGTTCCTCGGCTATCCCAACACAACCGGCATCGCCAATGTCGACTTCCGGCTCGTCGACACGCTGACAGATCCGCCCGAGCTTGATGCCGCCGCGCCGATCGCGGAGCAGCGCTTCAGGCTTGATCGCCCGATCTGGTCCTGGAGGCCCCCGCTTCCCTCGCCCCCAGCCGCCTCCGAACGGGTTGATGCCGGACAGGTTGACGCCCGCCCGGTGACCTTTGCGTCCTTCAACACCATCACGAAGGTGAATCTCGAGCTCCTGGACCTCTGGGGCGCGATCCTGGCGCAGACTCCCGGCTCCCGACTGGTCCTCAAAGGCAAAGGCTTCACCTCCCGGCCTGCGCGTGAGCACATCCTCGGCGGGCTGGCCAGGCACAACGTTGAAGCGAGCCGGATCGAGCTCATCGAGCGGACCGCGTCGCTTGCGGAGCATCTTTCGCTGTACCACAAGGCGGACATCGCGCTGGACACCTTCCCGTACCACGGCACCACCACCACGTGCGAAGCGCTGTGGATGGGGCTCCCCGTTGTCACGCTCGCAGGCGCCACACACGCGTCGCGCGTAGGTGTTTCGATCCTGCGGGCGCTCGCGCCACGCGTGCCCAGCGGGGTTGACGATCTCATCGCGCAGACGCCGGAGGCGTACGTCAAAGCAGCGGTGACACTCGCCTCCGACGCTGGACGTCGTGCTGTTCTCAAGAGCGCTGTGTCGCAGGCCCTGCTCGCGAGCCCGCTCTGTGATGCGCCGGGGCTGGCGCGAGCGCTGGAAGGCGCGTATGCCGCGATGCTCAAGAGCAAGGGGTTGACGCTGTGACCGATCCGTTTGTCATCGCGTCGCAGCACGTCAAGGACGGCAAGCCTCAGAAGGCAGTCGATCTGCTGCTGCCCCTGCTCCGCAAAGCGCCCGCGCACGCGCCGCTGCGTTACATGCTCGGCGTGGCGCTGGCCAAGACCGGGGACCACCGCACCGCAATCTTCCATCTGAGCGAGGGCGCCAGGCTCGATTCGCGGAACACCTCGATCCTGCTCGTGCTCGCCCGCTCGCTTGCAGCCGCAGGGGAGAGCGCCAAGGCGCGGAGTACGCTCGAGCGGATCATCGAACTCGAACCTTCGCACACGTCCGCGTACGTCGACCTCTCGAATCTCTGCCTGACCACCGACGATCTGGACGGCGCTCGGGACGCCCTGACACGGGCCGTCGCGGCCCATCCGCACCTGACGGACACATGGAAGGCGCTCTCCGCACTCGAGCTCTCGGTCGGGAACGCGCCGCGGAGCGCCGAGATCCTGCGCGAAGCGATGGCGCGGATGCCCGACCGGCCCGAGCTCGACACCTATCTGTGCGCGACGCTGAACTACATGCCTGGCGTGACGCCCGAAGAGGTGTTCAAGGCCCATCAGGAGTTCGGCCTCAAGACGATGGCGCACATTCGCACGACGCCGCCGCCGTTTGACCTGGATTTCACGCCGGCAAGACCCCTGCGGATCGGCTGGCTCTCGCCCGATCTCAGGCGTCACTCGGTCGCGTACTTCCTGGAGCCACTGCTCGCGGGCCTGGATCGGTCGAGCTTCTCGCACGTGCTCTTTTCGACGTGGTCCAAGCGGGACGAGGTCACCGAACGGCTCGCTGGCTATGGCGAACTGATCATGTGCCGGGACGTCGAGTTCCGGGAGCTTCCCACGCTCATCCGCTCCAAGAAGATCGACATCCTCATCGAGCTGAGCGGGCACACCGCGGATCACAGGCTCTGGTCTCTGGCGCGCAAGCCCGCGCCGGTGATCGCGACGTACCTTGGCTATCCGAACACGACGGGGCTCCCCACGATCGACTATCGCATCGTGGACGAGATCACCGATCCGCCCGGCGCCGAAGCCCTGGCGACCGAGACGCTCGTGCGCCTTCCCGCGCCGTTTCTGTGCTACAGCCCACCAGCGGGGATCGACGAGCCCGCGCCCCCGCCGTGCGTGACGCGCGGGCACGTGACCTTCGGCTCGTTCAACTCGATCCAGAAGCTGAACGAACCGCTGGCCCGGATGTGGGCGCAGGCCGCGGCGCCGATTGAAGGCGCCAAGCTTGTGATCAAGTGCGATTTCAGGCAGACCGCAACCCGCGAGCGCGTCCTGGGCTGGCTGAAAGACGGCGGCCTGGACCCCGCACGCGTCGAGCTTCGCACCCACGCGGACGACTACCGAGGCCATCTGAGCCAGTACGCCGACGTCGACATCGCGCTGGACACCTTCCCATACCACGGCACCACCACGACCTGCGAGGCGATGCTCATGGGCGTGCCCGTCCTCACCATGCCCGGACCGGCGCACGCCTCGCGCGTCGGATGTTCGCTCTTGCACAGCGTGGGTCATCCCGAGCTGATCTGCGCGGATGCGGCCGCACTGGCGACCAGGGCGCGTGAGCTGGCGGGTGACCCGGAGAGGCTTGTGATGCTCAGGCGAACGCTTCGGAACGATCTTCTGGGGTCGAGCCTGTGCGACCGCAGCAGGCTGGCTTCGTCCTTCGGTGCCGCCCTGCGCCGCATGTGGGCCGATCGGTGCGCCAAGGATGTTCCTCAATCATGAATCAGACACCGCTCCAGATCGCGATGGATCAGGCTGCCGCGCTGATGCGAGCCCGCAAGGACGCCGACGCGGTGGAGATCCTGCGCAAGGCGCTCCTGCGCAAGCCGGGCGACATCGCGGGGCTCCTGCTTCTGACGCGCGCCCAGACCCGCGCGGGACAGCACGAGGCGGCCCAGTTCACACTTGATCGCCTCCGCGCCTGCAAGGTCGCGGGACGCGATCTGATCGAGATGCTCGATGCGCAGGGCGCGCTGGAGATCGCCCGCAAGCAGCAGGGCAAGGCGATCGAGGTCTATCGCCAGCTCCTGAGCATCAACCCGCAGGTGCCCCGCGCCTACGAGAGCCTCGCGGGCGCGCAGCTTTACCTGGACGATTTCGAGGGCGCCACCGCGACCTTCGAGCGGGGCGTCGCCGCGTGTCGGACAGACTCGAACATCTGGCACGTCTATCTGATGATGAACCTGATGCAGGGGTTCTCGGGGAAGGCTCTGGAAGTCATCCGGCGCGGGCTCGAAGCGGTGCCCGACCATCCGGACCTGCGCGCGGACCTGTGCCACGTGCTCAACTACATCCCGAACGTGCCGCTGGGCGAAATCGCCGATGCGCACAGGCAGTTCGGGCGCGTCGCGATGTCGTACATCAAGACGACGCCTGCGCCTCACACGAACACGCCCGATCCGGAGCGCACGCTCCGCGTGGGCTTCGTGTCGGGGGACTTCAAGCTCCACTCGTGCGCCTACTTCTTCGAGCCCTTGCTCGAGAATCTCGATCGCGCCCGCGTTGAGCCCATCATGTACCACCGCGACGAGCGCTACGACGACACGACGCGGAGGCTCGCCTCCAAGGGGCGTCTGGAGCACGTCGCATCCCTGAGCTACAAGGAGCTGGCGCAGAAGCTTCGCGATGACGCGCTTGACATCGCGATCGATCTCTCGGGTCACATGGCGGGCAACGGGCTTTACGCCCTGATCCGCAAGCCCGCGCCGGTGCAGGCCACCTGGCTTGGATACCCCAACACGACCGGCCTTCCCACCATCGACTACCGCATCGTGGACGAGTGGACCGATCCTCCTTCGGACAGCGCCACCCGCATCGGCCTTCCCGCGGACTGGCCAGGGGCCGACGCGTTCGCGCACGAGAAGCTTGTGCGCCTGCCGCGCTGCTTCCTGTGCTATCGCCCGCCCGAGCAGGCGCCGGACGTCGAGCCCCCACCCTCGGTGAAGCACAATCGCCCCGTGACCTTCACGTCCTTCAACGCGCTGCAGAAGATCAATCCGCGCCTGATCGAGCTCTGGGCCAAGGTGCTCATCGCAGCCCCTCAGACGAGGCTCTTGCTCAAGGGAAGTTATCTCGTCAGTCTCACCGAACGCACGTACCGCGCCGAGTTTGCCAAGCACGGCGTCGATCCCTCAAGGCTCGAGTTCCGCAAGATGACCCCGAACCCCCGCGATCACTTCGAGGTCTATCACCAGGCCGACATCGCGCTGGACGCCTTCCCGTACCACGGCACGACCACGACCTGCGAGGCCATGCACATGGGCCTCCCGGTCGTCTCGCGCATCGGCCCGGGCCACGCCTCACGCGTCGGCCTCTCGCTCCTCAACGCGGTCGGACTCCCCGAGTTCGCCTGCGGCAGCGACGAGGCCTTCGTGCAAACCGCGGTCGACCTGGCCCGCGATCCCGCCAAACTCACCAGCCTCCGCGCGGGCATGCGCCAGCGCCTCGCCTCGTCGCCTCTGGGTGATGGCCCGGGCTTCGCCCGCGCGTTCGAGCAGGCCCTCCGACAGATGTGGCGCACGTGGTGTGCCTCACGCCACGGATCCAACAGCGGAGCGTCATGAACGATGCTGTCCAGTACGCGGTGGCGCTCCGGCGGGGGGGGAACCCCGCTGCCGCTGCCGACGCGCTGCGGGCTCATCTGGCGCGCACGCCCAAAGATGCTGCGGCGCTCAGGCTGCTGGCGCTGTGCCTTTGCGACCTCGGAAAGGCAGCCCAGGCGATCGCGCCCGCGCAGGACGCAGCGCGACTGGCTCCGGATGTCGCGGAGACGCACGTCACGCTCGGCAACGCCCGCGCCATGACCGCCGATTGGGAGGCCGCCAAGACAAGCTACCGCGCAGCGCTGGCGCTCCAGCACGACAACGCGAATGCTGCTCTTGGGCTGGGCACTTGCCTGACCCAGCTTCAGCACTTCGACGAGGCCGAGGATGCCTTGCGCGCTGCCTTGCAGAAGCACCCGACGCATCTGGGCCTGCGCCGCACGCTGGCGCGGGCATTGGAAGGGAGTGGGCAGACCGAAGCGGCGATCGCGGAGCACCGGCGCACCATGGAGCTCGCGCCCGCGGACGCCCGCACCTGCGCATCGCTCTGCTTCGCGCTGCAGGCGTCGAGCGTGGCGTCGCCCGACGCGATCGCACAGACGCATCGGCACTACGGCACGCTCGTCCAGCCCAAGGCCGACCAGCTTCGTGCGACGCTCAGACTCCCGCCCCCCAAGGCTTCGGGCCCCGATCGCCCGCTGCGCATCGGGTATCTCTCGCCCGACTTCCGGGATCACTCGGTCGCCTGGTTCATTCAACCCTTGCTCGCGGGGCACGACCGCAATGCGTTCACGCCGGTGTGCTTCTCGACCACCGCCAGCCCGGACCATGTGACCGAGATGCTCCGCGAGCTCTGCGAGTTCCACGACACGCCCTGCATCGCGGCTTCTCCCGAGATTCCGAGCAAGGCCGAAGCCAACCTCGCCCGGTTCATCGCGAGCAAGAACATCGACGTGCTGGTGGACCTGGCGGGTCACACCGGCGGCGCGACGCTGGGCGTGCTCGCGCTGCGCCCCGCGCCGCTCCAGATCACGTACCTGGGCTATCCCGACACCACGGGCCTCACCTCCATCGACGCCCGCTTCGTCGATGCGCGCACGGATCCGCCCGGCCCACACTCGGATGCGCTGGCGACCGAGCAGCTGGTCCGGCTCGACCCATGCTTCCTGTGCTATCGCCCGAGGCCCGAAGCACCGGACGTCGCCTCGCGCCCAACCTCGGGCCCGATCACCTTCGGCTCGTTCAACAACATCAAGAAGATCTCCCCCGCGACGCTCGATCTGTGGGCCCGTGTGCTCGGGACCGTTCCCGACTCCACGCTCCTGCTCAAGGGACGCTTCGCATCGCCCCGCACCGAAGCCCGCTTCCGTGATGGGCTGCGTTCAAGAGGCGTGGCGCCCGAACGCGTGCGTTGCCTTGCGTGGACCTCTTCCACGCGCGAGCATCTGGAGCTCTACAGCCAGATCGACATCGCGCTGGACACCTTCCCCTACCACGGCACAACCACCACCTGCGAAGCGCTCTGGCAAGGCGTTCCCACGATCACGCTCGCGGGCGACCGCCACGCGTCACGCGTCGGCCCCTCGCTGCTCGCGTGCGCGGGACTTTCCGAACTCGTCGCGCGTTCACCCGATGAGTACGTCACACTGGCCCAGCGCGTAGCCTCGGGCCGTGAAGCGCTGGCGTCCATGCGCGGGACCATGCGTGAGCGTCTCCGCCAGAGCCCGCTGCTCGACGAGCGAGCCTTCTGCACCCGCTTTGAGTCCACGGTCCGGCAGCTCTGGCGTCAGGCGTGCGCGCGCTGAAGGAAGGCGTCTCGAGCTCGAAGCCGTCCTTCGCATGAAGCCCTAGTTCACCCGAAGCCAGGAAATGAAAAGGGGCCGGGCAAGCGCCCGACCCCTTGGGTTCAATCCGTGATGCGGACTCAATCAGTCCTGGACCTGTTCAGCGGACCGGGTCCTGCTTCTGCGCGGGGGTCTGCTCGGTGGTCTTGCCATTGAGGAAGAAGCCGAGGGAGCCCATGCCGCCCATGCCGTTGTAGATGTAGTCGGCGTCGAGGGCCTTCTCGATGCGGACCTTGGCCTCGACCAGGTGCGAGGCGGTGTAGGGATCAAGGTCGGGGTTGGGCTTGTTGTCCTTGTCAACGTACTTGCCGATGAGGTCCTTGATCTCGCGGAGCTTGAGCATCGCGAGGTTGGAGACCGGCTTGTACGCCGCCCCGCTGCCCGCGCCGGGCAGGGTCAGGTCGATGAGGCGCTCGATGTACTCGCGCTGGAGGTTCCGGCGGAGGCTCGAGACCATGGGCTGGCGGGCGGTGAACTTCTTGCCCACGCCGGCGGAGAGCTCGCTGAAGACTTCCTTGGTGAGGGTGTCCATCACCTCGGCGAGGGTCAGCGCGTCCTGATCGCCCGGGATGCGGTACTCGTTGTCGTACAGGCGGCGCATCTTGGTGGGGTTGATGAGCGAGGTCATGACCGAGGACTGGATCCCCATGATCCGATCGTGGATCGGGAACGCGGGGTCTTCCATCGCTTCGGTGTAGCCGCCGCTGTCGAGCCAGCGGTCGGTCGTCATCTTCTTGAGCAGCTCGGGCGTGAGGCCGAAGGAGTCATCGCGGAACGAGTTCTCGATGACGAACTTCAGGGCGTCGCGCTGCGTCGCCGCCGGGACCGGGGTCACCGGATCGCGGGCGTTGGGATCGCCCTTACGGTCGCGGTTCACGTAGGTCGTGCCGACCCAGTTGGCCATCATGCTCACCGAGCGGACCTGCATGCCCAGGGTCGTGCCGTAGCCGCGACGCAGGCGGGCCCAGGACTGCCCGTCCTTCACATACTTGTCGAGCAACCGGCCGCGGTGGTACTTGGCCAGTTCGATCTGGCTCTTGGCGTAGTCGAGCGGGTTGGCCGCAAAGTCATACCGGCGGGCCAAGGGATCGGGGCCCCAGGTGTCTTCGTCGGTGGCGTAGACCAGTTCGGGCTCGGCGGCGCGCTTGAGGACTTCCTTCAGATCGCCTGTGCCGTAGCCGTACTCGATCACCCACAGGTCGTACGGCCCGATGACCGTCTGACCGAAGTTGCCGTGGACCTGCCCGTCCTTGGTGACGAGCATGTTGATGGGCGTGTAGTCCATGACCGAGCCGGTCTGGGGCTTCTTGTCCTTCCACTCTTCGCTGTTGAGCTGCGCGAAGCTGTAGATGCTCGAGGCCTTGAAGTTGTGACGCAGGCCGAGGGTGTGGCCGACCTCGTGCGCGACCAGGTCCTTCAGCAGCGGACCGACGAACCAGTCCGGGATGCCATCAAGGCGGTCGGCCTTCTTCTCTTCCTTCTTCTCTTCCTTCTTCTCTTCCTTCTTCTCTTCCTTCTTGTCGTCCTTCTTCTCATCCTTCTTGTCGCCTTCGGCGGGCGGGTCCTGCATGTCGTCGAACATGTCCAGGGCCATCCGCATCATGGCGACGTCGTAGCCCTTGCCCTGGGCAGCCATGCACAGGCCGTTGACCTGCGAGAGGCGGCCCATGAGACCGTCGTACTCGTGGTCGCCGAGCATGTACCCGCTTCCCTGGTTCTGGGCCATCGCGATCGGGTGCCCGCCGTAGGCGGTGATGCCGCGCTGCATGCGCTGCGCGACCATCGCGTCGCGCTGCTCGGGCGGCGCCATGAGCACGCGCGGGTCGTACTGAGGCCGGGTCTCGAGCCAGGCCATCGTCTCCGGGCTGTAGCCCTCCATGAGCATCTCGGGGAGGACCTGGTTGTAGTTGAACCAGAAGTAGCGGATCCACCCGTCGGTCAGGACGACGTCGGCGTCGAGGATCTGGCCCGTGAGCGGATGCACGCGGCTCGGCCCGATCGCGGTGCCGATGTCGTTGCTCAGCCAGCGGACGAAGTTGTACCGCACATCCTCCGGGTCCTTCTCCATGTGCTGACCCGAGGCCTCGTCCTGCTGGTAGACGACGATCGCGTTGTCGATGCCGACCTTGCGGAACGCGTCATTCCAGTACTCGATGCCCTCGCGCACAAACCGGCGGTACCGCACCGGCACCGAGTGCTCGATGTAGTACACGATGGGTTCCTTGGGCGGGCTGAGCTTGAGCTTGGGGTCCGCCTTCTCGAGGTTCCAGCGGTTGATGTAGCGGATCCACTTGTCCTCGTCGGTGAACTTGCCCAGATCGCGGTAGACCGTGGTGAAATAGCCCACGCGCTCGTCGGCGGTGCGGGGCTGGTAACCGGTGCTCTCCGGGAGCAGGCTGATCGAGTAGTGGAAGGTCTTGAGGATGCCGCCGGCGGTGGGCATCGTGAAGCCGATCTCGATGTTCTGCGGGAAGGCCTTGGCGGTCTCGATCCGCGCCAGGCTCTTGTTGGAGCCCCGGGCCGAACCACCGAAGAAGATCTCGGCGCGGTCCACGAGCAGGTCACGCATGTTGATCACAGGCTGCCCGCTCGGGCCCATCGCGATGATCGGAATGTCCAGGACCACGCGGTCGGTGAAGAGGCGCTTGACCGAGCTCTTGCTCTCCTGATCGCCCGTGGAGCGCGTGCCCAGGTTGGGCTCGATGAGCATGAGGCGGTTGTCGAAGCGCTTCCAGTAGACGTACATATCGCCCGCCTGCAGGCCGGCGTATTCCTCGCCCGACGCGACGGTCATCGCCAGGAAGTGCTTCTGGCCTTCCCACCCGCGGGGGAACTCGGCGAGCATCTCGCCGTCGCGCTCGCGCTTCCACAGGCCGTAGAAGCTCACGCCGTCGGCGGTGGACACCACCTTCTCAAAGCCCTTGCTCACGTCCGCGAAGGGGCGGAGCTTGCTGTTGGGATCCTCGTCCCCGCCCTTGGCCGCGGGATCAAAGCCCATCGGCCCGGCCGACTGAGCGCCCGCGGGAACCCCGCCGGGGATGCCGCCCGCTGCCGGGGGATTCTGAGGCTGGGCCTGCTGGAAGCCGAAGGCCGACCCGGCCGCGATGACCAGCACCATGGCCAAGGAACCGACCGTTTTCCCATTGAACTCCGCTCGCATCACACGTCTCCTTGCGGCCTGCCCCGCACGATGAACAGGCCCGCCAGTTTGGCTGCACACCCAATCCGAAACCACCACCCGAACCGGGAACACACACGCCCCGCAAAGGGGCGCCAACCCCAAAGGGCAGCACACGTTCCGCGGGGCCGATCAGACTACCAAAGCCGAGCCTCCGCCAGCCCCCCAAAGGGCCAGCCAAGGGCCGGACAGACTCCGACGCCCACCCCGCCCACCGGGTTCCGGCCATGTTCTGGATAGGTTGTGGAAAGGAGGGTGCCGAAGGGCCGACCGGGTCAATCCAACTCCGTCAGAGCCTCCCGCGCAAGCGGGAGAACCCCGTCGCAAGCACGACGCGGACTCCCAATGCCCCTCACCGCCCCTGCGCCCACCACATCAGCCCGCCGGTGAGCGCCACGAAGATCAGCCCCGCCAGTTGCATCCCCCGGTCGGCGATCGCCAGTTCGGTGGGGTCGTCGTAATCGCCTCGTTCGACCAGAACGATGCAGCGGAACAGGCCGTAGGTCGCTGGGAGCATCGTGAACCAGAGCAGGTTGAGCCCGCCCCGTTCCAAGACGCCCGCGACGCCGTGGGCCCCGCCGAGGATCAGGGTGTAGGCGTGGGCCTGGTCCTGGACGTACCCGGCATACGTGATGAGCAGCGCGACGCCGGTCGCGATCATCGTCATGCGCAGAATGTCGTCGGTGTACTTCCCGTGCACGGCGCGGGCCGCCTGAGCGTTCTCGAGCATCTTGCGCTCGCCGAGCCTCTTGCCCAGCGCCAGGAACATCGCCAGGAAAAACGCGCAGTTCAGAAGCCAGGTCGTCGGCCCGATGCCCACCGCCGCGCAGCCTCCCAGAACTCGGAGCACAAAGCCCAGCGCCAGGGACATCACGTCCGCGATGACCATGTGCTTGAAGATCGCCGAGTACGCCGTCACGTTGAGCGCGTAGATCGCGACCAGCGCCAGGACCCAGGGCCTGAACTGGGCCGGGATGAGCAGGGTCGCTGCCGCCGCAGCCAGGGCCAGGACGCCCGCGAAACCCCACGCCAGAGGCTTGGAGACCGCGCCGGACGCGACCGGGCGGTTCTTCTTGCGGGGGTGGGCCCGGTCGGCCTCGGCGTCGAGGATGTCGTTCACCGCGTAGCACGCGCTGGAGGCCAGCGCGAAGGCGATGGCAGCCGCGACCGCCTCGGTGATGACCTGTCCCCAGGAGGCGCGTTCGAAGTTCCGCAGGCCGTAGAGCGGGCCGATCAGGACGAACACCGACTTGGCCCACTGGTGGGGCCTGGCGAGCTTGATGAGTGCGAGCAGTCGGTTCATCGTCGTGCGTGCCGCCGCTTGGCTTAGCCCTTGGTCAGGAACACCATGTACTGGAGCTTGCGTCCGAACACCAGGTTCCATCCCGCGGGGTACAGATCCATGCCCGAGTGCTCCTTCGCAACGCCCATGCCCAGCGTTCGCGGCACCTGGGCCCACTGCGAAGGCGTGTTGTACCGATACAGGCAAGGCACGCCGTACGGCGCGTTGGCCGCCCAGTCCATGAAGCTGATCCGCTGCTGGGCCAGCAAGCCCTTGACCTGATGGTCCTTGATCACGACCAGGCGTCTGGTCACCCGACGGCACTCCCGCAGCAGGCGCTCGGGGTCCTGCTCGTGGTGGAGCACGTCCGCGACGATGACCATGTCGTAGGAGTCGTCAGGCATGGGCATGCTGACGCCGTCGTACGCGTGGACCTTGATGGGCTCCCCGCCGCGCACCGCCCGCTCGAGGCCTTCGACGACGACGCCTTTGGGGCAGTCGGGCGCGTCCATGATGGCCCGGCCCAGGGTGCCGTTGCCGCAACCGACGTCGAGCACGCGATCGCCCTCGCGAAGGTGCGGGATGAT
Organism: uncultured Phycisphaeraceae bacterium; assembly: GCA_964531675.1. Taxonomy (GTDB): domain Bacteria; phylum Planctomycetota; class Phycisphaerae; order Phycisphaerales; family UBA1924; genus CAZHFW01. Next base: position 36,006 of record CAZHFW010000006.1, on the reverse strand, counting down.
GCAGCGCACCAGCTCGCGCATGCGGTGCTCGTAGATCGGCTTGTGCATCGCCCGCATGACGGGCGTCAGGAGTCCCACGCTCAACCTCCGTCCCGAGGCGCGCCTGCAGCGGCCCCGAATCCTCAACCATCTGCCCGAAGCGACGATATACCCTTTCGCCGATCCGTCTGCCGACCCCATGGCCAGCCCCGACCCATACTCACCCGCGGCCCTCCGCAGCATCGCCCGCCGGCTGTTCACCCGCGGCCCCGGGATGCTGCGCAGGCTCCAGCACCATCGCCCCTCGATCTGCCCGTTCGGGGCGATCCTGGAGTACGTGCCGGAACACGCGGCCGTTCTGGATATCGGCTGCGGCGGGGGCCTGCTGCTGGGCCTCATCGGCTTCACCCGCTCCCCCGCGTCACTGACGGGGTTTGACAGCTCCGCAAAGGCCATCGAGCTGGCGCAGGCCAACCTGCCCAACTTCCTGGGGGCCAAGCCGCAGTTTTTGCGCCTGGGGGTCGAGGACCCCTGGCCCCAGGGCCCATTCACGTGCGTGACGCTCTGCGACGTGCTGCACCACGTGGGTCGGAAGCACCACCGGGCCCTGCTGGAGCAAGCTGCACTGGCGGTCCCGCCCGGCGGGCGCTTCATCTATAAGGACGTGTACCCGGAGGGGCTGATCCGCCCCAACGCGAGCAGGCTGCACGATCTGGTGCTGGCGGGCGAGCACATCGACATCCCGCACATCGCGGACGTGACGACGATGCTCGGCGCGGTGGGCCTCAAGCGCGTGGTTCACAAGCGCATCAACATGCTCTGGTATGGGCACGAGCTGGCGGTCTTCGAGCGGGTGTGAGGTCCCGGCTCAGGCCTGTGCTTTCGCACCGTGCAACCCGAGACAACTGACCCAGATCCGAGCTTTCGGGCCCGCGAATTGTCGATCACTTTTGTGTTGCGTTGGCAATATTGCGTGCGCGAAGATGCTCCCCTTCCGAAGGGGGATCCCGATGTCATCTCGCGCCATGTGTGTCCTGGGTTCGCTTGCGCTGGCTGCGGTCCTGATCGGACCGATGGGTTGCACGAACCCGCAGATCGGCGGCAACGACATGTACGTTGCGACGACCGCCCGCACGTACTCCGAGGCCCGCGCGTTCTACCTGAGCGATCCGCTCGAGCTCGGACCGACCGGCGTGCGCCCGGACATGCGTCAGCTTCTGGCGCCGTTCCAAGCCAATGAGCTCGTCGAGAAGGCTCTGGCACTCAATGCCGCAAACACCCCGATCGCCCCTGGGGCCCCAAGCACTCCGCAGAGTCGGACCACTTCCAACACAGCTCCCGCCGCGGCGATGGCAACCGGCGCCCAGACCTCAGGCTGCTGCGCGTCGCCAGCACGAGCCCCGGCCTATGAGCCGCCCGCCCCGACGCTTCAACTTCCCAAGCTGGTTCGCCACACCAATCCGCTGACGGTGATCGTCAACAAGGTTGTCACACCCGGCGGGTCGGGCACGCGTGATGTCGCGGTGGTGCTCGACATTGCGATCAAGGAGGCCAACGAGCCCATTGCCCCGCTGGTGGTGTGGTACCAGCGCGACGTTCCGGCAGGGAAAGAGCTCGCCTTTGACAACCTTGTGGTGGAAGTGCAGGAGCACTGGGACGCGAAGTTTCCGCCGTACTTCCGGCTCCGCTTGATCGACATCAAGAAGGAAGACAACCAGAGCACGCTCTCACTGATCGGGGGCGTTCAGAAGCTGGCCAACTCACTCTCGACGATCATTCCCAGCCCGGCGATGCCAGGCGTGGCCCTTGGGATCGAAGCCGCCAAGCAGATCCTGGGCCATCAGTGCAACGTCGTGCTGATGGACTACACCGTTCAGTTCTACGCAGGCGACACCAAGGACCAGACCGGCGGGGCCGACTTGGGCTATCTGGCGACCGGGCACTGGATCGCGATCGGCATCAATCGTTCCCAGGACTCCGAGTTCTGGAGGCAGAACCTGTACTACGACCAGCGCACCATGCGCGTGTACAGCGCCGAAGATCTGCGCCGACTGCTTGCGATCGAAGACTCTCGCGCCGCACGCGCCTACGGATCGCAGGACTCGGTGGTCCCGACCGGCCTTGAAGGGCTCGGAACGTTCAGGCCTCGCATTGACGCTCCCATCGTGCTGATGACGGTTTCCACCGCGTCCACCGCGGCACCCAAGATCGCGCACGAACGCTCCAAGAAGCTCCTCGAGCTTCTCCAGGAAGACTCGGCTTCCATGGATTTCGACCAGCTCTCCACCAATCTGCAGTCGCTTTCCAGCAGCTTGAACGCGTACATCGCCAGACGTCGTGTGGAACGACAGCAGACATACGAGGGGATGGCCACGGTAATGGAGATCCTCAGCCGTCATAAGGCCGCATCCAACCCCAGCGCGTCCGCATCGGAGAGAGTCTTCAAGCTCAACGACAGCGACGTCTCGTCCCTGCTCTTGTTCCTGAATGAGCAGACCGGACAAACGGACAAGCATGGGGTCGACGCCTGGCTCGATTGGTGGGAGAAGGGCGACGCGTCATCCAACCAGCACGCGGGCAAGACCGGCAGCTATCAGAAGGTCGGCGACAAGCTCATCTGGAAGGTCCCATGATCCGGTCCAAAGAAAGCCGCTCGCGTCGATTCGGCCGTTCGCTGCTCCCGTTGATCTTCCTCCTGCCGGCGGGACTCGCTCCGCCGGAGTCGTACTCACTGCAGGCATACCGCCCTTCCGCGGAGTTCTTCATGCCTTCGCTTCCCGGACGCCAGCTGCTCAAGCCTCTTTCACTCCGCTTCAAAGTCACGGCGCCAAGCGTGGCCGAGGCAGAGAACAGTCTGAGGATGTTCATCGAGCGCCTCCGCGAGAACCTGGATGCGAGCGATGTGTACCTCCGGAACGATCGGGCCAGTACCGGAATGATCGAGCTCTCATGCACGATCGATGACGGACCAACGATCCGGGCCTATGTCGCCCTGGCGACCGACGAACCGACCATCGGCGCCGGTTCGGCCGGATCTCCGGTCACCTGGCGCGGCAGCTTCTTCGGGAACTTCATCGTGGCCGATGTCCTGGACATGGCCCAGTTCCGAAAGGCGGAAGATCGCTTCAACCAACTCCGCGAGGAGTTCAAGGCGGCGGCCACACTCGCGATCACCGGCCTCGACGGTGTGCAGGAGCCCGTCCCGGGAATCAGCCTGAGGTAGGCCCGCTGCGGCGGAGTGATGACGCCCCGTACACTCCGCCGCATGCCCCGACGCATCTGGTCTTTGCTTCCTGCGGTCCTGGTCTTTCTGGCGGTCGCGCTCCCCGCGATCTTTGGCCACATGGCCCGCGGGCGGGGGTACGCCGATCAGGTCAACTATCACTTCCGCGTCGTCGAGAAGTTCGCGCGTGAACTCCCCACGCCGGATGTCTCGGACTATGTCTCCGCCACCACGCCCCTTTACCACATCATCCACGCCATCCTCTATAAGCACGTCACGTCCGACGTGACCACGCTCCAGCTTCTCGGGTCGGTCTACACGCTGTCGCTCATCGGCATCCTGTGGTGGTTCGTATCCAAGTCCGCCCCCCCGCTGCTGGCTGCGGTGCTGATCCTGCCGATCGCCTCCTCCATGTACGTGCTCGACGCGGGCATCTGGATCCTGCCCGACAACCTGGCGTACTCCATGGTCGCGCTGATCATGGGCCTGGCCTTCGCGTCGGTCTTCAAGACGCGCGTCATCTTCATCTGCGGCATCACCATGGCCCTGCTCGTGCTCACCCGTCAGGCCCACCTCTGGTGCGCCGCGGTCGTGTGGGCGGGCGCCTGGCTGGCCCGCGAGAGCCGTGGACTTGGCGAGCCTTCCCCCGCGCTCTTCTCCCACATCGGGCCGCGGATGCGCCCGACGTTCGTGGCGGTCGCGCTCACGCTCCCCGCGTTTGCGATCGTCGCGTGGTTCTGGCAGCACTGGGGCGGCAGGCTCACGCCCCCCGTGTTCGACTCGTGGTACCGCGTGAAGGGTCGCTCCGGACTGAACCTGGCTGCGGCGCCTTTCCTGCTCTCGCTCATGGCGCTGTACTCGGTCTTCTTCGCGGGCTTCCTGCTGCCGGCGCTCACCGCGATGGCGCGGCGGCGGCCCTTGCTCCTGGCGCTGGCGGTCGCGCTGGGCGCGGCTCTGGCCCTGGTTGCGCGCACGAACTACGACCTCGACAGCGGGCGCTACGGCGGGATCTGGAACATCTCGCGCAAGCTCCCGACCATCGCCGATCGATCGGTCTTCATGGTCATCATGAGCATCGCCGGAGCAGTCGCGGTCGCGTGCTGGGCGTACGCGCTGGACTTCCGACGCCGCTGGCTCTTCCTGGGGTGCATCGTCGCGTACTTCGCGGCCCAGTGCGCCAATCCCTGGGTCTATCAGAAGTACTCCGAGCCCTTCTTCCTGATCCTGCTGGCGCTGGCGGCCAGCGCGATCGCACTCCCGGAGATCGAGCCCCTGGACCGCTCGCGGCCAGGCGCCGCGGCGCTGTCGGTCGCGGCCCGTCCCAGACGCAAGGTGATCCAGTTCCTGCGCCACGCGGGACCGGCTGCACTGGCCGGTCTGCTGCTGGCGATCACGCTCCTGAGTTATCGCTCGGCCAAGCCTCCGGTGCTCTTGCCCCTTGGCGCGGTCGAGGACCCGCCGACCAACGCCGGCGCACCCAAGTGATCGCGGTTGGATCGTCTCAGCCGCTGTCTGGCTGAATGCCCCGGCCTGTTCGGGCTTTGATCCGGTCGGGCGAAATCTGCGCATGGATCGAACGTGGGTCTGGAGGGGGTCGTATACCCAGTTCTCCCGTTCTACCCTGTTTCTCTTGTCGTCCCTCCGCGATTCTGCTCACCTGTAACCCCCAAACCGCCGAAATACCGAACGACTATGGCTACCACCAAGCGCGCACTCATCACGGGCATCACCGGACAGGACGGCTCCTACCTCGCTGAGTTCCTCATCGAGAAGGGGTACGAGGTCCACGGCATCATCCGCCGTTCTTCCTCCTTCAACACGGGTCGCATTGACCACATCTACCTCGACCCGCACATGAAGAACGGGAAGCTCAAGCTTCACTACGGCGATCTGTGCGACGCCAACAACCTGGCCAAGCTGATGCGGCAGGTGCGCCCGCACGAGGTCTACAACCTCGGCGCTCAGTCGCACGTGCGCGTGTCGTTCGACATGCCCATCTACACCGCCGAGACCGTCGGCATGGGCGCGCTGAAGCTCCTCGAAGCGGTCCGCGAGTTCCAGGAAGAGTCGGGCCAGCAGACGCGCTACTACCAGGCCTCGAGCTCCGAGCAGTACGGCAAGGTCGTCGAGACCCCGCAGAAGGAAACCACGCCCTTCTACCCGCGCTCGCCCTACGCGTGCGCGAAGATGATGGCGCACTGGTGCACCGTCAACTATCGCGAGTCCTACGGGCTGCACGCGTCCTGCGGCATCCTGTTCAACCACGAGTCCCCGCGCCGCGGCGAGACGTTCGTGACCCGCAAGATCACCCGCGCCGTCGGCCGCATCAAGATGGGCCTTCAGGACAAGGTGTTCCTGGGCAACCTGGACTCCAAGCGTGACTGGGGCTTCGCGGGCGACTACGTCAAGATGATGTGGATGATGCTCCAGCAGGAGAAGCCCGACGACTACGTCATCGCGACGGGCCGCACCATCACGGTGCGCGAGTTCGCGGAGATGGCCTTCCAGTACGCCGGGCTTGATTTCAAGGACTTTGTCGACTTCGACCCGCGCTACCTGCGCCCCGCCGAAGTGGACCTGCTGCTTGGCGATCCCTCCAAGGCCAAGAAGAAGCTCGGCTGGGAGCCCAAGACGAGCGTCGAAGAGCTGGCCAAGATGATGGTCGAGCACGACATCGAGCTGGCCAAGCGCGAGAAGACCCTCCGCGACGCGGGGCACAAGCTCCCCGAGTACGCCGGTCACGATCAGTAAACGATTGGACGTCCGAAGCCGGACCTGAGGTCCGCCGGAGGTCCGGGTCGCGGCGATGTCCTGCGCGCCGAATGCTCGACCCTGACCTTCGAGGACTCAGGTCAGGAATCTGTTGCGCCTCAATCCACCGTCGCCGCGATGACGGGCGGGCCCTTCACGTCCGGGGCGGCATTGCCGAGCTTGAGCATGCGCTCCACCGCGAGCAGCGCCTGCCGGCGGACTTCGGGAAGGACCTTCACCGCGTTGACGACCTTGTTCGCGTGCGCGCCCGCGGGATCCGTCGGGAGGCGCCGGCCGGTGAGCTGGTCGAGCACCCAGAGCAGGTGCGGCTCATCGATGCGGAACATCGTCGTGCACAGGCACTGACAGTCCGACAAGATCCGGACCGACACGCCCCGCGCTTCGGCCTCGTGCGCCAGGCGGTTCACCAGATGCACTTCGGTCCCCACCGCCCAGCGTGAGCCGACCGGCGCTTCGCGGATGGCCTTGATGATGAACTCCGTCGAGCCCGCCAGGTCCGCCAGATCGACGACTTCCTTCATGCACTCGGGATGGACGAGAATCTTCGTCGCATCGGGCGCGCCGGGCATCACGTGCCGGGCCGCGTCCTGGGCGCGGATCTGCTCGCAATGTTCGGGGCGGAAGAGCTTGTGCACGGAGCAATGACCGGCCCAGAGAATCACGCGTGAGCGCAGGAGCTGCTCGGGCGTCGCGCCGCCGAGGGCTTCACCCTTCTTGGCCTGGCGCGGGTCGTAGACGCACGACTGCGTCGCGACGTCGAGCGCGCTGACGCCTCCCGCAGCATGCTTCTTCCCCCACTTGTGCGCGGTGTTGCGCCCGAGGTGCTGATCGGGAAGGAACAGGATCTTGATGTCTTGGGGTTGGGTACCCCCACTCTCCGAGTGGGTTCCTGTTTCCCCGCCCTTCATGGCCCAGTCGAAGACCTGATCGGCGTTGGAGCTGGTGCAGCAGGCCCCGCCGTGGGCGCCGACGAACGCCTTGATCGCGGCGCTGGAGTTCACGTACGTGATCGGGATGATCCGGCCCTTCCAGCCTTGGGCGTGGAGCGCCTCGTGGATCTGCTCCCAGGCTTCGACGGTGTCGTCGTACTGGGCCATGTCGGCCATCGAGCATCCCGCGGAGAGATCGGGAAGGATGACGTCGACATCATCGGGCGTGAGCATGTCGGCGGTCTCGGCCATGAAGTGCACGCCGCAGAAGATGACGTGCTTCACGGGCGTGCTGCCCGACGCCGCCCGCTCCTTGACCAGTCCCGCCGCGATCTGCGAGAGCTTGAGCGAGTCTCCGGTCACGTCGGCGTGGCGGATGACCTGATCGGTCTGATAGTGATGCCCGAGGATGACCAGTGAAGGCCCAAGCTCCTGGCGGCGGGCCTCGATGAGCGCGCCAAGCTCCGAGGCGGGAAGCCTGTTGTACACATCGGGAATCGAGGGCTGCCAGAGCATGTGTGAAGGGTATGACGCCCCGGAGGCGTCGGGCGTTCATGAAAAAACGGCCCGGGCTTGATGCCCGGGCCGTGGCGAGACTCAAGATGGACCGTCGGCTCAGCCCGCGTTCTGGCAGCCCGAGTCGAACAGATTCAGGAACAGGAAGAAGTCGGCCAGGTCGACCGAGTCGTCGTTGTTGATGTCGGCGAGGATGGAGCTGTTGTCGATCGCCGTGAGGAAGCTGAAGTAGTCTTCGAGGTCGAGCTCGTCGTCGTTGTTCAGGTCGGCCGGGCAGGTCATGCGGGTCCAGCGGGTGGAGGGGATGACCTGCTTGGTCAGACCGCCGGACTCCACGCCCGAGGCGGTCTGGAACTTGACGATGCAGCTGGCGCTGCCGGTGGCTTCGAAGTAGCGAACCGTGACCTTGTGGCGGCCGGCCTTGAGGCCGATGGTGCCCGAGGCCTCGACCGCGGAGTGCACGCCGTTGTTGTTCACGACGAGCTGATCGCCGACGTAGAGCTGCGAGCCTTCGTCGGACTCGGTGAAGAAGGTGTAGATGTCGGCGATGGGGACGTTGACCCAGCCCGTGAACTCGATGGCGACGTTGTCGGACGCGCCGCCATTGGCGACCAGGCCGACGGTGGGCGTGATGTTGATCTGCGTGAGGTTGGTGCGGAGGTTGGGCGACATCGAATCGAAGTCGGGAAGCTGGGTCATGCCGGTGATCGGGTAGAAGAAGTGGGCGCGAACGCCGGGCTGGGAGTAGAGGGGCGGATCCGGATCACGCAGGGCCGCGGGGTTGTACATCTGGAGCGTGACCGTCGCGTTCGCGGAACGGCCGGTCTGATCCTTGACGGTGTAGGAGAACGAGTCGGTCCCGGTGGCCGAGCCATTGGCGGTGATGATGAGCTCGTCGCGGCCGTTGGGTCCGGTGCCGACCGAGCGGGTGATCGCGGTGCCCTTGGCGGTGACCGAGGGGAAAGACGTGATCGTGATGGTGTCGCCCGGGTTGGGGTCGGTGTCGTTGGCGAGCACGTCGAGCGTGAGCGGCGTGTTCCAGAGGATGGTCGCAGCATCGCCGGTGGGCGTGGGGGGAAGCGGGCTGAGCAGCGCGCGGGCGGCGTTCACCGCTGCGGAAACATCCAGACGTCCCCAGCCCCACGTGTCGTCGTTCCCGGCAGAGCCCAGGTCCTTGCACTTGGTGAGCAGGAGATTCTCGACGGTGTTGTTGGTCATCGCGGGCGCGACGGACCAGATGACGCCGATGGCGCCGTTGACCATGGGCGTGGAGAAGGACGTGCCGCTGGCCGAGCCGTAGCCTCCGCCGTTGGTCGTCGCGTAGATGCTCACGCCCGGGGCGAAGAGGTCGGTGGCCTTGCCGTAGGCGCTGAAGGAGGCGCGGGCGTCGCCGCTGTCGGTGGCGCCGACGACGATGACGTTGGCCCAGTCGAAGGTGGAGAGATTGGCGCCGTCGTTGCCCGCGGCGTAGCAGAGCAGGCCGCCCTTGCCCTTGATGTACACGCCGGCGGTTTCGACGGAGTTGGACTCGACGCCCGAGTATGAGCAGCTCACGGACTTGGCGCCGTGATCGATGGCCCAGCGCGCACCCTCGAGGATGTCCGACTGCGACGCGTTGCCGCTGGAGTCGTTGGTGGTGCGGACCATGATGTACTTGAGGTTCCAGCCCACACCGGTGACGCCGGTGGAGTTGTTGCCCTTGGCGGCGCCGGTGCCGGCGACGAGCGTGCCGTGGCCCGCGACGTCGCTGACGTCGCCGCCCGCGGACTCGGCGATGTGGGACGCGGAGTTGTAACCGCTGAGGCGCTGGGACGAGAGGTCCGCGTGCGTCAGGTACACGCCGGTGTCGACGAAGCCGATGGTGATGTTGTCACCCTTGGCGTTGTCCCACGCGGCGGGCGCGTTGATCTTGGGGAGGTGCCACTGGCTGCCGTACTGCGGATCGTTGGGAGTCGCCAGCGGGAAGCAGGTCCAGTCCGGATCGGCGTAGTGGAACCAGCCGGTCTGCATGAGCTGGGCCGAGAGCGCGTTCTCCGCGGCGCCCTTGGGGGCGTCGGGCGCGATGACCGCGCCTTCGATCCCGCCGGCGCGGGCCGCAGCAGCGGCATCGACGATGTACTCGCCGGTCTCGGGATAGAAGCGCACGACGTTGGGGAGCAGCGCCACCGCCTGGTCGTAACGGCGCTGGGCTTCTTCGGGGTCGTAGCCCAGGCTGGCCCAATCGGCCAGCTGGTACGGACGCACGATCAGCTTGCCGGAGAACTCGGTGATGCCCGGACGCTCGACAAAGCGCGGCAGGTCAGTCGCGGGCGTGACCGGATCGCGCGGGCCGACAGCCGATGCGGACAGGGCCAGACCAGCGACAGCGATCACACCCAGCGTCGCGCGGACGCCGGGCCAAACTCGACGGTAATCCATGAACTGCACTCCTCAAACCCGCCGCGAGGGCGTATCTCAGTTTGACCAGTGTGGACGAACCGCCCTCCCGCTGCAAGCGCTTCAACACAAGAGGACGTCCAAACCCCCCAGGTTCCGGAAACCCGGGGGACTCTCCGAAAGCTCCGGACCGGAGGCACGGAAATCCGGGTCGACTCCGGGAATCTGCTTGCATCAGACCGGGTTTGCGACGAAATTCTCAGGTTGTCCGGAACCGCCCCCCGGGGGCGCGTCAGTACCTTTGGATTGCTGGACGTACTGGGTGGGATTCGCCTGAGACCGTCGAACTCAGGGGTTTCCTCCGGTTGTGGAGTCGACACCACGACCGCCCCCAATGCGCCGGCCCGTGTCATCTTGCAAGATTGAAGTCTGAGAAAGAAGAGGAGTGGTTCTTCATGCAGCATGCGAAGACGTCGGGCGGCCTGATTGGCCGCGGCTTGGTTCTTGCGGCCCTTTGTGGGACCGCGGGCAGCGCGATGGCAGTCGTCGGCGGCCCGATCAAGGCCCAAACCGATCTGAATGATGTGGTGTATAACCAGGGTGGCCCGTGGCGTCCGGCGTTGATCGCGACGCGTCCGGCGGAGCTTCCCGGCCCGTTCGTGCAGACGGCTGATTCCATCAACGGCGAGCAGATCGGCCAGATTCTGGTTCCCCCGGCGGAGCTGTTTGCGCTCTGCTTCGATCCGGCCAACCCGCCCTCGCGCGAGATGATGGACCGCGTTGAAGAGAACATGCGCACCGCCATCGACGAGATGGGCATCAAGTACCAGATCGGCGGCCGTTGGAGCGGCACGTACACCGGTCCTTCGGGCACGCTGAGCTTCGGCAGCACCGGCGATCCGATCGTACTGACCTGGTCGCTCATGCCGGACGGCGTGAGCATCCCCGGCAGCAACGGCGAGCCGACCGCTCCGAACATCCTCTTTGCCGACCTCGACGGGGCGTTCGCCTCGCAGGGCGGCCGGGCCACCTGGATCAACCGCTTCAACCAGATCTGGGCCCGTTGGAGCCAGCTCACCGGCATCACCTACGTCCGCATCTCGGGCAACGCGACCAACGCCGACGCCGACGACGGCGCCAGCTGGGGCTCCAGCGCCTCGGCCACCCGCGGCCAGGTCCGCATCGCCTCGCACTCCATCGACGGCGCCTCGGGCGTTCTGGCGTACAACTTCTTCCCCGGCGCCGGCACCGGCGGCAACATGGTCCTGGACTCCGATGACTCGGCCAACTGGGCCAGCACCGCCAACAATAACCGCTTCTTCCGCAACACGCTTGGCCACGAGCACGGCCACGGCATGGGCCTGTCCCACGTCTGCCCGGCCATCGGCACCAAGCTCATGGAGCCCTTCCTGAACACGGGCTTTGACGGCCCGCGCCAGGACGACATCCGCTCGGCCCAGCGCAACTACGGCGACCCCTCCGAGCCCGACAACTCCATCGCGCAGGCCAAGGACCGCGGCGCTCTGAACCGCAGCAACACGATCGTCCTGGGCCTCCAGCCCGCGCCGGTCTCGGGCACCTCCGACACCAACGGCTCGATCCTCTCGATCGACGCCGACGGCGAGCAGGACTACCACTTCGTCACCCCCACCCTGCCCACGCTGACGAACATCACCGTGACGCCCAAGGGCTCGAGCTACGCCGACTACGCGCAGGACGCCAACTGCAACACCACCACGGTGAACACCAACGCCCTGCAGGCCGCTCAGCTCGCGGTGGACATCCGCGACGGCGCGGGCAACGTGCTGGCGACCGCCACCGCGACGCTCGGCTCGGCTGTCACCATCAGCAACGTCTTCTTCGGCGCCGGCACCCCCACCTACATCCGCGTGTTTGAGGCCAACACCCCCACGCAGGTCCAGCTCTACAACCTGACCATTCAGGGCCTGTCCAACAACTACGTCGTCACCGCTTCCGACGGCGTGAGCGGCGGCGTGAACGTCTCCTGGACCGCGGTGACCAACGCGGCCAACTACCAGATCCTGCGCAACACGACCAACTCCGAGGTCGGCGCTTCGGTCGTCGGCACCGTCGGCGCGGTCACCTCCTTCGCGGACACCACCGCGGCGGGCGGCCAGACCTACTTCTACTTTGTCCGCGTGAAGCAGACCGGCGAGGCCGCCGGCGTCGCCTACCGCTCGCTCGGCGCTTCCGACTCGGGCTGGACCCCCTGCCTGGCGGACGTCTCGGACGAGAACGGCAACTGCGGCTCCGACCAGCAGGTCGACCTCAACGACTTCTTCACCTTCCTGGCGGCCTTCGACCAGACCCTCCCGTGCGCCGACATCGACGGCAACCCGGGCGTGGATCTGGGCGACTTCTTCGCCTTCCTCGGCGCGTTTGACCAGGGTTGCTGAGCACACGCCGCCCCAAGGGCGATGCGTCGCCCTGATCGGTTGATCACACAGGGGCGGGGAGGAATCTCTCCCCGCCCCTTTCTTGTTTCGAGCATTCATCGAGATGTGAACCCCCGCGTCGTCGGAAGACGATGCGGCGGCTTTGACGCCCGGCCGGGGACCGGCGGGGCGCGTCGCGCGTCGGAGCGCCCGGCGCGGTGTTTGGGGTTCCGGTGGTTTGTGAGGGAGGATCGCATGGGGTCTCTTGATCGTCGTCTGTTGTCGCTCGTCGCGCTGGCCGGACTGGCCGCTCCCGCGATGGCCCAGGTCGTTCCCGTGATTCTCACGCCGACCACCAAGTACCCGGGAGGCCCCGAGCAGGCCCAGGCGGACATGGCCCGCGACGCCTTCGCCGACCGCTTCCGCGCGCCGGAGACCATCGTGGGCTGCGGCAAGGCCCAGATGCTCAAGGCCCGCGCCGCGGCCGGGCTGCAGATCGACGAGGATCCCAAGGTTCTTCAGGAGCTCGCGGACGTCGCGACCGACACCGACCTGCTCAACTGCAACCTCGACTTCGAGGTCGTCCCGCAGAGCAGCAACACGAGCATCCTCTTCACGGGCTCCAACACGATGACCGTCAAGAGCCTGGTGAACGGGCTCACGCAGTTCAGCTTCATGCTGCGCTCCAACTACACCGCGACCGCCAAGCTCAATGGCTCGGCGACCAACGCGCCCCTGACCTCCTTCGGGTCCTACGGCCGTCGCGTGACGCTCGACCGCGCCTACAACGCGGGTGAGACCTTCACGGTGCGCGTGGATTACTCGGGCACCGCGGTCTCGCGCGGCCTGGGCTCGATTCAGATCTCCACCCAGGGCGGGCAGCCTCACATGGAGTCTCTCTCCGAGCCTTACTACGCCGCCACCTGGTGGCCCGTGAAGGACGGCGACTTCCAGGCCTCGGGCGACAACGCCGACAAGTTCACGGCGCAGATCGCGATCACCGCGCCGCAGGCGCTGCGTTCGGTCTCCAACGGCACGCTCCAGGGCGTTGACACCCTCAGCGGCAGCCGCAAGCGCTATCGCTGGGCGACGAACTACCAGACCGCGCCGTACCTGATCTTCTTCGCGTCCTCCGCGTACAACACCTACGACTACACCTGGAACTACACGCCGCCGGGCGGCTCGCCCATCTCGATGCCCTTCCAGATCAACATCTGGCCCGCATCGGACACCGCCGGCAATCGCAGCATCTGGGAGAAGGCGGTCCAGATGCTCACGGTCCAGAGCAACGTCTACGGGACGTATCCCTTCGCCAACGAGAAGTACGGCATCTACCAGTTCACCTTCGGCGGCGGCATGGAGCACCAGACCAACACGGGTCAGGGCGGCACCTTCTCCGAGTCGGTGACGGCGCACGAGCTGGGCCACCAGTGGTGGGGCGACAACGTGACCTGCCGGTACTGGCAGGACATCTGGCTCAACGAAGGCTTCGCGGATTACACCGAGTGCATCTGGGAGGAGCGCAAGGCGGGCGGGATCAACACCGCGGCGCTTATCGCGGCCCTCAACTCGCGCAAGCCCCCGACGGGCTCCGGCAGCGTGTACAAGTACGGCACGCTCACCGACGCGAACATCTTCGACACCAACACGAGCTACTACAAGGGCGGCTGGGTCGTCCACATGCTCCGGCGTCAGGTCGGCGACAGCGTCTTCTTCAACCAGCTCCTCCCCACGTACCGCGCCGCGTACCAGGGATCGGCCGCGACCACCAACGATCTGGCCGCGGTCTCCACGAGCGTCACGGGGACGCCGATGCAGTACTTCTTTGATCAGTGGGTCTTCGGCACGGGCGAGCCCGCGTATCAGTACGGCTTCCAGGGCTTCACGGTCAACGGCCAGAACTACGTCCGCGTGGTCGTGAACCAGACGCAGTCCACGACCTACGGCGCCAACCAGAAGTTCATCATGCCTCTGGAGATCCGTCTGGGCGCCGGCGCTCCGGTCGCCTCGGTGCTGAACGACAACCGCTCCGAGTGGTACGTCTTCCCGGTCAGCTCCATCCCCGCGTCGATCGCGCTGGATCCCAACACGTCCATCCTCAAGAGCACCACCGCGGCGATCGCGTACACCAACGGCCCCGCCAAGGTGCTGGCGATGAGCCCGGCTCCGGGCTCGCAGACGGTCGCGCTGGCGGGCGTCACGCAGGCCACGGTGGGCTTCAGCGAGAACGTCGCGTGCAACGCCGGAGACTTCACGGTCACCGGTCCGAGCGGCAACGTTCCCTTCACGCTCTCCTACAACTCGTCGAACTGGTCCGCGACGCTCAACTTCGGCGCCGAACTCCCCGCGGGCGAGTACACCGTGACCGCGCGTGACACGATCACGACCGCGGCTGCGGGCATCCGCCTGGATGGCGAAGTCGCCAACCCCAACTCGGCAAGCTCGCTCCCCTCGGGCGACGGGCAGGCCCAGGGCAACGCGGTTCTGCGCTTCAAGGTCCTGTGCACCGCCGACGTGAACAACGACGGCGAGGTCGACCTGGGCGACTTCTTCCAGTTCCTGGGCGACTTCGATCAGTCGCTGGCGAGCGCCGACCTGAACGGCGACAACTCGATCGATCTGGCCGACTTCTTCGGGTTCCTGGGCGCGTTTGATACGGGCTGCTGATCGCGCCTCCAACTGAAGACCAAACCAAACACGCCGGGCGCTGCAAGCCCCGGCGTTTTCATTTCCCGCGCCGCCCGCCCGAGGTCTTCGGGTACATTGTTCGAGCAGACCGCTCGGTCTTGATGGAGAGACTCATGTTCAAGCTCGCGCTGCCCATTCTTGCGATCACGCTCGCTTCGGCTCAGGCCGGCGCGCAGGAGTTCCGGGGTCCGGAGCACTTCGGGTGCGGGAAGTCGCACGCCGCGGCGGCGCTCTCGGCCGAGGCCCAGGCGTGGCGCGACAGGCCCTTTGCGGGCGACCCGGCGGCTGCGGCGCTCTACCGCGAGGCGTATCCCGCGACCGACGTGCTCGACAACAACCTCGACCTCGAGGTCGAGCTCTCGCCCCAGCGCGTGCACGGCTCCAACACGATGACCGTGGTCTCGCTGGTCGATGGCCTGACCGAGTTCAGCATCATCCTGCACCCGAACTTTGCAGCCAGCGCGACGATCAATGGCGCTGCGCCCGGCGCGATGACCACCTTCGGCACCTGGGGAAGGCGCATCACCCTTGATCGCGCGTACAACGCGGGCGAGGTCTTCACGGTGCGGGTCGACTACGACGGCGCGCCCCCGCCTCCCACGGGTTTCGGCGGCTTTGTCATCACCACCCGCGCGGGCAAGCCCGAGGTGTACACGCTCTCCCAGCCTTTCGCGGCCGGTTGCTGGTGGCCCTGCAAGGATGGCGACTACGGCCTCCCGGGCGACAACTCCGACAAGGCCACGCTCTCGCTCGCGGTCACGGTCCCGTCAATGCTCAGTACGACCGCCAACGGCATGCTCAAGGGGGTCGATGATGTGGGCAACGGCCGCTCACGCACACGCTTCCGTTCCGACTATCCCATGTCGACCTACCTGGTGTGCTTCGCGAGCACCGACTTCAACACCTGGACGCCGACCTGGACGTATCAGGGCAAGTCGATGCCCGTCGAGTTCAACTTCTACAGCGAGCAGGACACCCCCACCGCCCGGGCGCAGGCCGCGGGGATCCTCGACATGCTCACGGTCTTCAGCGGGCTCTTCGGGCCTTATCCGTTCATCAACGAAAAGTACGGCGTGTACCAGTTCGGCTTTGGCGGCGGGATGGAGCACCAGACCAACACCGGGCAGATCTTCTTCTCCATCGACTGGCTCAACGCGCACGAGCTGGCCCACCAGTGGTGGGGCGACGCGCTGACCTGCAAGGACTGGCAGCACATCTGGCTCAACGAGGGCTTTGCGACCTACGCCGAGGCGCTGTGGGAGGAGTTCAAGCCAGGCTCGAGCGGCAAGCCCGCGCTGCTTGCAGCTATGGCCAACCGTCGTCCCTCGAATCTCTCGGGCCGCGTGTTCGTGGACAACACGAGCTCGATCAGCGCGATCTTCGACGGCGCACTGGTTTACGACAAGGGAGGCTGGGTCCTCCACATGCTCCGCTATGTCGTGGGCGATGACGCCTTCTTCCCGGGGCTCCGCGCGTATCGCCAGGCCCACGAGCTCGGCGCGGTCGTGACCGAAGACCTGCAGGCCACCTTCGAGGCGATCACCGGCCGGGATCTCAACTGGTTCTTCCAGCAATGGATCTACGGCTACGGCGTGCCCCAGTACCGCTGGAGCTGGACCGGCGTCACGATCAACAACCAGAAGTACGTGCGCGTCGCCCTCGGACAGAATCAGTCCACCAGCGCCGGGTTCCAGTCCAAGTTCACGATGCCCGTTGAGCTTGGCCTGGGCCGTGCGGCGGGATCGCCGCGCGTGACGGTGTTCAACGACGCCCGCGCCGAGTGGTTCATGTTCCCGGTGAATGCGTTCCCTGATCAGGTGACCCCCGATCCAGATATGCGGATTCTCTGGAGCAGCATTTCCAATCAGGTGTGGTCTGGGGGGCCGCCCAAGGTCGTGCAATCGCTCCCCGCACCCGGCGCCAATGAGTCGGCAGCGGCGAACGTCTCGTCAATGAAAGTCTGGTTTAGTGATCCGGTGTTCATCGACGCGTCGAAGGTCGTGCTGTCGGGCCCCGCGGGCGCTGTCCCGGTCTCGGTGAGCTTCGACGCTGGCACGCTGGCCGCGACCATCTCGTTCCCGGCGCTGACTGCCGGCGCGTACCGACTGACGCTGGCGGACACGATCTCCGCCAGTGGCTTGGCGCTCGATGGCGAGCTTGCGAATCCGAGCGCTGCGTCGTCCCTCCCCTCGGGCGAAGGCCTGCCGGGCGGCGCCGCGGTGATCGACTTCACGATCCGGTGCGCGTCGGACGTGGATCAGGACGGCACCGTCGGTCTCGAGGACTTCTTCGTGTTCTTCAACGCCTGGGACACCAATCAGAGTGCGGCGGACATCAACCAGGACGGGACGATCGACCTGACCGACTTCTTCGCCTTCTTCAACGCCTGGGACGCGATGTGCTGATGGGCTGTTCGGCCCCCGCAAGGGTTCCAACGCGAGGGGCCATCCGGTAGGCTTTTCCAGGCTGAAGGGGTCCCGCGACGCCGCTGGGTTGCGGCGGGGGAAGGCCCTGACCGATAGATGGGGGCGGGCCCGGCGCAATCTGCGGCGGACCGCCGAGATCAACCGGTCCTCACGCGCCCAAGCGGCGTAGGTTCCTGCGATCGCTTTGGGAACCAAGGTCCGAGAACTCTGGCCAGAAAGGTCTTGATCGTGCCGACGCTCTCCCGCCGCAATGTCCTGTCCCTGACGCTTCTGGCGGGCCTGGCTGGCCCAGCGCTGGCCCAGCCTGTCGTGAACCCGCCGGAGGGAACGGACGTTCCCCGCGGGCTCACCGCGGCCGAGCGCGTGTGGCTCAAGACCCACCCGATCCTCGCCCCCGAGGCCGCGACCCCGGCGCCCGTCGGCCCCATCCGCTGCGTCGCGGAGTACGAGCCCATGGAGGCCATCATCGTCGCCTGGGAAGGCAACACCAATCAGAACCTGGTGCTCTCCACGATGATGAAGGAGATCACGGTCACCAACGCGGCGGCCGCGGAGAACGCGGTGGTCTACGTCGTGTGCGACACCGCGTCGGAGCAGACGACGGTCACCTCGACCCTGACCTCCCGCGGCGTGGACCTCTCCCGCATCAAGTTCCTCATCCGCACCACCGACACGATCTGGCTGCGCGACTACGGCCCGCGCTACATCTATCAGGGCGATGTCCGCGCCATCACCGATCACATCTACAACCGCCCGCGCCCCAACGACGACGCCTTCCCGGCGTACTTCTCCACCGTCAAGAAGCACCCGTACTACGAGCACACGCTCGTGCACGGCGGCGGCAACTTCCACCTCAACGCGCTCAACAAGGCGTACTGCACCGAGCTCATCCTCAACGAGAACCCCACGCTCAGCCCGGCCCAGATCACCGGCATCTGGCAGAACTACCAGGCGCTGGACACGCACATCTTCCCGCCCTTCCCAACGGCCGTGGACAGCACCCAGCACCTTGACATGTGGATGCAGGTCATCGGCGACAACAAGGTGATCATCGGCGACTGGGACCAGAACCGCGGCTCGACGCAGGACCTCATCTGCAACGACGCTGCGACGTACATGGCCTCGCAGGGATACCAGGTCATCCGCACGCCCTCGCGGTCACTCAGCGGCACGCACTTCACGTACACCAACATGGTGATCGTGAACAAGCTCGTGCTCTTCCCCTCCTTCGTCAACGTGGACAGCGCGACCAACACGCTCGCCTTCAACAACGCGGTCGCGGCGTTCGGCCCCGGGTACACGGTCCGCCAGGTGACGTCCGACTCCCTGGCCACCAGCGCGGGCGTGATGCACTGCATCGTTCAGCACCTGCCGCGGAACAAGAATGGCGCCAGTCCCGGCGCGTTCGTCATGACCCCGCGCACCGGCGCGACGCTCACGCCCGGCCAGAACTACGCGATCACCTGGGGCTCCGACGACGATGTCGCGGTCACGAAGGTCGATATCCAGCTCTCCACCGACGGCGGGGACTCGTACACGACCATCGCCTCCAATCTCGCGCCGGTTGACGCCTCGAACACCAAGGGCACGTACAACTGGACCGTTCCCGACGTCTTTGCGCCCAGCGCCCGCATCAAGGTCATCGCGTACGACGCGAACAACAACACCGGCTCCGCCGACGGCGGGAGCTTCCTGATCAACGGGACGCCCTGCAACGCCGACCTGACGCTCGACGGCATCGTCGACCTCAACGACTTCTTCCAGTTCCTCAACTGCTTCGATCAGTCCATCGCCTGCGCCGATATCGATGGCGTCGAAGGCGTGGACCTGGGCGACTTCTTCTTCTTCCTCAACGCGTTCGACTCGGGCTGCAACTGACGCGAGACAGGAATGTCAGCACGCCAAGGCCCCGGGCGTCCACTCGGGGCCTTTTCACGTCCGCACCGTTTCAGGTCCGCACCGGGCTCAGGGTTTGCCTTCGGTCCGGCAGGTGAGCCAGAGCTGCCCATCGCGAGGCTCGATCTTGAGGAGGCGCACACGCCGGCCATCGGCAAGCTTCAGCTCCGGAGCTGCTGCAGCGGGTTCCAGACCCGAGAGCACGCGGGCCACCGCGACGGTCTGAGGCGAATCGAGGCCAGACGCGTCGCCACTGGCGCCCAGCGCGCGATCCAGAAGCCAGGATGCGGGCATGGGCATGCGGCCGAGCCTGACCCAGGTCGCGGCGAGCCAAAGCGATCCGTCTTCACGGATCTCGGGCCGCACGCTGGCGCTGAGCACGTGCGAAGCGCCTTCGTGGCGCACGCGCGCGCCGATCCGCACCACACCCGACGCAAAGCCCACCTGAAGTTCCGACACCTCAGGCGGGAGTTTGATGGGCTTCTGGTGATTGGCGAGCCACTTGGGAAGCGACGCCGCAATCCACGCGTTCGCATCGCTCGCGGAGAGCGAAACGGTCCAGGGCTCGGAACGCCACGACTCGGGCTTGGCGGAGGCGTCCTTGGCGCGCCACGCGTGGAGCTGGTTCACCACGCCATTCTCGAGGGCCTCGGCAGTCTGGCGCGTCGCGGGGTCATCCGCGGGCGCGGGGGCCCACCAGCCGGGCGTGGCGTGGGCGAGCACAACGCCCATCGCCAGCAGTCCGGTCAGGCCCGCGACCGAGGCCACCCCCACCGCGGCGATTCGCCGCCGGCGGTGGCGAAGCCATGAGAACAGCATGTGGCGGCCCGATCCCGACATGGCGGGATTCTTGGGGGGCTCAGGCTGGCGGGCGCGCGGCCGCTCCCGACGTCAAAGCGAGGCTAAGGCGAGGCTTACGAACACCCGCGGTCCCAAGCAGCAAAGAACGTGAAGAAGTCGCCCAGGTCCACCTCACCGACACCATCGATGTTGCCGCAGGGCAGTGACTGGTCGAAGCAGTTGAGGAACTGGAAGAAGTCGCCCAGATCGACGCCGGGGATGCCATCGATGTCCGCGATGCAGGGTTCGCACTCGTCCGGGATGTCGTTGTTGTTGATGTCCCGGCTGGTCCCCGCGCGGATGTCGCACGCGTCGGAGCGCCCGTTGCTGTTGCAGTCCTTGATGGACGTCGGGACGAGCTTGATGATGCGCGCCGGCGAGCTCTGCGACATCACGTAGAGCTCGCCATCGTTGTCCTCACCAAAGGAGGCAAGGGAGCTGATCGTGAAAGGCAGGATCTCGACGGTCCCGTCGGCCGGGTTGTACGCGCCGACCCAGCCGCCGCAGAAGTCTCCGAAGATGTAGTACCCGCGCATCTCCGGGATCGCGCAGCCTCGGTACACGAAGCCGCCCGTGATCGAGCATCCGGATCGCTTGACCGGCAAGACCGCCGCGTCGCTGTGGCTGTAGTTGAACAGCGGGTCGGTGTACGGCGGGAAGCCCGGGCCCGGCGCGGTGTAGGGGAACAAGCCCTCACGCACGTTCCATCCATAGTTCACACCGCCGGCGCTGGTCGCGGGCTGCATGTTGACTTCTTCCCACGCGTCCTGACCCACGTCGGCGATCCACAGATCGCCGGTCTCTCGATCAAAGCTGTTGCGCCAGGGATTGCGCAGGCCCCACGCCCAGATCTCGGGAAGATACCCCTGCGTGTTTCCGACGAACGGATTGGAGGGCGGCACCGCGTAGTTCCGGCCCGTGTCCGCGGGGAAATCATCGTCGTCCGCGTTACCCGGGATGTTGTCAGGACCGTCCACATCGATGCGCAGGATCTTGCCGAGCCACGTCGCGCGGTTCTGCGCGCGAGCACCCGGATCGCCTCCCGAACCTCCATCACCGAGGGAGAGATAGAGATAGCCATCCGGGCCGAACTGCATCCATCCGCCATTGTGATTCGTGAAAGGCTGGCTCTGCGTGAAGAGCGTCTGCTGCGACACCACGCTGGCGACGTCGGCGCTCGGATCCGCGACGCGATACGCGCGGACGTTGGTCGTGCCCGACGAGTCCGTGAAGTTCACGTAGAACAGGCCGTTGCTCAGGAAGTTGGGATGGAACGCCAGCCCCAGGAGCCCTTGCTCGCTCCCGGTGGAGACCGGAGAAATCGACAGGTAAGGCGTCGTCAGAAGTGTGCCATTCTTGAGCACACGGATGCGGCCGGTGGTTGACGAGCGCTGCTCAACGATGAAGAGCCTGGAATCGCCCTGAGGCTGGATGACCCCGACCGGGCGCGAGATGCTCGACGAGCTCAGCACGACCTGCGTCGTGACTTTGCTTCCGATCTGAGCCTGCGCGGGTAAACCCGCAGCTCCAGCAAGCGCGAAGGCCATCCCCACCCGCCCACGGCGCAGCCCACAACGGATCAACTGCTGACTGTTCATCATCGCACCCTTTCCCACGTCCCCATGAAGGCCAAAGCCTGGACCGGGAGCCTACCGCGCACGAGGTCAGCAACGAAGCAGAATTCGCTTTTCGCACATGATCCGCATCTGAGGCCGGCGCTCAGTTACAGCCCGACCCGTCCCAGGCCTCGAAGAACGCGAAGAAGTCGGCGTCATCAATCCGGCCGTCGCCGTTGACATCGCCCTCGACAAGCCCCTGATCCAGCGCGTTGAAGAAGGCGAAGAAGTCCTCAAGATCGACCGCGCTGTCCAGATTGAGGTCGATCTTGCACGCGGGGGAGGGCGCCGCGACGCCAACGACACGGACATCGTCGAGATTCCAACCAGGCAATGCGACCAGCGCATCGGTCGGACCCATGCCCCAGCGGATCCGAACGTCCGGCTTGCCCCCGGCATTCGCGCCGAGTGCAACACTCTGCAGCAGCCAGGATGCATCGGACAGGGTGTCGTCGGGATTGATCCACGCGGCGGACCAGCTCGCCCCGCCGTCCACGCTTACCTGCACCGTGGCGCGATCGAACGCATTGCGCTCCACGCCAAGCCAACAGCGGAACTCCACGCGCGGCGCCGCAATCGTCGAACAGTCCACCGCGCCCGTCGTCAGATACTGAGCGGCCGACATCGCGTTCGGGTAGTCGCCCGCGAGGTTGAACCCCATCACGCTGACGCCGGTGAATCCCGCCATGGGATCCTTGTTGCCCGAGCCTCCGCCCAGAGGCGTGCCATAGGCCCATCCGCCTTCGCGGGTCCAACCCGGATCGGTCGCGAACGTGAAGCGGGCGACCTCGCGGTCCGCGCCCACGAGCAGATTGACCTCGGCTGCGGGGCCTGCATTCTGATTCTCAACCGCGACGTACTCGAATCCATCCTCGCCCGCGAAGCCGAGCTCGGGGCGGTAGCGCACTTCCACGCCGTTGAGCTGCACGTCGTACGGCGTCTGGCTGATCGCTCCACCTTCGGGATCAAAGAGCGTGCCGTGCGCGGGAAGCCTGGTGATCCGGAACGACGCCGGCGTCTGCGAGAAACTCGTCGCCTGCAAGCCCAGGCTCGTCGTCAGCGTCGCGGGAACGCGCACATCCTGACCCATCGCGATCGGAGCGCATCCTGCCGCAGGCACGAGGCTCAGCGTCCATCCGTTGATGACACCCGCCTGACCCGTCGCGTTGTCGGTCACGCGCAGGAGCCACACACCCGACGCGGCGCTGCCGTCGAAATCGTCGAGTGAACCCGGCCCGTCCGGGATGATCGCGCTGTCCTGATCGAAGGTGCCCACGAAGTTCACCTGATCGCCGCCGCTGCGGTTCTTGAGCCGCACCGTTGTGCCCGCGGGGCTGGTGAGGTCGACGATCAGGTCACCGACATAGCCGTGGGCCAGATCGACGGAGACGTTCACGTCGCCAACGCACCAGTTCTCATTGACCAGCACGCCGGACACGCCCACGCCTCGGTCGGGAATCGCGACCGCGGGGCCCGATGACGAGTAGTTCACGCGTCCGACTTCAAGGGTCGCAAGCCGCGAGGTTGATCCTTCTCCGCCCGTCAGATTCGCAAAAAGCACGTTTCCGCTGTACACGCCAGCGCCGAGCGAAGATGCCGCAGACGACGCGCCTACGACGATGGTCCGCGACGCCCCGAGGCTTGGGAGCGTGAACGTTTGCGAGTCCCCGCCATCGATCGCAATCCACGAAGCATCGCCTTGCACGCGCACCTGCACCGGCGTGGCCCGCGTGCTCGTGATCGTGTAGAACTTCGCGCCAACGAACGGTCCGCCGGGCTGCCCCGAGAGCGCCGCCGATCCCGCGGGCGCAACCTCAAAGCCGCTGGTGCCGACTTCAAGCTTGTGCGTCCGCGTCGAGAGGACGTTGTGCGTCGAATCCGCAAACCGCACGACCGACGCGTAGGAGCCCGCGCCCAGCGTGGCCGCCGCGGGCGCGAGGCTGACGACGATGCTCGTCGAGCCCCCCGCGGGAAGCGTGCCCGCGATCGGTCCAAGCGCGTTGTTGATGAGCAGCGGGCAGCTGCCGCCCGCGTCGAGGGACACGCTGAAGTTGGCAGCGTCCGCCGCGGCGTTGGTGAGCGTGTACGTCACGCTCGCGTTCGAGAACGGACCGCCGACCGGGCCGATGCTCGTGGTCACACCCAGAGGCGAGACCGCCACGCCCGCCCGGGGAATCGCATCCGCGAACACCGAGCTGCGCGTGATCTCTTCGAAGCCCGGGCATCCGCCATCGGCGCAGACGCGGGAGCGCACGCATCCGCCGGAGACTTCAAAGTCCGCGTTTCCTCGGACGAGGATGCCTTCGACCACGCCCGTGGCGCGGTTCATGACGGGGGAACCGCTGTTGCCTCCGAAGGCGTCGAGATTCGCGGTGAAGTAAGGCACGCCCGGATTGGCGTCCTGCACCACGCCGCCCGCGTCGTACTTGCTCGGCAAATTGTTGCCGTGGCCGATGACCAGAAGCTCCTGGCCGCTGGCGGGTTGTCCAGTGCGGCGGATCGCCAGGGGCTCGCGCCCCTCGACCTTGCGATCAAGCTTCACCACCGCGTAGTCCGTCGTCGTGGAGAACTGGCGGTCCACGATCGAGGTCGCGAAATAGACGTTGGCCTCGGGGATGTGCAGCGGATCGAACTCGTCGGGCGGGCCCGCGAGCCCCGGACCCAACTGATCGAATCCGAAGATGAACACCGCGTCGGCTGCGGAGATGCAATGTCCCGCGGTCGCGACCAGATCCGAACCGACCAGAAATGCGGTGCAATACCCGAGCGTCACCTGCCCGCGGAAGCGCTCGTCCGAGCACAGCGTGTTTCCCAGGACTTCCGTAAACCGCCCGGTGTCGAGCAGGCGGTATGTGCCATCCCCGTTGCTGGCGATGTTGGACGCGGTCGTCACGGAACAGACGGAATCACCCAGCGACCGCATCGTCGAGGACGAGACCTGGTAGCGATCGAGGCGGTCATCGGGACCATAGATGACCTCGCGCGGCGGACCCACCTGGCGACGCTGCGTGAAGACCGCGCGAACGCCAAGTCTGGCGCTCTGCTCATCGGAAAGCTTGACGCCCGGGGGCACCCGGTCCGACGCGTGCGGCTCCGGAACCTGCGCATGCGACGCAGCGGCGAGCGGAGCCGCAGCCAGCAGAGCACAGCACAGGTTGGTCCATGACCGGGGCATGATCACCGCCCCGGAAAGGCCGGGGCTTCTCTGGCGTCGTCTCGGGCTTCCACCCGGCGGCGCGAACCCGAAGTGCGCGGGCGCTCCCACCCGCAGCGTGGGCCCCGCGATCGGACCCGAAGACGGGCGCGGCCCGGAAGAGCCGCGCCCGTTGATGAATCAGCAACCCTGATCGAAGTAGTTGAAGAACAGGAAGAAGTCGGCCAGGTCGATCTCGCCGTCGTAGTTCACGTCCGCCTCGGCGGTCGAGCCGTCGAACGCGTTGAAGAAGCCGAAGAAGTCGACCAGATCAAGCTGGCCGTCGTTGTCGAAGTCCGCCGGGCAGCGGTCGGCGTAACCCATGCCGAAGCCCGAGCCGAAGAGGCCGCCCGATGCACCGACGACCGTCGCGACGCCGGTCGCCGCGTTGATGCGAAGGACCTGCTCGTTGCCCGCGTTGATCGTGTAGAGCACATCGCCCTTGCGCGAGTAGGCCAGGCCGTTGCAGTCGAGGATCCCCGCGCCGAGCACGCCGACGACAGTGCGCACGCCGGTGGTGGTGTTGACCTTCTCCAGACGCGATCCGGTGCCCGACACGTCGTTGATGGCGTACAGAATGCTGTTGATCGGATCGAAGTCCAGGCCGCCGACGCTGCCGCCCTGGGCAGAACCCACGGTGGTCACCGCGCCGGTGGACGTGTTGATCTTCACGAGCTGTCCAGAGCTGGCGATCATGCCGTAGAGCGTCTTGGTGTTGGGGTCATAGCCGAGCCCGTTGATCGTGCCCGACGCGCCCGAGAGGGCCGCGACCTGGGTCGCGGAGCCGGCCTGCGTGATCTTCCAGAGCCTGCGTGCGCCGCTGGACGGAGTCACGTCCACCGCCCAGAAGACGCGGTTGCCCCAGTCCCAGGCCAGACCCTGAGGCGAGGGGAGCGCCGGGCGGGAAACCTCGGCGAACCCGCCCGAGGTGGTGTTGACCGTTCCGAAGTTGTTGGCCGCATCGCCGATGGCGAACACGCCGCTGTCGCTCACGACGCCGCGACCGGTGCGGGCGGTGCCAAGAGGATTGGCCAGCGCCGCCTGCAGGCCGGTGTTCTCGACCGCGGTGCCGGTGTTGTACCCGCCGCCGTTGTAGCAGCCCGCGTTGGTGTGGATCGCGATGGCCAGGCCCGTGGTCTCGTTGAGGACCGCCGAGCCCGAGTTGCCGCCGGTGGTGTCGGGGGTGTACCCGATGTAGCGACCGACGGAACCGCCCGAGAAGGCAAAGAGCGGATCGCGGTAGACGTACTGACCGGTGTGCGTCTTCTGGACCTGGTTCCAGGTGGAAGACACCGGCGCGGAGACCGTGCCGTAGCCCGTGCAGCGGATCACGTGCGCCGCGTTGACCGCGCCCGAGTCGGTCGCGAGGTTGTACCAGGAGTTCTGCGCCTGGGCCGCGGTGAGACCCGTCTGGGAGTTCACGGCCGTCGCGAAGTAGGTCCAGTCATTGCCGAGCTCGATGGTGGTCGAGTTCTGGATGCTGGTCGCGTCGGTGACGTACTGGTCCTGCGGGCCCGGGTTCACCAGCGCGCCGTTGGAAGCCGAGAGCGGGACATTGAACATCATCACGGACGTGCCCGACGTGCCGCAGTGGGCAGCCGTCAGGAAGCTGTTGTTCTGATCGTTGATCATCCACGACGTGCAGCCCACCGAGTGACGGGCCGAGCGGGCCTCGTTGGAGAGCACGCGATCGTCGGTCGGGCCGCAGATCGAACGCTCGACGACCGGGGGATCGCCCGCGGTGACCTGCTCGAGCACCAGACGGCTGGCGCCGGTGCCCGGATACGCGACCAGCTCGATGATCACCGTGTCGCCATTGAAGTACGCCGAGGTGCCCGACCAGGCCTTGAGCTGCTCAGCGTTGAGCGTCTGCACGGCGCCGTCGGCCATCGACGTGATGCGCAGGAAGGTCGTGTTGTCCGACGCGGGGTCGCCGGAGAGGGCTGTGCCGGCGCCGAACTTCAGGCGGAGCCAGGCGGCGCCGGGGATGTTGACTTCGACGGAGCTGAGCACCGTCTCGGGCATGCCGTTCACGAAGACGCCCGACGCGGCCAGCGTGCCGGAGTCGAACGGATAGTCCACCGTCGTGCTCGGAGGCGTGGCGGGGGTCTGAGCGCAAGCAAGGCCTGTGCTGACCGCCAGGCCGCAGCAAGCGACCACGATTCGAACCGCGCGATTGCGAAGCATCCAGTCTCTCCTCTACCGAACAGAGCACGACGCACTGTTCCGAGAACCCCCGGAGGTTCTGCGGCGGCAGCGCCAAGGCTGTTCATCGACCACCTGAACCGCCCCCCTGACCGCGACCCGGAGCGTTGGCTCCGGACCTTTGCTCAGTTCCACTTGGGGAAGGTCCACAAGAAGCTACACCATCTTCGTGGCCGGTTCCAGCCCCTACCCCTACGCCGGGCGGACCCGAAACGACGCAAAAAACCACCGAGAACCCGATCGGGAGACGCCCGGGGGCGGTTATCTTCCGTGCATGTTCCGAACAGCCTCCCCGATCGTTTCCCGCACCGCCTGGTCCGCCGCTGCCCTGATCGCTCTGGCCGCTGGAGCCAGCGCCCAGCAGAAGCTCCACTTCACCTACCTCTGGCACCTCGAGCAGCCCATCTATTGGCCCGACCAGCAGACCTCGGGCGCGGATCGCACCGAGCGCGCCCGAGAGTCCATGCTCCGGAAGTACGCCGGCGCCTCGCATCCCGAGAATGACCTGGACGCGATCTTCGGCGCCTCCGACCGCGTGGCGGCGTACCAGTATCGCCCGCGCGACACCGTCAACGCCATCCGCTGGGCTTCCGAAGCCGGCGCGCAGGTGAGCTACTCGGGCGGACTCATCGAGAACGTTCAATCCCTGGGCGCCGCGGGCTCGCTTGGCTATTCATCCACGTTCTACAACTCGTTCCGCGAAGCCCGCAACTGGACGACCCCCGCGGGCAAGCCCCGCCTCGACGTCGTCCTCTTCGGGTTCCACCACCCGCTGCTCCCGCTTGTCGACGACAGCGCGGTGCGCAAGAGCATCAAGCTCTACAAGCAGGCGTACAGCGGCGTCTGGGGTTCAAGCCCAGGCATGTCCCGCGGGTTCTTCCCCTCCGAGATGGCGTTCTCGACCCGCCTGATCCCGGCCCTGGCCGACGAAGGCGTCGCGTGGTCCTTCGTCAGCGCCGAACACATCAGCCGTGCGTGCACCGACTTCCCGGTGGTCTACGGCACGGGCGGCATCAACTGCGATCCTCCCAACAAGGCCGACCAGCGCAACCCGGCGCAAGGCGGAAGCGCCGCGTATTACCGCCTCCAGATCGATCGAGGCTGCTCCCCCGCGGAGGCCTATCCGTACTCGCTCACGCCCCGCCGCGCGCAGTACATCGATCCGAACACCGGCGTCGCATCCTCCATCATCGTCGTGCCCTGCTCGCAGTCCATGGGCTGGAAGGATGGTTACTCCCCCATCGGTCTCGGCGATTTCAACAATCTCAACACGCGCAACGACTCGGCACGCCCAATGCTCATCGTGCTCGCACACGACGGGGACAACGCCTGGGGAGGCGGGTACTCCTACTACATGGAGGCCACGCCCAACCTGGTCAGCTCCGCCAACTCCGCGGGCTACACCTGCACCACGGTCGAGCAGTACCTCAACGATCACCCCGTCCCCGCCAACGACTACACGCACGTCGAAGACGGCGCGTGGGTCAACGCCGATGGTGACTTCGGCGCGCCGCAGATGCTCAACTGGCTCTGGCCTCTGGTGAACGCGCAAGGCCAGGTCGACATCGCCAACGGCTGGGCCGAAGACGCCCGCAACTGGGCGGTGATCACCGCAGCCCAGAACTACGTCGACACCGCCGAGCAGATCTCGGGCGCGCCGCTCAACATGGCCCGCGTCCTCAACCCCGATGGTTCAACCACCAGCGCCGAACGCGCCTGGCACTTCTTCCTCTCCAGCCTCAACTCGGGCTACATGTACTACGGCACCGCGGTGGACATGGAAGTGAAGCCCACCATCGCGTGCAACGAAGCGATCGAGCACGCGTCGGCCGCCATCGGTTCCGGCGCGGGCGACACCACCGGCCCCACCATCTTCATCCCGCAGCGCTACCCCTGGAATCCGGGCTCGGTGAACTTCGGCCCGCTCCATGGCTATCAGCAGAAGACCCTCTCGAGCAACTTCACCGTCTGGACCTTCGCCCACGACGTCTCGGGCGTCTCCACGGTCAGCCTCAAGTACCGCACCGACAACGACGGCGTGCGCGGCATCACCAGCACCGAGAACGACACCTACGCCGGCGGCGCGGGCGTCTCGGCCTGGACGAGCATCCCCATGACCCGCCGCGCGTTCCCCGCGGGCAACTTCTTCAACAGCCCCTCCATCAACTTCTTCGAAATGCCCAACGCGATCGCCGACCAGTTCTACGCCAACATCGACGGGCTCACCAACAAGCTCGTCGACTACTACGTCGAAGCGGTCGACTCCAAGGGCAACATCAAGAAGAGCCCCATCCAGCACGTCTGGGTCGGTGACAGCACCGGCTCGGGCGGTGGTGGCGGCGGCGGCTCGGGCCCGACAGTCGCGCTCTCCCCCACCACGCCCGTCGCTTCGCAGCCTGTCACCATCACCTACAACCCCGCGGGACGCAACCTCGCGGGCGCATCCTCGGTTTTCATCCACCTCGGGTACAACAACTGGACCAACGTCATCGCGCCCGACGCGCTCATGACCTACAACGCCCAGCAGCAGACCTGGTCCATCACCGTCACGCCGCCTTCCAACGCCACCGAGATCGACTTCGTCTTCAACAACGGCGCGGGCACCTGGGACAACAACAGCAGCGCCGACTGGAAGTACACCGTCTCGGGCGGGCAGGCTTCCCCCACCTGGAACATCAACGGCACCCTCGATCCCGATGCGACCCTGGTCTACCAGGACCGCATCTCCCTCTGGGCGGGACTCAAGGGTGACAACCTCTATGTCGCCATGCCCGACGCCGGCGAAGGCAACGATCACTTCATCTTCGTCTCCGACCAGCCCGGCCCCATGGTCAACGCCCCCTGGGCCAAGGCCGGCCAGGTCGCCCAGTGGGACGCCTTCCTCGCCGACGAAAACGACAATGCCTACAACGGCTGGTTCGATGCCAGCGGATCCACCCAGAGCGCCACCGGCGCCAACGGCGGCGTCCTGGAAGGCACGCTGAACATCCGCACCGAGTTCGGTATCCCCAGCAACGACCCCCTGCCCCCCGTGATCTACCTGGCCGCCGGCGTCTACCCCACCGCCAACGGCAGCAGCCTCCTGCCCCTCTACCAGGCGGGCTCGTCTCTGGACAACGACACCAACCTCCAGGCCGGCGAGTACATCCGGATCCGCCTCTGCGAGTTCAACAACTCCTGCTGCATCACAGATGTGAACAAGGACGGCGTCAGCGATTTGGCCGACTTCTTCGCCTTCCTCGGGGCCTTTGACACCTCCGACCCTCTGGCCGACATCAACCACGATCTGAGCGTGGATCTCGGGGATTTCTTCGACTTCCTGAATGGCTTTGACGCCGGATGCTGATGGAATCCGAACACGCGAGTGGCGGGTCGGAGCGTTCTCTTGCCCAAATCCACAGCATGCCTCTTGCCGAGGTCCGGGAAGTCTGGTTGACTGTTCGCGGGGCCTCTTCTGGGGTCCTGGGCTGGTGGTGAGCTCTCTCTCGGGTTGAGCTGGATTTCGACGCTTTTCTGTGGGGCGTCGATCGCGGTGCAGCAACGGGCTTGACGGCCTGACGCCCAGCGCGATGAGCTGTGGGGAGAAGAGAGATGACCGGAGCTTTGCTGCGCGCTTGCGCTGGTTTGCTGTCGGCCGCCGCCCTGACGGGGGAATTGGCTGCTCAGACTCAAGCGCCTCCTCGGTCGGAGACGGAACTCGATGCTCATGTCGAGCTTTGGCAGACGCCGCGCGTTCCGCTGCGCCGGACTCCCGCTCCCTTGCTTGAGTCGACCTTCGCGCAGTCGACCAACTCCTATCCCGATGGCGATGGCCCCAGCGCCGTCGCGATCACGCCCGAAGGCTTCATGGGCGTCGTCGCCAATCACACGACCTCGAACCTCACGGTCCTCGAGCTGCTCTACCTCACGCCCATCGCCAACATCCCCACGCCCGAGTATCCCGAAGACGTCGTGATCACGCCCGACGGCCACACGGCCATCACCGCCGACGCGTACAACAACACCGTCTCCTTCTTCGACCTCAACTCGTTCACGCGTCTGAAGACCATCTCCACCGGCGGCACCTATCCCTACCGGGTGGTCCTCACCGCCGACGGCCAGCGCGCCGTCGTCGGCTGCCTCAACGATGCGGTGATCTCCTCCTTCACGATCATCGACATCCCGAGCATGTCCGTCGTGCGGACCTTCTCCTCGGTTTCGCAGGGAACCATCGGCTCATTCTTCACCTTCGAGACCGGGCAGTCGGGGTACATCTACTCGCAGTTCGGCGTCACGCCCGACGGCTCCCGGATCATCGCGCCCGATCGCGTGAACTCCCGCGTGGTCATCTACAACGCCCAGGGCGCTCAGGTCGCCTCCCTGCATTGCCCGCTCTATCCCACCGCGGTCAGCGTCAGCGCCGACGGCACCCGCGCCGTCATCACCCACGAGTCCACGGTCAACCAGATCTCCGTCGTGAACATCCCCGCCGGCACGCTGCAGAGCTTCGCCACGCCGGGCTCGCTCATGAATCAGACCGTTGCGATCACCGACAACGGCCGCGAAGCGATCTCCATCCAGACCCCGTCAAACATCATCTTCACGAATCTGTCCTCGGGCGCGACCGTCGCGTCCATCGCCATGCCGACCATGCCCCAGCAGTTGGCCCTGTACGCCGGGGGCACGCGCGTCTTCGCGTCGGGCAATGACGCGGCGATCATCGATGTCGCCTCGCGCAGCCTCGTGCAGACGCTCCCGCTCGGCGTTGGCTTCCAGACCGCGGTCGCCTCCCAGCAGCCCGTGGCGCTCTCGCTCAACAACCGCTATCGCGAGGAAGTCCTGGCTTACAATCTCGACCCGGCGGGTCCGACCGCGCTGGGCATCGCGCCCACCGGCTTTGCCCCCGAGTCCGACACGCCGCGCACCATCGCCCTCTCGCCCGATGGCCGGACCGTGATGGCGGCCAACAACGTGTCGGGCAACGCCTGCATCTGGTCACTGGCCGAGCCCGACAAGCTCGCGGTCGTGGATGTCGGCACCAGGCCCTTCGACGTCGCCTACCGGCCCGATGGCTCTCAGGCCGCGGTCGTGGCGGCCGACAGCAACACACTGAGCCTCATCGATCTCTCCGCCGGCGCGGAGAACGCCCAGGTCGTGACCCAGGTCACCACCCCGGCACGCCCGGTCCGCGTGATCTATTCGGCCAATGGCAACCTCGCCTACGTCCTCTGCATCGACGCGAAAGTGCTGGTTGCGGTGAACACCAACACCGGCGCGATCGTCGCCTCCGCCAGCGCGGGCTCGCCGCGCCTGTCGTACTCCCTCTCGTATCTGGCCGCGCCCGATCTGGTGCTTTCTCCGGACGGGAACACTGTGGGCGTCACCGACGCCGGCACCTCGGGAGGCCGTGCCCGCTTCTTCCGCGCCTCGGATCTGACCTCGCTCGGTCTGGCGACCACCGGCGCTTACCCGCTGCGGATCGTCTACAGCAACGATTCCTCCCGCGCGTACGTCAGCTCGTACTCGGGCAACATCGTCTCGGTCATTCAGCTCACCGGCGGGCCGATCTCCCGCATTGCAGCCATCCCGACGCACGCCGGCCCGGCCACGCTCAACCTGGACGTGACCGGCCAGTACCTCTACGCAGGGTGCTACAACCCCTCCGACCCGGGCCTGACCGTCATCGACACCCAGGCTTTGGCGCCCGTCGCCAGTCTGGTCTTCGGCGAGTACTCGCCCCGCACCGCGGTGTATTCACCCGCCTGCTCGCAGCTCTTCATCGCGTGCGAAGGCCCCTATGACGATCGCCTGGTCCGCGTGCATTGCGATGGCCCCGCGACTAATTTGCTGGACACCTTCCCGCTCTCCTGGTCCGCCTCCGACATCGAGTTCTCCAGTCAGCGCTCGACGGTCATTGCTGCCCAGCCGGTCTTCGACACACTCGACATCCTCGCATTCGAACCCACCGCCGACGTGAACGCCGATGGCGTCGTGGACCTGCTCGACTTCTTCCAGTTCCTGGACGACTTCGACAACAGCAACCCAGGCTCAGACATGAACGACGACGACGCGATCGACCTCGCCGACTTCTTCATCTTCCTGGCCGGGTTCGACACGGGCTGCGCCTGATCGGGTCCCCGCGAACGGGCTCAGAGCCCGAGCAGCGCCTGCACCAGAAGCTGGATGAACACGACGCGCAGCACCAGCGTGAGCGGATACACCGCTGCGTACGAGACGCCCGGCGCATCGCTCTTGCAGAGCCCGCACGCAAAGCCGAGCACCGCGGGCTGCGTGCCGTGACCCGCGAGCAGCCCGCAGATCAGCACGTAGTTCAGCTTGAGCAGAAGTCTTCCGACCAGGACGATCGCGATCATCGGCGCCAGCGTCACCAGCGCTCCGCACGCGAGCCAGAGCAGTCCGCCCTGATGCAGCGTCTGGAAGAACACCGGGCCTGCCGCCAGCCCCACCGCGGCCAGAAACAGCGAAATGCCCCCCTCGCGCAGCGCGAAGTTCGCCGATGCGGGGACGTACCAGATCAACGGCCCGAGCCTTCCCAGGCGTGAGGCCAGGATCGCAACGACCAGCGGTCCACCCGCCAGACCGAGCTTGATCACCGTCGATGTGCCGGGGAAGACCGCGGGAATGCTCCCGAGGATCACGCCCAGCGCGATCCCGACCATCACCGGCACAAGCTGCGGATAGTCCAGCGCCCGCGCGGCGTTGCCAAGCTCCTTGCCCGCGCGCTCCACCTGCTCCGGCGCGCCGACCAGAATGAGCCCGTCGGCGTAGTTCAACGACAGCGCCCCCACCGCCGGAAGCTCAACGCCCGCGCGGAGCACGCGCGTCACGGTTACGCCCAGCCTTTCGCGAAGCTTCAGGTTCGCGAGGGTCTTTCCCAGCACTTCGCGCCGCGTCACGACCACACGCTTGGAGATCACGCGCTCGGACATGGAACGCAGGTCGAGCAGCGAGCGCGGGCCGACCGCGGCGCTCAGGGCCGCCAGCTCGCTCGCGGGCGCGACCACGTAGATCACATCGCCGATCTCCAGGACATCCTCGGGCGTGGGCACGCGGAGCTCGCCGTTTCGCAAGAGCCGGGAGACGGTGATGCCGCGCCCGTAGATTCGCGAGAGCTCGCGGACCGAGAGCCCTGCTGCGCCGGGCTCACGCACATCCAGCGCGGCGCCGGGCAGCATCGTCGTGCGAGGCGGCGTCAGGGCACTGAGCTCGCGCTCCAGGTCCACGCGCAGCACGCTGCGCCCGAGGATCATCACCAGGATCGGACCAAGCACGCCCAGCGGATACGTCACGGCGTACGCCAGGCCCGCCAGCCTGGCCGACTCCGCGCCCGAGCTTCCCATCGCGGCCTTGAGCGCATCCTGGCCCGATGCGAGCGAAGGCGTGTTGGTCACCGCGCCCGCGAGCAGTCCAACGCCCGCGCCGGGATCCATGTGAAACCGGCGGATCGCCCACCCCGCCGCGATGATCGAAAGGCCGACGCCGAGCATCGAGAGCGCGTTGAGCATAACGCCGTCGCGGCGCAGCGAGTCCACAAAGCCCGGGCCGATCTGCAGCCCGATCATGAACACAAAGAGCACCAGGCCGAAGTCACGCAGGAACGCCAGAAGCTCGGGCTGCACGCGCAGGCCAAGATGTCCCAAGAGAAGCCCCGCAAAGAGCACGCCCGCGGTGCCCAGGCTCGCGCCGCGCAGGCGCACCGAGCCGAGCAGCAGCCCCGCACCGATGACCACCGCGAGCGCCAGGATCGCGCCGGGGACCGTCGTGCCATCGATCAGATGCGTGAACCACCCCATGGAAAGAGCGTAGCCCAGCAGTTCTCGGACGCAGCCATCCGTTTGGCAAGGTCGCTGGCATCACGCCGTTCCTGCGGCACACTTGAGTCACTCCATCGTGCGCCCGCTCCGCGCCATCTTCGTGCTCGCCCTGCTGCCGACCCTCGCGTCGGCGGATGTGGTCTCCTACACCGGGAGCACGACCGGCCAGCCGACGTTCCGCCGTCCCCTCGCGGGGACGCCGCCATTGCAGCTCTCGCCGGTCGGCACCGCGGTGTGCTTCGAGGCGCTGGCGTTTCAGGTGAGCGAGCCCGGGGCGTACACGCTCGTCATCACCACGGCGTCATCCGGGTATGACGCGTTCATGCACCTCTACGCGCCGGGCTTCAACCCGCTGCTGCCTCTGGCGGGATGCATGACGGGCGATGACGACGCAGGGCCCGGCTCGAACCCATCGATCACGATGAACCTCGTGCCGGGTTCGTCAAGCATCGCGGTCATCTCGGGATTCCAGAACACCGACTTCGGCGCCTACACGCTGGAAATCAGAGGCCCGGGGAAGATCACGCTCATCCCCGCGCCCGCGTCGCTGGCGCTGCTCGCGCTGCCAGCACTTGCTCCCCGGCGTCGCCGCTGATTCATTGCTCCGAGACCTGTCGCAAAAACAAACCCGCCCGCGAGGAGATCGCGGGCGGGTGGAGGATCAAACTGTTGTGGCGCTGGGGAGCGCCGAAGCGGATCAGGTCGAGGTGGAGCCCGCCGCCGCGACAGGCTTGTCGCCCGCGGGAGGCTGCTCGACCGGGACCGTCTTGAAGTAGAGGGCTTCCTCGTCCTTGCCCTCCGCGTCCTTCTTGCGGGTCACGATCAGCCTGGCGGGGCCGACGAACTCGCCGCCGAGGAGACCCTCGGAGAGCGGATCCTCGACGTACTGGCCGATGGCGCGACGCAGGGGACGGGCGCCGAAGTCGGGGTTGTACCCCTTCTCCATGAGGAACTCGCGTGCGGACTCATCGAGCTCGAGCGTGAAGCCCTGCGCGGTGAGGCGCTTGGTGAGCTTCTGGAGCTCGTAGTTGATGATCTGCGTGAGGTCCTCGCGGTTGAGCGGACGGAACACGATGATGTCGTCGAGGCGGTTGATGAACTCGGGGCGGAAGAACCGCTCGATCTCCTTCATCAGGA
>CAZHFW010000005.1:0-143665 GCA_964531675.1 uncultured Phycisphaeraceae bacterium | reverse complement strand
GGGCGAGAGGGAAGATGGACTTTTCAACGTGCTCCAGGGACTGACTCACATGTCGGTCATGGTTTTGTTGGTCATGGCAGACGAACTCGTATTTCGGAAGCGCCAGCAAGAGGACGATCGGATCTACCTCTGACCCTCCTGCTGTTCCAGCCGCGCCACCATTCGATCCACCTGCTTTTGCGCCCACTGCGGAGACCTCAAAATCGCAGAAGTAAGATGAGGTCCAATTTTGTCTTCCGCAACGCTGAACGGAAGGGCCGAGACTTCTTCGGTGCCTGCCATTTTGGTGCGTCGAGCGAGCGGAAACTCAATTCCGTAGTCGGTGGACGCACTCTCCCAGAGCGGCCGAAGCACACCGGCAACCACTTCACGTATTACCCCGTAGCGGGAGTCGATCTTGTTGTTGATGTATTGCTGGAGGGTGACGAGCGTCGTTGGGCGGTAATTCCTCATTTTGAAGAGACGAGACGAAATTCCGGGTTAAGGTTTCCTTCAGCTCCAGAGAAACGAGAAGAGTCCACCCTTCTCTGCCGGGGGAGGCATCGGAGGCCTGGTCGCCATCATCTCATGCGTCATTGGAGGTCGCACCTGCGGCGGGCGAGCCACCATCATGTCCGGAGTCATTGGAGGTCGCATAGGCATAGGCGGCCGAGCCACCATCATGTCCGGAGTCATTGGAGGTCGCATAGGCGGCGGCCGAGCCAGGCTTTCGGGTGTCAGTGGAGGACGAGCCATCAGCTCATGAGGAGGCGGACGCCAGCCGGGGGGCGGGGGAGGCGGGGGCGCCTTCTTCTTCTCTTCGCAACCACCCGCGATCATCATCGGAGACGCCAGCGCAAGCGCCACGCCCGCCGACGCGACCAGCGCCAATCCCGACTGCATCGTCCGACCGAATCGTGTGTTCGTCTTCATAAGTCCCTCGCGCCCAAGCGCCCCACCAAGCGATCCGCAAGCCCGCGATTCAAATGGTCCCTGACTCACGTCGTCCCGGATTCAAGTCGTCCCAGTTTCAGCCCGGCTCATCGTGCGTCGTGACCCGCGCCGCCTTGTCGATGCGGCGCATCAGGCCCATCAGCGTCTTGCCCGGAGCAAGCTCATGGAGCTCCGTGCCCGGGTGATGCGCCAGCAGGTACTGGCACGACTGCGCCCAGCGCACCGGGCTGGTGAGCTGCTCGACCAGACGATGCCTGATGCTTCCCGCGATGTCTCGTCCAAACTCCGCGATGTGCGGCTGCGCGGTGACGTTCGCGATCACCGGGGCCCGAGGCGTCTGGA
The DNA here is from genome assembly GCA_964531675.1 of uncultured Phycisphaeraceae bacterium. Classification (GTDB taxonomy): domain Bacteria; phylum Planctomycetota; class Phycisphaerae; order Phycisphaerales; family UBA1924; genus CAZHFW01. The sequence goes on along the minus strand of CAZHFW010000005.1, from coordinate 142,390 downwards.
TCGGCGTCTTGTCCAGCGCGGCCTTGAGCCGCTCGGCTGCTGGGGCCATGAGGGGCGAGTGGAACGCGCCGGCGACCGCCAGCGCCTGGGCCCGAAGGCCCATCTCGCCCGCCTTGGTGACCGCGCGCTCGCACGCGGGCTTGGAGCCCGAGATCACGATCTGGCCCGGCGCGTTGAAGTTCGCGCACACCAGGACGTCGGACCCACGCGCCAGATCGCACACCGCCTGAGCCTGGGCCTCATCGGCGCCGACCAGCGCGACCATGCCGCCAGCGGAGGCCTCGGCAGCGTCCTGCATCGCACGGCCGCGGAGCGTGACGAGCTCCAGGGCGTCCTTGAACGAGATCGCGCCCGCGACATGCAGCGCGGTGTACTCGCCAAGCGAGAGACCCAGGGCCGCGGTCAGGGGATACTCGCCGTTGCCCGCGTTGTTCTGCGCCAGGATCGCGCGCCAGCAGGCGATCGACGTCACGAAGATCGCGGGCTGGGAAACGTCGGTCTGGTTGAGACGTTCGGCGGGGCCTTCAAAGCAGAGGGTCGAGAGGGGCGCGCCCAGGCGATTGCCGAGCTGCGCATCGGCCTCCGCGAACACCGCGCGGGCTTCCGGAGAGGCCGCGGCCCACGCCTTGCCCATCCCGGGGACTTGGGCCCCCTGGCCCGGGCACAAAATGGTTGCGGGATTGGTCATATCGCCCTCATTCTACACGGAGGCCCGGGCCGCACCGGGGCCCGCCCGAAGCCCCGATCACATCTGCCAGAGGCTGGCGCCCCAGGTCAGTCCGCCGCCGAAGGCCAGGAACATGACCCGCTGCCCGTCGGCGACCCGCCCGGCCTTGCGGAGCTCGTCCAGGCACAGGGGCACCGAAGCGCCCACGGTGTTCCCCACGCGATCGATGTTCACGTAGAGCTTGGATTCAGCGAGCCCGAAACGCTCGCGGGCCGCCTCCAGGATCCGCTTGTTGGACTGGTGGCACACGTACATGTCCACGTCGTCTGCCTTCAGGCCCGACTTCTCGAGCGTCTGCGCGATCAACTCGGGGAAAGTCCCGACCGCGAACTTGAAGACGCCCGAGCCATTCATCTGGACCTTCTTGAACTTCGACGGATCGCACGCGACGCCCTGCGGGAAGTCGCGCTCGAGCTCGGGGACGTAGATGTCCTTCCAGCCGTCGCCATCGCAGTGCATGGACTGGGCGATGATGCCCTTGCTCGTGTCGTCGGTGGCGCGGAAGATCGCGGCGCCGGCGCCGTCGCCGAAGATGATCGCGGTCGAGCGTCCCGCGTTGGAGTAGTCCATCAGGGTGGTGAGCGAGTCGGCCCCGACGACGCCGATGGTGCGGTACGCGCCGCCCCGGATCAGATCGTGGGCGACGTTCATCCCGAACACGAAGCCCGAGCACGCCGCGTTGAGGTCGAACGCGCCCGCCTTGCGGAGCCCGGCCCGATGCGCCACCAGGCACGCGGTCGCGGGGCACTTCATCTCGGGGGTCATGGTGGCGCAGATCACCAGATCGATGTCATCCGGGGAGAGGCGTGCGTCCGCGATCGCCCGCGTGAGCGCTCCGGCCGCGAGCTGGGCGGTGCACTCGCCTTTGCTCTCGTCGATCTTGCGACGCTGGCGGATCCCGGTGCGCTGGGTGATCCACTCGTCGCTGGTCTCCATCACCTTGGTGAGGTCCTGGTTGGTCAGCGTTCCCTCGGGAAGGCAGGACCCCGTCCCGCAAAGGCGAACACCGATCCGCGGCAGTTCCCGAACCCCGATCGTCATGGAAGCTCCCTGTTCCAGGCCTGCGCGGGCGTTCCCACGCGTTCAGCTCTCCGCGTGCGCCGACTTGGGCATCAACGAATCGACCTCGGCCAGACGGGCCACGATCGCCTCGTTCACGCCCGCCGCCACGTACTGGCGGCAGTTGCGGATCGCCGCCCGCATCGTGCGGGGCTCGCTCGACCCGTGCGCGATGAAGCACGCGCCGTTCACCCCGAGCAGCGGCGCCCCGCCGTACTCGTGGTAGTCGTTCTTCTTGTAGATCTGCTTCACCACGGGCTCGAGCTGCAGCATCAGGTCGGGGTTGATCGTCGCGATCTCCGACACGATGGCCGCGAAAAGGCTCCGGGCCAGGCCCTCGGCCATCTTGAGCAGCGTGTTGCCCACGAAGCCATCGGTGACGACCACGTCGGCCACGCCCTCAAAGAGGTCGCGACCCTCGACGTAGCCGATGTAGTTGATCCCGGGCGTGGCCTTCAGGAGCTCGCGGGTCTGCCGGATCATCTCCGTGCCCTTGCCCTCTTCGCTCCCGATGTTGATCTGCGCCACGCGCGGATTGGCGATCCCGAGCACCGTGCGGGCGTACACGTCGGCCATCACGCCGTATTGCCAGAGGTGCGTCGCCTTGGGCTCGGGGTTGGCGCCCGCGTCGACCATGACCAGGGGGCCATGGAACGCGGGCATCGTCACCGCGATCCCGGGGCGATGCACGTACGGCAGGCGCTTCATGTGCATGATCGCCGCCGACACGCACGCGCCGGTGTTGCCCGCCGAGAGCGCGACATCGCAGAAGCGCGAGCTGTCCTCGTGCTTCTGTCGTTCGCTTCCCAGGTGCATCATCCGGACGATCGACGAGTCGGGCTTGCCGCGCACCGCCTTGGCGGGCGAGTCGTCCATCGCGATCACGTCCGGCGCGTGCTCGATCACGAGCCTGGGGTCGCGGACCCCGCGCTCGTCGAGCACTTCGCGGATGAGATCCTTGGGCCCGACCAGGACAAGCTGGTCCGAGGGCTCCAGAAGCTCAAGGGCCATGATCGCGCCCTTCAGGATCGCGTCGGGCGCGTGATCGCCTCCCATGACGTCGACCGCGATGCGCGTGGGACGAGAGCTCATGTCCGGATCGCTTCCAAGCCTCGGGCCTCTCGGGCCCGGAAACAGAACCGGCCCGGTCCGACGCGCACTGCGCCGTCATCCCTAGGCCGGAATGCCCAACCGATCGCACCGACTCGGAACGTCGGTCAGGCTCGACTGGTTCAGTTCTTCGAGACGCCGATGCCGAGCTTCGGCACCGAGATCTTCAGGCCCGGACGCACGTACCCGGACTCCTTCGAGACGCGGTGGTGCATCTTCGGCATGCCGCTCAGCGGGCACACGGTCGGGATGTACCCGTCCATGGCGTGGTGGTTCCGGCGGCGACGCGTACGGCCGTAGCTGATTCTTTGTGGGGGGAGCATGACAAACCTCCAGGCAACCGACGACTCCCATGCGAAGCCGCGGAAAAAGACCATCTTCGCCCCGGGACAAGCGCCCGGTTTAGAGCCCGGAAGGTTAGGTCTTGCCCCCCGAAGGGTCAACGAACACGTGCTCAGCGTCCGCCCGCCGCGGCGTACAAGGCCCGAGCGGCCTGCCGGGCCGCCTCCGCCGCCCGCGCCGGAGCCCCGGGAACCCCCGCGTACGCGCTGGCAGTCGACAAAAGCCCGTTCACGAGCAGGAAGAGCTGGTTGGCCAGATTGTCCGGTCGGGAAATGTTCGCATCACGGCAGAGCTCCAGCAGCACCGACCGCTTCCATTCCATATGAAGCATGGCGGCCTTGCGGGCCGGGTGCTCGGTTTCTGCGATCTCGGCGCAGGCGTTCAGGAATGGGCAGCCGCGGAAGTCCGGCGCGGTGACGACCTGGGCGAGCACTTCGATCACCCCCGCGATGCGATCGCCCGGGGCGCGGGTCTCGGGGCCCATGGCCGCTTCCACAACCGCGCGGATCTCGGCGTCGCGCGATTCGACGCAGGCTGCGAGGAGCTCGTCCTTGCTCTTGAAGTGCCCGTACAGGGTCATCTTGGCGACGCCGGCCTTCTCGATGACCTCGTCGATGCCGACGCTGTTGATGCCGTGGGCGTAGAAGAGCTCGGTCGCGGTGCGCACCAGGCGATCGCGTGCGGGCGTCGCTCGGGTGCCGGATTGTGATTCGCTCCGCTTGCTCACGCGATCCTCCAGGGACCGCCACGATAACCGGCGGGGCGGATCCGTGCGAATCCGCCCCGCCGGGAGACTTGGAAAGCCCGCCTTATTTCAGCGAAACCTTCGGGAAATCGACCTCGGTGTGGACGGCGTTGTTGAAGGCGTTGGTGAAGCCATTGAGCCCGACGTGCGCGATGACCTCGGCGATCTCGGCCTCGTTCAGCCCCGCGTTCTGGGCCTCGGCGTACTGGCTGTCGCTGATGTTGCCACGCGAGGCGTTGATCGCGATCGCGAGCTTCACCGCCGCCGCGAGCTTGCCCGCGCCCGAGCCCTGGCGGCTGGCGCTGATCTCGCCTTCGCTCAGCCCGGCCTTCTTGCCGAGCAGGGTGTGGGCTGAGAGGCAGTACTCGCAGCCATTGGCCTGGGCGACCGCCAGCGCGATGGCCTCGCGGACCTTGGGTTCGAGCACGCCGTGCGCCAGCGCTCCGGAGAAGTTCAGATAGGCCTCAAGCGCCGCCGGGGACTTGGCCAGCGTCTTCATGAGGTTGGGGGTGACGCCGAGCTTGGCCTGGACCGCCGCGAGCAGTTCCTTGGTCTTGCCGGAGGTGGTGGAGGGGTCGACGGGGGCGATGCGAGCCATGAGCAAACTCCTGAGGGAAAGGCGGCGGAGCCGCGGTTGATGGACAGACAGATCTGTCTATGTGAATCCACCCGCCTCGACTGGTTACGCCCAACGATGACAATTTCTTGTACGGAACGTGGCCGGGTCGTGTGGCTTGGCATCTCGGGTACATTGGGTGGGTCGCCAATGGAGAAGGGGCACAGCGGGATGCGCGGGCTGAAGTCCGTCGCCCGTCGTGATGGTCGCCGGAGCTTCGGGGGTGCTGACCAAGACCACGACCCAGCTTCTGGAGTCGCTGCGCGACCCTGCCAACGCGGGGATGTGGCAACTCTTCGACGGGCGCATGCGCCCGGTGATCATCGCGTTCGCCATGCGTCAAGGGCTGGGCCCCGACGACGCGGCCGACGTGGCCCAGGCCACCCTGGCGGCGTTCGCCGCCGACTTTCGCGAGGGACGCTACGAGCGCGGCAAGGGCCGTCTGAGTTCCTGGATCATCGGGATCGCGCGCCATCGTGTCGCGGATGTGCATCGCTCGCGCCGGCATGATCGAGGCAACCGGGGTGAGTCGGCGATCGTCGATCTCTCCGACGATGGAGCCGCCGAGCGCGTGTGGGCCGAGTCGCGTCAGCGCGTGATCTTCGAGCAGGCGCTGGAGGTGCTGCGTCAGGAGACCCGGCTCGATCCGCGCACCATCAAGGCGTTCGACCTGTGTGCTGTGCGTCTGGTGCCCGCGGAGGTCGCGGCGGCCGAGTGCCAGATGAGCGTGCAGGAGGTCTACGTCGCCAAGAACCGCGCCATCAAGAAGCTCCGCGAGATCGTGGCGCAGATCACCGAGGAGTTCGACGAGCCTTGACCGCTGCTGCCACATGCCCCGCGCTCGACGAGCTCGAACGCGCCATCCAGAACGGGAGCATCCCCGGAGCGATGGCCGAGCATCTCTCGCGCTGCCATGCGTGCAAGGCGGCAGAGCACCAGATTCGCGAGAACCTCGACTTCATGAAGGGCGTGCTCGACCAGCTCGGCGAGAGCGCGCTGGAAGCCGGCGCGGGCGACCTGCCTCCGCCCGATCCCGATCTGCTCCCGGGCTACACACTGGTCCGCGAGATCGCGCGGGGCGGGCAGGGCGTGGTTTACGAAGGCGTCCAGATCTCCACGCGCCGGCGCGTCGCGGTGAAGGTCATCGATCCGAGCTCCCGCGGCGTGCGCAGCCGGAAACGCATCGAGCGTGAGGCCGAGATCATTGCGGGCCTGCGCCACCCCAACATCGTCGCGGTGTACCACTCGGCCGCGATGGACGACGGGCGCTACGCGCTCACCATGGAGTACATCGATGGCGAGCCTCTGGACGCCTGGGCCCGCGGGCTCGAGGTCGCCGAGGCCGGAGGCCGGGAAGCCTGCCGGGAGGCGATCCGCGCCAAAGTCCGCGTCATGATCAGCGTCTGTGACGCGGTCCAGCACGCGCACCAGCACGGCGTGATCCACCGCGATCTGAAACCCGCCAACGTGCTGGTCGACCGCGAAGGCGTTCCTCATGTCGTGGACTTCGGGATCGCCCGCCGGATGGCTGCGGCGCACGCGATCACGCGCACCGGCGCGTTCGCGGGGACGCTCGCCTACGCCTCGCCCGAGCAGGTGTCGGGAAACCCGGAGACCGTGGATACCCGCTCGGACGTGTACTCGCTCGGGCTGCTGCTCTACGAGATCCTGACGATCCGCAGGCCCTACGACACCGAGGGCTCGCTGACGGGGATCGTCGCGAACATCACCAGTCGCGAGCCTGCGCCGTTGGGAGACATCAGGCCGGGCCTGGTTCCCGCGGGCGCCGAGCTCGAGGCCATCGTGCGCAAGGCGCTGGCGAAGGAGCGCGACCGCCGCTATCAGACCGCGGGCGCGCTGGCTGCGGACCTGCGGAACTATCTCGATGGTCGTCTGGTGGATGCCCGGCGTGAGAGCTCCGTGTACATCCTCCGCAAGACGCTGGTGCGCCACCGCGTCCCCGTCACGATCGCAGCAGCGTTCGTCCTGCTCCTGGCGACGCTGGCGATTTCCACCGCCTGGTCGAGCCGGCGGCTGGCCCGCCAGGGCGAACTGCTCGCGGAGAATCTGGCGATCAGCAATATCGAGCGCGCCAAACTCATCGGCATGACCGGTCAGACCGCGCGCGCCGAGATGATCCTCTGGCCCGAGCTGACCCGCGCCGGCGGCGACGGCGCCGATCCCAACATCGGGTTCACCTCCACGCCCTCCCAGACTCGCGCCGCCTGGGCGCTGCGCGACCTCTACTCGCGATTCTCCAGCACGATGAAGGTCCGGGGCAAAACCAGCACCGTCCCGGGCCAGGACGCGGCGGTCGCGGTCTCGTTCGACAAGGCCACGGGCGGTCTCCAGGTCGTCTACGCCGATGGTGTGCGCGAGCTCCGCGATCCCGAGGACGGACGACTGATCCGGACCTTTTCGGGTCCGGGCGTCACAGGCCGTGCGCTGGGCGAAGTCTCCACCAATCAGGATCACGTCTTCATCCTGGGCGCCGACTCGATCGTGCTGGTCGATCTCCGCAGCGGCGCTTCGGAGAAGCTGGAGGATCCCGAACTCCGCAACGTCACCCGCGCCGACATCACACCCGACGGCACACGCATGCTCATCATGCGCAACGAGTCGTCGCTCTCGCTCTGGCAGGTCCATCCCCTCAAGAAGATCGTCACCTTCACCGATCGCCTCAACGCCTTCGGCCAGGGGCGGTTCTCGCCCGATGGCTCCATCGTCGGATGCTGCTTCGACAGCGCGGTCCGACTCTGGCGCTCATCCGACGGCGTTGAAATCCAGCGCATCGAGATCCCGGCTTCGGTCTGGACCGGCATGGTCAGGCCGGGCGTCGCGGCGCTGCGCATCCGACCCGATGGGAAGCAGATCGCCATCTCCATGATCAGCGCGCTGCTCTTCCTCGATCTGGATCACCCGGACCGCATCCCCCAGATCACCCCCGCGCACCCCGGGTACATCAACTCCGTGCGCTATTCCGACGATGGCCGCTACCTCATCACCAGCGGCCAGGAGAACAGCGTCCGCGTGTGGGAAGCCTCCACCGGCGTGTGCATCAACACCATCGACCTGGCGTCCCCGCTCGTCGGCACGCCCGTCATCTCCGCGGACAACTCCAAGTTCGCGCTCACCGATCGCGCCAACGTGATCCATGTGTATCAACTAGCGCCCAAGCCTTGGCGGGCCGTGCTCGACGGCATCGAGCTCACCGTCAATCGTGTCGCGTTCAGCCCCGACGGCGCGTCTCTTGCCGCAGCCTGCGCCGACGGCCGCACCAGACTCTGGCGCGTGAGTGATCACGCGCTCGTCTGGTCGGTGCCCAAGCCTCTGGGATCCGGGAACGCGCTGGCGTTCTCCGCCGATGGTCGGAACCTCGCGGTCGCCAGCGAGGCGGGCGAGGTCGTCCAGCTCAGCACGCTCGACGGCGCCACGACCGCCCCGTCCTTTGCTGTTCCGAATCAGCCGACGTGGATCGGGTACGCCCCGGACGGGCGAACGCTCGCGGTCGCGTGCTCGCTGCCCGCGCTGCAGTTCTACCGGCTCTCGGACCACGGGCTGGACTTCGAGCTGGCCGGTCACACGCGCCGCGTCGCGGAAGCCGCGTTCTCACCCGACGGCACGCTCGTCGCCACCGCAAGCCCGGACGGCCAATGCCTGGTCTTCGATCTGGCGACGCGAAACCTCATCTGCGCGATGAAGCACCCGCAGGCCGCCCGCGCCGTGGCGTTCAGCTCCGATGGTCTCACGCTCGCGACGGGCGCCGATGACCGGAACATCCGCCTTTGGGATGTTCGCACGGGCATGCTGCGACGCGTCCTGGCCGAAACGAAGCAGCACGTCTTCGGGCTGGCGTTCCACCCCGCGGGCAACCTGCTCTTCTCGTGCTCGCGCGATCCGGTGCTCCAGATCTGGGACCTCCGCACCGGGCTCGAAGTCGCATCGCTCACCGGGCACCGCGATGTGGTCTCGTCGCTCTGTCTTTCGCCGGACGGGTCACACCTGGCCGCGGGCAGTTCCGACCGTTCGGTTGGGCTGTGGGACCTGCACCAACAGGACGCCCAGCTCCGCGGGAACGCGTCCATGTGGACCAGCAAAGTCCCATAACCATCTTGGGCCAGTCCACGCCCTGATCCGGGTGCCGCTCCCAAGCACCCAAAGCAGCGGAAGTTGTGCGCTTTGGGCTGGGTTCTGTCCGCACTTTCCTGATCCGAAAGGTGGTCTTGCCGATGAAAAAGGGAGTAATATATCCTTTTATCAGCTATGGCACGACTCCACGAGCATCAAGGCAAAGCCGTTCTCGCCGCAGCGGGGATCAAAGTCCCCCGCGGCCGGGTTGTGCGTTCCCCGCAGCAGGCTGCCGACGCAGCGGAGGCGCTGGGTCTCCCGGTGATGGTGAAGGTCCAGGCGTGGACCACGGGTCGAGCCGCGGCGGGGGGGATCGCCAAGGCGCGATCGGCGTCCGATGCCTCCGAACACGCCGCGCGGATGCTCGGGCTTCGCTTTGGTCGTTTCCCGGTTGAGGAGCTGCTGATCGAGGAGACCATCCCGATCCAGCGCGAGTTCTTCCTCTCGCTTGCGATCGAAGAGCGCGAGCGGGCCCCGGTCCTCTTGCTCTCCGCCAGCGGCGGCAGCGGCGTGGAATCACGCGCCGAGCAGACCCGTCGGATCCCGTGTCATGTGCAGCATGGGCCCGAACCGACCGCGTTGGCCGGCGCGCTGGACGCGCTCCAGCTGCCCGCACGCTCCCGATCCGAGTTCGAGCGCGTCATTCGCCAGGTCTTCGAGATCGCCAGGCAGAAGGATGCTCGCTCGCTCGAGATCAATCCCCTCGTCCTGACCGAGCAGGGAGAGGTCGTGGCGGCGGACTGCCGGATTACCATCGATGACTACGCGGTGGCGCGTCATCCCGAGCTTGGAATCGAGATTGCCCGCGAGCTCGACCATCCGCCCACGCCCCTGGAACGTCTGGCGTATCGGATCGAGCAGGAAGACCATCGCGGCACGTTCTTCTTCGCGCAGATGAATCAGGCCGCCGCGGAGGGAAGCCTTGGACTCATCGGATTCCACGGCGCCGGCGGCGGCGGATCGATGATGTCCATGGACGCCATCAGCGCCGAGGGCTTCACGCCCGCCAACTTCTGCGACACCTCGGGCAATCCATCCCCCGCCAAGGTCTATCGCGCCGCCCGCATCATCCTCTCCCAGCCCGGGCTGGTCGGATACTTCGGCTCCGGCTCAGGCGTCGCGAATCAGGAGCAGTTCTGGAGCGCCTATGGCCTTGCCAAGGCCTTCTGGGAGCTCGAGCTTTCCATCCCCGCGGTCATCCGCCTGGGCGGCAACGCCGAGGACCGCGCGGTGGACATCCTGCAGTCCGCGTGCGCCGGTTTGCCCGCGCGCGTCGAGGGATACAAGAAGACCGACGCTCCTGCGCGGATCGCGGCCCGCTTTGCAGCGCTCGTCGCGGAGCATCGACGCGATCATCCCGCGATGGGCGGCTGGGCGGTCCGTCGCCCGCGCGTGCCCGAGTTCGTCAACGCCCCGGGCGTGGTGAGCTTCGACATCCGGGGCGGACGCGTCTGTCTCGATCCGCACGCGTGGCAAACCAACGCTCAGGCCATCATCGCACGCTCGGGCGGCACGCTTCGCGATGTGCATGGACGCCCCGAACCAACGCTCCCGCTTGCGGAGTTCGCGACCAAGGACAGCGAGCTGATCGCGTGCGAGGTTGAGTGCCGTCGTGACGGCATCGGTGGCGTCTTCGTCTGCCTGGACATCCCCGATCTGGACAGGGCGCAGGCCGGAAAGGCGGGCGTCTGATGGCGGTGCTGCTTGATCGCAACTCGCGCGTCATCGTCCAAGGCATCACAGGCCGGGAGGGACAGGCACGCACACGCCTGATGCTCGACTACGGCACGCGCGTGGTCGGAGGCGTGACGCCCGACAAAGGAGGCCAGACGGTCCTTGGGGTGCCGGTCTTCAACTCGTGCAAGGACGCGGTGAAGACGCTGGGGCCTGTGGACGTTTCGGTGCTCTTCGTTCCCGCGCTGGGCGTCAAGCCCGCGGCGATCGACGCGATCGAGGCGGGGATCAAGCTCGTGGTTCTCGTCGCCGATCGCGTGCCGGTCTGGGACGCGATGGAGATCGCGGAAACAGCCCGCGTCCACGGCGCGCGTTTCCTTGGCCCCAACACGCTTGGCATCGCCTCCCCTGGCCACGCGGTGGTCGGGATGATCGGCGGGCGGGCCGAGTCGGCCCGCGAGTGGTTCAAGCCGCCGCTCGTCGGAGGCACCGGCGTCGGGATCATCTCACGCTCGGGCGGGATGTCGTCCTCGACCGCGTACTACTGCGGCCAGGCCGGCGTGCGCATCAGCTCGATCGTCCACGTTGGAGGCGACGCGGTGCTCGGCCTGCGCGTTCCTGATGTCGCCAGGCTCCTGGAAGCGGATCGCGCCACCGACGCGATCGTCGTTTTCGGCGAGATCGGTGGTTCGCAGGAGGAGGATCTCGCCGAGCTCATGGAAGGCGGGCAGATCACCAAGCCTGTCATCGCCTACATCGGAGGCCGGGCCGCCACCTCCGGCACGCGCTTCTCGCACGCGGGCGCGATCATCGAAGGCAATCGCGGCACGCACGCGGGCAAGGTCGCGGCCCTCCGCAAGGCGGGCGCGACGGTTGTCGAAGCCTTCGGTGAACTGCCAGTAGCGGTCGCCAACGTGCTCCGCGCCCGAGGAAGCAAGTCGCTCATGTCCGACGCCGACCGCAAGGCGGTCTGGACCACCGGCGTGACGCGCATCGCTCCCAACTCCGTCGCGGTCCGCGGGCACGACATCGCCGAGCTCATGGGCTCGACGAGCTTCGGAGCGGCGGTCTATCTCATCCTGAGCGGTCAACTCCCGGACCAGCGCGTCGGCCGCCTGATGGACGCCATCCTGGTGAGCAGCATCGACCACGGCGCCACGCCGCCGAGCTGTCTGGCAGCACGCACCGTCGCGTCCACCGGCGCCAGTCTTTCCGCTTCGGTCGCCGCGGGGATCATGTCCATCAACAGGCACCATGGCGGCGCGATCGAGGATGCCGCCAACTTCCTGGACTCCATCCTCAAGCAAGCTTCGGAACAGCACCAGAGCCTGGATGAGGTCGCGACGGCGGAGGTCGCCAGGCTCAAGGAGACCGGCGAGCGCATCTCGGGGTTCGGGCACCGCATTCACACCAAGGATCCGCGGACAACGCGTCTGTTCGAGCTGGCTGCCGACGCGGGGATCGCGGACGTCGGAGCGACGCACGTCGCTGCGGCCCGAGCGGTCGAGCGGGCGTTCGCCTCGATCGGCAAGCCTCTTCCGATCAACGTGGACGGCGCGGTCGGCGCGATCCTCGCCGACCTGGGCGTCGACCGCAAGGCCTTCAACGGGATCTTCATGATCGCCCGCACTCCGGGCCTGGTGGCGCATGTTGTTGAGGAACAGTCCCGCGAGAAGCCCATGCGGCGGATCGATCCGGTCAATCACGCGTACGACGGGCCGATCGCCTCATCCGACCAGGCCTGATTCGAGAGCACCATGACGTACTCCACGAAGCAGATCAGCGAGCTCTTTCCCGACCTCTTGTCCATCTCGGACCACGTGCTGCGCGACAAGGTCGCTGCGGTGTGGAACGAGGCCCTCACGTCGGGCTGCGGCGGGCGGGGCTGGACCTTCGACGAGATCCGCGCGATCCCGTTCACGCTCCTGGCCGGACCGATCGACATGCGCTTCGTCGAGCACCTCAACTCGTGCTGCAAGCAGTGCATCGCGATCGCCCGCGTGCTCGGCGAGGTGTTCGGAGCGCGTGTGCCGGTGCATCTGGATCACCTGATCGCCGGCGCGCTGCTCGCCGACGTGGGCAAGATGCTCGAGTTCGACAAGGACGCCTCGGGCAAGGTGATCAAGGGCCGCTTCGGAGACATGCTGCGCCATCCCTTCTCGGGCGTGGCCTTGTGCTACAAGCACGGCCTCCCCGCGGAGGTCATGCACATCGTCGCGACCCACAGCCATGAAGGCGACAAGGTGGAGCGCACCATCGAGAGCTGGATCTTCCATCACGCCGATTTCATCGACTTCGACATCGCCAAGGTCCTTGGAAAGAAGGCCGGCGCGGGAGCCAAACTGTGAAAACCATCATCGAGCCGTTCCGCGTCAAGTCCGTCGAGCCGATCAAGATGACGACCCAGGCGCAGCGCGAGGCCATTCTCCGCAAGGCCCACTTCAACACCTTCCTGGTGCGCGGGGGAGATGTTATCATCGACCTGCTCACCGACTCGGGCGCCAGCGCCATGTCCGCGGAGCAATGGGCCGGGATCATGCGGGGCGACGAGTCCTACGCGGGAAGCGAGTCGTTCTTCAGGCTCCAGTCGGTGCTCAAGGATCTGACCGGGTTTGAGCAGGTCCTGCCCACCCATCAGGGTCGCGCCAGCGAACGCATCCTCTTCGAGCTGGTTGGAGGGAAAGGCAAGGTCATCCCGAGCAACGCGCACTTCGACACCACCCGCGCCAACGCGGAGCACTCAGGCGCGGAAGCGGTCAACCTTCCCATCCCGGAAGCATCCGATCCGCGCAGCCATCATCCCTTCAAGGGGAACATGGACGTGGCGGCGCTGGAAGCCCTCATCACGAAGGTGGGTGTGGAGCGCATCCCGCTGGTGATGATGACCGTGACCAACAACACGTCGGGTGGGCAGCCGGTGAGCCTGGAGAACATCCGCGCCGTGCGGAAGGTGTGCGACAAGTACAAGCTCCCGCTCTTCCTGGACGCCTGCCGGTTTGCCGAAAACGCCTGGTTCATCCGTCAGCGCGAGCCCGCGTACGAGGGCAAGGCGCCGCGCGACATCTCGCGCGCCATGTTCGACCTGGCCGACGGCGCGACCATCTCCGCCAAGAAGGATGGTCTGGTCAACATCGGCGGACTGCTCCTCATCCGCGACCGGGAGCTCTTCCGCAAGGCGTGCAACCTGCTCATCCTGACCGAGGGCTTTGTGACCTACGGCGGGCTGGCGGGCCGTGACCTGGAGGCCATGGCCCAAGGCCTCACCGAGGTCGTCGATGAGGACTATCTGGGCTATCGCATCCGCTCGGTCGAGTACCTGGGCAAGGGCCTGCTTGACGCGGGCATCCAGATCATCGAGCCGCCCGGAGGCCACGCGATCTACATCGACGCGTGCCAGTTCGCGCCGCAGATCCCGCGCAGCCAGTTCCCGGGTCAGGCGGTCGTCTGCGGCCTGTACCGAATCGCGGGCATCCGCTCGTGCGAGATCGGAAGCGTGATGGCGGGTCCGAACCGGACTCCCGAGCTCGAGCTCGTCAGGCTCGCGGTCCCCCGGCGTGCGTACACGCAGAGCCACATTGATTACGTCGTGGAGGCGTGCGCGGAGCTCTTTGCCAAGCGCGATTCGCTGCGCGGGCTCCGCATCACGGAGGCCCCGGACGTGCTGCGCCACTTCACCGCCAAGTTCGAGGAGATCTGAACCCACGCAGGTGGAGCCGACCATGCACGCGCTGGCGAACGCCATCCTCATCACGTGGAAGCGCAACCGCGAGTACGCCCTGCGGCTGGTCGCGGACGTTGGGCCCGATCAGATGCTCGATCAGCCCATGGGATGGTCCGATCCGGCCCGCGTCATGAATCACCCGGCGTGGATCCTCTCGCATCTGAGGCTCTACGCGTCGGTCTGCGAGAGCATGCTCCTGGAGCTGCCCTTCGCCGACCCCATGGGTGATCGGCATGGCTCGCGCTCGGTTCCGGTCGGCGATCCCGGCGCGTACGACGCCGATCTCGTTGCACGCTTCCGCGACGCGCACGATGCCGCACAGCGTGCGCTGGAGGCGGCGCCCGCGTCCGTCTTCGCGGCGCCCACGCCCCTGGAGCGCTGGAAGCCCGCCTATCCGACGATCGCGGACATCGTTCTCATGCTCATGGTCAAGCACGAATCAGGCCATCTGGGTCAGCTCTCGGCGTGGCGTCGCGCCAAGGGCCTGCCTCCCGTGGCCATGTAACCCACCCCAACGTTCCGGAGTCGTTCCATGGCCCACGCCCCCGAATCCAACAAGACGTACCTCTCGCACGATCTGGCCAAATGGGCCACGGCGCTCACCTACGAGGACCTCAGCCCCTCGTCGATCGAGAAGGCCAAGCTCTTCTGGTTCGATTCGCTCGGGTGCGCCCTGGGGGGCAGCCAGCAGGAAGACGCCCGCATCCTCCTGGACCATCACCGCGAGATCACGCCGGCCGGCGGGTCGTGCACCACGTTCGTCTCGGGCTTCCGCACCAACCCCGTGGACGCGGCATTCCTCAACGCGCACATGATCCGCGCGATGGACTACAACGATATCTACTGGAAGGCCGATCCCTGCCATCCGTCCGACATCATCGCGGGTCCACTGGCGCTCTGCGAGCACTTCAACCGTTCGGGCAAGGACCTCATCCTCGCGACCGTCATCGCCTATGAGATCGAGCAGAGGCTCTGCGAGTTCGGAAAGCCGGGCATCCGCGAATACGGCTGGCACCACGCAACGCTGACCGCGTTCGCCGCTCCGATCGCCGCCGGCCGCGTGCTCGATCTCACGATCGACCAGATGGTCCAGGCGATCGGCGTCTGCGCCTCGCGCACGTTCACGCCCGGCGCCGTGACCGCGGGCAAGCTCACGAACATGAAGAACACCGTCGACCCCTGGGCGACGCGCATGGGCGTCGAGTCCGCGATGCTCGCCAAGCGAGGGTTCTCCGGCCCGGAGCACATGATCGACGGCAAGGAAGGCCTCTTTGCGGTGTTCGGCCATGTCCAGTACAAGGGTGCGCCCGCGTCATTCGATGCGGGCATGCTCCTGGATGGCCTGCCGCGGAAGGCGACCGATCACTACCGCATTCTCGACTGCGGCATGAAGTCCTTCCCCATCGAGGCCCTCTCGCACGCGCCGCTCACCGCGATGATGAAGTGCGTCAAGGAGAACGCCATCAAGCCCGCCGAGGTCGCCGAGATCAAGGTCGAGGTCATCGCCCGCGCCGCCGACATCCTCGGCGATCCGCACAAGTATCGCCCCGACTCCAAGGAGACCGCGGACCACTCGCTGCCGTATTGCATGGCGGTGGGGCTGGTCGATGGCATGGTCACGCCACTGCAGTTCAAAGAGTCGCGCGTCCTCGACAAGTCGCTGATCCCTGTCATGGACAAGGTGAAAGTGGTCGCCAATCAGGAGTTCGAGGCGCTGTTCCCCAAGTTCCAGCCCTCGCGCGTCACGATCACGACCACCGCCGGCAAGTCATTCTCGACCCGCGTTGACGTCCCCAAAGGCGACCCCCGCGATCCCATGACCGCGGAGGAGATCGGCGTGAAGTTCCATGCGCTGGGAGAGGGCGTCTTGTCCAAGCCGGGCCGCGATGAGCTGGCAGCTGCTGCGCTCAAGATGGAGGCCTTCGGCTCGGTGCGCGACCTGATCCAGTTCGCCATCGCCCGCCGCTGAAGCTGGTCTCGGCCGGGATCCGGCCAGGAAACCAGCCTTCGACGACGCCCTTCCCCTAAAGCGGATTTATGGATAAACTAGTCAGGTATTAGACTCCCGCCCGCGTCCGTTGTCCCGTCTGGGGGCGCAGGTTGGAAGATCAGAACACCAGCAAAGGCAAGAGGTTAGAGCCATGAACAAGCGCTCCTGGGCAGAACCCTTCAAGATCAAGATGGTCGAGCCGATCCGCATGACGACGCCCGATGAGCGTGAGAACGCCATCGCGGCGGCGGGCTTCAACACCTTCCTGCTCCGAAGCGAAGACGTCTACATCGATCTGCTCACCGACTCTGGCACCAGCGCCATGAGCGATCGCCAGTGGGCCGGGCTCATGCTCGGCGATGAGGCCTACGCCGGCAGCGTCAACTATTACCACCTCGAAGACGCGGTGCATCGGTACTACGGCTACAAGCACCTCATCCCCACGCATCAGGGCCGGGGCGCCGAGCACATCCTCAGCCGCCTGCTCATCAAGCCTGGCGATGTCGTGCCGGGCAACATGTATTTCACCACCACCCGCGCCCACCAGGAGCTCGCGGGCGGACGCTTTGTCGACATCATCGG
The DNA here is from genome assembly GCA_964531675.1 of uncultured Phycisphaeraceae bacterium. Lineage (GTDB taxonomy): Bacteria > Planctomycetota > Phycisphaerae > Phycisphaerales > UBA1924 > CAZHFW01. The sequence goes on along the minus strand of CAZHFW010000005.1, from coordinate 125,696 downwards.
CGACATCGCGCACGACGTGAGCAGCACCGAGCCCTTCAAGGGCAACGTGGACCTCAACAAGCTCCAGGCGGTCATTGAGAAGTACGGCGCCGACCGCATCCCCTACGTCAACCTCCAATGCTGCGTGAACATGGCCGGCGGCCAGCCGGTGAGCATGGCCAACATCGCGGCGGTCAGCGCCCTGTGCCACAAGCACGGGATCAAGGTCATGCTCGACGCGACCCGCGCCGTCGAGAACGCCTACTTCATCAAGCACCGCGAGGCGGGCTTCGCCAAACGCTCGATCGAAGAGATCCTCCGCGAGATCTGCTCGTACACCGACGGCTGCACCAACTCCGCCAAGAAGGACTGCCTGGTCAACATCGGCGGCTTCCTCTGCCTCAACGACGACGAACTCGCCGAAGAAGCACGCAACATGGTCGTCCTCTTCGAAGGCCTCCACACCTACGGCGGGCTCGCCGGCCGCGACATGGAGTGCATGGCCATCGGCATCGAAGAGTCCGTGCAGTATGACCACATCCGCGCCCGCATCGGGCAGGTCGAGTATCTCGGCGGATTGCTCGAAAAGGCGGGCGTTCCCATCATCCGTCCCATCGGCGGGCACGGCGTGTTCATCGACGCGCAGCGTTTCCTCCCGCACATCCCGCGCGATCAGTTCCCCGCCCAGGCCCTGGCGGCGGCCCTCTACGTCGAGTCGGGTGTGCGCACGATGGAGCGGGGCGCGGTCTCCGCGGGCCGCGATCCCGATACGCGCCAGAACATCTTCCCGAAGCTCGAACTCATCCGCCTCACCATCCCGCGCCGCGTGTACACCCAGGCGCACATGGACGTCACCGCGGAGTCGGTGATCACGCTCTTCGAACAGCCCGAACGCGTGGTCGGCCTGCGCTTCACCTACGAACCCAAGTACCTGCGCTTCTTCCAGGCAAGGTTCACGCCGGTCGCGGGTGATCAGGTCCTGCTCGGCGTCGCCCATCACACCGCCGGCGCATCCTGAGCAAGACACACGGGGGAACATCCATGCCCGATGATCCCGGCATGATCAGCGCCTGGTTCGCCGGCCCCAAGGCCGAGAACGCCCAGTGGTTCAACGCCTGGCTCGGCCGCATCGCCGAGGACTATTCCGCGTGGAGGCGCAACTACTTCCCCGAGGACGGCGTGGTGGTGGACTCGACGCTCCGCCGGCACAACGAGCCCTTCATGGACGCGTTCGAGGATCGCCTCCTCGAGCTGTTGGCGCGACTGAAGGCGGACGTGCCTTTCCACTCGCCGCGCTATGCCGCGCACATGCTCGCGGAGCAGACGCTCCCGGGCATCGCGGGCTACTTCGCCGCGATGCTCTACAACCCCAATAACGTGACCTCGGAAGTCGCGCCAGTGACCGTGAAGCTCGAGCTCGAGGCGGGCCGCCTGCTCTCGCGCATGATCGGCTACACCGAGGACGCCTGGGCCCATCTGTGCTCGGGCGGGACGACCGCGAACATCGAGGCGTTGTGGGCCGCCCGCTCGGCGCGTTACCTGCCTCTGATCCTCCGCGACGTCCGTCGCGCGACCGGGCTCGCGGGCCCTGAGCTGCATCTCGACGACAAGTCGCTGATGGGCCAGTCGCCCACCGCGGCGCTCGAGGCCTACGCGGCGCTCTGGAGGCAGATCGGAGAGGCGTCCAACATGGATGAGCTCTCCGCGATCGCGGCCAACGCGATGAACGAGTCACGCTTCAACGTGCGTGAGCGGGGCATCGCGCCCGTGTGCGCCGCGTTGGGATCCACGCCGGTGCTGATCGTCCCCGAATCGCACCACTACTGCTTCGAGAAGGCGCTGGATGTGCTCGGTCTGGGGCGCACATCCATGATCTCCGTCGGCGTCGATGAGAACTTCCGGATGAGGCCCGACGAGCTTGAGAAGGCACTGGAACGCGTGGATTCCTCGGGCCAGCACGTGCTGGCGGTCGTCGCGGTCGTCGGATCCACCGAAGAGGGATCGATCGATCCGATCGACAAGATCGTCGAGATCCGCGCCGCCCGCGAACGCACCGGAAAGCCATCGTTCTGGCTGCACGCCGACGGCGCCTACGGCGGATATCTCCGCACCGTCACCATCCCCACGCGCGTTGGCCTCGGGCCCCGCGCCACCACGGTCAAGCTCGGCGCCACCGAACGCGAGATTCTCATGCACCTGCCCGAGCATGGGGAGTGTGCGGCGCTCGAACAGCTTCACGCGTGTGATTCGGTCACGATCGATCCCCACAAGCTCGGGTACATCCCATATCCCGCGGGCGCGATCTGCTTCCGCACGAGCCTGGTCAAACCCCTGCTTCGGCAGACCGCGCCGTACATCTCCGAGGCGCCCCAGGATCCGGAGGCGGAACGTCGTTCCGAAGCGGTGGGGATGTACGTGCTGGAGGGCAGCAAGCCCGGAGCGTCCGCAGCTGCGGTCTGGCTCAGCCACTCGCTCATCCCGCTGGATTCATCGGGGCATGGAAAGTTGATGCGCGAGAACATCCGCGCCGCGTGCGAGCTGCACGCCCTGCTCGAACACATCCCCAGGCTCGCGCCCGATCTGGCCCCGGGCGTGCGTGCGACCTGTCTCTGTGCGCCGGGGTCCAACATCGTCTGTTACGCGTTCGCGCCGGATCGTCCCGGCGTCACGCTCGCCGAGATCAACGACCTCAACAAGGCGGTGTACGACCGCTTCAACCTCAAGCCCGGCCAGCGTGTCTACGAGCAATCGTTCTTCGTGAGCCGCACATCCCTCTTCGAGAAGCAATACGCGTTGTCGACCGTGGGCTCGTTCCTGAAAAGGCTCGGCGTCAAACCCGAGGAGTACCAGCGCGAGGGCGTGTTCCTGCTCAGGTCGGTGCTCATGAATCCCTGGTACGCCCTGGCCAAGCGCCGCGGCAGGCATTACCTCTCCGAACTGGCGACCGACCTCTACAAGGCCGCGGCGGATCTGGCATCGTCGAGCCAGCGATGGTGAGACCGATCGCGCAAGTGCGAATCGGGGCCGCGGGTGCAACGCATCGAGCGTCAGTCTTTACGCGGGCCTCTGTGGGCTGACGTGCAGCACCTGATGAATCAGGCGGAGCAGCGTGTCGCTCGTGCAGGGCTTGGCGAGGAAGTGCATCGTCGCCGGGTTTACGCCGTGATGCTCGATGGTTTCCTCGGTGTAGCCCGACATGAAAATGACCGGGATCGGGCTCTTCTCGCGGATCGCAGCGGCGAGCTGCACGCCGCTCATCTCGGGCATCACCACATCGGTGAGCAGCAGGTCGATCTTCCCTTCGATCGATGCGTAAAGCCGCAGAGCCTCCGGGCCGGATGAGGCGGTGTGCACCGTGTATCCCGCGGTGCGGAGTTCCTCCGCCAGCAGTTCACGCACCAGGGCGCTGTCTTCCGCGAAGAGAATCGTTTCGTTGCCGCCGGGCGCGGGCTTGGGCGTCAGGTCGATCCTGGGCGTGACCTCCGCCTTGATCCGCGGCAGATACACGCGCATCGCGGTGCCATGGCCGGGCTCGCTGTACACCGCGATGTGCCCGCCGCACTGCTTGACGATGCCGTGGCAGGTCGCAAGCCCGAGGCCCGTGCCCTTCCCCGCAGGCTTGGTGGTGAAGAAGGGCTCGAAGATCTTGGACTGAATCTCGGGGGACATGCCCACGCCGGTGTCGGTGACCGAGATGGCCACGTACTCGCCCGGCGTTGCGTCGAGGCGGGTGGCGCAGTACGTGCGGTCCAGGGTCTCGTTGCGCGTTTCGATGGTGAGGATGCCGCCCTGGGGCATCGCGTCGCGTGCGTTGATCGCCAGATTGACGAGCACCTGCTCGAGCTGCGCCGGATCGGCCCGCACGTTTCCGGAGTCGAGTGCGAACGCGGTGCGGAGGGAGATGTCTTCACCGATGAGCCTGCGCAGCATGGGCACCACGCCCTCGGCGGTCTCCTTGGGCGAGAGCACGCGCGGCGCCACGACCTGCTTGCGCGCAAAGGTCAGGAGTTGTCTGGTCAGATCCGCCGCCCGCTGGGCCGCCTGATTCGCCTGGTTGAGCGAAGGCGTCACCGGATGGTCCGCGCCGAGCTTCCGTGTCGCCAGGGCCAGGTAGTTGAAGATCGCCATGACCAGGTTGTTGAAGTCGTGCGCGATCCCGCCCGCGAGCCGCCCGACGCCTTCCATCTTCTGCGCCTGCAGAAGCTGGGCCTCGAGCTTCCGCTTCTCGGTCACGTCGCGGAGAATCGCGCTGTAGAAGCGCTGGGTGCCCACGCGGACCTGCGAGATCGAGGCTTCCAGAGGGAACTCCGTGCCGTCGGCGCGGAGACCCGAGATCGTCCCCAGATTGCCCATCGTCCGGCTCGACACGCCCGTGTTCCCGAAATGGCTCACCCACCTGGCGTGGCTATCCCGGCTGCGCTGCGGGATGAAGCGTTCCAGGGGCGATCCGATCGCCTGACTGGCGGGAAGGCCGAAGATCTGCTCGGCGGCTCCGTTGAACATCACGATCGTGCCGCGCTCGTCGACCGTGAGGATTCCGTCCATCGCCGAATCGATGATGAGCTGGAGCCTGGACTCGATGTCCACGCCCGCGGGGGTGGATCGTTCGCTCATGGGAACGATCAGAACCGTCGCGTTCCCCGAGGCGTCCCGCGAGGCGAAGATCTTGGCCCACGTGCCCGTGGTGCCGCGTCCGGCGGTGTGGGCGGTGCTCGTGCTGATCTCGCACGTGAAATCGTGGCGTGCGCCCGCCAGCAGATCGCGCATGCCGTCGGCCGCAGCGGAGCCTCCGGGGAACGAGGCCAGCGTGTCCAGAAAGTTCCGGCCCGGGCTGGCGAGCAGCGCCAGCGTGTGCTGGCTGTTGGTCCACGACGAGTTTGCGAACTCAACGTGACCGTTGCGATCGATCAATGCGCAAGGCGTGGGCAGCGACAACATCGCCGAATCCGCGTGCGCCCATCCGGGCTTTGAACCTTTGCTTTCCGCCATCGAGATTCCTCGAAGTTCGTCTGTGCAAGTGTAGCGCACGCTGGGCCCGCTCCCGGCGTCTCCCCTTGATTCACGCGTGGTTCTCGGGGAAAACCTGACATCGCACACCAGTGTGTTACGATGCACATATGACCAAGCGATCCGCTGCCGTTCACTCCGCGTCCGCACTGCTCGCGTCCATGCTCGCCGCGTCGATGCTCGTCGTCGCCGGTTGCGAGGACAAGGCCGCGCAGCCACCGTTGGCCCCCCCAAAGCAGGCACCCGGCCCGTCCAGCCCGGCCGCTGCCCCCGCCGTGACGCCCCCGTCCGGCGCGCCGCACGCCGCTGCGGCACCTGCCTCGAACGCTCCGATGATGCCCGCGCCGGTCGAGGCCGCTGTTGGCAACGACTCCACCGTCCTGACGATGGGCGTCTCCGTCACGCTCCCCACCGGCTGGAAGCGCAACCCTCCCGCCAACCAGATGCGCCTTGCCGAAGCGGTCGTCGCCGACGCCAGCGGCGATCCCGCCAAGGTCTGCTCGGTCGTCTTCTCCACCGCCGGCGGCTCCGTCGAAGACAACGTCGCCCGTTGGAGCGGCCAGGTGCGCGATGCTGCCGGTCAGCCCGCCACTCCCAAGTCCGAGAAGCGCACGATCAACGGCCTTCCCGTGACCGTCGTTTCCATGGAAGGCTCCTTCGCCGGCATGGGTGATCCCGCTCCCAGGCCCAACTGGATGCTCCGCGGCGCGATCGTGGAGACGCCCAGCGGTCTGCTCTTCATCAAGATGAACGGCCCCGCCCAGCAGATGACCGCTGCAGGCGACGCCTTCACCAAGATGGTCGACAGCATCAAGAAGCCCTGAACGCCCAGCGGCTTTCAGCGGACGAACACGCACGACCCCGGAACTCAGCGGACCGCCGCTGAAGTCCGGGGTTTTTGCTCGGTGATGCTCGCGCTTTTGCGCGCGCCCGGGCCCGACATGACGGAGTTCTTTCGCGCCGCGGCGGCGCGCCGCGCCTGCAGCAGATGCAGGGAAACCCGGAGCGCATAACCCGCCATCAGCCCGAGGCCCAGTCCAAACGCCAGCAGGGTCATCTGTGCGTCGTTCATGAGAACGTGCCTCCCGCAAGGACCAGAGGGCCAGTCTCGCCAAGGACTTTCCCGAGCCGGTAGCGCTGCGCGATCATCCCACCGGTCAGCAGCGTCACCGCGATCATCCAGAGCCACAGCGCCGTCATCATCGGAGCGGTGAGCGTCGAACTGGTGGGGTGCACGTCAGGAAGAAGCTTGGAAGACAAATACAGCAGCGGCACATCAAGGAAAGCCAGCGCCCCATAAATCGCGCTGATGATCGCGCGACGATCGCCCGGCCCGACGCGCACCCGGATCACCATGTAGCCCGAGTACAGCAGCCAGAGCACCAGGCTGAAGGTCAGTCGCGGGCTCCACACCCACCAGGAGTCCCAGGCGACTTTGGCCCAGAACATGCCGGTGATGATCAGCACCGCTCCATTGATCACCGTGGTCGCAGCCGCGGCGTGGGCCAGATCGTCCCACATGCGCCGCCGCTCGCTCATGTACCCGACGCTGGCCACGAACACGACCATCGCCGAGAAGAACGTGTTGGCCGCGACCGGGAGGTGGAGGTACAGCAGCTTCTGGATCGGCCCGTAGGTCGGGTCGATGGGCGCCCGGACCGCCGCGACCACGCCCGCGACCAGCACGAGCAGCGTCAGCACGCCGTACGTCCACGCGGCAGATGTGACCCACCGTTTCATGGCGCGCCTGTCGGCGTTTGCCCCGGCCAAAACCCCGGACCAGTCCGCGGACACACATCCGCGCGCCGGTCCAAGTCTGGAGTGGTGCAAGCCGGGTGCCATGCGTCACGACCCCAGCCCTGACGGTGCGAGGGACGGGCTCGGGGCACTGGTCAACGCCTCGGGCGAGCTCTTTCAATTGTGGGAATCGCTGCCGCGGCCGATTTCTCAAATGTGAGATTTAGCGTGTTTACTGCTTGTGGCAGCTCAAACAAAGCTGACTTCCGCGGTTGCTCATGACCAGCTGCGCGGGCTCATGGGAGTACACGCTGTGGCAGGAACCGCATCCGATCACGCCCTCGACCAGGCGGATGCGGGGGGAGGTCACCCGCGCGATCCGGAAGTCGCTTTCTCGATTTCGAGAAGTCTGGGCCAGCGGAATGCCCATCGGGTGGTCGTCGCGATCACCCATTCCCTCGCCCTTCATGGCGTGGAAGCCGATCTCGGGGCTCAGCGCTCCGTCGTGGCAGGAGACGCAGGCCTTGGTCTCGCGATCAAAGCCGTTGGCGATCGGCCCGAGCTTCAGCCCATTCTCAGCCTTGAGATGGGCCAACCCATAGGAGCGGGCGTGCACCATCTTGGAAGCTGCAGCCGAGTTTGCGTGGCAATCCATGCAGAGCTTGGCGGTGGGTTCGCGGACCCCGACGCGCTGCTTGGCCGACACGTGCGAAGTGGGGGCGTCATGGCAGGTGAAGCAGGTGACCCGACCATTCTCCAGCGGGAGATTGGAGGGGACCGCCATGCGGGCCGGCACTTCCACTGGGTGCGACATGCCATGTTCAAACTGGTGACACTGCACGCACGAGCCGCTGGAGCTTGCGAAGGAATCCGGGGGATCGAAGGAGACGGGGGTAAGGCTTACCTCAAACGGGGTGTGCCTTGCGGCATACACACCGACGCCCACTGCGGCCAAGACCAGGCCAACCGCTCCGGCGATTCCCCAGGTCATTGCAGCACGCGTATTGGGGAATCGATCGGGCGTTGAGGAATGCTTCATGTTGGCTCCGAAGTCGCTGAGACCGATTCGGAGCTTTCACGGTTTTAGATGAGGGCTGGGCCCTCGGGAGCTTCCCAGCCGCCGTATTCGGGTCCGGCCATCCCCTCCCAACGGCGGGAAAGGAAAAGCTTGCCAACCCGCGCCAGAGCGCAGGAACGCGGTTTTTGTTGCGTCAGTCGCTTGGCACGCGGCTTGCCACTAGAGGGGTGTTCAAACAACTCGGCCGGAACGCACTTGGGCGGACCTGTCATCCCGGCCGGACTAAAGGCGAAGGAAAGTAGATATGAAGCTCAACAAGATCCTTATCGGGACGATCGCCGCGGCTGGTCTGGCTGGCATGGCCCAGGCTCAGATCACCAACTCGAAGCACGACTTCAGCTCCTACAGCTGGTCGGGCGGCGAGATCTGCAAGCCCTGCCATACGCCGCACTTCGGCAACATGGCGGCCGGCATGCTGTGGAACCACGAACTCTCCACGGCCAACTACACCCTGTTCGGCGGCAGCGCTGGCACCCAGGCTGACATCGATCGCGGCAGCCGTCTGTGCCTCTCCTGCCACGACGGTACGGTGGCCCTGGACAGCTTCGGCGGCAAGACCGGCACGAACTTCATCCCGGGCGGCGCCAAGATCGGCACCGACCTCTCTGACGATCACCCGATCGGCAAGGAAGCGGTGTATCCGACCACGACCAGCACGCGGTTCAACCCGCAGAACGCTTCCCACCAGGTGGTGAGCGCTTGGGGTTCCCTGCGTCTGCGTGACTGGGTGGATACCGCGGGCGCGACCCAGTACGTGGTGGGCTGCCGCACGTGCCACAACGTGCACAACGCCGGCAACTTCGACCACATGCTGAACTTCAGCAATGCGTCGAGCCACCTGTGCCTGACCTGCCACATCAAGTAAGTCTGTCTGTCTCTGAGCCAGACTCACGATGTCTGTCTGAAGCACCGGGCGCCCTTCTGGGCGCCCGGTGTGTTTTTGGCCGGGGTGATTTCCGAGAGCCGATTTTCGGTATTTGGAGGGATTGATGATGGGGTTATCCGGATTGGCATCGGGTTTGCAGATTTCTCAATCCTGATTCGTCCGGAGGCACCATGACTACCAAGATTGCGATTCAAACGGTTCTGGCGGCTGGTCTGACCCTGGTCGGGGCCGTCTCACTCACCGGCTGTGCGGCCAGCTCGAACTCGAATCCGACCAAGGCGCCCGAAGCGGCCAAGGGTCGGTATGTGTTCTGGCCCGCGGCGCCCGCCGAGCCCCGCATCCAGTTCATCGCGGGGTTCAACTCGAGCGAGGACGTCTCGCCGAGCAAGTCCTCGGGGCTGGACAAGATCGTGTTCGGCGAGGACATCAACCAGACCGCGTATGTCAACAAGCCGTACGGCCTGGCGGTCCGCGATGGTCGGATTTATGTGTGCGACATCCGCGCCAAGGCCCTGGTCGTGATGGACCTGGTCCAGAAGCAGACCAGGCTCGTGGGTGTCGCGGGATCCAACCACCTGGAGCGGCCGGTCGCGGTCGCGATCGCCGACGATGGCGTGGTCTACGTCGCCGATCTGGTGCTCGCGTCCATCATGGTGTTCGACAAGAGCGAACGCTTCGCGGGCAACTTCAACATTCCCAAGCTCAAGCCCGCGGCTCTGGCGGTGCGCGGCGATCGCCTCTACGTCGCCGACATGACCCGCCAGCAGGTGCTCATCCTGGACCGGCGCTCGGGCAAGGAGCTCGGCGCGATCGGGTCCGTGGGTGATGAGCCCGGCCAGTTCAGACTCCCCGTGGGCCTGACCATTGACAAGGAGGGCAACCTCTACGTGGTCGACACGATGCGGTGCAATGTCCAGAAGTTCACCGCGGACGGCGCGTACCTGGGCGCGTTCGGCCAGGCGGGCGATCATGCGGGCGCGTTCGCCAGACCCAAGCAGATCGCGGTCGACAGCGAGGGCATCCTCTACATCGTCGATGCGGCGTTCCAGAACGTGCAGCTCTTCAACGATAAGTTCCAGATGCTCATGTTCTTCGGAGCAGCGGGCACGTTCCCGGGCGCCATGGACATGCCCATCGGCATCGCGGTGAGCGACAACGGCCTGGAGTTCTTCAAGGACCGCATCCATCCGGGCTTCAACGCCAAGCGGATCGTGGTGGTCGCCAACCAGTTCGGCAACTCCAAGATCTCGGTGTACGCTCTGGGCGAGCGCAAGCCCGAGTACAAGCTCGCGGACCTGCACGGCGTCTCGGTCGAGTTTGACACCGGTGTCGCCAAGCCTGATGCGGAACAGCTCAAGTTCCAGAACGTGGGCGGGATCGAGCCCGGTGCTGAGGGCGCCGCGGGCGGGGCCGCTCCGGCCAACGACGCGCCGCCCCCCGGGGCCAAGCGAGACGACGCTCCGCCGGCAAAGCCGGCCGACGCCAAGCCCGAGTCCACGCCGAAGAACTGACGCGTTCTGGGGAAGACGGTGCGCAGGGAACCTTTGACCAAGAGCATGCGGCGCGGCGGGGCCAGAAAGGGCCTCCGCCGCGGCGTGCTTTGGGGGGGAGCGGGCCTGGCGGCGCTGCTGGTGTGGGCGGGGTGCTCGGTCACCAAGTCCAACTACGCGATGCTCTCGTTCTTCTTTGACGGGGTGCCCGACCCGAACGCGCCGGGGCCAGGCGGCGCGGGCGCGGGCGATGCGACGCTCTCGGCGCAGGTGGTCGTGCACAAGCCCTTCGCGGAAGAAAAGTGCGAGTCGTGTCACAAGACGCAGTACCGTCCGAGCCGGAACGACCCGACCGCGTGCCTTGGTTGTCACGACAAGGTGACCAGCGAGCACGCGTGGACGCACGGCGCGGTCGCGGGCGGGGCGTGCCTCTGGTGTCATTCGCCGCACGAGTCGGCCCGCAAGTGGCTCCTCCGCGGGCCCGACCGCGGGCTTTGCGTGCAATGCCACTCGTCGTCGATGCTCAAGGGCGATGTGGTGCCGGCGCACGCGGATCCCAAGGCGAGCTGCATCGCGTGCCACTTCGGGCACGGCGGCGAGAACGCGTTGATGCTCAGGCCCGGCGCGACCGCGACGAACATCCCACCGGCGGCGGAGGAGGAATCCAAGCCCAGCGGCGGGGCACGCCAGGCGACCTTCGGCTCCGATCAGGTCAAGCGGCCGGATTCGACGACCAATCCGGCAACCACTCCGGCAAACGGGCCTGAAGACATCGCGCCGGTGGATGGGCTCGACGGGGATAAGCCGGCGGCAGCGCCAACACCGGCGCCCATCCCGGCGCCCACACCGGCGCAGCCTCCCAAGGAGCCCGCGACGCCCGCTCCCGAGAAGAAGCAAGACCAATCGTCGGGCGGCGATGGCGCTGAAGCGCCATCCAAGGAGCCCAAGCGTCCCGAGTGACCCCGCGTGAAACGCACGTCCGCCAAATCTCTGATGCTCGGGCTCGTCGCGATGGCGGGGACGGCGTCGGCGCAGGTTGTGGTGGGAGGGCCTGATGACGGCGGCCCGGTCGTCGTCGGCACGCCCCGCGAGACGTGGCGCCGCTTCCAGCTCCAGAGGCTTGACGCGGCTCTGGAGTTCCGCGCCGAGTACAACCGCGACTCGCTCAAGGTCTCGGGCCAGCCCGACAACACCCAGACCGAGTGGCGCTTCCGCGAACTGCTCGACCTCCAGGGTGAAGCGTTCATCGGGCACCGCAACTTCCTGGACATCACAGGCACCGCCCAGCTCGGCCTGGAGAACTTCAACCGCAGCAGCACGATCCCCGACGCGGCGGAGGACGAAGACGACTTTGTCGCGATCTACGACGTCAACGCGCTGCTCCTGGGCACGAGCCTGTTGCCCACCAACTTCTACGCGCGGCGCGAGCAGAGCACGCTCAACCGCGCCTTCTCGGGATCGATCGATGAAGTCCTCTCCGAAGAGGGTTTCAACACCAGGCTCCAGTCCTCGACGGCGCCCACGTCGCTCACGTACTACCACCGCGACGACAGACTGACCGGCGACTTCGGCCAGATCGACACGCACACGGTCCAGGACACGGTCAACTTCCAGAACGGCCTGTTCATCACCCCGAGGCAGCGGCTCGAGACCTCTTACAACTTCGACCACATCAACGAGAGCCAGGCTGGGGGATACCGCGATGACTACGACCGCAACGACCTGAACGTGGTGCACACCGCGGCGTTCGGCGACGAGTTCAGGCCCCACGAACTGCGCTCGTCCTTCCGGTTGTACGACCAGACGGGCCTCCAGGACCAGACGCGGATCAACTGGGACGAGCTGCTCACGCTGCGCCACTCGGAGAGGCTCGAGTCGAGGTACAACTTCGAGGCCGACAGCCTCGACGTGAAGGGCCAGGAGCAGCAGCTCCTCCGGGGCGACATCTCCGTCAAGCACCAGCTCTTCGACAGCCTCACGAGCGTCGGGACCGTGGGCTTCACGCATCTGGAGACGCCCGGCAACTTCACGAGCGAGGGCGCGTACGTCAACGGGCAGTTCGACTACACCAAGAAGGTGCCCTACGGCAGGATCGACGCGTCGGCGGGCGCGGGCTTCAACGCGCAGCGCAACAGCGACCGCGGCGAGACGATCTCGGTGGTCGACGAGCAGTACACCTTCGTGGACGGCTTCCCGATCATCATCGCGCGGCGCAACGTCGTCTCGGGATCGGTGGTCATCCGCCCGATCTCGGGATTCCCGGTGTACCAGGAGGGCGTGGACTACACGGTCCAGTACTTCCCGGATCACACGGACATCACCGCGATCGTGGGCGGCGCATGGGTCAATGGCCAGCGCCTCAAGATCAGCTACGACCTGGGCCCCGAGCCCGGGAACGACGTGGACACCACGGTCCTCTCCTTCTCGATCCGGTACACGATCACCGAGGGATGGCTCCGGGGTCTGGCGACGTACGCGACCTACCGCAACGTGGACCAGTCGATCAGCGCAGCGGACCCGACGCTCTTCCGTCCCGATACGCTCGAAGACTGGCTCCTGGGCGTTGAGTACCAGCGCGGCGGGTTCACGGGGCGGCTCGAGTACAACATGCACGACAGCGCGTTTGATCCCTACAACCTCACCCGCATCCAGGGGCTTTACGTCCTCCCCCTGGGACCGGGGTCGGCGCTGAACGCCGAGTTCACGCGCGAGATGATCAACTACACGGACACGGGCGAAGACGTGAACTTCGACCGGGGTTCGATCCGCTGGCTCGCCAGACTCGGACGCGAGCTCGACTTCAACGTGGGTCTTGAGTACCGCGACGAGGACAGCTCGATCTCGGGCAACTCGCGGGGCATCGAGGAATCGATCGGACTGACCTGGACGCGGAGGCAGACGTCGGTGTTCGCGTCGTTCCGGAACGCGGATCTGGATAGTCCGGGGAGTAACGAGAGTTCGCAGACGTTTCAGTTCGGCTTCCGCCGTACGTTCTAGGAGACACATGCGCCACAACGCGATGGTCATTCTGGCGATGGTGACGGGGCTCCTGACGACGATGGTCGGGTGCGGGACGCCTGCTGGGAAGATCCTGGAAGCGCCCGCGGAAGCGCCGCGCTGGCCCGGGCCGCCTGATCGGGCCCGTGTTCAGTACGTGGGCGAGTTCAAGACCGACCGCGACCTGAAGCCCGCCAAGAGCGGGATGGAAGCCTTGGGGAGTGCGCTGTTTGGAGAAGAGCCCGCCAAGGGGATGGTGTCGCCGATCGGGGTGTGCACGGACGGGAAGGGGCGCCTGTTTATCGCGGACAGCAACGCGCAGACGCTGCACGTGTTCGACACGGTGACGAGGGCCTACGCCAAGTGGGAGCCCAAGGAGCGCTTCACGCTTCCGGTGGCGGTCGCGTGCGATCCCGCGGGTCGTGTGCTGGTGAGCGATTCGGTGGCGGGCCGGGTGTACGTGTTCAATGACAAAGGTGAGGAAGCCGGATCGATCGGCGCCGCGGTGTTGACCCGCCCCGCGGGGATCGCGGTCGCGCCCGATGGGCGGATCTTTGTGGCCGATGTGGGCGCTCATCAGGTCGTGATCTTCGCGCCCACGGGCGAGGAGCTGCGCCGGCTCGGGCATCGCGGGACGGCACTGGGCGAGTTCAACTATCCGACGAACCTGACGCTGGATCGGGCGGGGCGGCTCTATGTGAGCGACACCCTGAACTTCCGCGTGCAGGTCTTCACGCCCGAGCTCGAGCCTTCGCACCAGATCGGGAGGCAGGGCGATCTGCCCGGGTATTTCGCCCAGCCCAAGGGCGTCGCGGTGGATCCGGATGGGCATGTGTACGTGGTGGATGCGAACTTCGAAGCGGTGCAGCTTTTCACGTTTGAGGGGCAGCTTCTGATGTCCTTCGGGCGCGAAGGTTCTGGGGCGGGTGAGTTCTGGCTTCCGGCGGGAATCCACATTGACGCCAAGGGGCGGGTGTGGATCGCCGATTCATACAACCAGAGGGTGCAGGTGTTCAGTTACCTGCCCGAGGGGGATGGCCCATGAAGCGCGGGCGTCCGAACGAGGCGAAGATGCGGACCAGATCGAACGTCACGCGGCTCGGGGGCCTGGCGCGCCGGGCGGGCTGGGTTCTGGCGACGCTGTTCGGGGGCGGCGCCTCGGCGCAGCAGCTCTCGGTGGTGAACAGTCCGCACGATCTGTCGGCGGGGAGCACGTCCGCGATCCGGGCGGCGACCGAGGATCAGGTGTGCATCTTCTGTCACACGCCGCACAACGCGTCGCCTGTGGGGGCGCTGTGGAATCGCGCGCTCTCGACGCAGGCGTACACGGTGTACACGAGCCGGGCGCTGAACGCCAAGCCCGGGCAGCCCACCGGTTCGTCGAAGCTCTGCCTTTCGTGCCATGACGGGACGATCGCGCTGGGGACGGTGCTCAGCAAGGGCGAGCCGATCCAGATGATGGGAGGCGTGACGACGATCCCGAGCGGGCGTTCGAACCTGGGGACGGATCTGCGGGACGACCACCCGATCTCGTTCCAGTTCGATTCGTCGCTGGTGTCGAAGGATCAGAAGCTGCGTCAGCCCGGGGGGCTGCCCCACGAGATCAAGCTCGACGCCAACCGCGAGCTGCAATGCACGAGCTGCCATGACGCGCACAACAACGCGTTCGGCAAGTTCCTGGTGATGCGGAACACCAACTCTGAGCTGTGCATTTCGTGCCACAACATGGGCCGGTCGGACATTTCGGGGCACGCCAACTGCTCGGATTGCCACCAGTCGCACACGGCGCCGAGCGGTCCTTATCTGCTCAAGCGTCAGACGATCAGCACGACGTGCCTGTCGTGCCATGATGGGAGCAACGGGAAAGCGCTCAACGTGTCGGCGGACGTGCACAAGGTCGCGGCCCACGACAACAACGCGCCGGTGGATCCGGATCAGGATCCCAAGACGGTGATGACGTGCGCGTCGTGCCATGAGCCGCACACCATGTCCAAGGGCGTGGCGGCCAATCCGCCCCAGATGACCGGGCCCAGGCGGACCGCGTTCGAGAGGCTGGGGAACATCGACGGCGTGAACAGCTCGGGTTCGCCCGTGACGACCGCATCGGCGGAGCATGAGGTGTGCTTCAAGTGCCATGGCGATTCGTCGCCTGTGCCGGTCACGCTTCCCCGGAAGAACACGCAGGGGAATCTCAGGCTGCAGTTCAACCCCGGCGCGATCTCGTTCCACCCGGTGGGCGCGACGGGGCGGAGTTCGGATGTTCCGAGCCTGAAGCCCGGATGGACGACCTCGTCGACCATGGAGTGCAGCGATTGCCACTCGTCGGACTCAGGAACCAGCGCGGGCCAGCACGGCTCGATGTACAACGGCCTGCTCGTCTCGCAGCAGGTGACCGCGGACCGGTCGTCGGAGAGCGCCAGCAACTACGCGTTGTGCTACCGGTGCCACGACCGGACGAGCATCCTGAACGATCAATCGTTCAGCCTGCACAAGCGGCACATCGTGGAGGAGCGCACGCCGTGTACGGTGTGCCATGACTCCCACGGCATCGCGTCTTCCAACGGGTCGATCACCGGCAACGCCCACCTGATGAACTTCCAGACCAACATCGTGGCGCCGGACCGGGTGACCGGGAAGCTCGAGTACCAGGCGACGGGCAGCCGGAGCGGCACCTGCTTCCTGGAATGCCACGGCCGGAACCACTCCGGCGAGACCTACCGGCGGAAGCAGTAGGCAGGGGTTTTCCTTTGGCGATCGACGCCCCGGACCGCCCGGGGCGTTTTCTTTGGTATTCTCAAAATTGGGAGGCTCAGATCGGGTGTTCTCAGGTTTGGGAAAGCAGGGCAAACAAACGTGGCGCAGGGCCTGTTTCCGGGCTTTGAGAGTGGGCACGGGATTTGCAAATGAACCCGTGAACGTCCGCATTTGACCCCGGAGGCTTCGATGAACGCTCTGCTTCTCGCTGTTCTGGCGACCATCACCCTGGGCGAGGCCCAGCCTGAGAAGACGGCCAAGCCCGCGCAGGGCGGCCAGCCCGGCGCCAAGGCGCCGATGCCGGCGGGGCACCCGGGCATGATCAACAACGATCCGAACCTCAACTGGCCCAAGGCCAGGCCTGAGGACGTCTCCTCGGTCGACGCGATCATGAAGGCGCTGTACGCGATCCCGGCGGGCGATCCGGGGCAGGCGCGGGACTGGGAGCGGTACCGCTCGCTGTTCACGCCCGACGCGCGGCTCATCCCGGCGCGGGCCACGGCCGAGGGCGGCGCCATGGCGATGTACGTGACCATCACGGACTACATCAGCCTGAACAAGACCTATTTCGAGAAGGGCGGGTTTGCCGACCGCGAGGTGAGCCGGAGGGTGCAGACCTTCGGGAACATCGCGCAGGTCTGGAGCACCTTCGAGTCGCGTCACAACGCGGCGGACCCCGAGCCGTACGTCCGCGGGATCAACAGCGTGCAGCTCCTCAAGGACGGGGACCGGTGGTGGGTGGTGAACGTGTTCTGGGATTTCGAAGGCCCGGGCGTGACGATCCCGCCGGAGTATCTCGAGACGCGTAAGGACTAAGAAGGCACGCACACGAAAGCCGATCCGATGTCGACCAAGATCCTCCTGGTTGAAGACGAGCAGTTGCTCCGCGAGTCCCTGGCCCAGCTTCTGGGCGAGGAGGGGTATCAGGTCGTCCAGGCGGGGGACGGGAAGGCGGGGTACGACGCGGCCTTGGCCGAGCCCTTTGATCTGGTGCTCACGGACATCCGCATGCCGGTGATGGACGGGCTGCAGCTGCTCAAGCACCTGCAGCAGGTGATTCCGCAGACCCCGGTGATCGTGATCACCGCGTTCGGGACCGTCGAGAGCGCGGTGAACGCGATGCGTGCGGGGGCTGCGGATTACGTGCTCAAGCCTGTGCAGTTCGAGGACGTGCTCATCCGCGTCAAGCGGGCCCTGGAGTTCGGCGAGATGCGGCGCAACCGCAGCATCCTGACCGAGCAGCTGGCCTCGCAGAGCACCTTCCACGATCTGATCGGCGAGTCGCCCGCGATGGCCAACCTGTTCGGGCTGGTCAAGAAGCTCTCCTCGGTGCAGAGCTCGGTCCTGATCGTGGGCGAGTCGGGGACGGGCAAGGAGCTCTTTGCACGGGCGATCCACTACAACGGCATCACCCGCGAGAAGCCCTTCATCGCGATCAACTGCGGCGCGATCCCCGAGAACCTGATCGAGTCCGAACTCTTCGGGCACCGCAAGGGCGCGTTCACCGGCGCGATCAAGGATCGCATCGGCTACTTCGAGGCGGCCAATGGCGGCACGCTGTTCCTGGACGAGATCTCGACCCTTCCCATCCAGGTGCAGAGTTCACTGCTCCGCGTGCTCGAGGAACGGGTCGTGGTGCCGGTGGGCGACACCAGGCCTCGCCCGGTGGAAGTGCGGATCATCGCGGCGTCGAACCAGAACCTGCAGACCCAGTGCAAGGAGGGCAAGTTCCGCGAGGACCTGCTCTACCGCCTGGACGTCGTCAGGCTTCAGCTTCCGCCGCTGCGCCAGCGCCGTCAGGACATCCCGCTTCTGGCCCAGCACTTCCTGGACAAGTACACGCGGAAGATGAACAAGAACGTGACGGGGATCAGCAACTCCGCGATGCGGGCGATGCTGAACCACGAGTGGCGCGGCAATGTCCGGGAGCTCGAGAACGTCGTCGAGCGCGCGGTGATCTTCGCCGAGGGACGCGACATCGAGGCCTCCGACCTGCCTTTCCAGTCCACCGCGAGCGATCTGGACTCGGGCGAGGACCTCAAGCAGGCGATGATGCAGTTCGAGCGTCAGCACATCATCTACAGCCTGCGCCGGCACAACTACGACAAGGCCGAGACCGCCCAGCATCTGGGGATCGGCGTCTCGAGCCTTTATCGCAAGCTTGAAGAACTCAAGATCCCCAAGGACCTTCAGGAACAGGAACGCGACGTCCCCACGGGGTGATCGCCGGGAGAACCAATGGCGTCTCGGAGACGCCGGGATCGGATTCGATGCTCCGCCGGAAACTGCTCATCCGCATTGGTCTTCTGGTCGCCTGCTTTGTCATGGGCGCCGCGGTGGCCATCTACCTGCTGCAGAACACGATCCCGGACATCGACCACATCAATCGTGACGCAGCGACGCTGATCGACGGGATTCACGAGGTCGCCGACGCGGCGGCCCGGATCGAAGACGCCCGCGATGGACTGGTTCCCCAGACCCTCGCGTCGGAAGAGTCGGCGGAAGCAACGCTGACGCGAGCCATCACCGCGGTCGGGGTTCATCCGGCGCTCAAGATCGAAGGTTCGCCTCAGGCCAAGTTCTATCAGAACCTCCGCGCGGCGCTGCCTCGCTTCATGGATCCGTCGGCGCTGTCTCCCACGGAGGAGAAGCTCAACCGGGCCGAGATGCGCAGCGCGATCGGCGCGCTCGCCAAGGCGCTGCGGGCGTACGTCGCCGACGAGCAGGTTCGCTTCGCGCGTTACCAGCGGTTGCTCGTGCTCGGGCTCACCCTGGCGGCTCTGGTGATGGTGAACGTGGCGGTGCTGGTGCTCTTGCGGACGGCGCAGGTGGTGCTGCGGCCCGTCGGGCAGCTCGTGGAAGGCAGCCGTGAGCTTGCGGCCGAGCATTTCGAGCACCGCGTGACCGTGGAGCAGCAGGACGAGTTCGGCGAGCTGGCCCGCGCGTACAACCGTCTGGCGGAGCAGCTCCAGGCCAACGAGGAGCGCAAGGCAGAGACGCTGAGGCAGCTTGCGGTCACCCTGAATCACGATCTGAATAACGCTCTGGCGACGGCGGAGATGCAGCTGAGTCTGCTGGACCGTCAGTCCGGGAGCGATCTCAAGCACGCCAAGTACGTTCGGGACATTCAGGCGACGCTCCGCCGCATGGGCGAGCGGATCGCGTCCCTGAAGCACATCCGCCGCGTGGTTCTGATGGACTACGTGGACGGACAGAAGATGGTTGATCTGGAGCAGTCGGTGGTTGCCCCGCCGCGTGCCTCGGGCGAGGTCGCCTGAGTTCTGAAGTGTTCGATAGCCGGCGCATCCGGGCGCCGAGAGAGCGGAGTGTCCGATGAAGAAGACCATGGCCTGGCACCACTCGCCGATCGGGAAGGTTGTGCACTTCCTCGGGAGCATCCAGCTCGCGGTTCCGGTGCTCGCGCTGGTCGCGATCGGCCTGGGCGTGGGCACCTGGCTCGAGTCGACGCAGAACGTGAGGGTTGCGCGGCACTACGTGTACGCATCCCCGTGGTTCATCGCGGTCATGGGCATGGTGTGCGTGAGCCTGATCTTCGCGGTGATCACGCGCTATCCCTGGAAGAAGAAGCACATCGGCTTCATCACGGTGCACGCGGGCCTGGTGGCGCTGATCGGCGCCGGATTCTGGTCCATGTTCACCCGCGTCGAGGGGCACCTGTCGCTCGACGAAGGGACCATGGACAGCGTGATCGAGACCGCCGACGAGCAGGTCGAGATCATGACCCACAACGCGGGCCAGTTTGATCACCTCGACAGCACCGCGGCCCCGATGGGTCCGGCGAACTTCAAGCTCGCGGGCCTGGACATCCAGGTCCTGGAACGCTGGGAGAACTCCCGCGATGAGGACAGCATCGAGGACGACAGCCCCGAACCGCTCCGCGCCATCGAGGTCGCTCCCATCGGCGGCCCCCAGACCGCGTGGGTCGGCCAGGAGGACAAGGCGGGCGCGGCGCCCGTGCTCATGGGCTTGAAGGTTCTTGTGCTGCCCGAGGGCTCTAACTGGACGCCTCCGGCGCCGGTGGAGATCGCCAAGGGTCAGTACGCGTTCGTGGTCGGGACCCAGCGTTTCCTGCTCAAGGACGTGGGCCAGGAGGTCTTCCCGGGCTGGAAGGTCACCGAGCTGACGCGCTACACGCACGCGATCGTGTCGGGCGAATCCATCGTGGAAGGTCCGGCCAGCGCGCCCGAGAACGGCGCGGTCCGCGTGAAGATCTCCGATGGCAAGGGCACGGTCGAGCAGCACACCGCGTTCGACGCTTTCCCCGACATGGTCATGGGCAAGCCTCTGGAAGGCGACGGCAACTCGGCCTCGCGTCTGGTGCCCGGCGGGACCAAGGGCGAGCCTGAGACGCTCGTGATCTTCGGCACGCTGGCCAAGACCCGCATCGGCTACATCGGCCTGGACGGCAAGAGCAAGATCGTCGATCCCGAGATGAACTACCCGATGACGCTGAACCTGGGCTCGCGCGAGGTGGTGATCCACCGCCAGCTGGCTCGGGCGCACGCGGTCTCCCGCACGGTGCAGGTCCCGGTGGCGCGCGACAATCGTCCGGCGCTGCTGGTCCGCGTCGGCAACAGCACCGAGCTTCAGACCCTCGCCTGGAAGGCCATGGCGCACGTGACCACCGCGGACAATCGCACGCTGGTCCTGCACTACGGCCCGCGCCGCGTGCAGCTTCCCTTCTCGGTCCGTCTGGCGGACTTCCGCAAGATGGATTATCCGGGAACGGAGATGGCGATGGCGTACGAGTCGGATGTGGGCATCGTCGAAGACGGCAAGGCCGAGGTGCCGTACCGCATTTACATGAATCACCCGTACAAGCACGGACCCTGGAAGGTGTACCAGTCGGGGTTCATGGGTGACCGGACGTCCATCTTCAGTGTGATGCACGATCCGGGGCTGCCGCTGACCTATATCGCGTCGATCGTGCTGTGCGTCGGCGTGGTGATCACCTTCTACAGCCGTTCGTTGAGCTGGGGGCATCCGGGGATCCCGATCCGCCCGGAGGAAATGGAGTCGAACAATGCTTCGCCGCGTACTGCTCGTCGTCCTGTTGTCTCTGATGTGCTGCCAGAACCTGTGGGCAGCGCCGGCTGATTCTGGAGGGGGCGCGGGCGTCGATCGTCTGGGCGCCATGCCTGTTCAGGATGGCGGTCGCGTGATGCCTCTGGAGACCTACGCCCGCCGCCTGGCGGTCGAGATCACCGGTCGCACGCGCTGGTCCAGCAACGGTCCTGACGGCTACACGGGCCGCGCGCCCATGCAGCTGCTGCTCGACCTGATGTTCAAGGGTCAGGAGATGCTCACGCGTCGCCTGATCACCATCGAGGACAAGCCCTTCAAGAAGCTGATCGGGGTCGACCCCGAGCGTCGCTTCTTCAGCGCCGCCGAGCTTGCCAACACCAAGGGGCTCAACGACCTGCTCAATCAGTTCGAGCAGGCGCGGGCTAATGACCCGCAGGCCTCCCCGAGCAAGATGCAGCGCAAGGCGCTGGACATCCGCGGGGCGGCCAACCGCATCGCGGAGCTGGCCAGCGGCGGGACTCTGGCGATGGTTCCTTCCGGCGCGGGCCAGGCCTACCGCTTCGTGAGCGCCGCCTCCGCGGATCCCGGCGCCGAGCCGGCCCAGGCCGCATGGAAGGCGATCGGCACCGCCTATCTCGGCGGGCTTCCCATCGATCAGGGCGTCGATCAGCTCGACAAGTCGATCGCCGCGATCGGCAAGCCCACGCCGGCCGAGGCCAAGGCGGTCGGTCTTGAGTTCTTCTACGACCGGCACAATCCGTGGCGCAAGACCGCGGTGTTCTACGGCCTGGCAATCGTGCTCTTCGGGCTCTCCCAGCTCATGTTCAAGAAGCCCATGACGTTCCTGGCGCTGGTCGCGACCGCGATCGGCATCGGCGAGCACATCCTGGGCGTGGTCCTCCGCGTGCTCATCCTCAATCGCGCTCCGGTGAGCAACACCTTCGAGGCGCTGCTCTGGATGGGCCTGGTCGGCATCGGCGTCGGCCTGGTCGCGCAGCTCGTGAACAACCGCAAGGGCTGGTACCTCTTCGCCGGCGTGTCGGCGGCGTTCGTCTCCGTGATCTTCGCGGGCATGGTGCCTCTCACCGACCGCACCAACTCGCTCCCCGCGGTGCTCCGCAGCAACTTCTGGCTCACGGTGCACGTGCTGACGATCGTCGCCAGCTACGGCGTGCTCGCGGTCGCGTCGGTGCTCGGCCATGCATACCTCATCAAGGACGTGGTCCTGGGTAAGCGTGACGAAGTGTCCGCGCGGCGCTCGGCGGCTCTGGTCGTGCAGACCTATCGCACGATCCAGGTCGGGCTGGTACTCCTGACGGCCGGCACGATCCTGGGCGGCGTGTGGGCCGCGGATTCCTGGGGCCGCTTCTGGGGCTGGGACCCGAAGGAGACTTGGGCGCTCATCAGCATCCTGACCTACTTCGCGGTGCTCCACGCCCGCTACGTGCGCTGGCTCAAGGACTTCGGTCTGGCGGCGGCGGCGGTGCTCGGGCTGGTCGTGATCGTCTGGACGTTCTACGGCGTCAACTACGTCATGGCGACGGGCCTCCACAGCTACGGCTTCGGCTCCGGCGGTGAGGCGTACGTCGGCCTGTGGGCCGCGATCGAGCTGGTCTTCCTGGCGATCTGCTGGGTGCGCCATCGTGCTCAGGTCAAGGCCCAGCAGCCTTCGACGGCGGACATGCCAGCGGGTCGCCCGGCGACGCCCGCGATGTAAGCCCGAGACCCGGATCGGATATCAAGCGTGTCCCGAGGGCGGTCCGCGTGTGCGGGCCGCCTTCTTTGTTGCGCCGCTGATCCGGAGCGTGTTGGCCCGGAGACATGCGCCCGCTCTGCTTACTTGGGGAGCGAGTCCGCCAGAGCGCAGAGGGCCTGGTAGTAGGACTCGCGTTCCATGCCCAGAAGGGCGGCGCCGAAGGCCTCGCAGTCCTCGGGCTCGACGATGTCGCCGTAGTTGATCGGCGGGATGTGGTACGCGACCGCGAGGGCGATATCCGCGGCGCGGGACTGCAGCGCCGGATGAACGAACAGGCAGAACCCACCCTTGGCGTGCTCGGCGAGCGGCTCGGCGTGCGCGAACTCCCCGGGCTGAAGGCCCTCGGTGTCGAAGCGGATGCCGACGGGGTAGCGCACGATGGCGCGATCATCGAGGATCTTCAGGATCGCGTCGTGGTCGATGGTGGGGCCGTAGCGCTGGCGGGCGATGAGTGCCCGCTCGACCACGTGGTCACGGAGGGCCATCTTGCCATCGTCTTCGGTGGGGTGGTGGGTCATCTGGCGTCGTGATGGTAACCGAAGGGGAGATCGGGACGGAATGCTGGCGTGCTCAAAGAGCCCAAGAGCCCGAGCGTTGGCCGCGGGCTCTTGCGTGAGGAGGAGAATCGGGGGTGTGGAAGGGGCTTACTTCTTCTCGTCGGCCTTGGGCTCGGGCTTGGTTTCGGGCTTGGCGACGTTGGCCTCGTAGCGCTTCTTGAAGACTTCGATGGCCTTCTGGCGTTCGGCCGCTTCGTCCGGGTTCATCTTGCCCAGGAACCACTTGTGGTCGTCGGAGTTGAGGACCTCGTCGAGCTTGGCCTTGAGGTCGGCGGCGGCCTTGGCCTTCTTGGGGTCGGGGCTGGACGTGTTCTGGTCGATCAGGTGCTGGAGCTGGGGGACCATCTCCATGTAGAAGCGCTTGGAGACCTCGTAGGTGCCGTGCCAGTGGGCGTAGTCGGGGGCCATCATGGACGCGCCATGGCGGGCCCGGCGGCCTTCGTGATGCCAGAGCTCGTACCAGGTGTAGTCAAGCTCGTTGGAGAACTGGACGGGGTTGAGCAGGGGCTTGGCAAGTGCGTAGAGCTCCTTGCCCGGCGCGCCGAACTTGGTGTTGTAGAGCTCGATGAACTCGTCGTACTGGGTGTAGAAGTTCTTGATCCAGAGCGCATCATGGCAGCTGGCGCAGACATCGGTCATGTTCTTGCGACGGGTCTGCCAGTTGATGTTCGCGCCGGGGAGTCCGAGCTTGGCGTCGGCGGCCTCGGGACGGATGGAGACCTCGGGGCGGTTGTTCCAGCTGATCCGCAGGCCGACGTCGTGGGTCACGGGCTGCTTGCGCGTCGCCGACATGTGGCACGTCGCGCAGGTCGGGCCGGTGAAGTAGTCTTCGCCCACCACCCACTTGGGGTTGTCCAGATTGTTGCGGCCGACGTTGGCGAAGAAGTTCGAGCCGTGCTTGGACTCGGCGTAGATCTCCTTCTGCGGGTGATCCGGACCGAGGTGGCACTTGCCGCAGGTGTCGGGATAGCGGGCCTGGGCGGCGCTGAACGTGTGCGTGGTGTGGCACGCGTTGCACGAGCCCTCGGAGCCATCGGGGTTGATGCGGCCGATGCCGCTGTTGGGCCAGGTCGTGGGATCGATCTTGCCGCCTTCGAGGACCTTCACCTCGGCGCCGTGGCATTGCCAGCAGCCTGTGACCGCTGCGGCGGAGACGCCGTTGGGATGGGCGTCGGACTTGAAGCCATGATTGCCTTCGACGACTTCGGCCAGCATGTTGTCCAGGGAGCCGAGGATGCGGCCCGCCTTGGCGTGGCGCGAGGCGCTGAACTCTTCGACTTCCTTGGAGTGGCAGCGTGCGCAGTCCTTGGGCGTGACCAGGATCGCGATGGTCTGGCCGAAGTGCTTGAACGCGTCCTTGTCACCCTCGTTGGCGCTGTGGCACTCGAAGCAGGCGACGTTGGCGCGGAAGTGCTTGCTGGCGCCCCACTGGCTGTAGACCGCGGGGCTGTGCTCCTTGTGGCACGCGATGCACTGCTTGCTCTGCTCGGAGATCTCGCGGGGGCCGAAGGCCTGGCCCGAGGCGAGCGCGAGCGGGGCCGCTGCGGCGGCGAAGACGAGCGTGTGGCGGGTGATCGAGCGTGACATGGATCGGTCTCTCCGTACAGCGTCGGGGAATGCTTCAGGTGGCGGCGGGAACTTCAGGCAAGGGCGCAGCGGGGTCGTAGGGCTTGTCGATCGTGAGGCGGCCCGACAGCACCGGGATGGTGACGCGGACCAGGATCGTGAAGATGAGCAGTCCGAAGCCCGCGATGCCGATCGAGACGAGGGCCTCGTTGAGCGTGGGCTTGTAGTCCACGATCTCGCCCAGGGGGGTGGGCACGAACGCGGGGATCACCAGGCCCATGCCCTTCTCGATCCACACGCCGGTGATGATCATGGCGCAGGCGATGTTGAGGAGCTTCTTGGACTTGGAGAAGGGGGTGTAGAGGATGATCAGGGCGGTGACGTTCAGGGTGATGGCGGTCCAGATCCAGGGGACCAGACCGTTGTGGCCTTCGAGCCCGATGAAGAGATAGCGGGCCGAGGCGACGTGGGCCGAGTCGGTGTAGAACTCGGTGAAGGCTTCGGAGGCGAGCAGGAAGAGGCTGGCGGACATCGCGACGCGGACGGTGTTCCGCAGCGTCATGAAGGCCTTCTCGGGGACCTTGTAGTCGGTGTACGCGGCGATAACCTGGAGCGCGATGATCAGGATCGACGGGCCGGCCGCGAACGCGGCGGCAACCAGCCGCGGCGCGATGACCGCGGAGTTCCAGAAGGGGCGACCGCCCAGGCCGCAATACAGGAACGCCTCGACGAGCTGGGTGCCGAAGGCCCACAGGATCGCGACGAAGACGAACGGGATGTAGAAGAGCTTGCTGGGCTGGCGGCGGCGGTACGCGGTGTAGATCAGGTACCCGCAGATGTGCAGATTCAGGAACAGATACCCGTTCAGCGAGATCACGTCCCACGTGAGCATCGAGACCGGGAAGTTGAAGCGGAGCATCATGTGGTGGAAGCGGTCCGGGCGGCCCAGATCCACGACCACGAAGAGCAGCGCCATGATGATCGCGGCGACCGCGAACAGATGCGCGAAGATGACCAGATCGCTCAGCTCGCGATTGCGGTAGATGTACACCGGGATCACCATCGTCGCGGCGGCGGCGGCCATGCCGACCAAGAACGCGAAGTTGGCGATGTAGAAGCCCCAGGAGACCTGATCGGACATCCCGGTCACGCCCATGCCGTAGACGAACTGCTTGCAATACGCGTTGAGCCCGAGCAGCGCCAGGATCGAGAGACCGAGCATCCACACGTAGTAGATGGGCGGGCCGACGAAGCTCAGCCTGAAGCAGCGGATGAGGAAGGTGAC
This sequence comes from uncultured Phycisphaeraceae bacterium, assembly GCA_964531675.1. Taxonomy (GTDB): domain Bacteria; phylum Planctomycetota; class Phycisphaerae; order Phycisphaerales; family UBA1924; genus CAZHFW01. The sequence continues at coordinate 99,558 of CAZHFW010000005.1, read as the reverse complement.
GTACTGCTTCACGCGACACCTCCGGCGGGGATGCCGCTCATGCCCGGGAAGATCGACTCGGGCGTGCACTCGATGCCGAGGGCCGCGGCGATCTTCTGGGCCTCAGGGTCGACGGAGTTGGGGTAGCGCTCGTCGAAGTAGTAGAAGAAGCGGGGCAGAGTCCCGACTTCCTCCTTGAGGACGAAGACGCGCTTGGTCTTGAGGATCTGGGAGACTTCGCTCTCCGGATCGAGCACGTTGCCGAACTTGCGGGCGCCGGTCGGGCAGGCCTCCAGGCAGGCGGGGAGCTTGCCGTCGCGGGTGCGATGCAGGCAGAAGTGGCACTTCTCGACCACGCCCTTGGGGCGCGGGCGGTTGGCCAGGTACGCCATGTTCGGATTGAGCTGATCGGCGGGGAGGTTGGGCTCCACGAAGTTGAACCGGCGGGCCCAGTAAGGGCACGCGGCTTCGCAATACCGGCAGCCGATGCACCAGTCGTAGTCGATGACGGTGATCCCGTCCGCGTCCTGCCAAGTCGCTTCCACGGGGCAGACCTTCACGCAGGGCGGGTTGGCGCACTGGTGGCACTGCACCGGCATGTAGAAGTGGCTCGCGTCGGGGACCGTGGGGCGGTCGTAGTGGTGATCGCCCTTCTCCATGTCCATCGTGCCGCGGGGCATCTCGATGACGCGGATGTACTGGATCTCGGGAGAACGGCTCTGGTTGTTCTCATGCACGCAGGCGTGCACGCACTTGCGGCAGCCGATGCACCGGCTCAGGTTCAGCGCGTAGACGAACTCCACGCCCGACTTGGCGCGGAGGTCCTTGATGTCGGGCCGGACCTTGTAGCGCTTCTCGACCTCGCGGGAGATGCGCGCCAGGGCCTCCTTCATGTCGTCGGGCGTCATCTCCTTGTAGTGCTTCTGCAGGAACTTCTGGATCGAGAACTCGTCCTCGTCCTTGAGCTGCTTGAGCGGGCTTAATGCCGCGGCCAGGGCGGCCATTCCTCCCGCGACCGCGGTCCCGGCGCGGAGAAAGCTGCGCCGGGTCATCTGCGGCGCTTCGGCGGACTTGCCGTCCCAGATGCGCAGGTTCATTCCTTGCCCCCCTTGCCTTTGTCCTCGTGCGCCGGCTCGGCCTGATGCTCCTGGCCTTCCTTGGACCACGTGCGGAGCGGCGTGTGCTTCTCCGGTCCTTGGTGCGTCCGGCTCTGATCACCCATGCGGAGGGTGGTGGGGCCCGGGAGCGGAGCGATCGGGTCGTAGTGAGGCGAGTGCGGGTTGTGGCACTCATTGCACGTGAGTCTGACCTGCTTGCCGCTGGAAGCTTCCCAGGAGCCCATGGTCTTGCCGTGGGTCCCGCGCTGCCAGTCGCGGTAGGTCGTGCCGTGGCATTGGGAGCAGAGCTTGGGGGTTTCGTCGAAGCCGACCAGGGTGCCGTCGTGGAGCACGAGCTTGTCGCGTTCCTCGGCGTGGTGGCAGTTGAAGCAGCGGGTGTTCATGCCGTGCCGCATGACCACGTCCTTGTGCTGGACGAGCGTGCGCGTCTCGGTGGGGGAGGGCGTGAAGAGCTTGTGGCACTCGCTGCAAGGGCGGTACTGGCCGCCGATCTTGGCTTCGTTGGGATTGGTGAGGGGCGTGCGCCAGGCGCCGGGCTTGATCTGTTCGACCGGGATCGTGCGGATCGGATTGGTGGGGATCACGATCTTGGGGGACGCGAAGGCCAGGTAGCCGCCGACCGCGAGAAACACAGGGCCGATCGCCCAGAGCACCAGCGAGCCTCGTTCGCGCGGGCCGGTCATGGCGCCTCCCCGGGCTTGCGTTGCGGCGTGGCCTGGCTCTGGGTCTTGGGCGAGTCCGGCGCCGCGGGCGCATCTGGCTTGGGAGCGTCGGTGCTCGGCGCAGCGGGCTTGGGCTTGTCGGGCCAGTCCTTGGGGATCAGCTTGGCCGCGGTGGGGCGTGTGTAGGTCTTGGGAGCATGGCAACCCGGGGCGCAACTGCCGCCTTCCTCGGAAGGCTTGTAGTTGATCTCGAGCATCCAGTTGGAGCTTCCGAAGGGGACCGCATCGCGGATGTGCGAGCCGCGCTCCGACGCGTGGACTTCATGGCACGCCCGGCAGGTGCGGCCCTTCTCCTGGTTCACGTGGAGCATGTGCAGGTTCTTAGCCCCGTCGCGGAACTGGGTCACGCCCTGCGGATTGGCCTTGGTCACCATGTCCGACGAGTGGCACTGGAAGCACAGCTTGTAGAGGTCGAGCGAGAAGGGGGCGTAGAACTTCTCGGGATACTCCTCGGGAAGCAGGCGGAAGTGCTTGCTGGCGTGCGGGTCATGGCAGACGGTGCAGTGCCCGTCGCGGATGGGCCCGTGCTTCTGCGTATTCGCCAGCACCTTGGACATGCTGGCCAGCATGACGCCATCGGTCGCCTTCAGGGGCTTGTCGTGGCACTTGAGGCAGGTCTCGGGTTGCGAGCCGCGCTGGAGATTCGCCAGCTTCGAGGCGTGCGGCTCGTGGCAGGTCGTGCAACCGCCGGGATCGTTGATCGCAGCATGGACCGACGTGGCCCCGGCGGTGATTGAGTCCATCTTGTCCTTGTGGCAGGACAGGCAAAGCTCCGGCGCGTTCTGGCGGAGCTGGAACTTGTGATCCGCAGCGTGCGGGTCATGGCAGCTCACGCAGCCCTGATCCAGCGCCTTGTGCACATGTCCGCCCTCGGGGATCTTGCCCGTGTCGGCGTGGCAGGTCTTGCACAGCGTGTTGGCGTCGGCGCTGAGGAGCTTGGGAATGTCGGAGGAGTGAGGCTTGTGGCAGGTGACGCACGCGCCCACCGCGACCGGGCCGTGCACGAACTTCTTCTGCATGAACGTGGCGTTGTGGCACTTCACGCACAGGTCGCGGTTGGGATCGCCCACGAGCTGGGCCTTGTGCTCCGAGCCGTGCGGGTCGTGGCATTCGGTGCACTTGCCGTCGCGAACCGGGGCGTGCCCGTGCGTCTCGGCGGGAAGCTGATGGCAGCGCAGGCAAAGCTCTTCCTTGGAGACGGGCAGCGCAAACTTGTGCGCGCTGGGATCGCCCACCGCCAGGTGGCATGCGCTGCAATCGGCTGCAGCGGGGTTGTGGCGAAAGGTGTGCTTGACGATGCCCTGGTGGCACTCGGTGGTCGTGCAGGACTGGCCGGGCGCGACCGCCGGGGTCGCGGGGGCGGGCGGACGTTTCGGAGCCCCCGCGACCTGAGCGTGTGCAGCACCGAAGCTGGCCAGGGAGAGGAGAGCCCAGGTCAGCGTTCGAGCCGCGGATGATGCGCCCCGGAATCGGGCGATCTGGCAAGCCATACCAAAGGACATGCACATCCTGTGCCAACTTCTCACCCTCGGGAATGGCCGAGAACCCAATTGCGTTCCCAACTCTGAGAATTGGGAGCTTGGGAGACTTCTCAGTCCTGAGATCCGCCATGGGGCCGCGAGAAGGCCGATTGGCTGCCGGGGATACCCGTCGATCGAATTTTGTTCGGTAGTTCAAGAGACCGGCATCGGAACGGTCGACTTTATACCCCATGGGGGTATACTTCTTGCGGGAGGTGTCCGATGGGCGACTCTGAAGGCAAGCCGGTGTGTGGGTGTGCGGGGAGCCAGGCGCGGCCGTTGCACGCGGTGGGGGTGGAAGCGGACCTCAAGGCGGCCAACCTCAGGCACCTCAAGCGGATCGAGGGCCAGGTCCGGGGCATCGCCTCGATGATCGAGGAAGACCGGTACTGCGCGGACATCATCGTGCAGGTTGCGGCGGCCCGTGAGTCGCTGGCGTCGGTGTCGCGGAACCTGCTGCGGAATCACCTGACGCACTGCGCGGCCAAGGCGATGAGCGGCACGGATGAAGACCGCGCCCGGATGATCGAAGAGATCCTGGAACTGACGACCAAGGCGTCGCGGTAAGCGGCGCGGATGGGAGCGCGATCATGAGCGCAACTGCTCTGGAACAAGCCGGCGCGACGGCGCGCTGCGATCTTCCCATCGAAGGAATGACCTGCGGCGCCTGCGCTGCGAAGATCGAGAAAAAGCTCGCCAGGCAGGCGGGGGTGTCGTCCGCGAGCGTGAACTTCGCGACGCATGTCGCGACGGTGATGTACGACTCCGCGACGGTGACGCCCGAGGCGCTGGCGGCTCGGGTCGACGAACTTGGGTTCCACGCGAAGGTGCCCGCACCGGCGGCGGTTCGAACGCCTGAGCGGCCTGATGGTGTCAAACAGGATGATGACGCCGAGATCGCGACCGATGAGGTTTCCGATGCGCAGGATCGCGATGCACGCCGCATTCTCTCGCGGCTGGTGTTCGGAGCGGCGCTGACGCTCCCGGTGGTCGCGATGGCGATGTCCCACGGGAAGATTGAGGCCCTCAACCAGCCTTGGGCCCTGTGGGCTCAGCTTGTGCTGACGACGCCGGTGCTCATCTGGAGCGGCGGGCCGTTCTTCAGGGCGGCGATCAAGGGTCTCCGTCACGGCTCGATGGGCATGGACACGCTCATCGCGCTGGGGACCGGGACCGCGTACATCTATTCGCTGCTCGCGGTGCTCCTGCCTGACAGGTTCGGCGCGGGGGCGCACGCGGCGCACGGCATGCCCGATGTGTACTTCGAAGCGGCGGCGAGCATCATCGTGCTCGTGCTGCTCGGAAAGTACCTGGAATCCAGGGCGACACGAAGGACCGGGGCGGCGATCCGCAAGCTCATCGGGCTCGCGCCGCGGACGGCGCGGGTGGAGCGTGACGGCGTCGAAGTCGAGGTGCCCATCGCGCGGGTGTCGGCGGGCGATGTGGTCGTGGTCAGGCCCGGGGAGAAGGTGCCGGTGGACGGCGTGGTGGTGGGGGGCGCGTCGGCGGTGGATGAGTCCATGCTGACGGGCGAGAGCCTGCCGGTGGACAAGTTCGCGGGGTCTGGTGTCTTTGGCGCGACGATGAACACCACGGGGATGCTCCGCGTGCGCGCGACCAAGGTCGGCGCCGCGTCGGCGCTGCAGCAGATCATCCGGATGGTGCGCGAGGCGCAGGGCAGCAAGCCCGCGATCGCGTCGGTCGCGGATCGCGTGAGCGGGTACTTCACGCCCTTCGTGCTCGTCGTGGCCTTGTGCACGTTTGTCGTGTGGATGCTGCTGGGACCCGAGGGCTCGCGCGCCGCGATGGCGATGAACGCCGCGATCTCGGTGCTGATCATCGCGTGTCCGTGCGCGATGGGGCTTGCGACCCCGACCGCGGTCATGGTCGCGACGGGGCGCGGCGCGGAACGCGGGATCCTCATCCGGAGCGGGGCGGCGCTGGAATCGGCCCAGCGCGTGAACGTCGTGGTCCTGGACAAGACCGGCACGATCACCGAAGGCAAGCCCGCGCTGGTCGAGATCGCGCCGGCGCTGGAGTTCACCGAGGCCAGGTTGCTGCAGATGGCGGCCAGTGCGGAGCACGGCAGCGAACACGGTCTGGCGGCGGCGATCGTGCGTGGCGCTTCCGAGCGTGGCATCGAGCTCCGACCCGCCAGCGGGTTCCGCGCCAGCGTCGGTCAGGGTGTCGAAGCGGTGGTGGATGGAAGCCTGGTGCTGGTCGGGAACGCTTCGTTCCTGGAGTCCCGGGGCGTGCACGTCTCGATGACGGGTCGTGCGCGGGCGCTGGCGTTGAGCGGGTTCTCGCCGATCCACGTCGCGGTGGGTGGGAAAGAGGCGGGCATTCTCGCGATCACCGACCGCGTCCGGGCGAGTTCCGGAGATGCGATCAAAGAGCTCAAGCATCGCGGGCTCCGGGTGGTGATGCTCACCGGAGACAGCCGGGCTGCGGCCGAGTCGGTCGCGGCAAAGGTGGGCGTTGACGAGGTGATCGCGGAGGTGCTTCCCCGCGACAAGGCCTCGGTCGTCGCAAGGCTCGAGGAGTCGGGCGTCGCGGCGATGGTTGGCGACGGGATCAACGATGCGCCGGCGCTGGCGACCGCTTCGGTCGGGATCGCGATGGGCACGGGAACGGACGTTGCGATCGAGGCCGCGGACATCACGATCCTGCGCGGCGATCTGATGGGCGTCGTCGAGGCGATCGAGCTTTCGAAGCGGACGGTCCGGACGATCCGGGGCAACCTCTTCTGGGCCTTCATCTACAACACGATCGGGATTGCGATCGCTGCGGGCGTGCTCTATCCGTTCTTCGGGCTCCTGCTCTCTCCCATGATCGCCAGTGCGGCGATGACGTTCAGCAGCATCAGCGTCGTGCTCAACAGCCTGCGCCTGAGGCGATGAAGGTCGTTCGGTCTCCGAGATTCAGGGCTTGGGCGCGGGCTGATCGGGGGCCGGCGCGTCGAGCACGCAGCGGAAGCCCAGGTGGAGCATGCCCGAATCCGGAGACGCCGCCATGCGGGCGCTGGGGCGGTAGCTGGCGCAGTACGAGTCGTTGCAGAGGAATGAGCCGCCGCGTTGCACACGGCTCTCGGGCGCGTTCGGGTTGCGCAGGTCGTATGAGGATTCAGGCCCCTTGGGGTTCACGATCACGTTGCCCGCGCCGGCGGCGAGCACTTGCCTGGCGTAGGTGTCGGGGCGATAGAGGTCCGCGCACCATTCCCAGACGTTGCCCGCCATGTCGTAGAGGCCGAAGCTGTTGGGCGGGAAGCTCTTGACGGGCGCGGCGCGGGCGAAGCCGTCCTCCGCGGTGTTCTGCTCGGGGAAGTGGCCTTGCCAGGTGTTCGCGCGTTTGGGGTCGATGGGCTCGTCTCCCCAGACGTTGACCTTGTGGTCCAAGCCGCCGCGGGCGGCGAACTCCCACTCGGCCTCGGTGGGAAGGCGCTTGCCCGCCCACTTGGCGTAGGCGATCGCGTCTTCGTACGCGACGTGGACGACGGGGTAGTTGTCCCTGCCCTCGATGGAGCTGCCCGGGCCTTCGGGGTGACGCCAGTCGGCGCCGGTCGTCCAGGTCCACCAGAGGTCGTAGCGCCGGAGGTCGACCGCGTGGTCGGGAGGCGTGAAGACCAGCGAGCCGGGCTGGAGCATCGCGTCGTCGGGCTTGGGCGTGCCTGGCGGGACCTGTTTCTTGATCTCTTCCCAGTCGACCGGGCGCTCGGCGACGGTCTTGTAGCCGGTCGCCTTCACGAAGGCTGCGAACTGCGCGTTGGTGACCTCGGTCGCGTCCATCCAGAAGCCATCGACGCGGACGCGGTGGATGGGCGCTTCGTCGGGACGGGCCAGGGGATCGGTGCTCCCCATGGAGAACTCGCCGCCCTTGATCCAGACCATGCCCTCGCGTGAGGTGTTGACGCCCGCAGCGACCGGCATGGCGGTTCCCAACGCGACGATTCCGCCCCGCGAGGGCGCGGCGCAGCAGGAAGGCGGTTCAGCAAACGCCAAGGTCGGAGCCGCCAGCGGCAGGCTTGCGACAAAGAGAGCGCCTTGGAAGCAGCGGAACATGGGAACTCCGGATCAGAAGCCGAAGACGACCTGCATGCCCAGGATGGGGCCGTGGGCGACCACGTTCCAGCCGAAATCGCCGCTGGAGTAATCCTGGCCGAGGGCGCGGTATCCGCCGTAGGCGCTGATGATGGAGGTCGGGCCGAGCTCCCAGGTGTAGCCCATGAGGGCGGCGGTCTGCCAGCTGAAGGACGAGCCGTCAACGCCGAAGCCGCCGACATCGCCGCGGAGGCTGAACTCCCAGCGATCGGTGAGGTCGAAGCGAAGGCGGGTGCCGACGAAGGGCTCGACCCAGGTTTCATCCTGATTGCGCTCGGCGGAGCGGCCGCCGGAGACGACTTCACCATCGGGGAGGGTCACCGCTGCGGAGGCGTTGAGATGGGCGTCGACCGTGATGTCGGTGACGCGTGCACCGCCGAAGACGTCGAGCGCGAAACGCTGCTTCTCGTCGACCCGATCGGACATGCGCTGGTCGATGAGGCGATAGCCCACCGCGCCTTCGTACCAGCCGAGCTTTTGATCGAGCTCCGCATCGAGGGTGGCGAAGTTGCGGACGTCCCTCTTCTTGTCGAAGCCGATGCTCACGTACGTGGCGTTGAGCTGGAAGAAGACCTTGCCGACCTGGAGTTCGGTGACGCCCATGAGGCCGAAGAGGCTGTCGGAAGCGTCAAGAACATCCCTGAACGTTGCGGTGGCGTCAATCTTGACGTTGCCGACCGTGGCGTTGCCCGAGGTGCCGATCACCCACAGGTAGGGGGCGAAGGTGAGCTTGTAGGGCGAGCTGGCCAGGTGCTCGAACGCGCGAGGCTCGGACGCTTCCGCTGCGGGGGGCGTCGAAGCGGCGCCGGACTGGCTTCCCGAGGCGGGTGCTGAGGTGGTGGTCATGCTCGCGGGCTGGGCCGCGGCTGAATCGTGCTGCTGGGTCTGCGAAGCGATCATCAAAGGAAGCGAGCAGGCCAAGGCGGCGATGGACATCGTCAGGCTCTCCGTCTGGATCCCGGACCGGGATCCAGACGGATGATAACAGACCGACATGTCTCTGGCGGCCGGCGGGCTGAACGCCGAGACTCAGAAGAGGAAGCTCACGCCGCAGCCCACAAAGAGGTTGTCCGCCTCTTGGTTCAGGCCCGCGCCGACGCGGGCATCGAGCTGCACGCGGTCGGTCAGGAGATAGGTTCCGCCCAGGTCCGCGGAGTGGGCCGCGTGGCCATCCTTTGAGGCGGGCGCCAGGACGTAGTACTCCACGAATCCCGACAGGCGGTCGGCCAGGGGAAACGAGAGGTAAATCGAGCCCTGGCCTTGGGCGTAGCGGTCGCCATCGGTCGTGGTCCAGGAGACATTGGCGTTGCCGCCGAGCGTGAAGCCCTTCCACGAGTCTCCGAAGGATTGGCCGAGGTCGTAGGCCCAGATCAGCTTGAGGGTGGGCTCGGCGATCTGGCTGCTGATGTTGTCCGAGCCGCCGCCCAGGGTCGTGAGAGCGCCCAGTGCAAGCCTTGGGAGCCAGCCCGACTGATCGGCCAGCTTGAGCTTGATGCCCAGGGCGACGTCGCTCCAGCCTTCGTCCGAAGAGGTCGACGTGCGGTCGTCGGTGTGCGTCCAGACATAGCCCGACGTGAGGAAGCGAACCTCGAAGCGGTCTTCCAGGACTCCCACGCGGGCGAGGATCTCCGGCCCGTTGTGGCGTGAGGTCTTCACATCCTCACGATTGCGGAACGTGTAGGTGTACCCCGTCTCGAGGTTCAGCCTGCCGACGGGCTGGAGGCCGGCGCCGTCGCTGAAGCTCGGGCGATCCGTTGAAATCACGAGCGAGTCAGACTGTGCCGCAGCGTGCGCAGCGGGGAAAGCCAGAACCGCGATCAGGGAGAGGGGCTTGAGCATCGGAGGGGTTCCTGAGGGTGTGAGCATATCGGCTTTGAATCGCGGGGCCGCCTCGTCGCGGTTCGGAGTACGGGCCTCCCGGCACTCGCGCCGGAACGCACGCAGCAGATTGGCCTGCGCGGCGAGTCCCGTGAGCGTGACAACAGCAGCGATCAGATCGGGCGTGTGGATGGGCACGGTCGGGTCTCCAGATCGGGGCGGAGGTGTGGAGTCGGGAACCTGCAGAACTCTCCCCGTGCCGGCGAGCCCCGGGATAAGCACCGCCTGAAGAGGAGGCCTGAACGCGTCAGAGCCGCGTCAACGAATCACCAGGGAGGGCGGGGAGCGCGGCCCCCCTTCACCAGCGATTGGCGACCCCGTCCGCCTCCGGGCTTTACGCCGCGTTTATCTCTGATAGGGGTTTCTTGAGGCGGAGGCGAGCGACCCGGGGGCGCGCGGGGGCGATGCTCATCCTGTCATGCGGGCGGGGTGCTGCGCGTGACGCACGATGAACGACATCACCGCATCACTGACGTTTTTCGGGTGCCTGACGCTGACCGCGGCGCTGTGCTGGCTGTGCGACCGCCTCTTGCCTTCGGGCGCGAAGGCAAAGCCCAAACCGGAGGATTCCCCATGACCTGGATTCACGTGATCTCGGCGGTTGTTGCAGCCTTGCTGCTGGGCTATCTGCTGGCGGCGCTTCTGAAGCCGGAGTGGTTCCAATGAGCACGGACTTGACCTTGATCACCGGGCAGATCGCGATCGGCTCCCAGTGGACCGGTATCGCACAGAGCGTGCTCTGGCTTGGGATTCTCCTGGCTCTGGTCAAGCCTCTGGGCTGGTTCATCGCGCGCGTGCTCGAGGGCAAGGTCGGTGAAGCGCCGCTCGGCTTCGGGCGCGTGCTCGGCTGGCTCGAGCGGGGACTCCTTCGAGCGGCGGGGGTGCAACTTCGCCAAGGTGCAGCGTCAGAGATGACCTGGAAGCAGTACGCACTGGGGATCCTGAGTCTGAATGCGCTCGGTTTCGTCGCGGTGTACGTGCTTCAGCGGATCCAGGGACAACTGCCCGGCAATCCCGCGGGGCTTGGCGCCGTGGAAGCGAGTTCCGCACTCAATACCGCGATCTCGTTCGTCTCCAACACCAACTGGCAGGGCTATGGCGGCGAGACGACCATGTCGTACCTCACGCAGATGCTCGGGCTCGCCGTCCAGAACTTCCTGAGTGCGGCGACCGGCATCGCGGTGCTCGCGGCGTTGATCCGCGGACTCGCCCGAAAGAACGCATCCACGATCGGCAACTGCTGGGCAGACCTGGTCCGCGTGAGCTTGTACGTGCTGCTGCCTCTCTCGGCAATGCTCGCGTGCATCCTCGTCGGTCAGGGCGTCGTGCAATCGTTCGAAGGACCCCAGCAGGTCACGCTCGTGGCCCCGATCCCGGGTCCCGATGGCGGCGTCGTGACGACGCAGACGATCCCGCTCGGGCCGGCTGCATCGCAGATCGCGATCAAGCAGCTGGGCACCAACGGCGGCGGGTTCTTCAACGTGAACTCCGCACATCCTTTCGAGAATCCGACGCCTCTGAGCAACTTCCTCGAGTGTCTGGCGATCCTGCTCATCCCTGCGGCCCTGTGCTGGACGTTTGGAGAGATGGTTCGGGATCGCCGCCAGGGCTGGGCTGTTCTCGCGGCCATGCTCGTCATCTTCGTGCCCCTGCTGATCACGACTCATGCGTGCGAGGTCGCGGGGAATCCCAGGGTCGATGCCCTGACCGGAACGACCGGTGCGGGCAATCTCGAGGGCAAGGAGACGCGCTTCGGCGTCGGGGGCTCCGCGCTCTGGGCCGCGGCGACCACCGCGGCGAGCAACGGCAGCGTGAATGCGATGCACGACTCCTTCACGCCGATCGGCGGCCTGGCGCCGATGTGGCTCATGCAGCTCGGCGAGGTCGTCTTTGGCGGCGTGGGCAGCGGGCTCTACGGGATGCTCATGTTCGTCATCGTCGCGGTGTTCGTCGCGGGGCTCATGGTCGGCCGTGCGCCCGAGTACCTGGGCAAGAAGATCGAGCCCTTCGAGATGAAGATGGCGGCGATCTGCATCCTGGTTCCCTGTGCCCTGGCGCTGCTCGGGACCGCGATCGCGGTGTTGACGGAGGCGGGCCGTGCGGGGGTCAGCAATCCAGGTCCGCACGGATTCAGCCAGGTGCTGTATGCAGTGAGCAGCGCCGCCAACAACAACGGTTCGGCGTTCGCGGGGCTCTCAGCCAATACGCCGTTCTACAACGTGCTGCTGGGGGTCGCGATGTGGATCAGTCGGTTCTGGCTGATCGTTCCCACGCTCGCGGTCGCGGGATCGATGGCGAGCAAGCAGGCAACTTCCACGAGCGGGCCGCGCAGCGCGGGGACATTGCCCACGCACACGCCGGTGTTCATCGGGATGCTGGTTGCGGTTGTGATCATTGTGGGCGCGTTGACGTTCGTGCCCGCGCTGGCGCTGGGTCCGGTGGTCGAATCGCTGCGGATGAGCGGAGGCTGAACGCACGCCGCCACGGGAGGCGGTGCAAGGCGGGAGCCTTCACAACCCCACGTGGCGGTTGATGCGGGCCGCGGGTGCGGCCTGGAGAAAGGAGATGTCGGATCCGAGTCAGGCGCGACGACGGCGCGAGCCCAGAAGTCCCGCAATGCCGAGCGCCGCGGCAGCGGTGGGCGCGGGGACGACGCTGACCTTTGCGTTGGCGCTGTCGGGCGCGAAGTCTGAGATGCCCGCAAAGCCCGCCGGCGCGTTCACACGCGGCCAGAGATTCACGGTGTAGGCGTCAAAGCTCGCGCCGGTGCTCGGGAGCAGGTTTGCGGGAATGATCGCGGTGATGGTGGCGCCGCTGAAGGTCACCGCGGAGGGCGCGATGTCGATGGCGGGAAGGCCGCCGCCGGCGATCTGGCTTGTGCCCCCCGGGACCAGGCGAACGACGCGGTCGAAGAGGACGTTGGTGTAGCCATTGGCCGCGAAACCAGCTGTTCCGGCGCCGCGGTTGACGCCCCAGACGTAGGACGCGGTCGCGGTGGTGCCGAGCGTGCCGCCCATGGTGGCGGTGAAGGTGAATGTGTTGGTGAGGAAGTCGTACGTCGCTTCCGCGGTGCGGACATCAAGGTCCGGAGCGGTGGCGGCGTTGAAGCCATTGATCAGGTCATTGGCTGCATCGACAATGGGCTCGGCCAGAGCGAAGGATGCCGGGGCCGCCAAGATGAAGGCAGCCAAAAGCGTGCGCGAAGGATCACGGTGCATAAGGAGCGTCTCCGAGTTGGATGGGGACCAGCCGGCTCTTCCTCCGTTGGTTGTGCCGGCCTGGGTGGCACACGCTCATGTCGCGCCGGGTTTTCGGTCTTGCACGATCGGATGAGAATTCCAACGCGGCGAGGTCGCTCTGGGTATCGCAGATTCGACGTTTACGTGCCGCTTATGCCAGCGGCCTGGACGTTTGCGTGCGTCTGATCGTCCGGAGCGCCGCAGCCCCCGATGCTGTCGGCGTATGGAATCGATCAAGCATCGTCATTCCTCGTCGGGCCAGCGGCCCAGCTCCTCGGTGTTCTCCAAGTCGTTGATACGACCCGCGATCATCGCGGCGCTCGCGAAGCTTGATCCGCGCGTGCAGGTTCGCAATCCGGTCATGTTCGTCGTCTGGGTCGTGAGCGTGCTCACCAGCGTGCTGGCGGTCGCGGGCTTTGCGGGTCGGGGGGAAGTGGGGGGATACTCGCCCGGGCTGGTGCTGACGATCGCGCTGTGGCTCTGGTTCACCGTTCTGTTCGCGAACTTCGCAGAGGCGATGGCGGAGGGGCGCGGAAAAGCGCAGGCTGCGAGCCTCCGCAAGAGCAAGCGCGATGTGCAGGCGCGGCGCGTTGAGGGCAGCAGTCTCTGGAGCAAGGCAGGTGAGCGTCGGCTGCAGCGCACGGATCCGAAGTCGTTGCATACCAGCATGGTGTCGGGCTCGGTGCTGCGCAAGGGCGATATCGTGCTGGTGGAAGCGGGCGAACTGATTCCCAGCGACGGCGAGGTCGTGGAAGGGATCGCTTCGGTCAATGAGTCCGCGGTCACCGGCGAGTCCGCTCCGGTGATTCGCGAAGCGGGAGGAGACCGATCCTCGGTCGTGGGAGGCACCCAGGTCCTTTCCGACTGGATCATCGTCCGCGTCGCGTCCGACCCAGGCCAGACGTTTCTGGATCGCATGATCGCGATGGTCGAGGGCGCCAAGCGGCAGAAGACCCCGAACGAAATCGCCCTGGACATCCTGCTGGCCGCGCTCAGCATCACGTTCCTGCTGGCGTGCGCGACGTTGCTGCCATTCTCGATGTACGCGGTGGTGCAGGCGAAGCTCGCGGATCCAGGGGCGCACGCAACGCCCATCAGCGTGACGGTGCTTGTCGCGCTGCTGGTGTGCCTGATCCCCACGACGATCGGTGGCTTGCTCTCGGCGATCCGCATCGCGGGGATGGACAGGCTGGTGCAGGCCAACGTCATCGCGACCAGCGGCCGTGCGGTCGAGGCCGCGGGTGATGTTGACGTGCTCCTGCTTGACAAGACCGGCACGATCACCTTCGGCAACCGCATGGCCAGCGCGTTCCACGCGGTGGATGGCGTGCGCCCCGAGGACCTTGCGGACGCGGCCCAGCTCTCGTCGCTCGCGGATGAAACGCCCGAAGGACGGAGCATTGTCGTGCTGGCCAAGCAGAAGTACAGCATCCGGGAGCGAGAACTCGGCGTTCTGGGCGTTGAGGGAACGCCCGCCACGTTTGTGCCCTTCACCGCCAGCACGCGGATGAGCGGCGTCGATCTGCCGGTGTCCGCGCTGAATCCGACGGGCCGACAGATCCGCAAGGGCTCCGCGGACGCGATCGAGGCCTACGTCTCACGGATGGGCAGTCGGCCGAGCGAGCACGCCCTTGCGATCGTCGATGAAGTCGCGCGGCGAGGCGCGACGCCCCTGGTCGTCGCCGACGGCAAGGGCAGGACTCTGGGCGTCATCGAGCTCAAGGACGTTGTGAAAGGCGGGATCGCCGAGCGCTTCGCCGAGATGCGCCGCATGGGGATCAAGACCGTGATGATCACCGGCGACAACCCCGTCACCGCGGCGGCAATCGCGGCCGAAGCCGGCGTCGATGACTTCCTGGCCCAGGCGACCCCCGAGCGCAAGCTCGAACTGATTCGCGAGTATCAGCAAGGCGGGAGACTCGTCGCGATGACGGGCGACGGCACCAATGACGCTCCGGCTCTGGCCCAGGCAGACGTCGCGGTCGCGATGAACTCGGGCACCCAGGCTGCCAAAGAGGCCGGGAACATGGTCGATCTGGACTCCAATCCGACCAAGCTCATCGAGATCGTCCGCATCGGCAAGCAGCTCCTGATGACCCGCGGGGCGCTGACGACGTTCTCGATCGCCAATGACGTGGCCAAGTACTTCGCGATCATCCCCGCGGCGTTCGCTTCGACTTATCCGGAGCTCGGGGCGCTCAATGTCATGCGTCTGAATCCCGCGACCGCGATCCTGTCGAGCGTCATCTTCAACGCCCTCATCATCGTCGTGCTGATCCCGCTCGCCTTGCGCGGCGTGCGCTATCGGCCGGTCGAGGCAAGCAGGCTTCTGCTCCACAACCTCGTCGTCTACGGCGTCGGCGGCCTCATCGTCCCGTTCGCGGGCATCAAGCTCATCGATGTGCTGGTGAACCTGCTTCCGGTGTGGAGCTGAACGGAGGAGCGTGCGATGCTTCGGAACGTGCGAGCAACACTCACTGTCTTCATCGGGATCTCGATCATCACGGGGCTGATCTATCCCCTCGTGATCACAGGCGCCGCCCGGCTGATCGCGCCGGACAAGGCCCGCGGATCGATCGTGCGTGATGCGGATGGCAAGCCAATCGCCTCAGCGTTGATCGGACAGGAGTTCGCCGCGGGAGACGCCAAGACCGCGGCGGGATGGTTCTGGGGAAGGCCCAGCGCGACGTCCCCTGTCCCCTACACCGCGCTCGATCTTGAGAAGGGCGCCGGCTCGTCGGGAAGCAATCTGGCTCCGAGCAATCCCGCGCTGCTCGACAACGTCCGCGCGCGCCTCCAGAAGCTCCGGGAAGCGGATCAGGCGGTCGGACTCGTGCGCGAGCCCGGCGCGGGTGTGCCGTTGGATCTGGTGACCTCCTCCGCGAGCGGCCTGGACCCGCACATCTCGCCGCAAGCCGCGGAGTATCAGCTGCCGCGGGTGGCGCGGGCACGCGGCATGCGTGAGGATGCGCTTCGTGTGTTGATCAGGAAGCACACGACCCGGCGGACGTTCGGCGTGCTCGGCGAGCCCGTCGTGGATTACGGCGCGATCAACCGCGAGCTTGCGGGCGTGCAATCGCGCTGACCTTGCCCATCAGGGGATCGAGGGTTCGACCAACGTCGCGAGCTGGGAGAGCGACTCTTGCCAGCCGAGGGAGCACATCTCGGCGGGGATGGCGTCCGGGACGCCTTCCTGGACGATCGAGAGCTCGGTGCCGCAGGTCACGGGCTTGAACGTGACGGTCACGCTCATCTTCCCGGGCAGGCCGGGATCTTCGAACGAATCCGTGTACCGGAGTTGGACGCCCGGCGTCATCTCGACGTACGTGCCACCGAACGCGTGCGACTGCCCGGTATTGAAGTTCGTGAAAGACATGCGGTATGAGCCGCCGACGCGGGCGTCAAGGTGGTGGACTTCGGCGACAAACCCATGGGGCGGGAGCCACTTGACCATGGCCCGAGGATCGATCCACGCCCGAAAGAGTCGTTCGGCGGGGCAGCGCAAGACGCGGTGGAGGCGAATGGTCTGTGGCATGGTGAAGGTTAGGCTTGGGTGGGGGTGAGACCACGCTTACGCGGCGCTTATGAGGAGCGATGCGCAGCGGGTTACGCTTCCTCATTCCGGATGAACGCCGATTCAATGCCAACCCGGCCTGATCCCAACGAGCTGCTGGCTCGACTGGCGCGTTCGTCTCCGGACGGGAGCAAGTCTCGCGGCAGGCTCAAGATCTTCTTCGGGATGGCTCCGGGGGTGGGGAAGACCTATGCGATGCTGGCTGCGGCTCAGCGTCTGGCGTCGCAAGGTGTGGACATCGCGGTGGGGGTGGTCGAAACCCACAAGCGCATCGAGACAGAGCAGCTTCTGCTCGGGATGGACATGCTGCCGCGGAAGCGCGTGGAGTACGCCGGACCACCGCCGGTGATCCTGGAGGAGTTTGATTGCGAAGCCTCGATCGCGCGACGGCCGGACATTCTGCTCGTCGATGAACTGGCGCACACCAATGCGCCCGGATCGCCGCGTCAGAAGCGCTGGCAGGACGTGCTCGAGTGCCTTGAGGCGGGCGTCAACGTCTATACGACGCTGAATGTCCAGCATCTGGAGTCGCTCAACGACGTCGTCGCCCAGATCACAGGCGTGCTGGTCCGGGAGACCGTACCGGATCATGTGTTCGACCAGGCTGACGAGATCGAGCTTGTGGACCTCGCGCCCGAGGGTCTGCTCGAAAGGCTCCGCGCCGGCAAGGTGTACCTGGCGGAGAACGCCGCCCGCGCGGTGGATCCGAGCGATGGGTTCTTCCGAAAGGGCAATCTGACCGCGTTGCGCGAACTGGCGCTCCGGCGGACGGCTGCCTGGGTTGATTCGGAGCTCCGTCGCTACAAGCTCGATCGCGGGATCCGGGCTGTGTGGCCCGTGGGCGAGCGTGTGATTGTCGCGGTCAGCCCGAGCCCGATGTCTGAGCGGCTCGTCCGGGCCGCCAAGCGGATGGCCGCGGGATTGCACGCGGACCTGATCGCGGTTCACGTCGAGACGCCCCGGACCACAGGACTCGGGCAGGTCGATCGCGACACGTTGGCCAGGAACTTGAAGCTTGCCGAGAGCCTCGGAGCGTCCACCGCGACGATCGGGGGCGAGAATGCAGCCCGGGAGCTGATCGCGTTCGCGCGATCCCGCAACGCCAGCAAGATCCTGGTGGGCAAGACATCCCGGCCGCGTTGGAAGGAGGTGATCTTCGGCTCGTTCGTGGACAACCTCATCCGCGAGAGCGGGGACATCGATGTCTACGTCGTACGAGGGGATGAGCCCAGCACTTCTGCGCCGAATCCGACGCCCGCAGCCTCTTCGCCTCGTCGCATGAACGCGCGTGAGGTGTCCGCGGCGCTGGCGGGCGCGATCGCGATGGTCGCGATGGCCACCGGATGCGCGGTGCTGTGCTTCAGGCCGCCCGACCTTTCAGAAGAGGGGCTGCTGCTCCTGGGCGGGGTCGTGCTCGCTGCGATCTGGTTTGGGAGGCTGGCAGCGGTGTGCGCCAGCGTGTTTGCGGTCCTGGCTTTCAACTTCTTCTTCGTGGAGCCGCGGTACACGCTCACGATCAACGATCCCGCGTATCTGCTCACCTTCGGCATCATGCTCGGTGTTGGTCTGGTCGTCGGCACCCTGGCTGCCCGGACGCGCGAGCAGGCCCGAGTCGCCTGGGCCCGGGAACGTGCGACCGCTGCGCAGTACGCGCTGTCCCGCGCTCTGGCCTCCGCGCGTGACGTGCCCGCGGTCGCAGCGGTGATCGCCAGACAGACACAGGAGCTGCTCCACGCGGACACCGTGATCTGCGTTGGGTCCAGACCAAAGCGGGACGTCGCGCCGCGCACGCTTGATGTGCTCGCCAGCGCGGGGATTCCGGACTGGTTCGACGAGCGCGAACGCGGCGTCGCCCGCTGGGCCCTGGATCACGCCCAGCCGGCGGGGTTCGGAACGATGACCCTGCCCTCAGCGCAGGGCCGCTTCCTCCCGCTGATCGGAACCAGCGGCATCCTGGGCGTGCTCGGAATCAAGCTCCGCCGGGGTGAGCAGCACCGGGATGAACTCACCCCCGCGATTGCGCAGAGTCTGGACGCCATCGCAACCCAGGCCTCATCGGCGCTCGAACGCGTCATGCTCAGCGAGTCCGAGCAGGTCGCCCGTCTCGATGCCGAGCGCGAGAGGCTGCGCAGCGCCCTCCTGAGTTCGGTGTCGCACGACCTGCGGACGCCTCTGGCCAGCATTACCGGAGCTGCCAGCACGCTCGAGCAGGGCCGACTGAGCGGGGCCATCGACGCTTCCACGCAGGGTCAACTGCTGCGCACGATCCTCGACGAATCAGGACGTCTCAACGACATCATCGGAAACCTTGTCTTTGCGACCAGGCTCGAGTCCGGCGCGATCAGCCTCCGCAAGGAGTGGACGACCGTCGAAGAGATGATCGGCGTCGGGCTCGCCAGGCATCGGGAGGCCCTGAGTCACAGGCCGTTGCGTGTGATCGTGCCCGACGATCTGCCGATGCTGCGGGTCGACAACGCGATGCTGCCGCAGGTCGTGCACAATCTCGTGGAGAATGCGCTGCGGTACACGCCCGCGGGCTGCCCGATCACGATCAGCGCGTGGGCCACTGAAGGTCAGGTCGTCATCCGGATCGCCGACGAGGGCCCCGGAATCTCCGAGGAAGAATCTGTGCGGGTGTTCGAGCGTTTCTATCGGGGGAGGGCCAGCCGCGCCGGCGGCGCCAATCCCGGTGTGCCTTCGGACCAGAGCGGGGCCGCGGGTGGGATGGGGCTCGGGCTTACGATCTGCGAAGGCGTGATCCGAGCACACAGTGGCCGAATCTGGGCCGAGCCCAACACGCCCAAGGGAGTCGCGTTCGTGTTCGCCCTGCCCATCGAGCAGCCGCAGCCGTCGCTTCCGCGCGAGGAGGGGTTGGCGTGAGCGAAGGCCGAGCAACTCCGATCGTCCATCAGCCGGGCGTGGCGCACGCGCCGCTGGTGCTCATCATCGAGGATGAAGAGCCCATCAGGCGATTTCTGCGTGCAACGCTGGAGGCGAACAACTTTCGCGTGAAGGAGGCTGGCACCGCCCGCGAGGGCGTGCTGCAGGCGGTCACGGTGTATCCTGACGTCATCCTGCTCGACCTTGGGTTGCCCGATGGCGATGGGCTTCAGGTGACGCGCACGATCCGCACCGAATCGCGTGTGCCGATCGTCGTCCTGTCCGCACGCGATCAGGAGGCGGACAAGGTCGCGGCGCTCGACGCCGGAGCAGATGACTATCTGACCAAACCGTTCGGCGTGGGAGAACTGCTGGCGCGGATGCGGGTCGCGCTGCGTCACGCGGCAACCTCCGGCGCCAGGCAGTCCGGCGAGATCAGGCCCTACGAAGCGAGCGTGGATGGACGCACCCTGCGGATCGATGTCGTGTCACGAATCGTGCACGTCACCGACGCGGCGGACCAGAAGCGGGAAGTCAGGCTGACCCCGATGGAGTTCAAGCTCCTGGCGTTCCTCGTCAAGCACGCCGGGAAGGTGCTCACCCACCAGATGATTCTCCGCGACGTGTGGGGGCCCCAGCACCAGAGCGATGTGCAATACCTCCGCGTGTACGCGGGCGAGCTGCGCAAGAAGCTTGAGCTTGACCCCGCCCAGCCCAGGTTCGTCATCACCGAGCCGGGCGTGGGGTACCGACTGCGCGAGCCGGGCTGACTCAGAAGAAATGAGCGCGGCAGCGTGCTCGTGGAATCACGCTGCCGCGCCCGCAATCGCGAACGACAAGACTCTCAGCGGCGACGGCGGCCCGTCGCAAAGGCGGCCAAGCCCATCACCATCGCAGCTCCCGGCGTGGGGACGGCGCGACGCTCGAACCAGTTGATGCTGTTCACGGTGGTCGTGGTGCCTTGGCTGTTGCTGTGGATGGTGCCCAGGAAGAGCCCCTGCGTGAACATCGAGTTCAGGTCGGGGGTCAACTGCGTCCCGGTGATGGTGGGGGAGATGTCGTGGGGGAGCAGCGACGGGTTGGCGTCGAGCATGTTCTCGGCGTTGCCGTCAAGAAGCGTGTCGAGCGCATCCCAGTTGTAGCTCACGTTGACCGGCAGGAACGCGAGGTACATGTAGTGGATGAACTGGCCGTTGATCGTGCCCGCGGAAGAAGGCGGATAGACCTGCATGGTCAGGCCCTTGGGCACCGGAGCGCCCGCTTCCTGCTGGAAGATGTTGTTGATGACGATCTCGCCGCCGGTATTGCACACGACCTGCTCGTTGTTGCTGAGCTTGATCTTCAGCGACTTGACCGCGTTGGCGTAGGACGTGCGGAAGCCCTGAATCGTGTTGCCGCTCGGGATGTACACGGTGTCGGGGGCGACTGACGTGTCGTACGAGAACTCGCCCGTGAACGAGCGCGGCGTGCCCCCGACGTTGGTGATGCCCCCGAAGTCGTACGTGACGATCTCGGCGGACGCGACGCCCGCCAGCGCCAAAACAGCCGTCGTCGACGCCAGTCTGATGATGGAACGCATGCGATCTCCTCCCGGAAGTCCAGAAACCCGCGCAGCCAGTGCCGCACGGAAGTGGGAGAAGTATGGAGAAGGATCGATGGAACGCCCAGCGGGAAAATCCGGAGAACCGTGCAAAGCGTGCGCGGGATTCCCCGGCAAGCCCCGGCATGAATTCTCGCGTGCAGCCGCCCGACTCAGATGAGCTTGGCCTCGATCGCCAAGCGGACCAGGTCGGCCCTTTGCTTGAGCCCGAGCTTCTTCATGAGCCTGGCGCGATAGGACTCCACGGTCTTCACGCTCAGGCCGACCTCATCGGCGATCTGCTGATTGGTGCGCCCCAGCGCGACCTCGCGGAGCACCTGGCGTTCGCGCTCGCTCAGCGCTTCGAGCGGGCTCTTCTTCGCGTGCGTGCTGTTCGGGGAGAGGATCGACTCGAGTGTGTCCGCGTCGGCGATGTCGATGAAGACGCGCCCGCGGGCCACCGCGCGGATCGCGGAGATGAGCTCGCTGTCCGCGGCGCTCTTGTTCACGTAGCCCGACGCCCCCATGGCCATGGCGCTGCGGACGTACGCGGGATCATCGTGCATCGTCACCACGATAATGCGTGTTTCCGGCACGGATTCCCGCAGTTTGTCGACCGACGCCAGACCCGACGGGCCGGGCATCGTCAGGTCGAGCGTGATGATGTCGGGTTTGGTGCGGGATGCGACCTCGAGCGCCTCGTTCAGATTGCCCGCTTCGCCGATGACCACGATGTCGGGTTGCCCATCGATGAGCAGCTTCATGCCCTTGCGGACCATCGCGTGGTCGTCCACGATGAGCACGGTGGTCTTGTTCATCATGAGGCGATCTCCGCCGGCAGCCGGCCGGTGACGGTCGTGCCCGCGCCCTTTGACGTGCGGACCGCAAGCTCGCCATTCAGGATGACCAGACGCTCACGCATGCCCCGGAGTCCGAGTCCGCCCGGGCCCGACGCGCCGGGTTCGGCGAATCCCGAACCGTCATCGCGGATGGCAAACTCAAGATAGCCTCCGCCCGCGTCCAGGTCGACTGTGATCTCCGAAGGCGCCGCGTGCTTCACCGCGTTGGCGACCGACTCCTGAATCACGCGCAGCGCCGCCAGCTCGATCTCCCCCGGAAAACGCCTGGCGCCGAGCCCGGAACGAACCAGAACGACCGCGCCGGTGCTGGAGAGGTCTTCGGCGAGTCGCTTCACCGCGGCCTCAAGCCCGAAGTCGTTGAGCACCGCCGGGGAGAGCCCCCGGGCCAAACGACGGGTCGACGCGATCGCGCTGGTTGCCAGTTCGTGCACCGCCTTGGCGTGTTCGCGGGCCTGCTCGCCGTCGGTAGCTTGTGCCGCTGCCCGCGCCGTCAGCAGGATCGCGGTCTGGATCTGCCCGAGCTCGTCATGAAGTTCCTGGGCGAGCCTGGCGCGCTCGGACTCCTGCACCGAGATCTGCTCGCGCAGCAGCCGACCTCGCTCCCGCGCCAACTCACGCACCGGACGCACGACCAGAAGCCACATCGCGGGGCACAGCGTCGCGACCAGCAGGCCCGCGTCCAGCAGCACCGTCATCGTCGGACGATCATCAAGCCAGTGGATGTGCGGCAGCAGAAGCATGAGCCCCGCCTCGACCGCGAAGATCAGTAGCAACACCATCCCGAAGAGTCCCCAGGGAGAGTCGCTCATCAGGCCCGCGCCGAGGCGGACAGGCTTGCGGTGTGAGTCGGGCATGCGCCCAGATTATCGAGGCTCGCCCGGGCGCATCCGGTCGGGCTCGAGCCACGTTACACCCCGCAGGCCAGGGTCCACCCGGGATTGTCTGGGCGTTTGGCCCTCGGATCGCACGACCGGATGATTCCGGCGGATTCCTGACAGCCAGGAGGCGGCGTTGCCGCATGCACATCGCAGGCCCGCGTTTCCCGGAATGTGTACCCGGTTCGCGAGCCTCGGAGAGAGAGGTCCCATGTTTCATTCGCGTTTGGTCTCGCGTGCGTGCATGCTCGCTGGTGTGGTCGGTCTCCCCGCGATTGCCCGCGCCGACGTGCTCACGTTCGACGATCTGACCACAAGCCTCACCGGCGTCCGCATGCCCGAGTCCTACGGCCCGATGCGCTGGGGGACGGGGCTGACCGACTGGCACCACATGACCTCGCCTTCCAATCCCACCAACAACTTCCTCGCGCTCTCGGGCACCTCGACCTTCTTCGGCACGCCCATCGGCGGCCCGGACTTTCTGCTGCAGAGCATCGACGTCTGGAGCCGGCGCGGCCTGGACGCCAATGGCGACTTCTGCTTCGTGCTTTACCACGATGGAGCGGTCGTCTACAACGGGCGCGTGGAGAAGAATGGTCGCCAGCGCTTCAGCGCGGACGCCCAGGCGTTCACGCCGGATTACGCGGGCCCGATCGACGGCCTGGCGCTGGCCTTCGACAACGACGACTGGGATCACCTGGCGATGGACAACGTCCGGTTCACGCTCGTGCCTGCGCCGGGCGCTGGTGCGTGTGGAATAGCTCTGATCCTCGTCGGGATGCGGCGGCGCCGCTGAAGCGCAGCGCCGCCACTCCCCAAGACGCACCCCGGAATCGCTAACGCACGGACCAGGTCGTCACCTCGCCGGGCTCGGTGGACGAACGCCCCGGCAGGAACATCTCGACGATCTCGGCGTTGGTCCGCGCGTGCATCGACAGAGGCGACGTGCGGAAACCACACGGCCCGGCGCCGCGAAACGCCGCCAGCGCCAGAGGCACCATGAGCTGATCCGCCATGTGGGTCCCCACGGGAACGCCCGCTGCCAGATACGCGCGTGCCTCTTCGATCGCCTCGTCCGCAACCGCCAGCGCGGGCTTGGACTGAGCGCCGATGGAGCTCACCAGCTCCGTGACGTTCTCGGAACCGAGCTCGAGCAGAATGACGTTGCCCGGGCTCAACGCGCCTTCCACCTGCAGCGTGCTGATCGAGGCCTCGTCCCAGCCCAGCCGCTCGATGATGCGTGCGCGCTCGCGATCCGCGATCACGCCGGGAAGGCGAGAAAGCAGGATCGTCGCGTGACGCACCGTCGCCTCGCCCCGGGTCAGGAGTTCCAGCGCGAGAGGCTTCCGCGTCGGCGTGACATGCACGCGCACGCGTCCGCCTCCCGCGGGATAGAAGCCGTGACGCTCGAGCGTGACTTCCACGGAGGAGCCAAGCCGGCTCATCAGCGGGATCAACGCCTTCTGGAGGAACTCAAACGGGGGCGCCCACAGCGCGTGGGTTCCACCCTCGATCACAAGATCGGAGGGCTCCTCCGCAAAGAGCAGCGCGGGGAGAATCGCCTGGAGCACGAGCGTGGTGCTCCCCGCGGTGCCGATGGAGAAGTGGTGCGTCCCGCCTCGCGCAGGGCCAGGCGAGAAGCTGAGCGAAAGCGAACCGACCGCAGCTCCGGAGACCTTTGCTCCGCAGAGCTTGGCAGCCGCCTCCACCGCGGTCAGATGCTGACGCAGCAGCCCGGGCTTGGACCGCTTGGCGCGGATGTTGACGATCTCGAAGGGCATCCCCGTCGCCATGGAGAGGGCCAGGCTCGAACGCAGAACCTGACCTCCCCCTTCTCCCTTGGACCCATCAATCTGCAGCACGACGCACACTCCTTCGAACGAGCTTTGGAATGGCCCGGCGAGCGGGAAAGCCTGCCGGGCCCGATTGCATCAGAAATCAGTCGAGAAACACGACCCCGGTCGAGGAAGGCGCACGCGCTTCCTCATTCATGAACACGCGGTGCCAGCCCTCGAGCTCGATGGTCGCGTGGTCGGTGTGCCGCACGCAACCCCGGACGTAGAGCTTCGGATCGCGCATCATCGGACGCCAGCGCGCATTCCGCGCCGTGTTCGACTGCGTGATCCGCACCCGGTACTGCTCGAGCGTCAGCCCGCCGGGTTCGAGATCGGACACCATCACCGCGGTGCCTCCCATCCGGCAGGCTTCCTGCGCCCAGTGAGGCTTGTTCCGGAACGACCGCTGCAACGGCTCGTTGCGACGGATCGTCCGCGGATCAACCTCCAGCTCCGGGCAAGGCACGAAGAACCACTCACCCTGGCGGACGAACGCACGGTTCCGGCGTCGGAGCCGCTCACGCCCGTCCAGCGCCGCCGCCTGCTGCGCAAGCTGCACCGCCCGAGGCTTGAGTGCTTCCATCGCCGAACGCACGCCCGAAACACCCGGGTCGTTGGGAACGCCCGCGACGAACCAGTGGCGCTCATCGTGACCGCAAAGGTACTTGAACGCCGCGGCATCGTCCGGGAGCGTGGAGTGGATGAGCAGATGCCGGAGTTCGGCATCGACGTCCACCACCCGCGCCTGGGCGTCCACGTTCACCTCGACTTCGAACTTCTCGCGACGGCCCGACCCGACGACATCAATCGCCAGGGGCGCCCGCCGCGCACGACGGAGCATGGGAAGGACGTCAACGTCCGCCCCGATGCGCCGGAATCCGCGAATCAAACTGCCAACATCCATGGGACAACTCCCACTCTCCCGACGCGTCAGGCGTCGCGAGAGCTGCATAGAGACATCGCACGCTCTTGCGGAGCGTTTGTGAAGAACTGGGTTGAACCGGAGGGATCCTGCCAGCGTCCGCGCGGGACGGCCCAACCAAACCCGGATGATTCGGGAGGCGAGGGCGGGATCAGGCGATGGATGCGTTGCCGCGTGATTGCATGGAAGTTCTCGTGGTGAGAGTTTAAGTGTGAACGCTCGCGGGTCAAGCGTATTGCAGAGCTTCAGTCGTCGGCCTTGTCGCCATCCTTGATCACAAAGCGTGCTTCGAGCCTGGCGACCTCGCTCGCCAGCCCCGCCTTCTCGACGCTCGCCAGGACCTCGTTGAAGTCCTTGTAGGCGCCCGGCGCTTCGTCGATCGGGTAGTTCCGGCCATTGAACAAGATGTCCTTCTGATCGAACGACTCGTTGATCGCGTGCTGGTCGAGGTTCTTGATCGCCGCGGTACGGCTCATCCGCCGTCCAGCGCCGTGGTTCACGCTGTAACACGACATCGCCGCGCCCGCTTCCGCAACCATGACCGCCGACCCGGCCTGCGGGTTACCCGGGAGCAGAATGGGATGTCCGGTGTGCTCGAAGCGCGTTCCCTTCAGCGCGTGGTGACCCGCGGGGAAGGCTCGCGTCGCGCCCTTGCGGTGCACCCACGCCTTCTTGTTGTTCACGATCTCCTGACGCGCGATGTTGTGGCTGATGAAGTACACCAGAGAACCCTTCACGCCCGGGATCACTTCCCGGAACGCTTCCAGTACCAGCGCGTTGATCAGCAGGTGATTCACCGTCGCGAAGTTGGCGCCCAGTCCCATGTCGTCGATGTACGCGTCGGCCTCGGGCGTTCCCAGGGGCGCGTGCACCAGATCGCGGTCGTTCCCGGGGAGGGGGATTCCCCACGCCGAGAAGTGCGCCCGCATCGCCTTGAACTGGCGATCCGCGAGCAGCGCTCCCCAGCCCCGGCTGCCGCAATGCGACAGGAACGCGATGTGGCGATCACGCATCTCAAAGACCTCCGCCGCGGCGCGGGCGCGAGGAGTGTCGTGGATGCGCACCACCTCGCACTCACCGAAGTGGTTGCCCCCGCCGTAGCTTCCGAGCTGACGCACCTTGGCTGCAAATACGTCCCTGTCCGCCGGGTTGACCGTGGTGCGGTCGAGCCGCTCGCGCAGCGCGTCCGCCGTCCCGTCATGGCCCACGTGGAACGCATCCTCGCACCGAGACGCCCACTCGGGTGGGATCCCCAGCGCCGCGCAGACCTTGGGCGAAGCGCCCTGCGTGACCGCCAGACGCCCGATCTCGGTGCTGACGGGACGTCCCTTGGGCGCCTGCCGCTGACCGCGACCCGCGCCCGTGGGCGTGCGCTCCAGGATCGCGTTGATCACCGCGCGCCGGGTGGACCGGTCGGCCATCGCCTCCTCGGGAAGATCGAGCTGCAGCAGGCTCATGGAGCACTTGATGTCCACGCCGACCGGACCGGGGTAGATGTGGGTGGGGGAGACCAGAACGCTGCCGACGGGCGCGCCGTAGCCGCAATGCGCGTCGGGGTTCAGGACCACGTCCGTCACACCCGGCGCCAGACGGCAGTTGATCGCCTGCTGCACGCAGCGCGCGTCAAAGGTCCCGCGGATCGCCTCGGTGCCGATCGCGACCACCGGCGGCACGGAGCTGCCCGGCACCGGAATGAACCCGGTGGCCTCGCCCGTGGCGTACACCGAAGGATTGGACTTGGACTGTTCAGACTCGCTCGTCACGGACTTCCTTCCACAAAGAGTTCGGGCACGACAATCGTTGATGAGAACCCGCTCTATCCAACTGAGCTACAGCTCCGTCGCAACGGAGCTGGCGGGACTCGAACCCGCGACCTGGAGGATGTTGACCTGTAATCCCATCGGCATTCGTACCCGAAACGTGTGCGGGGTCTTTCGGCCCCGCACACGCATGTTCCAGCGACCAGATTCGGTGGAGACGTTGCCGATGCTCTGCCAGAGCTCAAGGAGCTTGCGCCCCAAGGCGGGAGTCCAACCCGCTCTCTCGATTCTGTAGTCCCACACCGGCATTCGCCAGAGATGTCCAACCACCAGACGCGCGTCGGAAGGCAATCGGTCGTGAGAGACGCCCCTTGCGGGGCCGGGATTCGAACCCGGTCGGCCTCGCGGCCTTCGCCAATGTACTCCCACAGGCATCCGTCCGACGCTTCGCCCGGACACATTCACACCTCGATCTTGCGGATCACCTCCGCCCAGTGCTCGGTCTCCGCCTGACCAGTCGCATACCTCGCGATGAGCTCGAACACCGTGTCGGAGAAGCCTCCGATGTTCAGGATGTCCGTGCGGTCGTGGGCCTGCGTGCTCGTGTAAGGCTGGAGGTCGATGCACACCAGTTTCGCACCGGGGTTCCGCTGCTTGAACTGGTTCCACTGGACCATCGTCTCGGTTCCCCGCGCTCGACTCTGATCAAGCCACGACTCGTTGTCCGAGACGTAGATGATCAGGTCGCCGGGCAGGGATCGGGCGTTGAGCCAGGCCATCGGCGCCGAGCAGTTGGTCCCGCCCGCGGGGAGCGAGGCCAACCACGCCGCGTTGGTCATCACCGAGTCCCGCGTGTTCAGCTTCACGTCGACGACGTGATCGCTGAACGCCAGGATTCCGACGTCCTTGTTGCGCCGGAGCATCGCCGCCGCGATCAGCCCCGCGACGTCCACGCAACGCACCACGCTGGTCGCGCCGGGCCGGTATCCGGTCACCGACGAGTGCATGGAACCCGAAACGTCCACGAAGACCCAGACCTTGCCCGTGATCTCCGGCACGTTGGCGGTCGCCAGCTCCATCGCGTCCTGCAGCGAGTCGCGGAGCTCCCGGGGGAGACTCGCGGTCATCTGGAACGCGACCATGAGCTGGTAAGGCAGGACCTTGGCCTTGGCGATCTGCGCCGGATCCCGGAGCCGATCCGCGATCAACGAGGTCAGCTTGGAGTCCTTGAACACCCCGTGCCTTTCGAACGTGTTGAGGTTCATGCGCGTGGTCTGCCAGGAGGCATCGCGGGCGATCTGCGCCCAGTGCTCCTCCTTCAAGGGCAGTGCCGTGAGCATCGCCATCGGCACGTCGGGGATCGGAACAGGTTCGGTCTTGCGGCTGCGGAAGAAGAACATGGTTGTGCACCTTGGTCAGTTCTGGGTTGAAAGGGAAGACTTGAACGCTTCGAACGCGCGGACGACCTCAGGCAGCGCCTGAACGTCGTGCGGCCGGCCCAGGATGTACCCCAAGAGGGCTTCCCGCGATGGCCCCGAAGGCTTCGGGTGGACCATCTTGAGGATGTCCGCGAGCGAAGGATCGTTTCCGACCGACGCTGCGAAGATCGCCTCGTCACTCCGGGCCGCGATCCATGAACGCACCAGCCGCTTGGGGCGTGATCCGAGACTCTTGCGACCCGTCGCGCCCGAGCGCATGATCTGCACAAACGTGCGGAGCATGCGGGCCGAGTCGATGACGCGGGGGAAAACCTTCTCCAGGAGCTCCCCGTCGCGTGAGGCCAGGATCGCGCACAGCAGCGCGGGCATGTCCTTCATCGCGCCCTTCTCGCGGGCGTACACCGCAACCTTGGCGAGGAACTCGGGCTCGACCATCGCCGCGAACTTCAGCACCGCGGCAAGCTGCTGCTTGTCGTCGGAGTAGAACGTCGCGTTCAGGCATCCCGTGGTCGCAAGCTGCGCCAAGGCGTTCTCGGCGGACAACGCATACGCGCCGCCCCCCGCTTCATTGATGGTGTCGGCGGGCTTGGTCAACACGCCGCGACTGGAACCAAACAGAGACTTGCTGGCCATCCTGCACCTCGCATCCGCCAGCCACACGGCGGCGACGAGACACCCATTGCATTGGGCGTGCCAAACCCCAAGACGGCCTTCCTGAGGAGCCAGAGCCGTTCGAGCCCAAGGACTGGCGAGCTAGGATTATCTTTTTGGATAAATCAAGATATACTTGGATCATGTCGCGACCGCTCGTGGTCATCGGGATGCTGGGCACCACCCTCGACGTGGGGAAGGGGTCGGTGCGCTGGGAGCGTTGGAGGCCCACGGTCGGTCTGTGCCAGCAGCCCGACCTTCTGGTTTCGCGCCTCGAGCTGATGCATCCGCCCAAGGTTCTCGACCTGCGCGATCAGGTCGTGGCGGACATCGGTGCGGTCTCGCCCGAGACCCGGGTGCAGTGCTGGCCGCTCGAGCTCAAGGACCCCTGGGACTTCGAGGGCGTGTACGCCGCGCTCCACGACTTTGCCAAGGCGTATCCCTTCGACACGGACAAGGAGGACTACCTCGTCCACATCACCACGGGCACGCACGTGGTGCAGATCTGTCTGTTCCTGCTGACCGAGTCCAGACATATCCCTGGACGCCTGATCCAGACGGGGCCCAAGTTCCGGCCGCCCGATCCCACGGGCGAGGCCCGCATCATCGACCTGGATCTCTCTCGATACGACAAGATCGCCAGCCGCTTCCAGCGCGATCAGAAGGACCGCATCGCCGGCCTGAAGTCGGGCATCCAGACGCGCAATCCCGCCTTCAACCGTCTCATCGAGGAGCTCGAGCACGTCGCGGCCAACACCACCGAGCCGATCCTGCTCACCGGGCCCACCGGTGCCGGCAAGAGCCAGCTCGCGCGCCGGGTGTACGAGCTCAAGCATCACACCAGGCTCGCCGAGGGGCCCTTCGTCGAAGTGAACTGCGCCACGCTGCGGGGCGATACCGCGATGTCCACCCTCTTCGGGCACCGCAAGGGCGCGTTCACCGGCGCCGCAGCCGATCGCCCCGGGCTGCTGCGTTCCGCGGACAAAGGCGTGCTTTTCCTGGACGAAATCGGCGAGCTTGGCCTCGACGAACAGGCCATGCTCTTGCGCGCCCTGGAGGAGCATCGCTTCCTTCCCCTCGGCGCGGACACGGAAGTCGAGAGCCGCTTCCAGCTGATCTGCGGCACCAACCGCGACCTGCGCCTCCGCGTCGCCGAGGGACTCTTCCGCGAAGACCTGCTGGCCCGCATCAACCTGTGGACCTTCAACCTCCCGGGCCTGCGCGAGCGTCCCGAGGACATCGAGCCCAACCTCGACTATGAACTCGAACGCATCGCCAGCCGGGGAAGAGGCCTGGCACGCTTCAGCACCGAAGCCCGCGAGCGCTACCTCGCGTTCGCGACTTCATTGCAGGCGCAGTGGCGCGCCAACTTCCGCGATCTGGCGGCATCTGCAACCCGCATGGCGACGCTCGCGCCCGCGGGCCGGATCGATCAGCGCACCGTTGATCAGGAGATCGCCAGGCTCGACGCCGCGTGGCGTTCATCAGACCAGGCTTCCGACGACGTGGGCGATGCGCTCGGTCGTCATGGAGCAAATGGAGCTTTGTCTCGGGTCATGTCCGCGGCGCAGCTCCAGGAACTCGACCGCTTCGATCGCGTCCAGCTCGAAGAAGTCGTCCGCATCTGTGCTCGGAGCCGGTCGCTTTCGGACGCGGGCCGCGTGCTGTTCGCAGCATCGCGCGCCAAACGCACCAGCGTGAACGACGCGGACAGGCTGCGCAAGTACCTCGCGAGGTTCGGGCTGACGTGGGCGTCCATCCGGCGCTCGGCCGGGGATGGTCGAGGTGTGGACCTCGGTTGAAGCCGGGAGTCAGGTCTCCGTCAGCCGCACGGGGCTGATGGTTCCCAACGAAAAACGGCCCTGGGAAGCTCCCTGGGCCGTTCTACAAGTACCCCCCGAAGGACTCGAACCTTCGACCCGCTGATTAAGAGTCAGCTGCTCTACCAACTGAGCTAGGAGGGCAATCGCGCCGGGCCGTCCCGGATGACGCAGGGATGACTATATCTGGCTCTCGCGGATCGTCCACTTTCGCCCCGCTTCCGGCCGCTTGGTTTGGATTTTGTAAAGGGATTTCCCCGGCCCTGCCGACAGGCTTTGGTGACCCCTCCGGCCGATACGCTCTCCCCGCCACGGATGGCTTCCCAAGGCTCCAACCCGCCTTCTGATGCGCCCGCGCCGCGGGCCGGGCATCACTCGCATGCCGCCCTGGCCGCGGCGGTCCGGGTGGTGGGGGGGATGACGCTGCTCTCGCGCCTGGGCGGCCTCCTCCGCGACATCCTGGTCATGCGGCTCTTCGGCGCGACCGCTTTGGGCTCGGCGTTTCAGGCGGGCTTCCAGACCCCCAATCTGTTTCGGAGGCTCTTTGGCGAGGGTGCTCTCTCCGCAGCATTCATCCCCGAATACACCAGGCTGAGCAAGGCCGATCCCGCGATGGCGGACAGGCTTGCGACGCTCACGCTCACGCTGCTCCTGGCCGCGACGTCGGCGCTGATGGTGCTCATCGAGATCGCGCTGCTCATCGTGTTGTGGGTCGCGCCCGCCGATCCCGAGCGCGTCGTGTCGCTCACGCTGGTCATGGTCATGCTGCCGTTCATGCCCCTGATCTGCGCCGCGGCGATCCTCAGCGGCATGCTGCAGGTCCACGGCAAGTTCGGCCCCGCAGCCTCCGGCCCGCTCACGCTCAACGCCTTCATCGTCGCGGTCGCGGGCTTTCACATGCTCACCGGCCGCGCGGGCGACTTTGATGCAGCGGTCGCGATCGGTCTGGCGACGGTGCTCTCGGGCATCACGCAGTGCCTCTGGTTTGCGCGGCTCCTGCGGGGCCACGTCCGCTGGCCGCGGGACTTCTCCGGTGTGCGCGAGCCGGCGGTGCGCATGTTCAAGCGCTTCCTGCCCGTGCTCATCGGCCTCGGCACGCTGCAGATCAACACCTTCCTGGACACCCTGATCGCGATGTGGCCCAACTGGGTCGGCCCCACGATGCTCGGGCACGCGTATCCGCTTGATCCCGCCAGCAACGCGATCCTCGCCAGCGCCCAGAGGCCTTACCAGTTCCCCCTGGGCGTCTTTGGCATCGCGGTCGCGACCGCGATCTTCCCGCTGCTCTCGCGCGACGCCGACGACCCGACTCAGTTCGAAGCGACCCTCAGGAGAGGCCTGCGTCTTTCGTTCTTCATCGGCCTCCCCGCGACCGTCGGGCTCATGCTCGTGAGCCAGGATCTCATCGCCTCGTTCTTCTCCGGCGGCGGGAAGGGCTCGTTCTCCGCCTCCGATGTCGAGCGGGCTGCCTCCGCGCTCCGTGGCTTTGCACTGGCGATCTGGGCCTACTCGCTCAACCACGTTCTCACCCGCGCGTTCTACGCCAAGGGCGACACCGTCACGCCCATGCGCATCTCGATCGCGATGGTCGTGATCAACCTGGGCCTGAACCTCACCCTGATCTGGTCGCTCCGCGAAGCGGGGCTGGCCTGGGCCACCAGCATTTCCGCGATCATCCAGTGCGTCGTTCTGACAACGATGCTCCGCCGGAAACTGCCGGCGCCGCCCATCGACGCGTCCGTGCTCGGTGGCTTCGTCCGCGTCGCGTTGATCACCGCGCTCATGGCCGGCGCCGTCGTCCTCGTGGAGCGATTCGCGCCCGCGCCCACGCACTACACCAAGCACGTCGTCCGCCTTGCGACCTGCACCCTCGTCGGAGGCGGATCGTTCCTGCTCCTCGCCAAGCTCCTCCGCGTCCCCGAACTCCCCTGGCTGCTCGCAAGGCGTCCCAAGGGCGTCAAGACCGTCGAAGCGGCCATGGATCCCTGACGATCCTTCGACTGGTCCGAGGCGTAGCATCTTCCCAGCGCTGCACGGACCGCGAGCGTCATGTTTCTCAGGGAGGGCCTCAATGCAACCCGCACCACATCGCCTTCTGCGCCGTCGAG
Source organism: uncultured Phycisphaeraceae bacterium (assembly GCA_964531675.1). Classification (GTDB taxonomy): domain Bacteria; phylum Planctomycetota; class Phycisphaerae; order Phycisphaerales; family UBA1924; genus CAZHFW01. The sequence goes on along the minus strand of CAZHFW010000005.1, from coordinate 66,702 downwards.
CCTCGTGCGTCCTGGCGCTGGGCATCGTCGCGGTCGTGCTGGCGAGTCTGGCGGGTTGCAGCTCGCTCGACGAGCTGGGTGATGACCTGCGTGCCGCGGGCGCGCATGACACGAGCAAGGGCTCCGTCGAGGGGCAAGGCGCCGCTCGCGAACGCTGAACTTCCGGGGACACGCATGCCCATCGAACTGGCTGGTAAGCCCATCGCCATCACCGGCGCCTCCAGCGGCATCGGTCTCTCCGCGGCCCTCGCGTGCGCCAAGGCGGGCATGCCCGTCGCCATCGCAGCACGCCGCGAGGACAAGCTCCACGAGGTCGTGGCGCAGATCAAGGCCGCCGGCGGCAAGGCCATCGCGGTGCGCTGCGACGTGGACGATCCGGTCGCCTGCGCCGATCTGGTGGACCAGACCGTGCGGGCCTTCGGGAGCATCTACGCGGTCTTCGCCAACGCGGGCTATGGCTTCGAGGCTGCGGTCGACGACACCTCCGACGACCAGCTCCGCGCCATCTTCGAAACCAACTTCTGGGGCACGATGAACACGATCCGCCCCGCCCTGGAGCGCATGAAGGCTGCGGGTCAGGGTCACATCCTGATGTGCTCGAGCTGCCTCTCCAAGATCGGCATGCCGTACTACGCCGCGTACTCGGCGACCAAGGCCGCCCAGGACCACTTCGCCCGCGCCATGCGACACGAACTCAGCCCGCTCAACATCCACGTGTCGAGCGTTCATCCGATCGGCACGCGCACGGAGTTCTTCGAGAAGTCCAATGAGCGCAGCAAGGACGCCCGCCTGAGCATCGGAACCCCCGACGCGATGCTGCAACCCCCGGCGGTGGTCGCCGACGCGATCGTCCGTTGCCTCCGCAAGCCCGTCGGTGAAGTCTGGACCAGCGCTCGCATGCGGACGCTGCTCGGGCTGACGGTCCTGGCGCCGCACATCACCGACCGCGTTCTCGGCCGGATGATCGCCAAGCGCCGCAAGCAGGCGGGTGAGAACCCCCGCTGAGCGACCCACGAAGACCGTCGCTTCGACTCACGGCCCCGCGTAGCGCAGGAGCGCCACCACGTGCACCTCGATCGCACGGCCTTCACCCACGGCATCTACCTTCTCGTGGGTCTTGCCCTTTACGTTCACCCGCTCGAGTTCGATGCCCATGACACGCGCGATGTTCGCCCGCATCTGATCCCGCACCGGCCCGATCTTGGGCCGCTCCAGGATCACCGTCGCGTCCAGATTTTCGATCGTCCAGTGCGCCTCGCGGACCCGCCGGACCGCTTCGGCCAGGAAGACCGCCGAGTCCTGCGCTTCGTGCCTCGGGTCGGTGTCGGGGAAGAGCGTCCCGATGTCCGGGCCGGCCATCGCCCCCAGGATCGCGTCGGTGATCGCGTGAAAGAGCGCATCCCCATCGGAATGGGCCACCACGCCCCGGTCGTGCTGGAACTTCAGACCGCCGATCACCAGCGGACGGCCCTTGCCCTCCGGAGGGAAGGGTTCGAGGCGGTGCAGGTCGTACCCGTGACCGATCCTGAACATGCCCCAACCTTAGCCCGGGCCCGGATCGACGCCCGACGTCGGGTTTGCGATCGGATGCTGCGAACAACCCCGCCTTCGGGCCGATACTCTTGTACCGGCCCGGACCCATCGTCCGATAACAAGGCCGCCTCGAGCTGGAGATTCCGATGCAGACCCGCGCCCGCCGCACGATCCTCGCCCTCGCACTGGCCTCCGTGGCCGCGCTCCCGATGACCGGATGCAACCCCTACAAGCAGGGCGGCTCGGGCCAGTCCGCGGACACCTACACGTACATCTCCGACGCCCACACGCCCAAGACCGTGTCCCTGATCGACACCCGCACCGGCGAGACCGTCTGGAGCTACGAAGTCCCGGTCGCGCGTCAGCTCACCATCCGCTTCTACAAGAAGCCCGGCTCGCCCGATCCGAACAACCCGGACATCATGCGCTGGGAAGAACTCGCAGCGGGCACGACCTACGGCAGCCTGCACAACGTCATCAACGTGCCGCCGGCCGAGGCCCGCCGCATCGATCTGACGCTCCGCAAGGCGCCCGAAGTCAAGACCAAGTGACGCTCAGGCCAGCCTGATCACCCAGTGCAGCACAAGCACCGGGAGCAGGATCGCGCACGCCAGCCCGAGGTATCCGAAGAAACTCGGCATCTTCACGCCGCGGTGCTCCACGATCGCCTTCACCATGAAGTTCGGCCCGTTGCCGATGTACGTCATCGCGCCGAAGAAGACCGCGCCCGTTGAGATCGCGTCGAGCATGAGCACGCCGCTCTCGGTGGCGACGAACTCGCGGATCGTCTGGCGGTTCATCTCCCGCTCGCCGAAGGCGATCTGCAGGAAGTTCAGGTACGTCGGGGCGTTGTCGAGCATCGCCGAGAGCGTGCCGGTTCCCCAGTAGTAGGCCGACGCGCTGGTCAGACCGAGCTTGGTCCCGTTGGCCGCCAGGAACCCCAGCGCGGGCACCATCGTCGCGAAGATCCCCGCGAACAGCAGCCCGACCTCCTTCACCGGCGCGAAGTTGAACTCGTTGGCCTGGTGCGCGTACGACGGCGCGAAGACGTACGCCACGATCGCGACCAAAAGCTGGAACGTCGCCCCCGCGGGGAAGTGCTCCAGGCCGATGCGGGGCGCCAGCAGCGGGTCGATGAACACCCCCGCGATCATCAGGGCCAGGCAGCACATGCCCACCACGCCGTGCACACGCAGGTGCAGCGGATGCTCCTGCACGTCCTTGATCTCCCCCGTCTTCACGAGCTTCCGCTCGATCGCGGTGTCGCACGCAAAGAACGCCGCCAGGAGCAGTCCGTTCACGAGCAGCCAGCTCTGCCAGAGGTGCTCAAGCGTCCAGAAGAAGGGCACGCCCTTCAGGAAGCCCAGGTACAGAGGCGGATCGCCGATCGGCGTCAGGCACCCGCCGCAGTTGGACACGATGAAGATGAAGAACACGATGTGGAGCGGCTTGAGCCTGCCGTGATTGATCCGCATGAAGGGCCTGATCAGCAGCACCGAGGCGCCCGTCGTGCCCACAAAGTTGGCCAGGACCGCGCCCGCAAAGAGCAGCGCCGTATTGAGGACCGGCCGTCCGCGACCTCGCAGCTCGACCACGATCGAACCCGACACCACGTACAGCCCGCCCACCAGCGCCAGGAAGGAGTAGAACTCCATGGCCGCGTGGTGCATCGAGTAGAGCCCATAGCTCTTGCCGTTCGGATACATGGGCTGGGCGTATCCGACCAGGAAGTACGACGCGACCATCCCGCCCAGGAAGAGCGAGACCTCCGGGTAGTGGTGGTGCCACCACTTCGCGTTGATGAAAGGCATCAGGGCCACGCAGGCCAGGAGCAGCGCAAACGGCGCCACCAGCACCGGGGGAATGGTGCCGACCATGTGCCCGCGGACATCGTGCAGCTCAGGCACGATCAGCTTCGTCGCCAGCGCGCCCGCCGCCGCGCCGATCGCCGCCGCGATGATCCAGCGCAGGAGGTCCTTCCACCACGGCCCGTGATGATCATGACTCGCCCCACCCGGACGCTGGTCATCCTGCCTGGCGTCCTGCGAGCTCGCGTGGCCCGATTTCTCATGGGCTGCCTTTTCGAGGGCTGGCTTCTCTTGGTCTGGGATCTCGGGGATCAGCATGTGACCTAAGATTACCCGGTCAGGTCGGTCCGGGTTCGCCCGATTCTGGCCCGAATCACCAGAGCGATCACGCACGCCAGGGTGATGCCGAACACATCGCACGCCCAGTCGTCCCACGCCGCGGTCCGGCGCAGGAACGGAATCGCCTGCAACAACTCATCAACGCCCGCGTACGCGACGCCCACGGCCCCGGACCATCCGATGTTCCGCAGCGAAAGCACCGGACCGAATCGTCCGCAGGCGATCAGCAGGCAGCCCCAAGTCCCGAAGATGGTCGCGTGCACAAAGAGATCGGGTCTCCCGGGCAGCGGGATGGTCAGGCGAGGCCAGTGCGTCATCATGAACATGAAGCCGGCGTAGAGGCCAAAGACGAACCACGCCTCCCGCCCACCGACCTTCGAAAGGAGCTTCACGTCGCAACCCGGGCGCTCGCCGGGATCTCCACGATCGGCGTCTCAGGCTTGGCCTCGAGCTCCCCACGCTTGGAGAGCATCAGGTCCCACTCCTTGAGCATCGACTCGGCGAGCTGGCGGTAGTCGTCCGCGCCCGGCGCGTGCGGCGCGTAATCGAAGATCGTCTGCCCGAAGCTCGGCGACTCGGCCAGCTTGATGTTCCGGCGGACCGCGGGGCGGTACACGCGTGCCTTCTTCCAGGGCACTTCGAGCTGCCTCTGCTGGTCGAAGAACTGGTCCAGATCCGCCACGACTTCCTTGCTGTGCGAGCTGCTTGCGTCGTGCATGCAGAGCACCACGCCAGAAACCTTGAGCTTCGGATTCACCGCCTTGGCCACCAGCTGAACAGTCTCCAGGAGCTTCCCCACGCCTTGCAGCGCCAGGAAGTGCGCCTGCATCGGGATGAGCACCTCGCGGGCCGCCGCGAGCCCGTTGAGCGTGAGCAGGCCGAGCGAAGGCGGACAGTCAAAGAGCACGAACTCGTACTTGGGCGCGTCGGCGGGATTGATGCGCGCCAGCGCCTTCTCCAGGCGCTTCTGCCGCTCGGGCGCGGAGGCGAGCTCGGTCTCCACCGCCGCCAGGTCCGTCTTCGACGGCAGCAGGTGCAGGTTTTCCGAGATGGGCTTGATGATCTCCGACGCGTCCGCCTCCGGATCGTGGAAGAGGTCGTAGACGGAGTGCTCGATCTCATTGGGATCAACGCCCAGGTGGAGCGTCGCGTGCGCCTGCGGATCGAGGTCGATGACCAGCGTTGAGCGTCCCGCGCGGGCGAAGGCCGCCGCCAGGTTGCACGTGGTGGTGGTCTTTCCGACGCCGCCCTTCTGGTTCATGAGGGCGATGAGGCGAACAAGCGTGGGCGTCCGTGCCTGGGGCATGTCCGGAGTATAGAGCGCACCGCGCCGGGATTGCGCGTTGAAATCTCGTTGAAAACAGGGGGTTTCAGGCCGCGTCCGTGCCGGGCTTGGCGGTCTCGGCCTTCACGGGAGCCGAGGTCGCGGCCTGCACCGCCGCGGTCCGCTTGGCGTCGTACGCCGCCGCCTGCTCCTCGATGTGCTTCCGCCGGGCGATCTTGATCGCCGTCACGATGATGAAGCTGGCAAAGAGCAGGGTCAGGGCGTAGACCACACGGGCCCGGCCCTCGGACATGAGCACGCCCAGGGTCGCAAAGCACCCGCCGATGCCGTAGAGCGCCAGCACCGCGCCCTTCACGCCCAAGGCCCGCTTGAGCATGTGGTGCAGGTGCTGATCGTCGGCGTCGGACATCTTCTTCCCGGCCATCTTCCGGCGGATGATCGCCAGGGTGGTGTCCAGGATCGGGATCGAATAGATGATCAGGCCCGCGAAGACCAGATGGGTCTTTCCCGTGTCGCCAAGCGTCAGGATCGAGACGATCGTCAGGAACCCGAGCAGGAGCGAGCCGCAGTCGCCCAGGAAGATCGAGGCCGGGTTGAAGTTGTGGGGGAGGAAGCCAAGGCACGCGCCCAGGGTGGCCAGGCAGATGATCAGCCGCTGCGCATCCCGCGGGCCGTCGTCGTTCATGGCCAGCATGAGCGCGATGATCAGCAGGCCGACGTTGGCGATCGCGGTCACGCCCGAGAGCAGGCCGTCGAGCCCGTCGATCAGGTTGGCCGCGTTGCACCCGCCCAGGACGAAGACCGCGATGATGCCGGTTCCCGCCCAGTAGATGAGGTCGATGGGGATTTCCTGCCATCCGAAGCCCGGGACCGTGAAGCCCAGCGGGATCGTGAAGACCAGGACCTTCAGGCCCAAGGCATGGCCGATGGGCTCGATGAGACCCTGGGCCACCTTGACGCCCACGTCGTCGATCGCAAGCCAGGCCGCCGCAAAGAGCTGCCCCGCGATCTTCAGTCTGGGCAGGATGTGGAGCACGTCGTCGATCAGGCCGGTGAGCATGATCACCGTGGCGCCGCCCAGCACCGAGAGAGGCACGGGATAGTGGAAGCCGTCGGGGCTGACGTACGCGGTGCGATGAAAGTCGATCAGGCCGGTGAACTTGGCCGCCAGATAGCTGAAGAAGACCGCCGCCAGAAAGCCCAGGAAGACCGCCGCGCCGCCCAGGTAGGCGATCGGGTATCGGTGGATCTTTCGGGGATCGCTCGGACGATCGATCACGCCGTGGTTCACCGCGAAGCGGCGCATGATGGGCGTCGCCAGCAACGTGACCACGAAGGCCACGACCATGACCCACATGTATCCGTGGAAGATCGAGAGCTTGGTCGCGGGCTCGGCCGCGTCACCCAGGCGAAGCAGCTTGGAGAGCTCGGCCTGCTTGGTCGCCAGCGCGCTGATCTGATTGCCCAGCTCGCGCACATGCGCCGCGACGTCCTGCGCCGTCGAAGGGACCAGCGACGTATCGCCGAACATGCTCGGACCGAGTATTGGAGACGTATCGATCAACCCCGCACCCCGATTGCCCCGGATTCCGCCGATCGCCCACGCAGCTCTTCGGCCAGGTCACGGACCGTTCGGTCCAAGGGAATCCGCGGCTCAAAGCCCACCGCCCCCCGAATCCTAGAGAGGTCCGGACGCCGCATCGCCAGATCCTCGAAACCGGGCGGAAACGCCTGCGCGTACGGCACCAGGCGCACCGCGGATTTCGAACCGGTCTGGCTGATCACCAGATCGGCAAGTTCTCGGATCGAGATGACCCGATCCGAACCGATGTTGAACACCCGACCAGCGCACGACGCGTCTCCCAGCAGCACCGGGAGTACCCCCGAAACGTCCCGCACATCGCAGAAGCACCGCGACTGGGTCCCGTCCCCGTGCACCTCCAGCTCGCGCCCGGCAAGAGCTGCGCTGACGAACCGGGGCAGCACCATGCCGTAGTCCCCGACCTGCCTGGGACCGACGGTGTTGAAGAACCGCGCGACCACCACCGGGAGCCCGTGCTGGCGGGCGTGGGCCAGGGCCAGGAACTCGTCGATCGCCTTGCTGCACGCGTACGACCAGCGCGTGATCGTCGTGGGCCCGTAGAGCACGTCGTCGTCTTCGGAGAAGGGGCTCCGGGTCCCCTTGCCGTACACCTCTGAACTCGAGGCGATCAGGATCCGGGCCGGGCCGCCCGAGCGCGAGGCGGTCAGGGCGAACCGCAACATCCGGGCTGTCTGCTCGACGTTGGTCTCGATCGCGCGGATCGGCTCGGTCATGACCAACTGCACGCCGACCGCCGCCGCCAGGTGGTAGATCTCGTCGAACCGCTCCGCCGCCAGAGCTTCGATGGCCCGACCCAGATCGGCCTGGATGAAGCGGACCCGTCCGCTCTTCTCCGCGCCCGCGAGGTTCGAACGCCTCCCGGTGGAGAGGTCGTCGATGACCGTGACGTGATCGCCGCGGGCGGTCAGCAGGTCGACCAGATGGGACCCGATGAACCCGGCCCCTCCAGTGACAAGGACACGACGCGGATCGGAAGTCCGATCCGCGTCGCGTCTGCTTTCGGGTGTTGGAAGGTTCGCGGGCACCGTGCGTTCGACGGTGCGGCGTGAATCCCCGTCAGAGGCTCAGGCCGCCGCGTTGTTCTCCGTGTGGTACTCGTGGGTCGCCTTGATGTTGCCCTTCAGGTAACCACCCGCCGACGCCTTGACAGCGTTGACCACCACACCGATGAACTCGGCGCGGGTCTCGGACAGGTCGTTCTTGATGCGGGCCACCATGCCGCGCTTCTCGGCCAGGGCGCGGACCACAAGCAGGGTCGCGTCGACGCGGTTGGCCAGGGCCATGCCGTCGCCGGCCACGATCGCCGGGGCCACGTCCAGGATCACCACGTCGTACTGGGCCTTGGCTTCCTCCAGGAGCTTGCGCATCGCGTCGGTGCCGATGCGCTCGAACTGGCGGTGCTCACGCGAGCCCACGGACAGGACCGCAAGCCCGGGGACCGAGGTCGCCTGCGCCGCCGCCGCGACCTGCGTCTTGCCCGCCAGGACGTCGGCGACGCCCGGGGACTCGGTCAGGCCGAAGACGCGGTGCACCGTCGGACGACGGAAGTTGGCGTCGATGAGCAGCACCTTCTGGTCCGCCGCCGCGATCGCCATCGCCAGGTTGCTCGCGGTCGAGGTCGAACCCGACCCGGGCATTCCCGCGACGACCATCAGCGTGCGATGGCCCATCTGCTGCATGCGCTTCATGACGACCGCGCGGAGCTGACGGTAGCTCTCGGCCACCGCGCCGCGGGTGCGGTCGCGGAACGCCGTTTCCACCGCCCCGGCGCCCGCGGGATCCTCCGCCGCGTCGGGCACCATGCCCACCACACGCGTGCGGGGAATCAGCGCCACGTCCGACGGGCCCTTGATGCGCTGGTCGACCAGTTCGCGGCCGATCAACAGGGAGCCCACCAGCACCGGGAGCAGGATCGTCCCGGCGGGGACGAGGATCTTCAGCTGGGGGAAGGTCACGCGCTCGGGCACGCGCTCGCTCTGGAAGACCAGCACGCGCTTGGAGGTTTCCAGGCCGATGACCGCTTCGAGCTGCTTGAGCTTGTCGCTCATCTCGCCGCGCGAGGTGATCAGACGGTCGATCGCCGTCGAGATGTCACCGATCTGCTGCTGCACACGCGTGGTGTCCACCAGCTTTTCCTGGATGCGCTGGGCCTCGGTGGCCAGGTCCTGGTTCTGCGCGTCGAGCTGGGCCATCTGCGTGCGGGCCCCGTCAAGCTCGGCGTTGAAGCGGGAGCGGAGGAGCTCCTCGCGCTTGGACTCGACGATCTGCTTGGCGCTCTCCAAGGCCGCCTCGGCCGCCTTGTACTCGCGGTGATCCGGGCGGTACCGCCTGGCGGTCTCCTGGAGATAGCTCTCCGCGTTCGAGACCTGGGCCTTGAGCTGGTTCATCTGGGGCTCGGTCTCGACGTCCTCCCGCATCTTGTCGGGGTAGACGATCGCGACGTTGTTGCGGAGCTGCTCCTCGGCCCGCTTGATCCGCACGTCCAGCGCCTGGCGGTCCATGCGGATGCTCACGAGCTGCTCGTTGAGGAGCTGGAGCTGGGAGCGCAGTTCGCTGACGCGCTGGTCGATGGTCTCGATGTTGCTCTCGCGGACCAGACGCTCACGCGTGGTGGTCTGCTGGGCGATTTCGCGGGTCGTGTCTTCGATCGACTTGGCCAGCGCGTCCTTCTCTTCTTTGGTCGCCTTGTTGCCCTGCTGGGTCAGGACGTCGAGGTAGTGCGTGCGCACCAGACGGACCACGCCCGCGACGTCTTCACGGCTCGTGAAGCCCATCGACACTTCGATCAGCTTGGTGCGAGGGATCACGCGCGCCTTCACGTCGTCCAGAAGGTCGCGCAGGGCCTTGTCCTGGCGGAAACGACCGTCCTTGTAGTACACCTTGCACCACTTGGGGGCTTCACGCTCGATGTTCGGGTCTTCCACGACCTTGCGGAGCACGTTCTCCGAGGTCATGATCTTGATCTGCGTCTGCATGAAGCGGTCGAGCTCTTCCTCGGCGCCCGCGATCGGGAGCGTCACGCCGATCTCGCCCTTGGGCGAGTAGCACTCGAACAGCACGTACGACCGGTAGATCGGGTACGTGTACATCCACACGAAGTGGGTGATCAGGCCCAGCATCGCGCCGGCCACCACCGACCCGATCAGGAGCCACTTGTGCCGGCGCACAAGCTTCACCGGGTCGATCGTCGCCACAGGCATCGCGCCCACGGCCGCCTGTTGCCCCGGCGCTCCGGGGCCTCGGTTCTGTGTCGCGCCTGCCGCGTTTGAGGGAATGCTGGTCATGGTCTCGTTCCAGTCGCTGTTCGTGATCGGTCGGGTCTGTTATCGACCGGTCCAGGCGGGCGTTCCACTTCCGCGCCGCCATTCCTCGAACCCAGGCCCAATCGGCCGGGGTTCGTTCGGGTCTTCCGGGTCATCGGGGCGGGTTACATCGCCTCGATCAGCTTGCGCACCCGCTCGGCGTCGGCCTTGTAGTCCTCCGCCACCGACGGGTTGTCCTTCATCGTCTTCTCCGCGTCCTTCAGGCGGTCCTCCGCCAGGGGACGGTTCTTCTTGAGGACCGCGACCTCCGCCAGGTGAAGCTGGATCGGAATGCGCGTCGTGTTCGGACCGGCCAAGCCCAGCGCACGCGCCAGGGACGCCTCCGCCTCTTCGACCTTGTTCAGCTTCAGCTGGATCCAACCCAGGGTGTCCCAGGCGTCGGGGCTGCTGATGTTGAGCTTGGTCGCCTTCTCCGCCGAGGGGAGCGCCTGATCAGGCAGGTTCAGGAACTTGGCCGAGATGAACGCGAAGTTGTTGTTGAGCTCCCAGTCGTCGGGGTACTTCTCAAGGCCGGCCTTGGCCGAGTCCACCGCCTCCTGGTACTTCTTCATCGAGTAGTACGTGCTGACCTTCATGCGGTACGACAGGATCGACACCGCCGGGTTCTTGGTGTTCTGGATCACCGAGTCGAGCTGCTTGAGGCCGTCAAGCTTCTCCTCGGTCGTGGGGCGGTCCACGTTCGTGGCCGCCTTGAAGAACTGGAACCACTCCACCATCGCGCCCTGCGTCCGCAGCTTCTCCAGGTACGCCATGTGCTTGGCGGGATCCTTGAACAGCGTGCGGCTGCGCAGGAACCACGCCAGAATCGCGTTCGGATTGTCACGCGGGATCAGCTTCAACGCGTTGGTGATGTCGTTCTCCGCCTCCTGAAGCTTGCCGCGACGGAACAGAACGTCCGCACGGATGAGCATCAGCTGCGGATCCATCTCGACCTGCGCTTGCACGGAGCGGATCGCCGCCTCCGCTTCGTCCAGGCGAGGAGGATTGTCCGAGAGCGCCGTGAGCACCAGCGCCACCGCGGTCGAGGACTGCTTGCTCAGCGCCAGCGCCTGCTTGTAGTAGCCGATCGCCCGGCTGTACTGCTTGCCCTCGCGGAAGACTTCCGCGACCGTCGAGAGCAGCGACGCGTCGTTGGCCCGCGCCCGCAGGAGGTCGTCGGCCATGTCCACCGCCGCCTGATCGTTCCCGCGCCGCAGCAGCTCGCGGGCGACGCTCTGGAAGAAGTCCGTCATGTCCGGACGGATCCGCAGGGTCATGCGGGCGTACTTCACCGCGTCTTCCAGGCGATCACGCTGGGCGTAGAAGCTCGAGAGCAGCATGGAGGCCTGCCAGCCCTGCGGATTCACGCGCAGCGCCGCCTCCAGGTCCGCGACAACTTCCGCGTCCGAACCGGGCTGATCCGAGAGCAGCTGGGCCCGGCGCAGGTAAGGCATGAACTCGTTGGGGAAGCGCTGGATCGTGCGGTCCAGGACGTCGCGTGCGCCGCGGATGTCCTTCTTGCCGCGGAGAACGTCCGCGCGGAGCATGAGCAGGACCGGGTCCTTCTCGACCGCGTCGCCCATCGCCGCCAGTTCCTTCTCGGCGTCGTCGTGCTTCATCGCCTTGCTCAGCGCCTCGATGAGACGCTTGCGATACGTGCCGTCGGCGTCCACGCCCGCGTCAACCACGCGCTTGAACGCTTCCGCCGCACGATCCATGAGGTTGAGCGAAGCGCACGTGTCGCCGATCGCCTTGTCGACCTCGGCGACCTTGGGATCCTGGAACTGGCGAGCAGTCTCCAGGATCTTCAGGGCCGGCGCGGGATAGCCGCGCTGGAGCACGAACTGGGCGTAGGTCAGGTAAGGCGCCGAGGTCAGCGTCTTCTGATCCAGGCCCTTGATGTACGTTTCGAAGACCTCGCCGGACTTCTGGATGTCGTTCTGTTCCGCGTACCAGCGGGCGTCAACCTGCACCGCGTCCATCGAGTCCTGGGTCGCGCGGACCTCGTCGATGACCTTGCGAGCGTCGTTGTACCGTCCCAGTTCGATCTGGATCCGGGCCACCGCGAGCTTGTTGCGCAGGTTCTTCGGGTCGCGCTGCGCGATGCGCACGCGCTCCTCGAGGGCCTGCTGCTTGTTGCCCGCCTGGGCCTCGAGCTCGAGCCTGACGTCGTCGAACTCGGGGTCGCCGCCGGCGATGCGCTCCGCCTCGCGGGCCGCTGCCAGCGCGTCGGCCACCTGCCCGTTGAGGACCAGGGCCCGGATGCGCTCCTTGATCACCGGCACGTCGTTGGGCTTCAGCGCCAGCGCCGCGGTGTACGTCTTGACCGCGTCGACGCCGCGCCCGGACTGACCCTGGAGACGGGCCAGCAGCAGCAGGGTCTGCTGATTGAGCACGCCGCGCTGCTGGGCGTCCTCGAGCGCGATGATCGCGTCACGCGTCTTGCCTTCCGCGATCTGAACGCGGGCCTTGAAGGTCAGACCCCCGACCTTGTCGAAGTCGCCCGCCTCGGCCTTCTGGGCGATCTGCCTGGCCAGCGTGAGGTTCTTGGCCTCGATCGCCTGAACGAAGTCGATCTCGATCACGCGCGGATCATCCGGCGCGAGCTTGCGGGCCGCGTCAAACGCCTTGGCCGCGTCCTCGGTCTTGTTGTACCGCCGCGCGATCGTGTAGAGGTCGATCTGCTTGTCGATCTCCGCGTCCTTGCCCGACGTGATGATCTTCACCGCCGCGGTGTAGGGATCCTTCTCCTCGAGCTGGATCATCGCCATCTGGAGGTTTTCATCATCCGGATGAGCCGCCAGGGCCGCCTTGAGCACTTCCTTGGCATCGTCCTCCTGCTGCGCCCGCACCAGGTAGCTCACCAGGAGCTGCGACAGGCGCGAGTCCGCGGGATTGGCCTTGAGCCCCTCGCGGAGCATCTTGATGGCGGCCTGGATGTCGCCGGCCTGCTTGTCTTTGCCGACGTAGGTCGCCTGGGCCTGGAGCAGGACCTTGGTCACCGGGTCGGAGACGTTGGTCGTGCCGTCACGCAGGTTCTTGGCGATCTCGAGCTGCTTCTTGATGGCCTCGTCGCTCGGATCCAGGTCCGTGGCGCGCTGCAGGAGCTCGATCGACCGCTCCAGATTCTGGAGCTGGAGTTCGAGCGTGCCCAGCGCCTTCACCGCATACACATTGTCGGGATCGCGGTTCAGGATCGCGTCGTACTGCTGCTTGGCCTGGCCTGGCTGGTTCAGCTGCAGCGCCACGCGGGCCAGCTTCCACAGCGCCTCGATGTTGCGGTTGTCCACCGAGCGGTTGTAATCGACCAGGAGCTTCTGCGCCCCGGTGAGATCACGGCTGGCGATCGCGACGTTGGCGTCCAGATACTTCAGGAGCACCGAGTCGCTCGGGACCAGCTTGGCCAGCGCGTCGCGGTAGCCCTTGGCCTGCGCGAGGATCTCGCCCTTGGCCTTCTCGTCCGTCGTGGAGTCCAGAATGCGGAACGAGTTGACCGCCTGCTGGTTGATCGCCTCGATCTTGCGCGGATAAAGCCTCATCGCCTCGATGCTGATCGGGCGCGGGGGCAGATCGACCATCTTCTGAAGCTGCGCGTTCGCTTCCGCGTACTTCCCCTGAAGCTCAAGGGCGCGGGCCACGCGGAACATGAGCTCGAAGTCGTCGGGCGCCGCCGTCAGGCCGCGGGCCGCGAGCTGCTGCACGCACTCGAACTTGCCGCTCTGGGTCGCGACGGGCTCGAGCGGCTCGAGACGATCCGTGAGGTCGGAGGTGATGGCCTTGGGATCAAGCGCCATCAGCTTCTTGAAGGTCTCGTCGAACTCGGGGCGCAGAGCCGCGACCGCCGCGTTCATCTGATCGGCCAGTTCCTTGGTGATCGTCTTGCCCACCGCGAGCTTGCGGACCAGCTCGTACTTGGCGCCCAGCGCCATGAGCCAGCCCTGAGGCTCGTTGGGGTTGGCCGCCGCGTAATCCGAGGCCGCCTTCGCCGCCGCGTCGAAGAACGCCTTGGCCTCATCGTTCTGGCCGGAGCGGCGGGCGCGATCGGCGCGCACCAGGTTCCACTCCATGATCGCGCGGGCCGCCTCGAAATCGTCCGGACGGGCCTTCAGCGCCGCCGTCAGATCAGCCAGGCCCTTGTCCATCACGTCCTTGGCGCGCTCGTCGAGCAGGTTCTCGCGCATCTGACGGACGACCGCCAGGCCCGAGTAGCGCTTCAGGCTGTCGGCCTGCGGATTGGTGGCGCCGCCCTCGAAGTACTTGGCCGCCGCCTCCGCCTGGGCCACCATGTTCTCGTAGCCGTCACGGCTGAAAGCCTGCATGTTGAGCATGCGGTTGAGCGTGCCCAGGTACTCGTGCCAGGAAGGCAGGTCGGTCTTGGCCGCGACGCCGATCGAGCGCAGGCAGTTCAGGTACTTGTTGCCGTAGGCGTCGTCGAGCTGGGTCTGGGTCTCGGGGGTCCACTTGCGGAGAGCGTCGCGCCACTTCTTGAGGTAGTCGACGTTGCCCTGTTCCTTGTAGACCGCCTTGGAGTAGAACTCCTGAGCGCGCTTCCAGTCGTTCTCGGCCGCCTTCGCGTCGCCCAGGCGGATGTAGTCGCTGCCGCTCTTCTGGATCACGAAGATCCCGATGGCCGCCACGCCCGCGAAGAGCGAGATCATGACCATGGCCAGAATGAGCACGAACTTGGTGTTGACTTTCGACGCCATGAGCTTCCTCGTTCCACTCCGGAGGTTTCACCCCTCCGGTTCACTCGTATCTCTGAACCCACGAAAAGTCGCAAGCCCCGCGCGGGATCGGCCCGCGCCGGGCTCTTACGCGCCCGAACCCTTGGCCTTCCCGCGGGCCGGATTGTCGTCCGGATAGTTCCCGCGCTGGACCTCGACCCAGTCCGGCACGCACCGCATCAGGTCCGGGAGGATGTCGTTGAGAAGGCTCGACGCCTGATCGCCAAGCTCCTGCGCGGAGCTCACCGACGACGAGCTGAACTGGACCTTGCAGTAGTACGCGTACTCGTCCTTCAGATCAAAGGCCAAGAGGCGCACGCTCTCGGCCTCGGGCGTCGTCCCGCCGTTGGCGATGAAGAAGAACCCCGCAAAGAGCTTGGTGCCCGCGGGCACGCCCGGGATCCCGTCGGCCGCGAACTCGCTCACGCGGAGCTGAATGTCCTGCGGATCACGCGGCAGGCGGACCTTTCCCGCCATCGCGCCGTACTGATTCAAAAGGGTCGCGTGCCAGATGTGTCCCGCCAGATCCCCCGTCACGTCGGTGTCCGGCGCCCAGCGAGACTGATCGAGCTTGAGCGGCACCCGCACGCCCGCGCTGGTCAGCACCATGCCCGAACCCACCAGGCACCGATCCGGTACGTGAGGCACCGTGTCGATCATCCCGGTGTAGTACGCAACGTGGAGCTCGACAAAGACCGGCTTGGTCTCCATCGTGTCCTTCCGGACATACCGCCTCGTCAGATAGTTCTCGGTGCCAAGCACCTCGACGATCTCAGGGCTCGAGATTGTGTCCGAACCCACGCGCTTCCAGTTGAGCGTCTCGGTCGGGAGCGAGTTCACAAGCGTGCCCCCCGGCGCGTAGATCGGCTTCTTCTTCAGGTGGATGCCGTAGGACTTGATCGCCACGCCCATGCCCACCGCGCCGCCCACCATCAGGACCAGGGGCACCAGATACGTCGCCCGGAGCATCCGCTGCACAAGACTGCTCATGCGGCGCCTCCCTTGGCCGGCTTCTTCTGCTCGGTCTTCTTCTCCTCGTTCTTCTTCCCGACCACCGCGCCATCGGTTTCGGAGACGCGGTTGAGCACCCACACCACGCCCATGAAGAGCATCAGCGAGGGGACCAGCAGGACCGTGCCGATCAGCATGTGCGCGTCGCCCGCCGCCAGGCCCGCGTCAAAGATGGAGCCGATCCCCAGGATCGCGACGCGGACGACGTTCATGAAGAGCGCCACCACCGGCGCGAGGATGATCAGGGCGATCCGCTGCCACCAGAGCTTGCACGAGATCAACGCGACGGCGCACGCCAGCGCCAGGAACGCGATGAGCATGCGAAGACCCGAGCAGGCCTCCGCGATGTTCAGAGGCACCGTGCCGCGGCTGCTGATCACCTCGATCGTGTTGCCGTTCACTTCCGAATGGAAGCCGAAGACCGCGCCGATGATGTTGAGCAGGAAGTTGCCGCCGCGCGACGCCAGAAGCTGCAGCGGGAAGGTGATGTAGTTCATCACCATCTCCGAGATCGTGATCCCGCACGCCAGATACACGATCGGCAGGAACAGGAACCGCATCATCTGCGGCCCGAGGTTCAGGAGCACCAGCCCGAAGAGCGTGATGATCGCCGACGCGCCCTGGAGCATGTGGTTCGGGATCGCCACCGCGAAGTAGAAGTACGACATGATGCCGTAGATGAACGGCACCAGCCCGGGCCAGTACGCCTTCCGCGGACAGGCCGCGATCTCCTTCCGCTGACGCCAGATCAGAAACCCCGAGATCAACGGGATGATGTACGCGTGGCCCCAGTCCTGGGGCTTCTCCATCGAGAACTCATGCTGCTTGAGCAGGAAGCGGTGGAAGATCGCCACGAACGCCACGCCCTGGATCGCGATCAGAATCGCGTCCTGAGGCGTGAGCAGCCCGCCCATCAGGCCCTTGCCCGACTTGGAGGGCGCTGCCCCCGTTCCACCCGCGCGCGGCCCGCCCTTGCCGGTCTGATCCAGCTTGGCCTGCACCGCGTTGGAGGGAACAGTCGTCAAACGCTCTGCCTTCCGGTTCCGGGGCCGAACCCAGCCTTTCCATGGCCTGCATCGCTACGAGCGGTGAAGGCCCGGGTTCGGGGATTACTGCCCGAGGTTGTTGGTGGGGGGCGCGCCGAAGATGTCGTTGCCGAAGTTGCGGTCGATCAGGAAGCCGAAGCCATAGCTGGCCCGGAAACCATTGCGGATGACCGCCAGCGGATAGGCCCAGAAGTTTGTGCCCACGTTCACGTGGTCGTCGGGCTTCAGGAAGATGTCAGGCTGGGTCCCTTCGCGGATCGCGCGGAGGTCGACGCGCACGATCGCCTGGCGGTTGTCGCTCAGCCGACGGATCAGGTCCGTGCGCTCCGGGATCGCCTGCTCGCTGAACCCGCCCGCCGCGGTCACGACCTGCGACAGCGTGAGCTTGCCCGTCGAGGGAAGGTTGTACACGCCGGGACGCTGCACTTCGCCGTCGATGTAGACCACGCCCTCAAGGATCGGAGGAACGCGGAGCACGTCGCCGGCGCGGATGATGATGTTCGAACGCGCGTCGCCCGACACCAGCTGCTTCATGGAGATGCGGATGACCCGCTGGGTCATGAGCTGCTCGGGCTGAGTCGCGCCCGCCGCCGGATTGGCCGGCCGCGCGATCTGCACCCACTTGCCGTCCAGGAACACCCAGTTGTTCCCGCCCGCCGCCTGCCCGCTGGGCGTGGTCGCCGCGGGCTTGGAGTCCGGGAGGTCCACCGGCGGGTCCTCGCCGCGGGTCGCGCGCCGGGACGTCATGCCGGTCGAGCCCGTCGCCATCACCGAGAAGGACGCGGGATGGTCCTGCGTCTTGGGCTTGGCCGGCGCATCGGGCAGATCGATCGGGGGCTTGTCATTCGCGGGAGGCGTGACGGGCTGCGCCGCAGGCTGACCCGCGGGCTCCGCCGCCGGGGGCGTCGCGGGCTGTGCCGCGGGTTCCGCGGGCTTCTCACCCGCCGGGGGAGCGCTGGGCTGGGCCGCAGGCTGCTCGCCGTCGGTGGGCTTGCTGAGCTTGTCGATCAGGTTGATCAGGTTGTCGCCGCTGGAAGGCTGCGCGGGCTGCGAAGGCGTCGCTTGCGCGCCCGAAGGCGGCGTGGCGGTCCCGCCGGAAGATCCCGCAGCGGTGGGGGCCTTGATGCCGTGGTTGGTCACCTTGTCCGACAGGGGGACCTGCCGCACGATGTACACGTACTCGGTCGAGGCTTCGGAGAACCGGCCCGCCGCCGAGAGCGCTTCGAGCAGCGGATAGTCCGACCGTGGCACCAGATAAGGTCCGGGCGTCTCGACGGCGCCGATGATCGTGAACGTCATGTTCCGCGCCGAGGTCACGTTGACCGACACGATGGGCTCGGCGACGAGCTTGCCCAAAGCCTGGGCCAGCGTCTCGCGCGTCTGCTCGACCGTCAGCCCGTTCAGGTAGATCTGACCCAGCTGGGGCAGGTCCACGAAGCCGCGGGAGTCCACCGAGCGCTGATAGTTGTTGGGCTGGTTCCGCTGGATGTCGTCCCACAGCGTGATCTCAAGCCCGTCGCCCGGTCCGAGCCGGTAGGGCTCCTGCCCCGGGAGCAGATCTTCGGGCGTGGGGTCGGAGTACTCGACGAACTCGCCCGCGCGGTCCTCAACCACCGCAAGCCGGTCCAGGATCGGCACCACCGTCGGCGTGTGCTCCCACCGGCCCGTCTTCGACGGGTTCATGTAGGAGTCGGTCTCGCACCCCACCATCAGGGGGAGCCCGACGATCGCGACAAGGGTCGCCGCAGGGCCGAGGGAAGAACGCCTAATCCGTGCGATGGTCTTCATGATGGCTCCGCTGGCCGACACCGACACCCCGGACCTTCCGTCGGGGAGGTCAGACCGATGCTTCCGTGCTCCAAGGGGACCCGTCCGTGCTCCGAACAGACGGTCGGCGAGGCCGGGCTGGGAGGGGAAAGGTAGCATCGGTGCAAGGCCTGTCAATCTCCGGTTCTCGGCCGTTCCAACGCCCGAGAACCCTTCCGTCGCGCCGTCACCCAGACCTTCCGGTCCAAACTCTGAACTGGTTCGGTCCGAGTAGCCGCGCTCTAACAGATCGACCTGACCCATCCTCCCGTTGAGTGAAGAAGGGGGGGATTTCCGGGCGTTCTGCGCGGACAGGGAAAGATCTTCCCCATAATAGGGGAAATAATGTGTTATCGGACTACCGACTTCTGCGCCTCGAAAGCAGTCCGATCGAGCACCGGCCGGAACGGCCTACCCTTCGGTCCGCCGCATGACTACGCCCCCATCTCAGAACGGTTCGGGTGCTTCTCCCCTCTCCGCCGAGGTTGCACGGCAAACACCAATTTCTCCCGAGGCCCTGGCCCGGACGCTGCAGCGACACCCCCGCCCCGCGGGCGGCGATCCCGTGAAGCAGCTCGAGCGTCCCGTGTTCAGCCTGACGGGCATGGTCCTCAATAACGCCGCGGGCGCTCCGGACCATCTCTCCATCAAGAAGAAGCCCGACTGGCTCCGCGCCCGCGTCCCCGGCGGTGAGGGTTACAACCGCCTCAAGGGCATCCTCAAGGAACACCGCCTCTTCACGGTCTGCGAAGAGGCCAGCTGCCCGAACATGGGCGAGTGCTGGTCGCGCGGCGTCGCGACCATCATGATCCTGGGCGACACGTGCACCCGCGCCTGCGGCTTCTGCAACGTCAAGACCGGACGCCCGCCCGTCCTCGATAAGGACGAGCCCCGCCGCGTCGCCGAGAGCCTCAGGCTCATGACCGCCGGGGGCGGCCTCAAGCACGTCGTGATCACGAGCGTGAACCGGGACGAGCTCGACGATGGCGGCGCGTCCATCTGGGCCGAGACGATCCTGCGCTCACGCGACGCCTGCCCCGACCTCTCGATCGAGGTCCTGATCCCCGACTTTGAGGGCAACTGGGGCGCGTTGCAGATGGTGATCGACGCCAGACCCACGATCATCAACCACAACCTGGAGACGATCCGCCGGATGTATCCCGCGGTTCGCCCGAGCGCCAAGTTCGATCGCTCGCTCGAACTGCTCCGCCGCGTGAAGGAGCAGGGCCTGGTCGCCAAAACCGGCATCATGGTCGGCATCGGCGAGCGCGACGAGGAAGTCCTCGAGCTCATCGCGGATGTTCAGAAGGCGACCCGCGTCTCGTCGAAGCAGAGCACCGATTCGTGCGACGTGCTCACCATCGGCCAGTATCTCCAGCCGACGCGCAACCACCTCCCCATCGACCGCTGGGTCACGCCCGAGCAGTTCGGGATGTTCCGCGCCGAGGGCCTCAAGCAGGGCTTCAAGGTCGTGGAGAGCGGCGCTCTGGTACGCAGCAGCTACCACGCGGACGAGCAGGCCGAAAAGCTCGGAGGCGAGGCCGGCGAGACCGCCAAGGCGATGGCGGCGCTGATCAACCGAAGCAAGGCCTGATCGCTTCGTCTGCCGCGGTCACACGCCCGTCACATCCAGCGCCAGCGCGTGCCTGAGCCAGAGTTCAAGCTCCGCAGCATCGTCGCGTGTGAAGCTATGGCTCGCGAACTTGCGGACCTTGGTCGTCCCGTCGTCGCGCAGGTGCGTCAGCGTGAGCGTGAAGTTCGCGTCTGCCTTCTTGGGATCTCTGGAGTGCTTGGACCGCGCAAACGCCATGCGGGCGTCGGTGATCCGGGCGAGCGGAATCGAGAAGATTGGCCTGGACTGAGCGCGGAAGCCGGCCTGCCGGAGCACGCCCTCCTGGTGATCGACGAACACCCCGCCGCTGTCCTCGCTGACCCAGATGCGGACGACGAGCCACGCGATGATCGGCGCCGCCAGCCCACCGGCGCAGACCAGAAGCATGTAGAGCAGTGAGGGTTCGGTCGGCCAGTCGGGAAGCCCCACGGCCCCGCTGATCAGGGCGACCAGCGTGCAGATGCACCCGAAGATCAGCGCGCTCAGGCGGGGCCCCGTCGACGGTCGGATGACATAGCCCTCGGGCGTCCGCGCGGTATTCACCGGGAGGTCGGGCTCTGGGTATGAACGCCCATAGCCGCCCAGCGCCGCGATCAGTCCCCCGATTCCCAGCGCGCCCACGCCCAGCAGAATGGGAATCACCACCTGACGGGTCACGCGTGGATCGAGCACCGCCCGATCGGGCGTCGACGCCAGGAAGTACGCGGTCTGGGCTGTTCCGGGAGCAAACGCGTCCGCGACGCGCTGGGCCTCCCCGGCATTCGAAGTTTCGTAGGTTTCGACAAAGGGCGTCTGCGACGAGTACTTCGTTCCCGCGTGCTCGTACTGGAATCGAACAAGCACGCGGTAGTACTTGCGTCCCTTGCTGCCCCGGTGCATCGTGACCGAGGACTCCAGCACGCTGGCCGGGGCCTGGAGCCCATTGGCGAGCTGTCGGCACTTCTGAACGTCCTGAAGCCCATACCCCAGCGCGAGCAGACCCCCGATCGCGATCACGATCCCGAGCACGATGGAGATCGCGCGGCTCGATCGGGATGCGCGGCGTTCGGGCCTCATGGCGACGTGCGATTGCATCGGTTCAGACTACCAGCTTCGCGCCAGCGTTCGAGGTATCTTGTGGGCGCATGGGTTCCCAAGGGCCGCAGGCCCGCCGCAATCTTCGTGATCTCTCGCCCATCGAGCGGCGCAGCATCCTGCTTGCGACCTTCTTCAGTTTCATGCCCATCGGATCGTTCATGGGCATGATGCAGTCCGACCCGTGGGGCTGGGCGGGAACCCTCTACGCCGCGCTGATCGCGGGCGTCAGCTCCGTCATGTGGGCCGCGGTGTTCATGTACCGCAAGCTCTGGCTCATCCCCGCGGTCATCGCGTGGCAGATGTTCGGCCCCTGGAAGCTCGGCATCCTCATGGCCAGGCTCGGGGTCCTGACGCTCGGCATGGACGCTTCGCCGCAGATCAGACAACTCACCAGCGCCGTCATGGGCGTCGCGTTCATGATCATCGGCTACATCGGGAGCATCCGCGCCACCCGCCGCGTGGAGCGCCGCGCCGCAGCGGCCCGCGCCGAGCTCGATGTCGCCAGGCAGATGCACAACACGCTGGTCCCGGACATCGACGCCCGCGTCGACACCCTGCGGATCTACGGGCGCTCTTCTCCCAGCACCGAGATGGGAGGCGACCTTGCGGACCTGGTCGCCCGCCCCGGCCGCGTGGATGTGTTCCTGGGCGACGTCGCTGGTCACGGCGTGCGTGCGGGGGTGCTCATGGCCATGCTCAAGAGCTCCCTTCGCACCCTCTTGCTCGAAGACCTTTCCCTCGATCGCGTGGTGCGCGACGCCAACCGGGCCATCCTCCAGGTCAACGAGCCCGGGATGTTCATCACGTTCGCGTGCATGCGCTTCGAGACGCCCGGCGAAGCGTCCTTCGTGCTGGCCGGTCACCTCCCCATCCTGCGCTGGGTTGCGAGCACCGGCGTCGTCACAGATCTGCCCAACGACGATCTCCCGCTCGGGATCGATGCCTCGCCGATGTACCCCGCGCGCACCACGCCGGCAGCGGTGGGGGACCTCTTCGTCCTCCTGACCGACGGCCTGATGGAAGTCGCCGACGCCCAAGGCAAACAGCTCGGCCTTGCGGGACTGCGCGAACTGATCGCCAGGCACGCACACGAAGCGGATGAAGTCGTCTTCGATCGCATTATGAATGCAGTCCGCGCCCACGGCATCCAGCAGGACGATCAGACGCTGCTGCTCGTGCGGGTCGTCGGGACCCGATAACCCCGCGTCCGCCGGCCTCCTGAAGCGTTCTCGTGCGGTACGCTCCGGAATGCCGCTACGATCTGTGCATCGATGGACGCCGAAGTCCTCCACGCTCTGGTCAGGCTGATCGAGGTCAAGGACCTTTCGACCGCTGCCCACACGTGGCGCGTGGTGCTCTACACCCGCGCCCTGGCGGAAGAGGCCGGGATCGATCACGACACGATCGCGCGCTTGACCAAGGCCGCTGCGCTGCACGACATCGGCAAGATCGAGATCCCCGATCAGATCCTCCAGAAGCCCGGCAAGCTCAGCGACGACGAGTTCAGCATCATGCAGACGCACGCCGCCCGGGGCCACGAGTATCTGCTCGGCGTCGGCGAAGACGATTCCATCGTGCTCGAACTGGTCAGGCACCACCACGAACGCTGGGACGGCAAGGGCTATCCCGACGCGCTCGGCGGCGAGCGGATCCCGCTGGTCGCACGCTACTTCTCCGTGATCGACTCATTCGACGCACTGACGAGCGTGAGGCCCTACCGCACGCAGATCGGAGAGGCCGCCGCAGAGCGGGCTATCGAAGAGCTCAAGTCATCCAGCGGCACGCGCTATTTCCCGGATGCGGTCGAGATGTTCGCGGGGATGTACCGGACCGGCAAGCTCGACTGGATCCTGCACTACTACAACGACGACGTGCCGGTCGCGAGGTTCGACGCCTCCGAGATGATGCGACGCGTGCGCATGCCCTGAAGAGGGGTCCGGAAGCCTCGCGGGCCTTCACGTCGGGAACCCTCCAACAATCAAGTGCTCGCCCGCATGGGCGGGAAGGAGGCACACATGCTGTTCCGCCGTCTGATCGCTCCCATCGCTCTGGCGTGCACGCTGCTGGGTGGATGCACGACGCCGTCGCTGAACCCGCTCGCTTCCGAAGGCACCACCATCGCCGATCAGGGCCTCATCGGTTCCTGGACCGAACAGCGTGGTGACACGACGTACGTGGTGCTCCCGACGAGTGACGCGAAGGTCTATCGCCTCGAAGTCGTTCCCCACAACGTCGACAAGGACGGGATCGAGGCCCAGTTCCAGGTCGTCAAGCTCGGCGATGACCAGTTCCTGGATCTGTCTCCGACCGACTCGGAGCGCACCCGAGTCTCCGACGCTGCGGGCACGATGTTCGTCCCGGCCCACTGCTTCGTGAAGTTCTCCCGCGATGGCGACAAGCTCGTGGCCCGTCAGCTCGCCAAGGACTGGCTCAAGGATGCGCTCTTCGATGGCTCCCAGGTCCTGACCCACGCCATCGCCGACAAGGAAGTGGTCATCACCGCGCCGACCGCCGAAGTGCAGGCGTTCGTGCAGCGCATCAGCAAGATCGAAAAGGCCTGGGACAAGCCCATCGAGCTCTATCGCTTGAAGCCCGCGCCAGAGAGCCAGGGCAAGAAGTAATCGCGACCCGGCCGGGTCTGGTTCACGCCTTGATCCCGGCCAGCTCGCGGATGGCCTTTTCGAGAGCGGCATCCACGGGCATGACGCTCAGTCGCCCGATGGTCACCAGCGCGAAGTTCTTGAAGCGCGGGTCGGCCTTGATCTGCGCGAGCGTCAACGGCGTCCTGGCCTCCGCGACCGGTGTGAGATCAACCACCGCCCGCTTGGGCTCGCCTTTGTCGTTCAGGCCCGGCGCGTCCGGGTCTTCGTACGCGCCGCGTGCGACCTTCGCGAGCCCGACGATGGCCTTCTCATCGCCCGTATGGTAGATGAACGCCAGGTCGCCCTTCTTC
This sequence comes from uncultured Phycisphaeraceae bacterium, assembly GCA_964531675.1. GTDB lineage: Bacteria > Planctomycetota > Phycisphaerae > Phycisphaerales > UBA1924 > CAZHFW01. The sequence goes on along the minus strand of CAZHFW010000005.1, from coordinate 42,603 downwards.
ATCGCCCGAAGATGGATGAGCGCGGTCGCATTGGCGACGCCCGTCCACACGCAGGACTTCTCACGCACCAGCCTCTGGTAGCTGTACTCGCTCGGCTCGGTCTTGAGCAGGAATGTCGCCATCGTCGCGCGTGCTCCGTCTACCTGGGAAGGCCTTCGAAGCGGAAGTTCATCCGGAAGCTCACCCGGGCGCCGGGCTCAAGCTCCAAAACGCCCGTCTCCGCCTGGCCCTTGGCGTGGAGATTGAAGGCGTCGGTGGTCGTGGAGAGTGGTTCGACGCAGAAGAATCCGGTGCGTGTGCCGTTCTCGTGCGGCGCCCAGCAGACCAGGTGCGTGAGGTTGTCCCCGAGTTCGAGCGTCATCCGCACGCCCGAGCGAGGCCACGCGATCCGCGGCGGCGGCGCGTGCATGTCCCGGAGAAACACGTCGTCGGTCGGATCCGGAAAGTGCGTGCCGCGGACAAGCGACTGGGTCAGAGCATCGGGAACCGCCGGGCCGGTCGCGGCCAGGTTGGTCATCGGATAGTGGCCGCGCACGCCCGCGTTGAGCGTGCACGACTCGTCGGCGTGTTCGGCCCAGAGCCTGCGCTGGAAGTAGGGATGGAATCCACCGCCGACCGGGAAGGCGTGCGTGGAGGGGTTGGTGATCCCAAGTTCGCACATCACGCGATCGGGCCCGAGCTCGTAGCGCAGATCGGCGCGGTAGTCCCAGGGCCAGTTGCGGTCCCGGAGCCGGTCGCCGCACGCGTCGAGCTCCATGCGGACGGAGACGGGCGATCGGTCGGTGATGGTGAACGAGCGCTGGGTGATGTCGCCGTGGATCGCGTGCTTGCCGTCGCTGGAGTCGACGCGGAGGGTGTGCATCGTCTCGCGGAACGCGAAGCGACCGCTGGGGATGCGTCCGACCCAGGGGAGCATGAGGAAGCAGCTCGTCTCCCCGCGTCTGGTCGCTTGGTCGGGTGTCGGGCGGAGCAGCGGGAAGAACTCGCCCGAGGGCGCGCGGACGTCGAGCCTTCGGATCGCGCCCCCCAGGTTGGGGTCGACGATCAGACGCAGGCGATCGGTTTCGAGGGTGCACCCAGGCAAATGCGTTCTCCGGAGGTCAGAGAAGGTTATCGGAGTGCCGGGAAGCACGCGGGCGCAGCTGGGCGGGGCCCTGGGTCCCACACGCGAGGATTGCGCCCGAGGCGGGGTTCAGTCCGCATCGATGGGGACCGATAGCACCCCCGGGGGTCGGTCTTGCGCCGGCCCGTATCGACGTTTTGGAGAGTGGAGGCGATCAATGTCCCAGGACGTGAGCCAAGGTCAGCCGGACGCCGGGCAGTCCCATGCCGCGAGCGGCCACGCACCCGCCGACCAGGCCTTCGACATTCTGGCCGACTTTGAGAACCGGCTGAGCAACCTGAAGAAGCAGCTCGCCGAGCAGCGCCGCGTCGATGAAGACCTGCGCACGCGTGAACTCGAACTGGCCCGCCGGGAGCAGGACCTCACCGCGCGCCTCACGCAGATCCAGGATCAGGCGAGCAGGCTCGAGCAGGACCACGCGGCCCTCGGCGAGCTTCAGAAGTCCGCCGAGACGCGCGAGAACGAACTGGCCGCCAGGCAGACCGAACTGGAAGCCTGGTGGAAGAGGCTCGAGGATCGCGAGCGCGAGGACGCCGCCAAGGAAGCCAACGTCGCGGCCCGCGAGCTGGCGGCCAACCAGCGCTTCGAGCAGTGTCAGGCCAGCGAAACCTCGCTCCAGCAGAGGCTGGCCGCCATGGAACAGGTCGAGAAGCAGCGCGATGAACTCGCGCAGCGTGTCTCGGGCCTGGAGTCCGAGGTCGGCAAGCGAGATGAACAGGTCCGCCGGACCGCTGCGGCGCTGGAAGAACTCCGCGCCAAGGCCGAACAGGCCCAGGCCGAAGCCCACGCCCGCCAGACCGAAGCCCACAAGCTTCAGGTGTCGCTCCAGCGCGCCTCGGGCGAAGTGGACGCGGTGACCCTCGAACTCCGCGAGTTCAAGCGCGTCGCGGCCGAAGCGCGCGACGAAGCCGCCGACCTCCGCAAGCAGCTCTCCGAGCGCTCCGCCGGTGAGCAGGCGTTCCAGCAGAAGCTGGCCGAGGCCGAGGCCCGCGCCCAGCAGCATCAGACCCGCGTCGACCAGGCCGCGGCCCAGCTCCAGGCGCTGACCGCCGAGCGCGATCAGCTCGCCAGCCAGCTCACGCAGGCCCGCGCGGATGTGGAATCCGCCCGCAAGCAGGCGGCGTCGGGCTCCCAGGAGTTCGAGAAGCTCAAGGCCGAACTGGCGGCAGTGACGCGCGAACGGGACGCCGTCGCCCGCGAGCGCGATCAGGCCCAGCAGGAGCTCGCGTCTCTGCGAACCGAGCTCGAAGCGTTCACCAAGGAGCGTGAGCAGTTCGCCTCCGAGCTGCTCACCCTGCGCGATCAGCTCGGCGCCGTGCGCAGCCAGTTCGATCAGGCCCGCACCAGCCAGCAGAAGCTCGCGGAGCAGATCGATCAGCTCCACCGCGAACGCGAGGAACTGGTCGGCAAGCTCTCCTCCGCCGAGCAGATCGGCCCCGCGGTCCGTCAGGAGCTCGACTCGCTCCGCAGCGAGCTCGAGAGCGCCCGTCAACTGGTCGAGGAAACCAACCAGCTCCGCGAGTCCGAGGCGGAGCAGACCGCCCAGCACGTGCGGGCGGTGGGGGAGCTCAGGCAGCAGGTGGACGAGCTGACCAGCGCGATCACCGAACGTGACGCCGCGGTCGAGAAGCTCTACGCCCAGCTGCGTTCTGAGGCCGAAGAGAAGTCCAGGCTCCAGTCCGAGCGCGATCGCGCCCGCGATGAGCTCAGCTCGGCCCGCGCGTCGAGTCCGAACGACGATCACCGCGTCGTCGTGCGGCGCGGCCGCCTCCGCAAGGCCCGCAAGCTCGTCCGCGAACGTTCCGCCAAGGTCCGCAAGGCCACCGACGTGCTCCGCACGCGCTACGAGCAGGCCGAGCAGGTGCTCGCCCAGCGCGCCGAACTTGTCGCGGCCCGCGAAGCGTTCCACGAATCACAGCGCAAGCTCCAGCGCAAGCAGGCCGGCGGCCGCGTTGCCGCCCTGCTCTGCTACTCCCTGGCCTGCCTGGCGATCCTCGCCGGCCTGAGCTTCGGCGTGGCCCGCCAGGTCTTCCCGGGCACGTACGCCGCCCGGGCCACGCTCACCGCCGACGGCGCCGGCCGCGACCTGAGCATGGACGAGAAGGAAGAGTGGCAGAAGTACCACGAGCAGATGCTCAACGATCCCCAGCAGCTCGAAGAGACCTCCGATCGCATGAAGCGTCGCGGGCTGGCCCAGCTCGGCACCCCCGGCGCGCTCTCCGAGGCCATCAAGGCCGGGCTCGTCCATGAGTCGCCCTCACCCGGTACGCTCGTGGTTGAGTTCAAGGGCCCCGGCGCCGATCGCACCCAGCGCATCCTTGACACGCTCGTGAACAGCATCGCCAGCCAGGCCAACGCGACCCGTTCGCGCCGCGCCGACGGCGCCGCGACCCTGGTCTCCCAGCCCGCTGTCGCGGGCAAGGAGCCCATCGACAACCAGCGCCTCATCTACGCCGCGATCATGGCCGGCGGCGGCGCGGTGCTCGTCCTTGGCGCCGCGGGCTTGCTCTACTCCAGACTCGCCGCCGCTCGCCTCCGCTACGAGGGCGACGCCCAGCTCGACGCGATTCTCGACGAGAAGCGCTGGCCGCGCATGAACAGCTGAGCCCGTCATCACAAGTCCAAAAACAAAGCACCCCGCCATCGCTGGCGGGGTGTTTCGTTTGAGCTGTTGAATCGGACGTGGCCGGACGAGCTGCTCAGGCCAGCACGTCGAAGCGATCGATCGCGACCATCGCCAGAGCGGTCGCCAGAGGCTGGGACTGGAGCACCGTGGTGCCTTCCTCGATCGGACGGCCCTTGCGGACCGAGACCAGAGCCAGGGCGTAGTCCTTCTTCGGATCGACCACGATCTTGCGGCTGATGACGCCCGCGCCCGAGTCGAACTCGGCGATCTCGCGGGTGACCCGGCCGTCACGACCGCGGGCCACGAGCTTGTAGGTCGTGCCCTTGGCCGAAGGCAGGTTCATCGCGAAGAAGTCGGCCGACTGCCAGTCCTGGTTGTACCACAAGGCCGCACGACCGGAGAAACCGGCGTCGGCCGAGGTCAGGACCACGCGCTTGGTGTTGGCGTCGAAGATCGCGCCCGAAACGTGCTCGGAGCCGAAGGCCACGACGTAGTCGTTCAGAAGCTTCTGGTCCTCGAGCTGACGCGTGAGCGTCTTGTACTGATCCTGCACGGAAAGGGTGGTCACGCCGAAGACGACCGTTGCCGCGGCAAAGCCGACCGCCGCCGCACGCCAAAGCCGCGAAACGCGGCGCTCGGGCATGGCCGAGGCGCCGTCCCGTCCACCCATGTGCACGACCCGACCCGACTGAAGCTCCGAGAGGGCCTCGGCCGCCTGCGCGGTGGAGACCGCGTTCAGCACGCGCTGGCGCAGATCCGCGGGGGGCGCCACGTCAGGCAGAACGCTCTCCATGCGGCACAGCCTGGCCTGCTCGCGCCGGACCTGCTCGCGCACCGCGGGGGCCGCCGCCGCGAAGGCCTTCTCGAACGCCTGCTGCTCTTCGGCGTCCAGAAGCCCGAGCGCGTCAAGCTGAGCCGCTTCAAGGAGTTCGTGCAACGTCATACGGTTACTTCCTCACTGGCTCGTTCTCTGAGCCTCACAAGCGCACGGCTCAAGGCCGATTTGATCGTTCCCAAAGGCGTGTTCAGTTCCTCGCCGATCTGCCGCAGCGTCTGGCCGCCCAGGTAGGCCCGGGTGACGACCGTCCGCTGGAGTTCGGGAAGGGCGTTGATCCGTTGCATCAGGGCCACGAACCGCTCGTCCTTCTCCATCCTCGACAGGTCAAGCTCGCCCGAAGCCGGGGTTGGCGCCTGGGCAGCGTCCAGGCTCGAAGCCTTGACCCGCGCCTTGGAGCGCCGGAGCTTGTCCACGATGTGACGCCGAGCAATCAGCATCACCCAGGTCACCAGAGCCGCCCGGTTGGGGTCGTACCGGCCCGCGGTGCGCCACAGCCTGACGAAAATCTCCTGGACCGCGTCTTCAGCCTCCGCCCGACCGGGCATCGCCTGGAACGCCATCCGGAAGACCAACGAGCCGAAGCGGTCGTAAAGCTCCGCGACCGCTTTCTCGTCGCCGCTGGCCACACGCTGCATCAGCGCGAGGTCGCGTTCGTCTTGGCCCGGCACCCCCGACATGTTTCACGCTTCCTTCACAGAGGAACGAAGTTGAACCCGAACCAGCACTCCCGGAATCCAACCCTTCGGGAGGCACCGGCTTATACGCAGCCTCCCGTCGGCGGATGCAGTCGTCAAGCGGGGAGACCTCGATTCGATGTTCGGGTTCTGAAAGGTTTGGAAATCCCAACCGGATTGTCCCGAACAAGATTTGGATCGTGTTCGTAAATCCGAGAACCACGACTGGCGGAATGGTCTTGCGGAAGGGTTCAGTTTTCGATAACGTCTGATCGGAGTCGGTCCCGACTTTTCCGCCTTGTGCGGTCGGGGGGCGTGCGAAAACGCCGCAGGAGGGACTGCCGTGAGGGTGCGTGCAATGACAGAGTCTCAGCGCGCAAGACTGCGACCCGCCGCCAAGCGGCCCGCCGGGAGTCTCTCCCAGCGCCGTGGCTTTACGCTCGTTGACGTTCTGGTCTCGCTCGGCGTCATTGCGGTGCTCGTCGGCCTCATGCTTCCGAGCCTGACCAGCGTGCGCGAAACCGGCAACCGCGTCGTGTGTTCCTCCAACGTGCGTCAGTCGGGCCTCGGCCTGGCGATGTACTGCGACGACAACCGCGGCTTCCTTCCCTCCAGCGTCTATCTCGATAACCACCAGAACGAAGGCGGCGGCTTCATCTCCACCGGCGCCGAAATGATGACCCTCCGTCTGGAGGATCCCGCTTCGTTCAACGCTCCGGACGCGTGGGACGGCCTCGGCCGCCTCTACCGCGCCGAGTATCTCCTGGCCCCCAAGGTCTTCTACTGCCCGTCGCACCGCGGCGAGCACCCCTTCGCCCTCTACGCGGATCGCTGGAACCAGGACCAGGGTGAAATCGTTTCCAACTACCACTTCCGCGGGGAAGGCCCCGACGGCGTGCGCCAGATCGAACGCATCGATCCCCAGACCTCGGCCCTCGTGACCGACGGCCTGCGCACCGTCAACGACTACAACCACAAGGTCGGCTCCAACGTCCTCTACGCTGACCTCTCCGTCCGCTGGTTCATTGATGCCGGCGGCAGCGTCTCGGCCCTGCTGCGTGACGGCAGCGGCAACGGTCAGGAAGGCGGCACCTACCGGGACATCTGGAAGACCTTCGACAGCCCGGGCGTCGGCGACGAGCCTCCCCGCTGATCACGGACCACTGAAATCCAAACGCCCGCGTCACACCGACGCGGGCGTTTTCTTTCCCACGGGTTGATCCGGAATCCCCGCCGCCGGGAGCCAACGCCGCTCCGGATGCCAACCACGCTGGCGGCGGGTACATTTCTCATCATGAAGACCCTCACCGCTCGTCGCGTCCCCGCCCGCCTCCTGCTTGCCGCTCTGGCGGCGATCCCGGCGCTGACCGCCTTCGGCCAGCTCGCACCGGAGCGCACCTACTACGGCGTCGGCCGCGCGGTGCCCTTCACCGTCAAGGTCCCCGAGGGCAAGACCGGCGATGTGAGCGTGCAGCTCTTCACCCAGGCGGCCAAGGAGCCGATCGCGACCCAGTCCGTCGCGCCGGGCAAGATCGATCTGGCGGCCCTGTTCCCGCAGATCTGGAAGGATCAGAAGTCCGTCGTCTACTACGCGCAGCTCACCGTCGGCGCTGAGCGCGTTGGTCCCGCGGTCATCCTCCAGCCTCTGGTCGAAGGCCCCAAGGCCGTCCCGGCCGGTCGCGGCGTGAACTGGATGGCCGGCGGCGCCGGTCCCTACTCGGGCCTGCGCACCTACGTCGATCAGGACGTCGTCCTCGACACCACCGCCGGTGAGATCCGCCTCCGCATGCGCGCCGATCAGGCGCCCAACACCGTCTGGAACTTCCTCGAGCTGGTGAAGGGGGGCTTCTACACCGACATCCTCTTCCACCGCATCGTCGCCAAGCTTCCCAACGGCAGCCCGTTCGTGATCCAGGTCGGTGATCCCACCGGCACCGGCGGCGGCGGCCCGGGCTACAACATCGACCTGGAGCAGTCCAAGCTCCCGCACGACTTCGGCGTCATCTCCATGGCCCGCGAGTCCGATCCCAACACCAACGGGTCCCAGGTCTTCATCTGCCTGAGCCGTGAAGGCACCAATTTTCTCGATGGAAACTACTGCGCGTTCGGCCAGACCATCGCGGGGGCCGATGTGATCAAGACCATCGCCGCGACGCCCACCAAGGAAGGCGATCGTCCGGCCGATGAAGCCAATGGTCCCAAGATCAAGTCGGCGCGATTGGTCGATGCGGCGCCCTTCGGCACCGGCGCTGAACCGCCCGCCACGACTGCCAAGCCCGCCGGCCGCTGATCAGGCTCAGAACTTGAACTCGATCCCCAGTCCGAGGAACGCCGCGGGGTCCGCGTCGGTCTGGGAGATCTTCACGCCCTGATCGTCCGAGAGCTTGTACGTGCTCCAGGCGATCACGCCGCCCTGGAACGTGATGGTCGCGCTGGAGGCAACCTTCCAATCGACGCCGATCGAGACCGGCACGCGCCGATCGGCGCCGACGCCATCCTTCGCGGCGCCGTCATCGCTCAGGCGGAACTCGCGCGAGTCGTACATGCCCTGGAGCCAGAGGTCCAGGTTGTCCGCGGCCTTGTAGTTGAGCTTCAGGCCCGTGCCGCGCTCGGTGGAGAGCGTGAGCTTCTCGTTGATGTTCCAGTCGATGCCGATGATGGGCAGGACCCACGCGTCCTCTTCGAGCCTGGTGCGCACGCCGACGCCCAGGGAGAGCGCAAAGTCCTTGCTGAACGCGTAGCGCACGCCGCCCTGACCGCCGTAGGTCATGGAGTCGCCAAAGTCCGCGCCGCGTTCGTACGAGGCCTGCGCCCCGCCGCCGACGAACCAGGCCCACGTGTCGTTCTCAGGCACCACGAGCTGCACCGCCAGGGCGTGCTGCTGGGTGTCCTCCCACGGATCCTTGGAGCCCTTGGAGAACGCGCTGGCGTCCTTCCAGTCGTACCACGAGAACTCCGAGTCCCACTTGACGTTCAGGCGCGAGCGATCACCGACCTTGAAGCTCAGCCCCAGATCGGCGCCGGCGCGTCCCACGGACACCTTGCCCGCGCCCTTGTCCAGATCCGCCTCGAACTGGTACTCGCCCCGGCCGCCCAGGGTCAGGTTGAAGGAGGGAGGCGACTTGTCGAGCTCGGGCGCGCTGGTCACTTTGGGCTGCTGCGCCAGCGCCGGGGCCGCCAGGCCCCCGGCCAGCACCAGCGCGAGCGGGAAGGAAGAGCAGCGGGGGAGCTTGGAATTGGTCTGCATGGACGTGGTCTCCGGAATCAATCATGCCCGAGGCAGCCGCAGGACTGCCAGCAAACGCCGACGAGTCTAAGCGGGGTGCAACCTCTTCGTCTCGGGCGACGATCCGGAGTCGGTTCTCGCGGGATTTGGGGGGACTCAGGCCCCGCTGCCCAAGTGCTCCATCGCGGTCTGCGCCAGCATCCAGACGTTGAGCACCACGATGACGCCCGCGGTGAGCCAGGCCAGCGCGAGCACCCACATCGGCGGGCGGAACGCGCCCATCTTCTTCCGCGAGCCCACGAACAGGACTAGCGGGATCACCGCGAACGGCAGCTGCATGCTCAGGATCACCTGGCTCAGGATCAGCAGGGAGTTGGTGCCCTGGTCGCCGTACATGACCGAGACGATCACCGCCGGGATGATCGCGATCGCCCGCGTGATCAGACGCCGGATCCAGGGCTTGAGGCGGATGTTCAGGAACCCCTCCATGACGATCTGCCCCGCGAGGGTGCCGGTGATCGTGGAGTTCTGCCCCGAGGCGAGCAGCGCCAGCGCGAACAGGGTGCTTGCGACCCCTACACCAAGGATCGGCGAGAGCAGCCTGTGCGCGTCGTGAAGCTCGGCGACTTCGGTGTGCCCCTTGTCGTGGAACGCCGCAGCCGACAGGATCAGGATCGCCGCGTTGATGAAGAGCGCGAGCATCAGCGCGACCGTCGAGTCAATCGTCGCGAACTTGATCGCCTCGGTCTTCCCCGCGTCGCTCTGGTCGGTCCGCCTGGTCTGCACGATCGATGAGTGCAGATACAGATTGTGCGGCATCACCGTCGCGCCCAGGATCCCGATGCCCACGTACAGCATCTCATGGTTGCGCAGGATCTCGCTGGTCGGCACGAAGCCCAGAAGCACCCCGGTGATGCTCGGCTTGGCGAAGAACAGGTTGAAGGCGAAGCACACGCCGATCATCGCGATCAGGGCGATGATGAACGCCTCCAGATACCGGAAACCCTTGTGCTGGAGGAGCAGGATGACGAACACATCCAGCGCCGTCAGGCACACCCCGGCCCACATCGGGATGCCGAACAGAAGCTGCAGCGCGATCGCCGACCCGATGATCTCCGCCAGATCGCACGCGCAGATCGCGATCTCGCACAAGACCCACAGCACAAACGACACCGGTCTGGAGTAATGGTCCCGGCACGCCTGCGCCAGATCCCGACCCGTCACGATCCCAAGCCTCGCGCACAGGTGCTGGAGCAGGATCGCCATCAGGTTCGAGAGCAGAATCACGAAGAGCAGCGTGTACCCGAAGCGCGATCCGCCCGCCAGATCCGTCGCCCAGTTGCCCGGGTCCATGTACCCGACCGCAACCAGGTACCCGGGCCCCGAATAGGCGAGCATCTTCTTGAGGAATCCGCCCCCGGCGTGCACCGGAACTGAGCGGTGCGCCTCAGGAAGGCTGGGCGCGTTCCGAGCACGACGCCACCCCGCCTGATCGTTGGTGGAAACCGTCGCGTCGCTGGCCTTCGGGGTCTGCATGATGTTCGGGTCCTCGCGATTCATCATCTGTAGCCATAGCTACACTATCCGAAGTCTTCATCCAGGTCAAACCCGGGGGTGGCGCTCTGCCGCCCCCTTCCCCGGGACATCGCGGGCTCCTCGCAACATGGCGTCTCGTCACGCGCAAACTTGGTGTCTCCTTGGATCGGGCAAGACACGGACGAGGCTGCGCAACAAATGAGTTGATGTCTCATCTGTCTGAAGACTGGCGGGACCCTCCAGCGGGTCATACCGTCGAAGAGCCAAGAGAGCTGACGCCAGAGGCTTGTTCAAGGCGTCGCATCTGACAGTTCGGAAGGGAGGTCGCTGCATGTCTCTCACATGCAAGGCTCGGACCTTCGCGCTGATGCTCGTTCTTGTCTTCTGCCATGCAACCTCCGCACAGGCCGGAGGTCGCCCGCGTGATCTTGCGGAATCCTCCAGCTCCCGGACGATCAGCTCCGGGAGCCGGGCGGACCTCAGCATCATCTCGCGTGATGGGCACACCGCCTTCTTCGCAAGCGGGACGAATCTGATCGCGCTCGACGTCGCCGATCCCCAGCAGCGCCGCGTCATTGCCAGCACCGAGCTGGCCGCACCGGCCCGACGCCTCACGATGCTCGGCGATCTGCTGGTGGCCACGGAAGACGCCAACACCGTCCAGCTTTTCGCGAGCTCGAGCAACCAGCCGCTGCAGCCAATCAGCGTGCTCCGAACCGCCGCGCCGCCCATGGACATCGCCCGATCGGGCAACGTGCTGCTCATCGCCGAAGCCGCTGCGGGACTCGAGATCCTGGATCTCTCCAGGCCTCGCGCCGAGCGAGCGTTCCTCCGTCTCGGCGAGCTTGTCAACGCGGTGGAGATGCGCAGCGGGCTCGCAGCGGTCTCGTATCAGGACAAGGGCGTCGCGCGGACGGCCCTGGTTTCGATCGCCGATCCCTCGCGGCCCCAAGTCGTCCGCGTGCTCTTGACCGAACGTTCGGAGCAGGCGTCCAACCAGACATCCGCCAGGCAGGTTAAGTCCCCGGCCCCCGCGGACGGGCCTGATGGAGGCTCACAAACGCCCGCGTCCTCGGTCATCCGCCGCGTGCGCTGGGACAACGGCGTCTGGTCCTCGAACTTCGCGGTTCGATTCGACCGCGCCGACGACACCATCGCCGACAACGGCGCGTTCGTCGCCGCCGGTCAGCCCCGTTACGGCCTGAGAAGACTCATCTGCCCCGCGCCCGCACCGATTGCACAACGCACGAGCGATGTCCGCGTGACGCGCGTGTGGAGCGGGCGCTGGCAGGACCTCACGGACTGCATGATTGAGAGCTGGACCAATGAAGACTGGTCGGTCCAGACCCTTGGCATCTCGACCGATGGGCAGTATCCGCCCGACGAGGCCCACATCAAGTCGCTCGGCGATCCCGGCGCTCCCGACATGTTCTTCAACGATTGCCCCGCGCCGGACCCGGGCTGGAAGCACGCTCCGGTCTCGTTCGTGGTGGCCGATGGATGCATCCTCGCCTTCTGCGTGGCGCTGGATGCGACGGACTCTGATCGTCAGAAGTCGATGTCCGTGTGCTACTGGGACGAGAACATCGATGGCCCCGGGCATGGCGAGCTTCGCTGGAAGCTTCACGACCAGCGCGGGCCGGAGGCGCAGCCCGGACATCCGCGCGGCGGCGGGTGGGCCTCTTCGGGCCCCTGGGTCCCGCCAGGCGGCGTGGACGCGCAGTCCGGCAAGCTTCTCCAGTTCTTCGTCGCCTTCGCGGATTACCGCGCCAACCCGGGATCGCTCGGAGGCCAGCTCTTCCTGATGCGATGCCACCGCGCCGACGCCGATCAGAAATGGACCCTTGATCCGCTGATCCTCTTGTACGCCGATGAGCCCGGCGTCGAACTGGTGCCCTTGCCGGGCCAGACGAACTTCATGCACTTCCATTGCGCCGGCTTGACGTTCCCAGGCGGAGGCGTCGAGGGTCGGCGCATGATCGTCACGCTCTCGGTGGGGGATGGCTGGCCCAACAACCGTCTCGTGAACATCAGCCGCGACGATTTTCTCCAGTACGACGATTGCTCCGACAGCAGCCAGGGCCCCCGCGCCATGACCCCGACGGAGGGGACGTATCCGCCCGACACGCCGGTGTGGAATGGCTGGACCACCTACGAAGACCGCGCGGGGCAGCGGGCCCGCGTGACGTTCGGAAAGGACGAGAATCAAGGCTTCGTCGCCGAGTACCTGAGCTCGCCCAATCAGATCTTCTCCGTCGTTCCCGGCGCGTTCGCCGGATACGACCAGCCGCCGGGTGTGACCCCCGTCTACATCACCGGCGGTGGGCCCGCGGTCTACGGCGTCGGCGCCAGCGGAATCGTGGGCAAGTCCGATCCGCAGACTCTGCTGCTCAATCGCCCGGTCGCATCCGCCTCGCCGACGCCCGTCAGCGGCACCGTCTGGAGCGATTCGAGCATCCAACCCGTGTGTGTGGTTCCCGCGCCGGACCGCAATGGCTTCCTCGCGGGCGGGGACGAGCACAGCGAGTGGGTCTACCGGATCGCGATCTCCGACCCCGCAGCTCCCATCGCGATCAAGCGCCTCGCCGGGACACCGACGCACGCCGCGAGCGGCTACAACGGCGAAGGAATCTGCCTCAACTGGCTCTGCCTGTTCATCGGCTCGCGCCCGAGCGCTTCAAGCCCGAGCTCGGCGCTCTCCGAGTACCTGGCTCTTGTGACGCCCAGTTCGATCGGCTCCTGGGCCATGGAAGGAGCGGCGCAAACCCTCTGCTATTCACCCGACGGCGTGCACTGGGGCGAGTTGTTCGCACCCAACTACATCGAGTTCGACCGCGCCATGCAGAGCGCGTTCTTCCGCCAGCGCGTGGGCGACACCGTCTCCGATCGCGTCTTCGTCGGACGCGATGACTGGTGCGGCCTCTGGTCGATCGCCACCCCGACGCCCGCGACGACGGTGCTCGCAATGCCCATCCGCATCAGTCCCGGAGGCCGCAACGCGCTGCGCTCCTCAGACCCGAAGGCCTCCATCCCATCCGTGGAAATCGTCGACGACCCCTCGGGCGAGAACGCGTGCTTCCCCGTGAGCATCTCGAGCATGGGCGCCCGCGGCCCCTACGCCGACGTGCCGCCGCCGCCTTGTGAGGGGCCCGTCATGCGCTGCCAGTTTGTCGACACGCACCGCATGGGAACCTGGCGCATCGGCCAGGATGTCGTCGCCTCGGTTCCGCCTGCTGCCAAGGCCAAGCTCTGGTTGTACCGCATGCCCGCCGCAACGTCGGGCATGCCCAACGAGTTCCCCGTCAACGCCTCCGCAAAGATCTCGCTCTTTGCGAGTGTCATCAACGCGGGAAGCACAGTGCCCGAGGATTGCCTCCTGCAAGGCCCTCTCGTGGGAGGTTCGGGAAGTCTGCGCGAAGCCGCGGAGGACGCCCTGGCCACCTCCGGCTGGGTCCCATTCAGCTTCGAAGTGCCCGCTGGAAGCAGCTGCGGCCACGGGCCGTACGCGCTGGTCGTGAAGATCGTCTCGAGCAACAACTCGTTCAATCGCCAGGACCTTCTGGTGGCGCTCGACTTCGTCGGATACGCGGACGCAGACGGCATCGTCGAACTGCCCGCCCGGCCCATGAAGTGGGGCACCGAGGATCCGGCCCGCGATGAAACGCTCGAGCTGCGATTCCTCCCCGCACGTCCCACGTCCAGCGCGGATCCGTCCGTTGAGCCCTGGACCATGCTCACCGCCCTCGCGCTCGCGACCGACGGCCCCGACGCCAAGACGCGTCACCGCGCCGCAGATCCGGGCGACCTGACCCTCTTCACCCTATGGGAGAGCCCGGCGACCTCCCTGCGCGTGTGCCTCGATCGAGAGCACGGCCTGATCCGCATGGTGGATCAGCTCGGACACGCATGGGAGTTCGGGGGACCTGCCGAAGGCGACGACGGCATCCCCTTCGCGCAGCCGTTCATGGCGCTGCGCGGCCGCCAGATGCTCTTCGGACTCGCCCGCTTCGATGCCGGGGGCGGTGTCTCGGGCTATCGCGCCTGGGTGTCCATCGGCGGCACGCGGATCACCTACGGCACAACCCTCGCGCTGGCGGGCGTCGCTCCGAACCGGATCCGCATCGGCGATCAGAACAGCCAGCACATCGACCCGGCCGACTACTTCGGGTTCTACGTCGACCAGGGACACGACATGAACGAGGGCGAAGGCCGCGTGATGCTGGAGACCCTCGACTTCCTGAAGTAGCCCGCAGCCTCGGACCTGCCGGGTCTGGTCGATGCAGAAGCCCAGGCCAGATTCGGGACGGCATCGTCCCGGGATGGACATTGGGCTGTGTTTCTCAGAGGAAAGTCAGGGGCAGCCAGAGCCTTTGTTGAGCCCGAAGCCCGGGCCTCCGAACGCGCCCCAACCGCCGGACAGTCCAGCTCTTGAGCCCGGTTCGCCGCCGCCTACCATCGGGGCTCGGGGCGGTAGCTCAGTTGGTAGAGCGCCAGCTTTGCAAGCTGGATGTCAGGAGTTCGAGTCTCCTCCGCTCCATTCCGTGCAACGATCCAAGGGCGTCGGCCACGCGGCCACGCGGGCGTGCCGGATCGACCTCCGCGGTGCGGCGTCGTCGGCTGACCCGAGCTCACAAGAGCCTTCATCAGGTTGGAAGCTGGGCAGGCGCCTCTGGCTCGTGGTCTTGCTGCGCCGGGCCTCCGCTGGGATCGCTCGACCTTGATGATTGAGCGGGAGCGTTGGGGTTGTCCGGGATGTCGGCGTTCTGCGGTTCACTCGTAATCGTCATTTGGGCGCGCCCGTGCGCAACTTGGCGGACGATGTCCTGGCTGGTGCCCTTGGAACGCGCAACCGAGCGCAAAGATGCGCAAGCAGACACCAAACCTGCAACCCTCAGATACGTTCCGAGTACATACTTCCGCTATGCGTGACCGATTGCAGCCTTTCCAGACCAACCGGGCTGGCAGTCAACTGACGGAAGACCTGCAGGAGCCTGACTCGTCCCCTGATTCGGGGTGGTGGTATGTCATTCTGTATCTTTCGTTCGATCGTTGCTGCTTCCTGGCCCGCTGTGGCGATCAGGCCAAGGCAACACAGGTCGCACGGGACGTCGCGCGACGTCTGCGGAACGATCATCAGCAGGATCGCGTCGTCTTTGCTGAGTTCATCAGCGAGCGCAAGGCGATCGCGCACGAGGTTGAAGAGAAGATCCGGGTGAATCAGGAACGCGGAGTCCGCGGCGATCCTGAGCTCTGCGCCCTTGCGGCCCGCCTGGCGCTCCAGTCGATGATCGCTCCGATTCTTGAGCCCATCGGAGAGGCGCACCCGGGCGAGTTCTGGCCGGCGTCGGCTTTTCCCAAGGGAATGGCGGCGCGGCTCCGCATGGCCGCACGCAAGAACCGCAAAACCAAGCGCGTCGCGTCACGCGTTGTGGATGGTGTGGTGTGTTACAGCGTCGAAGATGCCCGCCGGTGGTGGCCCAAGGAGATGTCGCAGGCAGGCGGCGGAGTGTGAACAGGCGCTCCGCTGCGCAACGGGAACGTCAACATGCGCAACATGTCGTAAATGAGCGTAAGCGTGTATCGTGACATATTGGAGAATAGAACAAGCGGACGCATCCTGTTGGGATGCACCACCAGTCTGCGGTTCGTTCTTCCCCCCGTGCACTCCGCCGGTGCGCCACGCTGCAGCGTCCAGGCATGCTCTGCTGCTTCGCAACGCTCCTCGCCTGCGCGTTCGGAACTCGCGCACACGCGCAGCCTGCCCACCTGAACGTCGGGCCCACGCTCTCGCCCATCAAGACCAAGCTCGCCCAAGGCGGGGTGGGAAACGTCCTGGTCATCGGGGACAGCCTTTCGGTCCGCCAGGGCAGCTATCTGCCCTTCTTCCGCCAGCTGCTCCAGAGCCAGTACGGCGACGCCGGCGCGGGCTATCAGGCCTTCAGCCTGTGGACCGGCGGCGGGTTCAACTCGGGGTGGGCCAAGGGGATGATCAACGACGACACCTTCCCCTACCGCGCCCTCGACGGCCTGTGGTCCAGCTTCGAGCTTCCCTACTCGCAATACACCTCCGCGTATCTCACGGCGCGCAACTCGCTCCTTGAGCTGCACTATCTGGGCCGTCCCGACGGCGGCACCGCGATCGTCTCTGTCCCGGGGAAGCCCAACTTCACGCTCAACACCTACGCCCCGTCGACGCAGCTCAAGACCCTCGCCTACACCGCGCCAAGCGCCGACAAGCAGGTCTGGATCGCGCCCGACAAGAACGGCCCGATCACCATCCTCGGTCAGATCAACCGCACCGGAAACCCCGGCATCATGCTGCACCGCGCCGCCAATGGCGGGTGGGGCGTTGAGAACTTCCTCCGCCGCGACTTCACGTTTGATCGCCAGGTGGAACTGGTCGCGCCCGATCTGGTGATGATCTGGATCGGGCAGAACGACCAGATCTACGACCGCGCCACGTACGCGCCGAGACTGAAACTCCTCGTCGATCGACTCCGCGTGAGCGCTCCTGGCGTTCCCATTCTGTTCATCGGCACGTACGACTCGGGCTCGCCCCGCATCCTCCCGCTGGTCCAGGCGATGGCCGACGTGGCCGCCGAACGGAGTCTCGGTTTCATGGATATCTACCACGCCGCGGGCCCCAAGTCGCTCTTCGACTTCGCCGGGTTCCTCGACGATGGCCTGCATTTCTCCGACGCCGGCGGACAGCACATCGCGGACCTGCTGTATCAGGCCTGGAACACCGATGGCACCGCCCTGGAGATCTGCCCGGCGGACATCAACCACGACGCGTCCACGGATCTCCTGGACTTCTTCTTTTTCTTCAACGCGTGGGACGTGTCCGATCTGTCCGTCGATCTCAGCGACGATGGCGAGTTGTCCCTCGACGACTTCTTCGAGTTCTTCAACCGCTTCGACGCGGGGTGCTGAGCCCACCGACGCCCAAAAGCCTCCTGTTCGGCCTGTATTCAGGGGACTTCCGGGCCCGAGGCCGGTTTGTGTTAAGCTGGTTCTCCCAGATCCGCCCCGCATTCCGCGGCCGGCGACAGGAGGCCCCGCATGTTCACATTCCAGCCCGCGTTCCGTCTTCCCGTTTGCGCCGTGATCGCGGCCGTCGCCGGAATGGTGGCGTCCGCAGAGCCTCTCCCGACCGATCCGTCCCTGGTCAAAGGCAAGCTCGACAACGGCCTTGAATACATCGTCCGCAAGCAGTCCATCCCGCCGGGCCGCGCCAACATCTGGATCCACATGCACACCGGTTCGCTCAATGAGACGGACCGCCAGCGCGGCATCGCGCACTACCTCGAGCACATGGCCTTCAACGGCTCGCAGAACTTCCCCCCGGGCTCTCTGGTTCCCTACTTCCAGTCCCTCGGCCTCACCTTCGGCCGTGACCAGAACGCGTTCACGAACATGCAGGAGACCACCTACCAGCTCTCCATGCCCAACGCGACCCTCGACACGCTCGGCAAGGGCATGACCTTCTTCTCCGACATCGTCTCGGGCCTCTCGCTCTTGCCCAGCGAGATCGATGAAGAACGCGGCATCATCCAGGAAGAACGCCGCCGCGGCCTGTCGGGCCGTCAGCGCACCGGCCTCTACGTGCTCGAGCACATGACCCCGGGCTCGCTCTACGGCCAGCGCATGACCATCGGCACCGAAGAGACGATTAACACCGTCAACGAGAAGGACTTCCACGACTACTACGGCAAGTGGTACGGCGCCTCCAACGCCACGCTCATCGTGCTGGCCGACTCCGATCCCGCCGATGTCGTCAAGCTCATCAACGAGAAGTTCGGCTCGGCCCCCAAGAAGCCGCGCCCCACGCCTCAGGAGCTGAACGTCAAGGCCTACGACAAGAGTTTCGCGATCGTGACCAGCGACAAGGAGATCCGCACCGGGAGCCTCCGCATCGTCCGCATCGAGCCGGCGCGTCCCGCGACGACGACTGTCGAGCAGTTCAAGGACGATCTGGTCCAGCGCATCGCCGAGAGCTGCTTTGACCGCCGCATGCGCGACAAGATCGACGCCGGCGCAATCTCCTGTGAGAACATCGGCGTCTCCTCGGGGAACGACTCCAACGCCCTCTACAGCGTCGAGATCTCCGCGTCGGTCGCGCCCGACAAGTGGCAGCAGGGCCTCCAGGACATGGCGACCGAGCTGAACCGCGCCCGCACGTTCGGCTTCACCGCCCGCGAGATCGCCGACGCCAAGAAGGCCATCATCGCCGGCGCCGAACGCGCGGTCGAGACCGAGGCCACCGCCGAAGCCGCGACCATCATGCGACGCATCAATAACGACGTCGGCGCCGGTGAGCCCACCATGTCGCCCAAGCAGCGCCTGGAACTGCTCAACAAGGTTCTGCCCGGGATCGGGAAGTCCGAGATCGACGCCCGCTTCACCAAGGAATACGACACCTCGGCGGTCGCGTTCATCGCGGTCCTGCCCGCGGGCGCCGGCGTGCCCAGCGAGTCCGAACTCCTGGATCTGGGCCAGAAGGCCCTGTCGGTGAAGCCCACCCAGGACAGCGAGGCCGCCCGCGCCACCCAGCTCATGGCCGAAACCCCCAAGGGAGGCAAGCTCGCCGAGTTCGAGGAGCACTCCCCGACCCACGTCTGGAATGGCTACCTCTCCAACAACGTCGCGGTCCACTACCGCTTCATGGACGAGCGCAAGAACGAGGCCTCCGTCACCATTCATCTCTACGGCGGCGAGGTCCTCGAGAACGCCGACAACCGCGGCATTACGCAGGCCGCCCAGCTCGCCTGGTCCAACCGCTCCACCCAGCACCTCTCCTCCGCCGACATCCGTGAGTTGATGAACGGCAAGAAGGTGAACGTCGGAGGCGGCGGATTCGGCGGCGGTGGTGGTGGCGGCCGTCGCGGCGGCGGTGGTGGTGGGGGCGGAGGCGACTCCATCTCCCTCTCCATCTCGGGCAATCCCGAAGAGTTCGAGACGGGCTTCCAGCTCGCCTACCTCCTGCTCACCGAGCCCAAGATCGAGCAGACCGCTTTCGACCGCTACAAGGCCAACGCCAAGCTCCGCATGCAGGAAATGCTCAAGAGCCCGCAAGGCGTCTTCATGCAGACCATGCGTTCGGCGCCGTATCCCGATGGCGAGCCCCGCGCCGCCATGGTCACGCCCGAGCAGCTCGACAAGATCACGCTGCCCGCGGCCCAGGCCTGGCTCGAGAAGCTCATCAAGGAGTCCCCGATGGAAGTCACCATCGTGGGCGACATCTCCAAGGACAAGGCGATGGAACTGGTCGCCAAGTACGTCGGGGCGCTCCCGAACCGTGACCGCGTGAGCACGGACACGTACAAGAACCTGCGCACGCTCAAGCGTCCCGCCGGCCCGCGCGTCTTCGAGAAGACCGTTGAGACCGACACCGCCCAGGCCCAGGTCTTCTCGGGCTTCTACAACACCGACGACTCCAACCTCGCCGACGTTCGCGCCATGTCCATGGCCGCCCGCGTCATGTCCACCCGTTTCGTGAAGGAAGTCCGCGAGAAGGAACAGCTCGTCTACAGCATGGGCGCCAGCTCCGCTCCGGGCTCCACCTATCCGGGCTTTGGCCTCTTCTCCGCATCAGCGCCCACCGAGCCCCACAAGGCCCCGGCACTGGTGAAGAAGATCGCCGAGATGTACGAGGAGTTCGCCAAGAACGGCCCCACCGAGGAAGAACTCGACGTCGCCAAGAAGCAGCTCCTCATCACCCTCGAAGAGGACATGAAGACCCCAGGCTTCTGGTCGGGCCGCCTGGCGTCCATGAACATGCGTGGCTCCAAGCTCGACGACATCGCCGGGATGATCGACGCCTACAAGAACATGACCCCCGAGCAGGTCAAGACCGCCTTCGCCAAGTACTACTCCAAGGACAACTCGGTCGTCGTGGTGGTTAAGCCCGCCGCCGACGCAGCCGCGGGCGACGCCAAGCCGGCTGATGCCAAGCCGGTTGAAGCCAAGCCCGACGCGACCAAGTAATCAGTCGCCGCTCGGCAGCTGAATCGTCCGAACATCCAGCCGCCCGGCGCTCTCAACAGCGCCGGGCGTTTTCGTTTCCGAGTCAGAGCTCTGCCGCGCAAGCGGCGAGCACCACGACGAATTCCCCGGCCCGCTCTATCGTCCTGACGAACCAGACACCGCTCGCTCAAGCAAAAAGCCCCGCCGGAGCATCACTCCAGCGGGGCCTTGATGTTGCCGTCGCGTCGATCAGGCCTTCTTCGCCAGGAGCTTCTCGCGTCCGACCAGGAACAGGAAGAGCCCAAGCATGCCGAACGCGATCAGGACCGGAGCGTTCGCCTCCGCGAGCTTTCCGAACGTGTCCGTGCCGCCCATCTTGTCCAGGGCCGCCGCCAGATTGAGCTTCCGGGAGAGCTCTTCCGACGCGCCCGCGATGATCGCCAGCGTCATGCCCGCCAGCGCTCCGCCCGCGATCAGTCCCGAAGAAAGCAGCACGCCGGGCGAGGACTCGCTCTCCGCGTCGCTCATCTTCTTCTTGTTCGAGCGGTCCACGAGCCAGCGGATCATCCCGCCGATGAAGATCGGCGTCGACGCCGAGATCGGCAGGTACACGCCCACCGCAAAGGGCAGCGAAGAAACCCCCGCAAGCTCCAGCGCGATCGCGATGAACACGCCGATGAGCACCAGCCCCCAGGGGAGCTTGCCGCCCAGCACGCCATCGATGATGAGCGACATGAGCTTGGCCTTGGGTGCGTCGAACTTCTTGACCTCCGTGCCCAACGGCTCCTTGCCCGCAGCCTTGGCCGCCTCGATCTCCGCTGGGGTCGGATCGCGATGCTCCACGACGCCGTTGATCCCCGGATCGACCAGGTACTTGATCTTGCCCGCATCGTCCACGAGGTACTTTCCGGCAGGCACGCCCTCGGGAGCGTTGTCCGCGGTGAAGTGCACCGCGTTGTACGCGCCCGAGTCATGGGCCGCGTCCACGCCGTGGAGCGTCTGCTTTCCCTCGAAGAGCTTGGACTCAACGGTGACCATCGGGAAATCCCGCTTGGCGTAGATCGTCTTGGACTCGTTGAAGAGCTGGAGCGTGAAGCCGATGACCAGTGCTGCGGTCAATGCGCCGACCAGGATGCCGATCTGCTGGGCCCGAGGTGTGCCTCCGACCAGGAAGCCCGTCTTGAGGTCCTGCGAGGTCGTCCCGCCGTTGGAACTGGCGATGCAGACCACCGCCGCGATCGAGAGCGCCGCGACCCGGTCGATCGGGCCGGTGCGTCCCAGCGCCACGAACACCAGGCAGGTCAGGAGCAGCGTCGCGACGGTCATGCCCGAAATCGGATTCGAGCTCGAACCGATCTCGCCCGTCAGCCGCGACGACACCGTGACGAACAGGAACCCGAACACCAGGATGAGCAGGGCGCTCAGCAGCGAAACATGCAGGCTCGGGAGCAGCATCAGCGCCGCGATCAGCCCGACGCATCCCAGGACCACAAAGCCCATGGGAAGGTCGCGATCGGTGCGTTCCACCGGGCCCGAGGCCCCGCCGCCGGTCATGCCCTTGATCCCGCGATAGAACGCGGCGCCGATCGTGGGCAGCGCCTTGAGCATGCTGATGATGCCGCCGGTCGCGACCGCGCCCGCGCCGATGTACAGGATGTACGCCGAGCGCACCTCGCCGATCTTCATCGCCTCGATGGTCTTCTCCGCCGGCGGGAGGATCCCGGTCATCCCGCTCCCGAAGAGCTTGATCATCGGGATGAGCACCAGATACGCCAGCACACCGCCGGCGCACATGATCCCCGCGATCCGCGGCCCCACGATGTACCCGACGCCCATCAGCTCGGGCGAACACTCCGCCGAGACCGACCCGCCCTTGTAGAAAGGCATGGTCTTCTCAGGCGTGCCCTTGAGAAGCCCGAATCCGCCCTCGCCATTGATGAGCTTGAACAGGAACCCGAGGCCCAGACCGGTGAACACCGTCTTGGCGTTCGTGCCGCCCTTCTCGCCCGCGATGAGCACCTCGGCGCACGCGGTTCCTTCCGGATACGCCAGCTTTCCGTGCTCGCGCACGATCAGGCCGCGACGCAGCGGGATCATCATCAGGATGCCGAGCAAGCCTCCCAGCACCGCGACGGTCACGGTCCGCGTCACGTCCATGTCGTGACCCAGGATCATCAGCGCGGGCATCGTCACCGCGACGCCGAAGGCGATCGACTCGCCCGCCGATCCCGTCGTCTGCACGATGTTGTTCTCGAGGATCGTCGCGGGCCTGGTCCCGAACGCACGGCTGATCCACCTGAAAATCGAGATCGAGAGCACCGCGATCGGGATCGACGCGCTGATCGTCAGCCCGATCTTCAGCGCCAGATAGAGCGACGCCGCGCCGAAGACGATCCCGAGCACCGTCCCCACCAGCAAAG
Organism: uncultured Phycisphaeraceae bacterium; assembly: GCA_964531675.1. Lineage (GTDB taxonomy): Bacteria > Planctomycetota > Phycisphaerae > Phycisphaerales > UBA1924 > CAZHFW01. Next base: position 20,194 of record CAZHFW010000005.1, on the reverse strand, counting down.
GCAGCGGACGCAGTTCCGCCAGCATCGAAGACGCCGGCACATAAGGCTTGTGCGTCGCGCCCTCACCCGATCCGTGAATCTGTTCTGCCATGGAATCCCCATTGGGGGCTTCAGGCCCCCGCAAGACCGCCAGCATCGGCGGAAGCGTTCCAAGATACCGAGTCCGCCCGAAGGCGGTGGGGGAGCTCAGGGCAGAAACCGCCCAGCATGCTCCGGCGCGGGAAACTGGCACGCGTCCGCTGCCCCAAACCAGACCATCCGGCGTGCCGCGATCCGGTCGTAAAGCCAGTCCGCCAGCCCCTTGGGAATCAGCTTCCCAGCCGCCGCCAGCGCCGCCCAGGGTCCCCCGAGTTCTCGGGCCAGACCGAGCACCGCCTCGCTCCGCACCAGCAGCGCCCCATCCCGTGCCAGCACCACCGACTCCAGGTTCTCAGGCTTCCCCGTGCTGACCAATCCCGCGAGAGTCTGGCCTTGCAGCGGGGCAAACCGCACGCGTCCGCGCCGGTCGTGGCGGAGCGCCCAGCGCACGCTCCGGGCGCACAGGCCGCAGCCCCCGTCATAGAAAAGAATGACTTGCGCGTCGCTCACCGCAAACTCTATTCGGGCAGCCGGCGTCATCCCGGGCATAACCTATCCCGCCCGCTCCAGACGCGGGCGCTCGCAATCTTCCAGGGAACACCTTGAGCACGACCTCTTCCTCGCCCTTGGGCCGCTTCGAGGGCATCGCCACCATCCTGCTCACCCTCGCCTGCTGGACCAGCATCCCGCTGTTCCTCAACTTCTTCGCCAAGCTCATCGATCCGTGGACCGCCAACGGCTGGCGCTACGGCTTCTCGGCCCTCATCTGGGCCCCCGTCCTCTTCTGGATCTACGCCAAGAAGCGCGTCCCCGACCGCCTCTGGCAACGTGCCGCGCTCCCCAGCCTCTTCAACGCGGTCGCGCAGGTCGGCTTCGGTCTGGCGCCGTACTACGTGTCGCCCGGGCTGATGACCTTCTCGTTGCGCCTGCAGATCGTCTTCGTCACCATCGGCGCCGCCATCATGTTCCCCGCCGAGCGACGCGTCATCCGCAACCCCGCATACCTCGTCGGACTCGTCGCGGTGTGCGCCGGCACCGCGGGCACGCTCCTGACCCGCGACGCGGGCCTGGGCCTCGACAAGTCCTCCAACGTTCCCCTCGGCGTCGGCCTCTCGGTCGGCTCGGGCCTGCTGTACGCTGCGTACGCCCTCTCGGTCCGCAAGCAGCTCGCGGGCGTGAACCCCTTGGTCGCCTTCTCCGCAATCTCGCAATACACCGCGATCGCGCTGGTGCTCCTCATGTTCGCCTTCGGCGAGCACAGCGGCCTGCACGCCGCCTCCGCCCTCTCCACATCACAGTTCGGTTGGCTCCTTGCATCCGCATTGATCGGCATCGGCATCGGACACACGCTCTACTACGTCGCACTGGGCAGACTCGGCGTCGCCCCCGCCGCGGGCGTCATCCAGCTCCAGCCCATCACCGTCTCCCTCATCGGCATGTACCGAGGCGTCGAGCACCTCAACACCGCCCAGTGGGTCGCTGGCTCAATCGCGGTGGTGGGCGCCGCGGGCATGCTCTTCGTGCAGTCCCGCATCGCCGCCAAGTCCCGCAAGGCCGAAGCGATCGCCCCCACCGGCGAACCGGACTGACACCCAAACCCACGCCCACCCCCACCCCCACGCCCACGCCCACGACGAGTCCGCGAGTCGTGGGCTCTCTCCTTTCCCTCCCTCTCCTCTCCTTTTCCTCTCCTCTTCCGACCCCTCTCCTTCTGATCCCCATCCCCGCACGCCTGCCTGAAGGGCAGGCGTGCCACCCGCGCATGCACCATTGAAGCTCGGGTGGCACTGGTGCCCTTCAGGCACCAGTGCCTTCCCAACCCTTCCCCAGCCTCCACGCATCCCAAGAAAAAACGCCGGCCCCGAATGGAGCCGGCGTCGTGATTCAATCTCGTGCTTGGATCAGGCCTTTGCGTTGCTGATCTGCATGCCGTAGAACGAGCGCCAGACGAAGAAGGCCGACACCACGAAGAACGCGATGGTGAGGCCCGCGGTCAGCGGGGTGTGTCCGCCGTCGCCCTTGAGGCTCACCGCCAGCTCGACCGCCAGCAGGCCGAAGAGCGTGGTGAACTTGATGACCGGGTTCATGGCCACCGAGCTGGTGTCCTTGAACGGGTCGCCGACGGTGTCGCCGACCACGGTCGCTGCGTGCAGGTCCGAGCCCTTGCCGCGGCCGGAGTTCTTGTACACCGGATCCGTCTCGACGATCTTCTTGGCGTTGTCCCAGGCGCCGCCGGCGTTGGCCATGAAGATGGCCTGGTAGAGGCCGAAGAGCGCGATGGAGACCAGGTAACCGATGAAGAAGAACGACTCGTAGAACGCGAAGGCCAGGGTCGCGAAGAACACGCCCAGGAAGATGTTGAACATGCCCTTCTGCGCGTACTGCGTGCAGATGGTCACGACCTTCTGGGAGTCCTCGACGCTCGCCTTGGTGGAGCCCTCGAGCTTGATGTTGGCCTTGATGAACTCCACCGCGCGGTACGCGCCCGTGGACACCGCCTGCGTGGACGCGCCGGTGAACCAGTAGATCACCGCGCCGCCCGTGATCAGGCCGAGCAGGAACGGAGCGTGCAGCAGGGAGAGGTTCTTGAGGTACTCATCCTGCAGGCCGTGCGTCAGCGCGACGATGATCGAGAAGATCATGGTGGTCGCGCCCACGACCGCGGTGCCGATGAGCACGGGCTTGGCGGTGGCCTTGAAGGTGTTGCCCGCGCCGTCGTTCTCCTCGAGGCACTCCTTGGCCTTCTCGAAGTCGGGCTCGAAGCCGTAGGCCTGCTTGAGCTCGCCCTTGATGTTCGGAATGCTCTCGATGGTGGACAGTTCGAAGACGGACTGGGCGTTGTCGGTCACCGGGCCGTAGGAGTCGACCGCGATGGTCACCGGGCCCATGCCGAGGAAGCCGAAGGCCACGAGGCCGAAGGCGAAGACCGGCGAAGCGTCGACGTGACCGACGGTCATGAGGGCGCCGAGGCCCTGCATGCTGACGATCCACGCGGCGCCCATGAGGACCACGAGGATGACGCCCATCCAGAAGGAGCTGAAGTTCCCCGCCGTGAGACCGGAGAGGATGTTGAGCGACGGACCGCCCTCGCGCGACGAGGTGACGACCTCACGCACGTGACCCGACTCGGTCGAGGTGAAGACCTTGATGAGCTCGGGGATGATGGCGCCGGCGAGGGTGCCGCACGTGATGATGAGCGAAAGCTTCCACCAGAGGGTGCCGTCGCCGAGGTTCGGGATGAGCTCCTTCGAGACGATGAAGGTGAAGATGATCGAGACCACCGAGGTGATCCAGACCAGCATCGTGAGCGGGTGCTCGTAGTTGAACTGGTCCGAGTTCTGGTACTTGCCCTTCGCGATGGCGTCGTTGATGAAGTACGAGATCGCCGAGGCGACGACCATCACGATGCGCATCACGAAGATCCAGACGAGGAGCTGGACCTGGACCGAGGGATCCTTCACCGCGAGGAGGATGAAGGAGATGAGCGCGACGCCGGTGACGCCGTAGGTCTCGAAGCCGTCGGCGGAGGGGCCGACGGAGTCGCCGGCGTTGTCGCCCACGCAGTCGGCGATGACGCCGGGGTTGCGGGCGTCGTCTTCCTTGATCTTGAAGACGATCTTCATGAGGTCCGAGCCGATGTCGGCGATCTTCGTGAAGATGCCGCCGGCGATGCGGAGGGCCGACGCACCGAGGGACTCGCCGATCGCAAAGCCGATCAGGCAGGGCCCGGAGAGATCCGGGGGAACGAACAGCAGGATGCCGAGCATGATGAGCAGCTCGACCGAGATCAGCGCCATGCCGATCGACATGCCCGCCTTGAGCGGAATCGCGTAGCACGGGAAGGGCTTGCCTCGGAGCGAGGCGAAGGCCGCACGGCTGTTGGCGAAGGTGTTCACGCGGATGCCGAACCAGGCCACGCCGTAGGAGCCCGCGATGCCCACCAGGGAGAAGAGCAGGATGATCAGCACCTTCATCAGCGGGAAGCCGACGAGGATATTGAAGTACACGAACACGACCGCCGCGATGAACGCCCACAGCACCATCAGGAACTTGCCCTGCTGGATCATGTACGACTTGCAGGTCGCGTAGATCAGCTCGGAGATGTCGAGCATGCTCTTGTGGACCGGGAGGCCCTTGAGCTGGGCGTAGATCGCCAGACCAAAGACCATGCCCAGGATCGAGACCACGATGCCCGCCAGGAGCAGCGTGTAGCCGTCGATCTTGTCATTGAAGAACTTGGCCTCGCCTACGCGGGGAAGGACCAGGTTCGCCTCGCCGCCGGGCTTGTGCCCGCCGGTGTGCTCGGCCGCCATCTTTTTGGCGCCCTCGGCCAGTGCCGCCGCATGCTCGGAGGGCTTGGCCCCCTGAACCGCGGGTTCGGCCGGTTTGTTCTGGGCGTGCGCCGGAAGGGCCGCCAGCATGGCCGTGGCGCAGAGCGCCACCGCCGCCAGCAGGCCACTCAGCCGGCCCAGCGGAAGAAAGGATCGAATCAGGTTCTGCATGAGAGGCCTCTCGTGATCGCGTGTGAACGATCCAGGACCGCGATCGGAACGCGTCGCGGCGGATCCGTGGGGTCGATTCTGTTCAGATCTCGGCGAGCCGTCAAATCCCCACACAACACCTGAGGGCTCGCCAATCACGATTCGTCGGTGATTCGACGCTCTGAAAGACAAAAAACCCCGCCAGAAGCGGGGTCAGGATCAAGATCAAGCCGGGATCAAGCCTCGGCGTTCTTCGCAAAGCGGCCCTTGCCGCCCTTGCCGCCCGACGGGCTGCCGATGTCATCGCCCTTCACGCGGCGATTCACCGCCTTGCGGGCCGCACGACGACGACGCTCCGAAGGCTTCTCGTAGAACTCCTTGCGCTTCACGTCCTTCGTGAGGCCTTCCTTCTCGCACAGCTTCTTGAAGCGGCGCATCATCTGCTCGACCGACTCGCCGCTGCGTGCTTTGACCCGAATCGCCATGCTCGTCCTCGTAAGAGTTCGTTGCCCGTGCGAAGAATGCACTCCCAGCCCGACCGGACATTCCGCCGAGCGTGGGGCCTCAAGTAAAGGATTCCAGCCCCGCCAAATCAAGTTCGGTTCCGCCGAACAACCCGAACCTTGAAACCCGCCTGTTTCCGCCTTAAAACCATCCAGGTCATGGACTTGTGCTCATAATTGACGCCTACAACGCCCTCCACGCCACCGGCGCTCTCCCTTCCCATCTGGCCGGGATCGAGCTGGAGGGGCTCTCCCGCCTCATCCGGGCCAGCCGATACGCCGCCCGTCCCGCCCTCCTGGTCTGCGACGGCACCCCCCGCTCCGAAGCCCTGACCCGGGCCTCCACCGACCGGCGATTCCCCGGGCAATACACCATCCACGAGTGCCGAATCCTCTTCGCCGGAGCCGGAAAGGACGCCGACTCCCTCATCGAACGCCTCCTGACCCAGGACTCCGCCCCAGCCAGGCTTCTGGTGGTCTCGACCGACCGACGCGTCCGCAAGGCCGCCAGCCGGCGCGGGGCCCAGTCGATCACCAGCGGCGAGTTCCTTTCCCAGCTTGCCGCCGACGAGGCCCGCCCGCGCCCCGAGGCGTATCCCGCCTTCGCGCAAGAAATTCCTCTCGATCCGTACTCCCTGGCCCTCTGGATGCGCGAGTTCGGGTTCGAGCCCGAGCCGCCCGCCCGTCCTTCGTCTCTGCCCAAGCCCGAGACCGCGAAGCCCAAGACCGACAAGCCCAAGACGGACGGGCACGCACAGGCGGCGCCACCCAAGTCCAATCCTCCCGCGGCCTCCTCCGCGCCGCACGCCCCCAAGCCGGCCCTGCCGGTCAACACCGATCCGGTGCTCGCGGACCCGCACATTTCCGATCCGCTCCTGCTCGAAGCGCTCCGCCACTGGGACGGGCGCCTGCGCGCCGACGAGCTCGACATGCGGCGCTGGCTCGAGAAAGAAATCTGGCTCAACGAAGAGAATCGCAACAAGCGTCCTTGACACACGCACGCCAGTCGCGCGCCGCAGCTCTGCATCCACCCCGCGGCATCCGGTTTCACCCTGCACTGTGCGTGATTTCAACCAAATTCGCGCACCGCACCACATCGTGCCCCAACCATCGATAGGCTCCGATGCCTCATCCCGCGCGGCGGGAGGCGACCACTCCGCGATGCATCACGCCCAGCCAAAGGAGCACGCATGGCCTTCCTCACCCTCCGCGACGGCACCCAGATGTACTACAAGGACTGGGGCTCGGGCACGCCCATCGTCTTCAGCCATGGCTGGCCGCTCAGCTCCGACGCGTGGGAAGCCCAGATGCTCTTCTTCGCCGAGCGGGGCTTCCGCTGCATCGGACACGACCGCCGCGGGCACGGGCGCAGCAGCCAGCCCTGGCATGGCCATGAGATGGACACCTACGCCGATGATCTGGCGGAACTGACCAAGGCCCTGGACCTCCGCGGCGCGATCCACATCGGCCACTCCACCGGTGGCGGGGAAGTCACGCGCTACATCGGACGCCACGGGTCCGCCCGCGTCGCCAAGGCTGTGCTCGTGGGCGCTGTCCCGCCCATCATGCTCAAGACCGCTGCCAACCCAGGCGGACTTCCAGTCGAGGTCTTCGACGGCATCCGCGCCGCCTCGCTCAAGGACCGCTCCCAGCTCTACAAGGACGTCGCCAGCGGCCCGTTCTTCGGCTTCAACCGCCCCGGCGCAAAGCCCTCCCAGGGCATGATCGACTCCTTCTGGATGCAAGGCATGATGGCCAGCCACAAGGCCACGTACGACTGCATCAAGGCCTTCTCCGAGACCGACTTCACCGAAGACCTCAAGAAGTTCACCATCCCCACGCTCATCGTCCATGGCGACGACGACCAGATCGTCCCGATCGGTTCCTCGGCGCTGATGGCGCACAAGCTCGTGAAGAACTCGGTCCTCAAGGTCTACAAGGGAGGCTCGCACGCGCTGATGGACACCAGCCGCGATCAGCTCAACGCCGACCTGCTCGAGTTCATCCGATCCTGAAACCTCCCATCGTGATTTCTCGCTGAAGCCGGACCTGAGTCCGCGAAGGTCCGAGTCCCGAGCACGCTCGACGCACCCCGGCCCACGTCTAGATCCGCGCTCTCGCCCACATCCGCGATCACTTCCACGCTCACGCCTGGATTGGACGCTTCGTCCAATCCAGGATCTTCCTGCGCTGTCCCCGCGACCAAAGGCATCCCGGATTGGACGAAGCGTCCAATCCGGGCGTGAGCAAGGCGCGAGCTTCAACTTAATCCGGGCGTGAGCGTGAACTTGACCCATGCGTGACCGACTGCCTCAAGAGACGCACGCTTCCCGATCGCTTCCAACGAAAAAGGGCCGCGACTTCCGTCGCGGCCCTTGTCATTCCTTCAAAGTCACTTACCGCGCCGTCATCGGCGTGTAGCGCACGTCGTGCGGGCCGACGTAGTCCGCATCGGGGCGGAACAGGCGGTTGTCCGAGAGCTGCTCGATGACGTGGGCCGACCAGCCTCCCACGCGGGCCAGCACGAAGCAGGGCGTGAACAGGTCAAGGGGCAGGCCGATGCAGTGGTACGTGGTGGCGCTGTAGAAGTCGACGTTCGGGTAGATGCCCTTGGCGGCCTTTTCGCGGTTCATGACCGCTTCGATCGCGGTGCTCTTGTCGAACAGGGACATGTTCCCCGTGTCGTGCGCGAGCTGCTTGGCCAGGACCTTCAGGTGCGTGGCGCGGGGGTCGTACGCCTTGTAGATGCGGTGCCCGAAGCCCGGGATCTTGTCCTTCTTGGCGAGCTTGTTCTGGATGAACTGCTCGCAATCGGCGACTGTCGGGATCTGGTTGAGCATCTTCATCACGCCCTCGTTGGCGCCGCCGTGGAGCGGGCCGCGGAGCGAGCCGATCGCGCCGGTGATCGCCGAGTAGATGTCGCTCTCGGTGGAAACCAGGACGCGGGCGGTGAACGTGGAGTTGTTGAACCCGTGGTCGGCGTGCAGGATCAGGCAGACGTCCATCGCCTTGGTCATGGTGGGCGTGGGGCGCTGGCCGTTGAGCATGTACAGGAAGTTCTCGGCCAGTCCGAGGCTGTGGTCGGGCTTGACGAGGGGCTTGCCCGAGCGGTAGCGGTGGAAGCCCGCGAGCATGGTGGGGACCTGCGCCAGGATCGTCAGGGCACGTTCACGGATGCCCGGAATGTCGATCGCGTTGGGAGACGGATCGTCAAGGCCGAGCGAGGAGACCAGCGTGCGCATGACGTGCATGGGCTCGGCGGTCTTGGGGAGCGAGGTCAGGCGGGCTTCCAGCGCCGGCGACAGCGCGTAGCGGGCGCGGATCGCGGTGCTGAACTCCTCGAGCTCACCCTTCTTGGGAAGCCGCCCGTTCCAGAGCAGGAACACCGTCTCTTCGAACGTGCTGTGGGAGGCCAGTTCACCGATCGGGATGCCGACGTATTCGAGCACGCCCTTCTCGCCGTCGATGAACGACATCTTGGTCTGCGCAGCGACAACACCCTCAAGACCTTTGGAGTAGCCGGCCATCTGCACGTCCTTCAACAAAGCTTGGACCTCACGGGGGACAAGGCCCCGGTAGCCTGAACGATGATGTGGTCGAGCCGCGGTCGTCCGCCCCGGAGTCGGAGCCGCCCCGCCAACAACCCACTATAGAGATGCCCCCGATCCCCCTCCACAAACCTGGGTGTTCGGCGCGAATTCCCCTCCCGAGCGGACCCTGACTGGTCCGGCTTTCCCCCCTTCGTGTCCCGATATCGCCGCGGGGATCTCACCACTCCTCGTGAGGATCCCCGTCGGCCAGCCATAAACTCCCCCCGGCATGATCCCCCTGGGCACCGATCGCCCCCTCTCCCGGACCACCATCGTCACCTTCGCCCTCATCGCGGTGAACGTGGTCCTGTACCTGATCGGCGTGACGCGCCGCCCGCTGCCCGACCCCGAGCAGGTCGAGCTCTTTGGCCCCCTGATTTCCAAGGGCGCCGACCCGATCGCGACCGCCCTGAGGTTCTCCCAGGGTCTCTTCGAGACCAGGCCTTGGACCGCGGTGACCTATGCCTTCGTCCACGCGGACTTCTGGCACATCTTCGGCAACATGCTCGTGCTCTGGGTCTTTGGCCCCAACGTCGAGGACCGCCTGGGCCGCATCGGCTTCCTGCTCTTCTACCTCATCGGCGCCGCGGTCGCCGCGGGTGCCCACGCGATGTTCAGCGTGGCCCCGGTCATCGGCGCGTCCGGCGCGGTCGCTGCGGTGACCGGCGCGTACGTCGTCCTGTTCCCGCGCACGAACATCAAGTGCCTCATCTTCCTGGTCTTCATCGGGATCTTCCAGATCCCCGCGCCGTGGTTCATCGCGATCGCGATCGCCCGCGATCTGGTCGGCATCGGCGTCGGCGGACGCGTCGCCTACGAGGCCCACATCGCGGGCTATCTCTACGGCGGGGTCGTCGCCTTCATCCTGCTCGCCACGGGCATCCTCAAGCGCGAGCAATACGACCTCTTCCAGATCTTCAAGCACAAGCGCCGCCTGGCGGAGTTCCGCTCCGCAGCCCAGGAGGCGGACCAGTCCCGCAAGGACCGGCGCGATCCGAGCCGCGGCGCTCCGCCCGCGGTCGTCTCCGCGATCCCCGAGGAAGCCCTCCAGCACCGCGCCCGCGTGAACGCCGCGATCGCATCCAGCGATCTCCCCGCCGCCGCCACGCTCTACCGCGAGCTCTGCCTGACCTACGCGACCATCCCCTCGGTCACGCTCCTGAGCCGTCCAAACATGCTGGCGATGGGCAATCACCTCTTCGCTTCCGGCGCTCACGCGGAGGCCGCTGCCGCGTACGAGAAGTTCCTCGCGGGTTACCCGAGCGACGGCGAGGTGGCCCACGTGAAGCTCATGCTCGGATTGCTCAAGGCCCGGTACCTGAGCCGCCCCGCCGAGGCCAAACCGCTGCTGGTCGATGCCGCAGCCAAGCTCACCGACGAACAGCACGCGGCCCTGGCCCGCGAGCTGCTCCAGGAGATCGACGCGCCCCGCGTCTGAAACATGCGCACCCGCATCAAGATCTGCGGCATCCGTGACACCGAGGCGGCCCTCGCCGCTGCTGAGGCCGGCGCGGACGCCATCGGCTTCATCTTCGTCCGCTCCTCCGCCCGCTTCATCGAGCCCGAAGCCGCTGCGGAGGTCATGATCAACCTGCCCCCGATGGTCAGCACCGTCGGCGTCTTTATGAACCACTCCGTCGACGCCTTCGCGGACATCGAAGAACTCTGCCCGACCACCCACACCCAGCTCCACGGCTCCGAAGATGAAGCCCTCGTGGACCAGTGCGCCCCGGTCATCCGCGCCATCCGCTACACGCCCGAAACCATCAAAGCCGACCTCGAACGCTGGGACCCCAATCCCAACGTCGAAGCCCTGCTCATCGATGGCCCCGCTCCCGGCGAAGGCGTCGCGTTCAAGTGGGAAGATCTGGCCCCGCTCCTCGACAACGTCTCCAAGCCCGTTTTCCTTGCGGGAGGCCTGACACCCGAAAACGTGGGCGATGCGATCCGCATCCTCAGGCCCTACGGCGTCGACGTCTCCAGCGGCGTCGAACGCGAACGCGGCGTGAAGGACCACGGACTCATCGAAGCCTTCTGCCAGGCGGTCCGCCAAGCCGATGCGTAAACGCACGTCAGAGCCGAGCGGCGCAAGCCGCCGGCAAAGCGTCCGCCAAACCGAAGCGCCAAATCCGATCACCAAATCCAAACGCCGAACCGGTCGCTCGCGCGACGCGGCTCTGACCGATCCGCCCATTCGCGTCCCGTGGCCTACGCCAGCGCCGCCTGGAACATCTCTTCGAGCACCCGACTCGTGTCCTTGCCATCGATCTCGATGATCGCATCCGCCAGATCCGAATAAAGCGGATCACGGCGTTCGAACACCGTCTGGATCTCGTCGAGGGGATGCGCCCCCGTCAAGCTCGGGCGCGACGCGATGTCGGTCTCTTCAAGCCTGGAGCGCAAGGTCGCGGGGGTGCCCCGCAGGTACAGGATCCTGGCCTTGCCCGCCTCTTTGTGACTCCGGATCGTCTCCAGCGCGAGCATCCCCGTCGGCGTTCCGCCGCCCAGCGCGATGATCTGGTTGTCGGGTTTGATCAGATCCGCGAGCACGCGGCCTTCCATCTGCCGGAACGCCGCCTGGCCGTGGTTCGCGAACGCCTCCGCGGGTGAAGACGCGCGCATGGCGCGGGCCACCAGATCATCCAGGTCCGTGAACGACCGCCCGAGCCGTTCGGCCAGCGCTGGGCCGAGCGTCGATTTCCCTGAGCCGCGGAGTCCGATGAGGAGGATGTTCACGCGTGATTGTTGGCGCCGGGTTTACTTGCCGCGAAGCCCAAGGGGATCGACCTTGACCGTGGGGGAGCCGATCACGCCGCCGATGCGGTACTTCACGAGGCTCCCGGTCAGATCCCCGATGAACTTGGAGACCTGGTTCTTGCCAAGCAGGCCCGCGAGCTTCTCGATCGGTCCCGCGCTCACGGTCATGTCGAGGCTCCGGTCGTAGCCCACCAGCCCGTTCCCCTTGACGCCGATGAACTCCGTGGAGATCTGCAGATCGGAGATGTTCATCCCGCGGGCATCGAGCGTGAACGTCGCATCGGCGGTGTGGTCGAACTTCAGGCTCGAGCTGATCTTCCCGAGCAGGTCCGTGGCGGCCGCCAGCTGACGCACCGCGGGAAGCCCCGTGAGGTGTCCCTGCCGCAGCGCGACCACGCCCTGTCCATTCATCGCGCCGGTCGGATCGTCGAGCGACGTGCGCACCGACCCGTTGCCATTCACGATCCCCGCGTAGGGCGGCGCGGTTCCCGAAGGCACCTGGGCCCGGAGGGTTTCCTGCATGTCGATGTTTGAGACCGACCAGTTCAGCGATGCAGGTCTGCCGGCCTGGGAAAGTCCGACGGATGCATCGAAGTTCGCCTCGCCTTTGAGGAGCTTGACCTGGCTCGGCGCGAGCGTGAACACGCCGCCCGCGAGCTTGCCGGTCATCTGGGCCGAGTCGATCGGGAGTTTGGTCTCCCCGAAGGCGACGTTGAATCCCGTCAGGCTCACCTTGACGTCCGCGCTTGCGGTCATCGGCGCCATCAAGGGCACCTCGCCCGAGAGCGTGACTTTCAGATCGCCCGACGCGTCATGCTCCTTCACGAGCGTCTGCACCTGGGGAGGCAAGCCGCCGATCGTGTCGGGGCCGACCTTGACGTCCAGCCCGAGCTTGGCGAAGCGCGCGATCATCGTGTCGATGTTCACTTCGCCATCCACGTCGATGATCGCCTGAGGCTTGCGCCCCATCGTGGTCTTGACGTGGTACCAGCCCGGCCCCGCCTTCTCGTCGGGCGTGACGTCGAGCTTCACGTTGAGGCCCTCGACGACCATCTTGGGAGAGCCGTCCGACTCGTCATAGCTCACGACGCCCTCGTTGAGCCTCAGCTCGCGGAGTTTGAAAACGTTGGAGACCTTGAAGTTCGGGTCCACCGCCTGGTCGGACTTGCCCGGCGTGGCCTTGACGAACGGCACGAGCCCCTTGAAGCCCGTGGGCGTCTTGATGAGGTTCATCGCGGGCTGATCAAGCACGACCGACTTGATCTGGATGGGCTTTCCCAGCGCCGGAAGCTCGGCAAGCTCGACGTGCAGCGACTTGACGCCCACGACCTGCGTGCCGTCCTTGGCGGTGAAGCGGACATCGTGGAGCGTGACCGAATACGGCGCCTGATAGTCGATCTTCTCGAACGCGATGGTGGGCTCGATGTACGACGAGGTGATCCCCACCAGCTGCTTGCCGATCCAGGTCGCAAGCTCGCCCGAGGGCTTGCCCCGCAAGAGGAAGAACGCCGCAGCGGCGCCGATGAGCAGGACGACGACCAGCACGCCCGCGAGTTTGCCGAGCTTCTTCATGGCGGGATTATCGCCCGAACCCCGCGCCATCGTGGAGATTCCCGTTTGCGTGAGATGCGTGCGAGCGCCGGTTTGCCTGCATTGAAGCCCCCGAGGTCCAAAAACGACAAGGCCGCCCGAAGGCGGCCTCTCGTCAGGCGTCGGTTTGTCTCTCTCGCGATCAGGCGCGGCCGAGGTAGGAGCCGTCGGCGGTCGAGATCGAGAGCGTCTCCCCGATCTTGATGAACGCGGGGACGCGGACCGCCAGGCCCGTTTCCATCACCGCGTCCTTGGTCTGGTTGGTGACCGTGGCGCCCTTCACTTCAGGCGGGCAGTCCTTGACGGTCATCGTGACCGAGGGGGGCAGTTCGATCATCACCGGGTTGCCGTCGTGCATGAGCACGATGATGTCGCTGTTGGGACGCAGGAACTTCAGCGAGTCGCCCAGCACCGAGGTGGGCATGACAAACTGGTCGTACGTCTCCTTGTCCATGAACGTCGCGCCGGACGAGTCGGAGTAGAGATACTCCATCTGGCGACGATCCAGGTCCACGACTTCCACGTCGTCGCCCGAGCCCAGGCGCTTCTCGATCGAGTTGCCCTTGAGGATGTCCTTGGCCTTGATCTGGATGAACGCCCGCAGGTTGCCCGGCGTGCGGTGTTCCACTTCCGTCAGGAAGTACAGACGACCGTCGAGTTTGACACCAAGACCCTTGCTCAGCTGCGTCGCCTTCATGATCAGTTCCGCCTTGTTGAGGACTTCCTCGATCGAACCATTCCGGGGGCGTTACACTCTCCCGGGCGTGAAAATCGGGTCCGATGGTAGGCCTCCCGGCCTTCCGAGGCACCCTTTCGGGCCCTTTTCGGCACATCCAACCCCGCTGCCGCCCGCGAATGGAGCGTTATGAGCCACTCCCGCCGTGAACTCCTCCAGTCCTTCGTCGCCACCGCCCTGACCGCGGGCCTGGCCTCCTCGGCCCTGGGCTCCCCGCTGGGGACCCGCAGCGCCAACACCTGGTTCCGCCGCGGAGCCCACGGCGGGCCCCGCCCGCTGGCACGTCCCGCCTTCGTCTTTGACTGGAAGGAACTCGGCACAGGCCCCGCCGAGATCGTCTGCCGGGCCGGCTTTGGTGAAGGTGGCAACTCCCTCGCGGTCATCGAGCGCGGCGTCGGCGCGGTCCTGATTGACACCAAGAACGTGCCCTACGGCACATTCCTGGCCCAGGACGTCATCGCGCTGGACGAGCCCCCCATGGACAAGCTTCAGAACGGCGCCAAACCCGCGCCCCTCAAGCTCGTCATCAACACCCACCACCACGCCGACCACACCGGCGGCAACAACGCCTTCGTGGGCAAGGTCGACCACCTGGCCCACCCCAAGGCCATCGAACGCATCAAGGGCCAGATCAAGCAGTATCAGGACGGCGCCGCCGCTGCGATTCGCAAGCTCAACGCTTCCGAAAAGCCCGAGGACAAGGGCCGCGCCAACCTCTTCCAGCAGGAGATCGGCGACAAGATCGCTTCGTGGGGTCCCGCGGACTTCGCGCCCACCCGCGCCATGCAGGGCGTCAAGGAAGGCATCCTGATCGGGAAGATCAAGCTCGAGCTCCATCACTTCGGCGCGGGCCACACCGACAACGACATCGTCATCCGCCTCCCCGAGCAGAACGTCGTGCACATGGGCGACCTGCTCTTCAACAAGGTCTGGCCTTACTTTGACGTCAAGAGCGGCGCGACCTCCAAGGGCTGGATCAACTCGTGTCAGCGCGCGTACGAACTCTGCGAGCGTGACACGGTGCTCGTGCCTGGTCATGGCGAACTCACCGATCGCGAAGCGCTCAAGCGTCAGATCGCGCTCTTCGAGGATCTGGCCCCCAAGGCCGCGGCCGCTGTGAAGGCCGGCAAGTCGCGCGAAGAGTTCCAGAAGTCCGACACGCCGGGCTACGACGGTTATGGGCTTGCCGATTGGATCCGCCCGATCACGCTTGGCGGGCTCTGGGACGAGGCCAAGGCCGCGCAGGGCTGACCCCAGATTCGCATCGCGCTTTCTTCACTCGGAATTCACCGCTTCGAGGTGGTCATCACGCCTTGAGGTGGTGATACTCCTGCCCGCGTGCCCAGCCATGTTGTCGCTGCACGCGTCCGAGAACCTTTGGATTGGCCAGACCCATGACCACGGGCCGTTCGATCGCTGCGCTCCTGATCGCCCTTCCCGCGTTGCACGCGGGCGCATCCTTCGCGGATCCGCGCGAGACGTGCACGCGCCGCGCCGCCGCCCGCCCCGCGTCGCTCCAGGAGATCGAGTCCTGGCACACGCCCGTCGGGCGCGTGGAGTCCCGTCTGCCCATCCAGGCCGCGCCCAAGCCCGTGACGGTCTCGCCCGCCTGCCTGCTGGTCGTTCCGGTTGCGGATCCGATGGCGGCCCAGCCCGCGCTGCACGTCAGCGAGGCTTCCGCAGCGACGTCGCGTTTCTCTTCGATGGCGCGCTGAACCCGCCTCGTGCGGCGTGGGCCCGAGCCTCGGCTTTACTTGTTCGCGCTGATCGTGACCTTCACCTTGGGCTGCTTGGGCGCCTGCTGGTGCATCTTGCGGGCCCGGTGTGTTGACCAGTCGCCGACCTGCAGGTCGGGCGAGTCCGCGCCGTCGTGCACCTTGAGCAGGTCATAGACGTTGTCGCGCTGCCCGGGCACGAACCCGCTCTCGCGGATCAGCCTGCACAGCACCGCCTCGTCGAGGCAGTAGGTCGTTCCCGCGCTGGACACGACGTTCTCTTCCATCATCACCGAGCCCATGTCGTTGGCGCCGTACATGAGCGCCACCTGCCCGATGTGCGGGCCCATCGTCACCCAGCTCGAACCGATGGAGTAGATGTTGTCCAGGAAGAGCCTCGAGATCGCCTGCGTGCGCAGGTACTCGCTCGCGCCCGCCATCCGCACGCGCCGCCCGAACTCCGCCGCCTCGGGCCCCAGATCGCGATAGTCCACGTCGGGGTTCTTCCCCCAGTCAAAGGCCCGCGCGACGATGTCGCCCGGGAACTCGGCGCGCTGCTCGTCGACCGTCAAGCCCCAGTCCTTCACGCGCCCCAGCGGCGTGTTCTCACGCTGGAAAGGCCAGGAAATGAACGCCTTGTAGTGCCCGCCCGCGGTGGGCCGCTTCTTCCGCCGCGCATCGGCGATGGTGCCTTGCGGCCAGAATGGCCGCGCCACGCTCCGATGCTGCTCTTCCTCGGGCTCCCACGCCTCCGACGCGATCCCGCCGCCAAAGTCGCGCAGCGCCCGATCCTGCCAGTCGCGCACGAGCTTCATGTGGTGGATGCGGTCCGCGTGCCCCTCGATGTGCCCGAACATCATCGTCGCGCTGGTGTGCATGCCCAAGGAGTGCGCGACGTACATCACCGTCAGCCAGCTCTCCGCGTCGCACTTGCCCAGACCGATCTTCCGGCGGACCGGATCGGCGAAGATCTCGCCGCCGCCGCCCGGAAGGCTGTCCAGCCCCGCGTCGCGGAGCCTGACCATCACCCACCGGACCTTGTCCTCGAACGTCTTGCCCGGCGGATTGAAGAAGTGCACGAACTCCACGAACTCGGGAGGCGAGAAGCCATGCACATGGATCTTGGGGTGTCTGGTCTTGATCTCGTGCAGCAGGTTGAAGTACCAGTCCAGAGGCAGGTCCGGGTTCATCCCGCCTTGCATGAGGATCTGCGTCCCGCCGATCGCCTCGAGCTCCGCGACCTTCTCGATCAGCGCGTCGTAGCTCAGCGTGTACGCGTCCGGTGCGCCCGAATCGCGCCGGAAGGCGCAGAACGTGCACTTGGCGTTGCACACGTTCGTGTAGTTGATGTTCCGGTCGATGATGTACGTCCGCACGCGGTCGCCATGGAGCGACCGGCACCGAGCGTCGGCCCAGCGGCCGAGCGTGTGGAGCTCCGCGGCCTTGAGCAGCTTAAGCCCCTGCTCGGCCGTCAGTCGTGCCGCGCCCGCCGCGACCGCCTCGAGAAGCCCGGTGTCGGTGGGCGCCAGATGGGGATGCTCGGTCGGGGGCTGGTACAGGCTCATGCGGACTCCCATGTCCGAAATATTCCCCGGTTGTTCGGGGATTTCAAGAAGTATTGAAACCCAAACCGTCGCCGGCAACCGGGCCGCGGTATTCCGTCCTCCGACTCACGGCACGTCGATTGCGGCTTCACCTCACGCTGCGCCGCACCCGCGGCCCCGAAGATCCGGTCGTCCCCATGGGGCCGCCACAATCCACCCGCGACCCCTTGCGAGAAACCGATGCCAGCACACGCGCGAACCGCCGCCGTTCTCCTGGGCCTGATTGCGGCGGGCAACGCTCAATCCCAGGTCGTCGTCTCCTCCTACAGCGCGTACTCCGGGTACCCCGCCCTTCCGTGGATGGGACCGGCCAAGCTCGCAAACTTCTCATACACGACCGCCAACCCCTATACCTGGGTCGGCGCCAACTGGACCGACGCGTACCCAACCCGGAAGTTCGTCTTCCGTGATTTCGACATGGTTTCCAAGTTCAATCAGACCGACGCGATGACGGATGGCTGGCGTTTCTCCGCGATCTTGAACGTCAGCAACGCGGGGATCAAGGTCGGTCATTCGAGCCCCTACGGCAATCAGGGCGCGGTGGTCCTGGCGATCCGTCTGCCCGGTTGCCTCTTTGACCTCTGGTTCTCCAACAATCCGGCCGGCGATCTGTTCATTCAGCCCGCCGATGCCCTCCTGCCCGACTATCACGTTGGTCCTCCGGTCCTCGTCCCGGGGATCGGCACGACGAGCTTCTGGCTCGTCGAGATCTACAACCCCCAGTCCAAGACCGTCACGGTCTTTGTGAACGACAAGGCTGTTCCCGGCCTCGCCAACATCCCCGTGCTCGACTTGCAGCCCAACCAGCTCACGGAAACCCGAGGCGTGAACTTCGGCCTCTCTTCAATCTACGGCACGGGCAAGATCGCGCTCACCGAGTGCTCGCTCCAAGCCCGTGGCAAGACCAATGTCGTACCCGCTGTCACCCAGCTCTGCCGCTCCGAGAGCGTTGGTCTCAGCATCAACTCCGACGTCTATGGGCCCCGGACCTTCACGTGGCAGCACGACGGCGTCGAACTTCCGGTGGGCAACACGCCTTTCCTGGAGGTGTTCGGATCAGATCCGGACGCCGCGGGCGTGTATACCTGCATCGTCTCTGACGCCTACGGCATCACGCTGGCGTCCGCGTACGTCAGCGTCTGCTCCATCGATCTCAACTGTGACAAGCAAGTCGACCTCGATGACTTCTTTGCCTTCTTCGACTGCTTCAATGCTGGCCAGCCCTGCGCCGACATTGACCTCTCGGGCGAGGTCAATCTGGGCGACTTCTTCGATTTCTTCAGCCACTGGGACGCTCAGGACTGCTGAGCATCACGCCGCTCACCCCCGCGGGTGATACTTCGTGTGCACCGCCTTGAGCCTCGACCGGTCGACGTGCGTGTAGATCTGCGTCGTCGCGATGTCCGCGTGCCCGAGCATCTCCTGCACGACGCGCAGGTCCGCACCGCCGATGAGCAGGTGGGTCGCGAAGCTGTGCCGGAGCATGTGCGGATGCACGTCCGCGAGCCCCGCAAGCTCGGCGTTCCGCTTCACGATCTGCCAGACCGCGACGCGTTCCAGGGGCCGTCCGGTGCTCGACAGGAACACCCGTCCCTTGTCCCGACCATCGGGCCTGGCCAGCTTTGGGCGGCACTCCGCCAGATACCGCTTGAGCGCCTCCAGCGCGGTCTTGTGCATGGGCACCAGCCGGTGCTTGTTGCCCTTGCCGAGCACGCGCACCACGCCGAGCGTCTCGATCACATCCCCGGACATGAGCTGGGCCGTCTCCGTCGCGCGCAGGCCCGAGGCGTACATCAGTTCCAGCATCGCGCGATCCCTCAACCACAGCGGCGGCGGTGGGGGAGGACGGCGTTTTCCGGGCTTGGCCTCGACCTCCGCCGGAGGCTGGGCCGCGTTGATGAGCGCGCGGATCTGCGCCGGCGAGAGCACATCGGGCAGATTCCGCCAGCGCGCCGGCTGGTCCAGGTAGTCCGCGGGATTGGTCTCGATGAACTCCCGCGCGCCCGCCCAGCGGAAAAAGACCTTGATGGTCGCCAGGTGCCTGGCGACGCTGGCGGGGACCATGCCCCGCTCGGAGCGCAGCAGCGCGATGTGATCCGCGAGCATCTGCGGGGTGATCCCCCGCACATCCCCGACGCCCCGGCCTGCGACCTCCAGGAGCATGTCGTCCATGTCGCGCCCGTAGGCCTCCAGGCTCGCGGGGAGCAGCCCGCACTCCACGCGCAGGTAGGTCATGAACTCCGTGCGGATCTTTTCCAGGCCGGCCGGGAGCTCAAGGGCGCGCGGCGACTTGGGTCGGCCCTTGGGGGCAGCAGCATCCTGAGGCTGGTTTCTGGGCCGGGCCATGCAGAAAAGTAGATCGGCTCGCGGGCGAATCTTGCGCCATCGGGAGTGGCCCCGGGCGAGGCGGGTTCGGAGGGGTCAAAAACAAAGAACCCCCTCCGCATCCATGCGGAGGGGGTCTATGAGCGTGTGATCAACGCCTCTGACTACTCGGGATTAGCCGAGGAGCTGGAGCACCGACTGCGGGCTCTGGTTGGCCAGACCCAGCACGTTGGTGGAGGCGGAGGTCAGGATCTGCGAGCGGGTGAGGCTCGCGGTCTCGCTGGCGAAGTCGGAGTCACGGATCACCGACTGGGCGGCTGCCGTGTTCTCGACCGCGACGTTGAGGGAGCGAACCGTCGCACCGATCACGTTCTTCTGGAAGGCGCCGATGCGGCCGCGGACGCCGGACACCTGCTTGATCGCCTCGCCGACGATCTTCTGGGCCTTGTTCAGGTCGCCGGTGGTCAGGTTGAAGGTCTGACCGGAGGCGAGCGAGTCAAGGTTGCCCAGGGACGAGTCGCCGAGCTTGCGGCTGGACATATCGCCAATGCCCATGACGACCTGGCCGGTGATGTCGACCTTGCCAGCCATCTGGAAGGTGGCGCCGCCGCCGGTGATCTTCAGGGTCGGGCTCGAGCCGCCGACGTTGCCCAGGGTCTGGGCGGTCGACGTGCTGAGGGTGACGGAGACGTCAAGGAAGTCCGTGTTGATACGGGCCGTCTTGCCGTCGGCCGTCGCGGTCACGCCGTTGATGGTCGCGCCGAGGTCCTGGCCGTAGTCCTGGACGCCGTTGGTGGCGTTGGCGAACGTGGTGC